>NZ_JBJZOO010000096.1:0-206 GCF_047200775.1 Nocardia spongicola | reverse complement strand
GGCTGGTTGGCCGAAGCGGCCTGGACCCGCCGCAACCACCACCCCTACCGCGCCGGAATCCCCTTCGCCGACCACATCGAACTGTTCCAGGAATTGCAGGAGTTCGCCGGGGGCGCCGGGCAGGTGACCCGGACAGTGACCAGCAAGGCAGCCGAACCGGTGTTCGTGTTCACCGGCATGGGCCCACAATGGTGGGCCATGGCCCG
>NZ_JBJZOO010000095.1:0-207 GCF_047200775.1 Nocardia spongicola | reverse complement strand
AAACTCGACGCCGCCCAACGCGATGGCGACCGCATCTACGCCGTGGTCAAAGCCACCGGCTCCAACCAAGACGGCCGCACCACCGCCATCACCGTCCCCAACGCCGACCTACAAGAACAACTTGCCAAAGAGGTTGCCCAACGAGCCGGGATCTCCCCACACGACATCACCTACGTCGAAGCCCACGGCACCGGCACCCCGGTCGGG
>NZ_JBJZOO010000094.1:0-213 GCF_047200775.1 Nocardia spongicola | reverse complement strand
GACCCCCTCGAACTGCAAGCCATCGGCCACGCCTACGGCGCCGTCGACGGACGTGTCGAACCCCTGGGAGTGGGCTCGGTGAAAACCCAACTCGGGCACACCGAAGCCGCCTCCGGTATCGCCAGCGTGATCAAAGCCGCCCTGGCCATCTCCCACCGCACCCTGCCCCCGCAATACTGGCTCGACACCCCCAACCCCGACATCGACTTCGAC
>NZ_JBJZOO010000093.1:0-216 GCF_047200775.1 Nocardia spongicola | reverse complement strand
AGTGAACCGCTCGGCGAAGCCCCGCACCGTGTCCTCGTCGAACAGATCCCGCGCGTAGGAGAACTCCGCATACATCCCCGCCACACCCGACTCCACTGCCGAACCCACGGCCGGCTCCGCAGCTGGATCCACGGCGAGTTCGCGCACGGTCAACGACAGATCGAACTTCGCGGTCTCGACCTCGAAATCCACCGCCTCGACCCGCAACCCCGGCAG
>NZ_JBJZOO010000092.1:0-224 GCF_047200775.1 Nocardia spongicola | reverse complement strand
TCGATGACGGCACCGGAACCACACCGACCATCCTGCCCGACGGCTACGTCGCCATCACCGACAACGCCGACCCCATGAACGTCGTCGTCTACCGCACCGCACCCGAAGCCACCCAACGACAAGTCTGCTCCGTACCAGTATTCGAACCCGGACGCAGCAACACCGAAAACTCCCTGATCGGCGCCGGACGCTCCCTCATCGTCGAAAACAACTACGGCTACACC
>NZ_JBJZOO010000091.1:0-225 GCF_047200775.1 Nocardia spongicola | reverse complement strand
CCTGGTTCCAATGACTGGTCCTGCCGTCCGAGTTCTGAGCATCCGAATCCGGTGGTGCTCGCGCATGGGACAGGTGGTGGCGCGCAGACGAACTGGGGTGTGTATGTGCCGCTGCTTGCCAATGAGGGGTATTGCGTATACGCGGGTACCTTCGGCAGTTATGACCTGCCGTGGCCGGCTTCGGCTGTCGGTGGCATGCTTCCGATCGAGCACAGCGCCGCGCAG
>NZ_JBJZOO010000090.1:0-225 GCF_047200775.1 Nocardia spongicola | reverse complement strand
CCGTCGCACCGGTGAACCCGGTACCAGTCAACGTCACCGAATTACCACCGACCTCCGGACCCGAACCCGGAACCACCGAGACCAACGTGGGCGTTCCGAGATAGGTATAGGAGACAGGATTACTGGTACCACCCGGAGTAGTAACAGTGACCCCCACCGTGCCGGTCCCCGCAGGAACGGTAGCGGTGATCTGCGTATCCGACACCACCGTGAACGACACCGCCG
>NZ_JBJZOO010000089.1:0-230 GCF_047200775.1 Nocardia spongicola | reverse complement strand
TGATTGCCCGTACCTACGGCCTCTCCCGTTGAAGCCCCCTCTACCAACAGGGACGAAAACAACGAAAAGATAGCGAAATATTACACGAAAACCCTTTTCGAGATGTCGTTTACAACAGTTCGACACATTGAAATTCCCACACTACGTGGTAAATTTCGCATAAGTGCCGGGTAGCGAATGACCCTTTCTGGGGTGTTCCCAGGAATACCCCTTGCCCGAAGTCCGCCTCC
>NZ_JBJZOO010000088.1:0-233 GCF_047200775.1 Nocardia spongicola | reverse complement strand
CCGCGGGCCAGATCGCGGACGGCTTGTTCACTGCGTGCCGAGATCGGTAGTACTCCATAGTGGCGAGGGGTGCGCGCGTGTCCGTTTCCGCTGGGATGCTCAGGTGGTTGGTATTCCTGGAGGATGACATGGGCGTTGGTGCCGCCGTAGCCGAATCCGTTGACCGCGATGGTGACCCGGTCGACCTCGGGGCCTACTGGTTGGGCGTCCAGTTGTAGGTGCAGGTTCAGTTG
>NZ_JBJZOO010000087.1:0-239 GCF_047200775.1 Nocardia spongicola | reverse complement strand
TTCGCCGCCGAGGCGGCTCGGGTGGACACCGAGTTCCAGAAGATCGCAGGCTGGTCGATCACCGAAGAACTCTTGCGCCCCGAAGACCGATCCCGCGCCACCTCCACCGTCGTCGCCCAAGCAGGCAACTTCCTGATCCAAGTCGCGTTATGCGCCGAACTCGCCGAACTCGATATCCGCCCCGCCGCCGTGGTCGGCCACAGCGTCGGCGAAGTCGCCGCCGCCTACATCGCCGGAGC
>NZ_JBJZOO010000086.1:0-241 GCF_047200775.1 Nocardia spongicola | reverse complement strand
ATTCGCCGAACGCCTCACCGCGGGCGCGGAGGCCGGCTGGTTGGCCGAAGCGGCCTGGACCCGCCGCAACCACCACCCCTACCGCGCCGGAATCCCCTTCACCGACAACACCGCTCTACAACAAGCGCTGACCGACTTCACCGAAGGCACCGGACCGATCAACCGAACCGTGACCAGCAAGGCAGCCGAACCGGTGTTCGTGTTCACCGGCATGGGCCCACAATGGTGGGCCATGGCCCGC
>NZ_JBJZOO010000085.1:0-244 GCF_047200775.1 Nocardia spongicola | reverse complement strand
TCGACGTGGTCACCGAAACCGTCGACATCACCGATACCGATGCCATCACCGCGGTGATCAGCCGCGCCCACACCCCCGAACACCCGCTGAAAGGCATCTTCCACACCGCGGGCATCCTCGACGACAAACGCATCATCGATATGGACCGGCCCGGCTTGGACAAGGTCTACCGAACCAAGGTCGACGGAGCACGCGCCCTATGGGACGGCGTGGTCGCGGCCGAGGCACACCTGGACCAATTCGT
>NZ_JBJZOO010000084.1:0-259 GCF_047200775.1 Nocardia spongicola | reverse complement strand
CCGTCTCGTCGTCGGTGCCGAGGGTGGCGATATCGGCGAGTGCGGTGATGGTTCTGCGTTCGAAGACGTCGCGGGGGGTGATGAGGATGCCGCGGGTTTTGGCGCGGGAGACCAGTTGGATGGACAGGATGCTGTCGCCACCGAGGGCGAAGAAGGAATCGTCGACACCGATATCCTCGGTGCCGAGGACTTCGGTGAATACCTCGGTGAGGATGGTTTCGATCTCGGTGACCGGGGCCCGGAACTCGCGGGGAGCCAG
>NZ_JBJZOO010000083.1:0-269 GCF_047200775.1 Nocardia spongicola | reverse complement strand
TTCGGCGCCTTCGTGGATCGGGTCCTCGCCGCGACCGGGGCTACCAGGGTGGATATCGTCTCCCACTCTCAAGGCAATATCTACGGTAATTACTTCATCAAGCGGCTCGGTGGGGCGGCGAAGGTGGACAAGCTGGTCGGGCTGGCTCCGCTATGGCTCGGCTCGAATGCCGCGGGCTTGGGGGAGCTGAACGAGTACAGCATGCGGTTGGGATCGAGCCAGGCTTTCGATGCGCTTTTCGGGCCGTGTCAGGCCTGTCCGCAAGGTGC
>NZ_JBJZOO010000082.1:0-272 GCF_047200775.1 Nocardia spongicola | reverse complement strand
CTAGCCGTTTTCGTGGATCGGGTCCTCGCCGCGACCGGCGCCACCCGGGTCGATATCGTCGGCCACTCTCAAGGCAATTTCATCGGTAATTACTTCATCAAGCGGCTCGGTGGGGCGGCGAAGGTGGACAAGTTGGTCGGGCTGGCTCCACCGTGGCTCGGCTCGAATGCCGCTGGGCTGGGCACATTGGGTGAATACAGCGCGCGGCTCGGGCTCGGACCGACGTTCGACACACTCGCCGGGGGGCTGTGTCAGGCTTGCCGCCAAGTTCT
>NZ_JBJZOO010000081.1:0-273 GCF_047200775.1 Nocardia spongicola | reverse complement strand
GAATTGAACCTGCGCCTGCAACTGGACGCCGAACCCGTCGGCCCGGAGGTCGATCGGGTCACCATCGCGGTCAACGGATTCGGCTACGGCGGCACCAACGCCCATGTCATCCTCCAGGAATACCAACCACCCCAACACACCAAGGGAAACGGAAACAGGAAGGTCCGCACACCTCGGCACTACGGCGTCCTGCCCCTCTCGGCCCGCAGTGAACAGGCCGTCCGCGATCTGGCCCGTGGATTCGCCGAACGCCTCACCGCGGGCGCGGAGGCC
>NZ_JBJZOO010000080.1:0-311 GCF_047200775.1 Nocardia spongicola | reverse complement strand
CATTGAACAACTCCGTACGCGGATACTCCCGCACCACCCGCTGCGCGAGCGCCGCGGGCAACGCCTCACCGATCGCCAACACCCGCCACACCGACTCCGGCAACCCCGCCACCAACAACGCATCCAACATCGACGGCACCACATGCAACGTGGTCACCCACTCCCGCGCCATCAACTCAACCAGATACCCCGGATCCCGATGCCCCTGCGACGCCGCGATCACCAACCGACCACCACACACCACCCCCGACCAAAACTCCCACACCGACAAATCGAACGTCGCCGCCGTCTTCAACAACACCGCATCCGCA
>NZ_JBJZOO010000079.1:0-311 GCF_047200775.1 Nocardia spongicola | reverse complement strand
CGCGGATGCGGTGTTGTTGAAGACGGCGGCGACGTTCGATTTGTCGGTGTGGGAGTTTTGGTCGGGGGTGGTGTGTGGTGGTCGTTTGGTGATCGCGGCGTCGCAGGGGCATCGGGATCCGGGGTATCTGGTTGAGTTGATGGCGCGGGAGTGGGTGACCACGTTGCATGTGGTGCCGTCGATGTTGGATGCGTTGTTGGCGGCGGGGTTGCCGGAGTCGGTGTGGCGGGTGTTGGCGATTGGTGAGGCGTTGCCCGCGGCGCTCGCGCAGCGGGTGGTGCGGGAGTATCCGCGTACGGAGTTGTTCAATT
>NZ_JBJZOO010000078.1:0-357 GCF_047200775.1 Nocardia spongicola | reverse complement strand
GTGTCGTTCACGGTGGTGTCGGATACGCAGATCACCGCTACTGTTCCTGCGGGGACCGGCACGGTCGCTGTCACTGTGACCACTGCGGGTGGTGTCAGCAATAGCGTGTCTTACACGTATGATGCTGTGCCGACGTTGGTCTCGGTGGTTCCGGATTCAGGTCCGGAGGGCGGTGGTAATTCGGTGACGTTGTCCGGTACCGGGTTCACCGGTGCGACGGCGGTGTTGTTCGGTGGGATTCCGGCGCTGTCGTTCACAGTGGTGTCGGATACGCAGATCACCGCGGTAGTTCCGGCGGGGAGCAGTGTTGTTGCTGTCACGGTGACCACTGCGGGTGGTGTCAGCAATAGCGTGTCC
>NZ_JBJZOO010000077.1:0-367 GCF_047200775.1 Nocardia spongicola | reverse complement strand
GATGGCTATCGCGGGTGGGGTGAACGTGATGATGCAGCCGGAAACCTTCGTCACGATGTGTAAAGGTGGGTTCCTTGCCACCGACGGGCGCAGCAAAGCCTTCGACGCTTCCGCCGACGGCTACGGCCGCGGTGAAGGCGTCGGGATGGTGGTACTGAAGAAACTCGACGCCGCCCAACGCGATGGCGACCGCATCTACGCCGTGGTCAAAGCCACCGGCTCCAATCAGGACGGCCGCACCACCGCCATCACCGTCCCCAACGCCGACCTACAAGAACAACTTGCCAAAGAAGTCACCCAACGCGCCGGGATCACCCCCAACGAGGTGACGTATTTCGAAGCCCACGGCACCGGCACCCCCGTCGGA
>NZ_JBJZOO010000076.1:0-368 GCF_047200775.1 Nocardia spongicola | reverse complement strand
CCGGCGGCGTAGAGGTCGGCGAGGGTTTTGCGGATGCTGTCGGTGTCGTGTTGTTTGCGGTTGAGGGTGGCGATGGTGGTGCCGGTTTCGCCTGCGGTGCGTAGGATTTCGCGGATGTTGGCGGCGAGGACGGGATGTGGGCCGATTTCGAGGAAGACGCGGTGGCCCGCGTGGATGAGTTCGCGGGTGGTGTCGGCGAAGCGGACGGGGTGGCGGACGTTGTCGCACCAGTAGTCGGCGTCGAGTGGGGTGTTGGTGCTGCGGGTGGCGGTGACGGTGGAGTACAGCGGGATGTGTGGGGTGGTCGGTTGTAGTTCGGTCAGGACATTGCGGAGTTCGTCGAGGATGGGGTCCATGAGGTGGCTGTG
>NZ_JBJZOO010000075.1:0-368 GCF_047200775.1 Nocardia spongicola | reverse complement strand
CCGACCAGTTGACCCTCATGTCTTCCGATACGTCGATGCAATACATCGATATGCATACCTCCGCCGGGGCGTCATTCACGATGATCTCCAACCGGCTGGCCTATGTGCTGAACCTGGTCGGCCCCGCACTCACGGTGGACACCGCGTGCTCCTCCTCACTGGTGGCGTTCCATCTGGCCTGCCAAGGCATCGCCGACGGCGACTGCGAAATGGCCATCGCAGGCGGGGTGAACGTGATGATACAGCCGGAAACCTTCGTCCCGATGTGCAAAGGTGGGTTCCTTGCCACCGACGGGCGCAGCAAAGCCTTCGACGCCGCCGCCGACGGCTACGGCCGCGGTGAAGGCGTCGGGATGGTGGTACTGAAG
>NZ_JBJZOO010000074.1:0-383 GCF_047200775.1 Nocardia spongicola | reverse complement strand
CGGTGGATTTCGGTGGGATTCCGGCGGTGTCGTTCACGGTGGTGTCGGATACGCAGATCACCGCTACCGTTCCTGCGGGGACCGGCACGGTAGGTGTCACGGTGACCACGCCGGGCGGTGTCAGCAACAGCGTGGCCTACACCTATCTCCTAGTTCCGACGCTCGCTTCGGTGGTTCCGGGTTCGGGTCCGGTGGCTGGTGGTAATTCGGTGACGTTGTCCGGTACCGGGTTCACCGGTGCGACGGCGGTGTTGTTCGGTGGGATTCCGGCGGTGTCGTTCACGGTGGTGTCGGATACGCAGATCACTGCGGTAGTTCCTGCGGGGACCGGCACGGTGGGGGTTACGGTGACTACTGCGGGTGGTGTCAGCAATAGCGTTTCT
>NZ_JBJZOO010000073.1:0-400 GCF_047200775.1 Nocardia spongicola | reverse complement strand
CATACCCCATGATTGTGCGGGGGAGTATCCGATGGACGGTGAACAGCGGGGGTGTTGTTGCCGATGGCGTAAAGAGCGCGGGGGCGGTCGGATTCGAGCCCGGTGCGGATGCGGGCGGCGACTTTCTCCGGGATGATGCCCCTGATCTGTTTCGCGTCGAGGAGCTCCTTTCGATACCGACGAGTCGACGATGTCCATGGAATCTCGGGACTGCCGAACATCCACGCACTGCTGCCTGAAAACAGGTAGAGCCGGTTCGAAGAGCTGGCCTTCCGTTTCTGCCGGTTCTCTTACCGGACGCTGACCGTCCCCTCGCTGGGGGTACTGGCCTCCGAGGTGTCTGGTTCTTCCTGGGGGGTGTCGTCGGCAGCTTGTGCGGTGGGTTGGCTGGTTGTTGTGC
>NZ_JBJZOO010000072.1:0-404 GCF_047200775.1 Nocardia spongicola | reverse complement strand
GACCGCGCCGTGATCGGCACCAGCACCGGACATATCCAGGTCTTCGCCGAAACCCCCGCCGCCGACGGCTTCACCCTCGAACGCGACTACGACCTGACCGGTGTCCTGCAACCAGGCGAAACCCTGAACTCCGCACTCCCGGACTCCAACGGCCTGATCTGGTTCGTCGGCAAAACCAACGGCGTCGTCGGCACCCTCGACCCCGACACCGGCACCACACACGCCATCCGCCTCGGCGCAGGCTCGGAAAACCAAATCGAGAACTCCTTCGCCGTCGGCGCCAACGGCGACGTCTACATCGCCACCAACCGCCAACTCCTACGCTTCGACGCAGGCCCCGACGGCACACCACACATCACCTGGCAAGTCACCTACGCCAACAGCGGCCAACACAAACCAGGCCA
>NZ_JBJZOO010000071.1:0-405 GCF_047200775.1 Nocardia spongicola | reverse complement strand
CAGGGACCACCGTGTCCAGCGACGGAGAAGCACCATAGGCATAGTGGACACCGTTGCTGGTACCAGCCGGTGTAGTGACCGTGACAGCCACCGTACCGGTTCCGGCAGGAACGGTAGCGGTGATCTGCGTATCCGAATCCACCGTGAACGACACCGCCGGAGTCGCACCGAACAACACTCCCGTGGCACCGGTGAGATTGGTACCAGTCAACGTCACCGTATTACCACCCGCGGTCGGCCCGACATCCGGGGAAACTGAGGTGAGGGTGGGTGTCGCAACATACGTGTAAACCACACTATTACTGACACCACCCACAGCAGTCACGGTGACAGCGACCGTGCCGGTCCCCGCAGGAACAGTAGCGGTGATCTGCGTATCCGACACCACCGTAAACGACACCGCCG
>NZ_JBJZOO010000070.1:0-423 GCF_047200775.1 Nocardia spongicola | reverse complement strand
GAGATCGCGCTCTACAGCTTCGTCATCTTGTTGTTGTCGGGTGTGTATCTGACGTTGTTCTTCGATCCGTCGCTGAGTGAGGTCGTCTACGACGGGGCGTATCAGCCGTTGCGTGGTGTGACGATGTCGCGGGCGTATGAGACGGCGTTGAACATCTCTTTCGAGGTGCGTGGGGGCCTGTTCGTGCGGCAGGTGCATCATTGGGCGGCGTTGTTGTTCGCGGCGTCGATCATTGTGCATTTGTTCCGGATCTTCTTCACCGGGGCGTTTCGTAAGCCGCGGGAGGCGAACTGGGTGATCGGTTCGCTGTTGTTGATCTTGGCGATGTTCGAGGGGTTCTTCGGGTATTCGTTGCCGGATGATCTGCTCTCGGGTACCGGGTTGCGGGCGGCGTTCTCCGGGATCACGATCTCGATTCCGATT
>NZ_JBJZOO010000069.1:0-429 GCF_047200775.1 Nocardia spongicola | reverse complement strand
AGCAGGGAATTCGACCTAGTTCTCTTCGGCGCGACGGGTTTCGTCGGCACACTGACCGCGCAATACCTCCTCGGCGCCGCACCGGAATCCGCCCGCATCGCACTGGCCGGACGATCACTGGACAAACTGACCACCGTCCGCGACAAACTCGGCCCCCAAGCCGCGACCTGGGACCTCATCGTGGTCGATGCCACCGACCAGCCCGCACTGGACGAACTGGCCACCCGCACCACCGTCATCGTCACCACCGTCGGCCCCTACCTACGCTACGGAATGCCCCTGGTCGCGGCCTGCGCCAAAGCCGGAACCCACTACGCCGACCTCACCGGCGAACCACTGTTCATCCGCGACGCCATCGACACCTACCACGAACAAGCCACCGCCACCGGCGCGAAAATCGTGAACTCCTGCGGCTACGACTCCATCCCC
>NZ_JBJZOO010000068.1:0-431 GCF_047200775.1 Nocardia spongicola | reverse complement strand
TCGCCGGGCGCGAATGCGTGGACACGATAATAATGTGTCGGCCCAGGAGTTCAACGTGTCTGATATTGCCATTGTCGGTATCGGCTGCCACTACGCCGGTGGCATCGAATCCCCGGAAACCTTCTGGGATCTCGTAGCCAACAAACGTGACGGGGTGCGGGATATTCCTCCTGAGCGTTGGGACTGGCGGCGCTTCTACGACCCTGACAAACGCACCCCCGCGCATATGTACGTCAAACGAGCAGCGTTCCTGCACAGCGATCCGTGGGCGTTCGATCCGGACTTCTTCGGTATCTCCCCCCGCGAAGCTGCGGAGATGGACCCCCAACAGCGGCTGGTGCTGCACACCGCGTGGGAAGCCTTCGACGACGCCGGGATCGCGGGCCGGATCTCCGGCTCCTCCCTCGGGGCCTATATCGGTGCGTTCACCA
>NZ_JBJZOO010000067.1:0-436 GCF_047200775.1 Nocardia spongicola | reverse complement strand
GACCGGTGACCCATCCACACCACCCAAATCCAACTCATCGACCCGCACCACCGGCGCCACACCCGTAACGAACCCCGCCTCCGCATTCGTCAACACACACACCGGCGCCGCAACCCGCAGAATGTAATCCGTCCGCTCAACAGGCTGATCCGGATCCACCGGCACATACACCCCACCCGCCTTCGCCACCGCATACATCGCGACCACCAAATCCACCGAACGCCGCAACACCAACCCCACCCGCGACTCCGGCCCCACACCCAACGAAATCAAATACCGGGCAAGACGATTCACCCGAACATCCAACTCCCCATACGTCACCGACTCACCACCATCAGCGACCAACGCCACCGACCCCGACCCCGCCACGACCGCCGCATCCAACAACGACACCAACGTCAACGACCCATCCACCACCCACTCGGTCGCATTACGC
>NZ_JBJZOO010000066.1:0-442 GCF_047200775.1 Nocardia spongicola | reverse complement strand
AACCGGTGACCCATCCACACCACCCAAATCCAGCTCATCGACCCGCACCACCGGCGCCACACCGGCAATGAACCCGGCATCGGCATCGGCATCGGTCAACACACACACCGGCGCCGCAACCCGCAGAATGTAATCCGTCCGCTCAGCAGGCTGATCCGGATCCACCGGCACATACGCCCCACCCGACTTCGCCACCGCGTACATCGCGACCACCAAATCCACCGAACGCCGCAACACCAACCCCACCCGCGACTCCGGCCCCACACCCAACGACATCAAATACCGAGCAAGACGATTCACCCGAACATCCAACTCCCCATACGTCACCGACTCACCACCATCAGCGACCAACGCCACCTCACCCGGCCCCGCCGCGACCGCCGCATCCAACAACGACACCAACGTCAACGACCCATCCACCACCCACTCGGTCGCATTACGA
>NZ_JBJZOO010000065.1:0-463 GCF_047200775.1 Nocardia spongicola | reverse complement strand
GTTGTCCGAGCAGGCGACATAGAGTTGCGAACCGCGCCATTCCGGCGGTGAGAAGCACCAGTCCGTGGACATGTCCCCGAAAGCGAGGCGGCCGGTGCGTGGGGTGGTGAAGTCGAGCGGGTTGAACTGTCCTTCCAGTACGGCACGGATGACAGGCGGTGTGCTCATCAGCGGGACGCCGATGATCGAGGCGAGTGCGTGGGGCGAGTTCCACAGGCTGAGGTTCTGCCCGGTGCGAGCGGGTGGGTTGTAGTAGGCGATCTCGCGGATGGCAAACGGGTCGCGGACGTCGAAGACCCTGATACCGGAGGAGATCCAGCCGCAGGCCAGTGCGGTCGGATTGTTCGGGCGGTCGGCGGCGCAATAGTGCGATTCGTAGGCGAAGACGGAACCACCCATGGACGAGCCGATATTACTGTCGATGTTCTGCGGCAGATTGATTTCCAGTTTGACCTTGTTGACC
>NZ_JBJZOO010000064.1:0-463 GCF_047200775.1 Nocardia spongicola | reverse complement strand
ATTGTCCGAGCAGGCGACATAGAGTTGCGAACCGCGCCACTCCGGCGGTGAGAAGCACCAGTCCGTGGACATGTCCCCGAAAGCGAGGCGGCCGGTGCGTGGGGTGGTGAAGTCGAGCGGGTTGAACTGTCCTTCCAGTACGGCACGGATGACAGGCGGCGTGCTCATCAGCGGGACGCCGATGATCGAGGCGAGTGCGTGGGGCGAGTTCCACAGGCTGAGGTTCTGCCCGGTGCGAGCGGGTGGGTTGTAATAGGCGATCTCGCGGATGGCGAACGGGTCGCGGACGTCGAAGACCCTGATACCGGAGGAGATCCAGCCGCAGGCCAGTGCGGTCGGATTGTTCGGGCGGTCGGCGGCGCAGTAGTGCGATTCGTAGGCGAAGACGGAACCACCCATGGACGAGCCGATATTACTGTCGATGTTCTGCGGCAGATTGATTTCCAGTTTGACCTTGTTGACT
>NZ_JBJZOO010000063.1:0-503 GCF_047200775.1 Nocardia spongicola | reverse complement strand
TCGGGACGTGGATGCATTGGTTGATGTTCGGTGGGGATTTCCCTGGTGAGATCATCATCCCGCGGTTGTATGTGGCGCATGTGTTGTTGTTCCCCGGGATCATGCTGGCGTTGATCGCCGCGCATGTGGCGTTGGTGTGGTATCAGAAGCACACCCAGTTCCCCGGGCCGGGGCGTACGGAGAACAATGTGGTCGGTGCGCGGATCGTGCCGGTGTTCGCCGCGGATCAGGGGGCGTTCTTCGCGTTCACCCTCGGCATCGTGGGGATCATGGGTGGGGTGTTGCAGATCAACCCGATCTGGAATCTGGGGCCCTACAATCCCTCGCAGGTCTCGGCGGGGTCGCAGCCGGACTTCTACATGATGTGGACCGACGGGATGGCGCGGTTGATGCCGGCGTGGGAGCTGTATCTGGGGCCGTATACGGTGCCGGCGGTGTTCTGGGTGGCGTTGGTGATGGGGTTGGTGTTCGCGGTGTTGATCGCCTATCCGTGGATCGAGAAG
>NZ_JBJZOO010000062.1:0-510 GCF_047200775.1 Nocardia spongicola | reverse complement strand
CTCGAAACCACTGGCCGGCAGGTTCTCGAACGACAACGCCACCTGGAACAACGGATGCCGCGCGGTCGAGCGCTCCGGCGCGAGCACCTCCACCAACCGCTCGAACGGCACATCCGCATGCGCGAACGCCTGCAAATCCGCCTCTTTGGTCCGGGCCAGCAACTCCGTAAACGACGCCCCGCCATTCACCTGCGACCGCAACACCAACGTGTTGACGAACATACCGATCACATCATCGAGCTCGGCCTCCCCACGACCGGCCACCGGGGTACCGATCGCGATATCCTCAGTGCCCGACATCCGCGCCAGGAACACCGCCAACGCGGCATGCACCACCATGAACAACGTCGCCTGCTCACCACGCGCCAGCTCCGCCAACCCACGCGCCACCCCGGCCTCGATCGGGAACACCACACGCCCACCCGCGAACGACTGCACCACCGGACGCGGCCGATCCGCCGGCAAATTCAACTCATCCGGCAACCCCGCCAACGCCGCACGCCAATACCC
>NZ_JBJZOO010000061.1:0-529 GCF_047200775.1 Nocardia spongicola | reverse complement strand
TTGAATTCGTCGGCGTAGCGGGCGCTGAGTGCTGGAGTGCGTTTAGGGCCCAAACCGCCCATCACGATGGGCGGGCCCCCCGGTTGGGCCGGCTTGGGGAGTGCCGGTGAGTCCTCGAGGTGGAAGTGGTTGCCGTGGTAGCTGAACCGTTCACCGGTTGGTGTGCGCCATAGGCCGCTGATCACGGCCAAGTATTCTTCGAGCCGGTCGAACCGTTGTCGCAGGGGTGGGAAGGGGATGCCGTAGTACTGGTGGTCGAGTTGGTTCCAGCCCGTGCCGATACCGAAGTCGATCCGGCCGCCGCTCATCTGGTCGATTTGGGCGACCTGGATGGCCAGGGGGCCCGGTGCGCGGAAGGTCGCCGCGGTCACCAGTACCCCGAGCCGGATCCTGGAGGTTTCGCGGGCCAGCCCAGCCAAGGTCACCCAGGCGTCGGTCGGCCCAGGTGGATCCTCCGCGTTGTAGTGGTCGGTCAGGGCGAATCCCGCATAGCCACATGCCGCTGTGGCTTGCGCCAATCGAAGATATT
>NZ_JBJZOO010000060.1:0-529 GCF_047200775.1 Nocardia spongicola | reverse complement strand
GCGCGGAGTTGTTTGTGTTCTTCGGCGTGTTCGATCTCGAAGTGCCGGCGGCTTTCCTGGGCGGGATCCGGGCGCAGGAAGCTACCGGTCCCCGGTTTACCCGCCGAGCCGAGCTTGCTCATCTTCTTCGGGACCGGCGCCCCCTGGTACTCCAGCGGGACCGGGTGCCCGTGCGCGTCCACCGGCCCCAGCGGCTGATGCACCTCGATGTACTCACCATGCGGCAACCGCTTGATCACCCCGGTCTCGATCCCGTGCTCGAGCACCGCCCGGTCACTACGCTGCAAGCCCAAACAGAACCGGTAGGTCAGGTAGTAGGCGATCGGCGGGCCCAGCAACAACCCGATACGCCCGATCCAGGTCGTGGCGTTCAACGAGATATCGAACTTCAACGCGATGATGTCGTTGACACACGACAACGTCAACACCACATAGAACGTGATCGCCATCGCCCCGAGCGCGGTCCGCACCGGCACATCCCGCGGCCGCTGCAACAAATTGTGATGGGCACTGCTGTCGCCGGTCAACC
>NZ_JBJZOO010000059.1:0-536 GCF_047200775.1 Nocardia spongicola | reverse complement strand
GTGAGTCCATGCCCAGTTCCGGTAGGGGCACGGTCAGGTCGATGGTTTCGGCCGATACTCCCATCACCGACGCCAGTTGTTCGGCGAGCAGGCGCGCGATCGTGTTCGTGCGTTCGGCTTCGTCGAGGTTGGTGAGTTCGGAGCGCAACCGGGCTGCGGCCGAATCCTGCTGTGTCGCGGCGGCGATCATGCCCTCGAGCCGACCGATCAACGTCACCTGTTTGCCCATGCCCACAATCCGTTTCCAGTCTATCCCGCCGATGCCGACTTGGGTGGCATCGAGTCGTAGTGTTTGTTCCAGGTACTGCGGTCCGTCGGCCATTTCCATGGGTTCGAAGCCCAGACCGTGCAGATAACGGGTGACATTCTCATCGGCGGCGGCCATCCCCGCACCGGTCATATGGCCCCAGCCGACTGCCAGCGCCGGGACGCCCTGCCGGGCCAGCACCTGCGCGAACGTTTCCATAGCGAGATTGGCCGCGATATAGGAGTACTGGCCAACGATGCCGAAGACGGAGGAGCCGGAGGAGAACAGA
>NZ_JBJZOO010000058.1:0-536 GCF_047200775.1 Nocardia spongicola | reverse complement strand
CCTGTTCTCCTCCGCCGGCTCCGCTTTCGGCAATATAGGCCAATACTCTTACATCGCGGCCAATCTCGCATTGGAAACGTTCGCGCAGGCGCTGGCCCGGCAGGGCGTCCCGGCGCTGGCAGTCGGCTGGGGGCTCATGACCGGTGCGGGGATGGCCGCCGCCGATGAGAATGTCACCCACTATCTGCACAGTCTGGGCTTCGAACCCCTAGACATGGCCGACGGACCGCAGTACCTGGAACAAACACTGCGGCTCGGCGTCATCCAAGCCGGCATCGGCGGGATGGACTGGAAACGGGTTGTGGGCATGGGCAAACAGGTGACGTTGCTCGGTCGGCTCGAGGGCATGATCGCCGCCGCGACAGAGCAGGATTCGGCCGCAGCACGGTTGCGCTCCGAACTCACCAACCTCGACGAAGCCGAACGCACGAACACGATCGCGCGCCTGCTCGCCGAACAACTGGCCATCGTGATGGGAGTATCGGCCGAAACCATCGACCTGACCATACCGGTGCCGGACCTGGGCCTGAATTCGA
>NZ_JBJZOO010000057.1:0-566 GCF_047200775.1 Nocardia spongicola | reverse complement strand
GGGAATGTTCACCGACCTCCCCACCCCCACCCCACACCTCGACCTCCCCACCTACCCCTGGCAGAAAACCCACCTCCGCAACGAAATACCATCCCACCACCTCCGCCTCTACGGCACCCCGGACAGCTACACCACACTGGGCGACCAAGATCCCGAAGACAGCCTGCGCTGGCAACTGGAATTGAACATGCAGGTGCTGCCGTGGCTGGCCGACCACCGGGTCGAGGGCACCCGACTGATGCCAGCCACCGGATACCTGGACGCGGCCTTGAGCGCCGTACTGGCACGCACCGAATCCACCCAGGCCGGATTAGAGAACATCCAGTTCGTAGCACCCCTGGCCATCGAAGACGGGCAAATGCCACTCATGCGCTTCGAACTGGAGGAATCGACCCATCGCTTCACCATCCGCTCCCGGAAAATGGGCGACACGGTGTGGACGGTCAATGCCACCGGCCGACTGATCGAAGGCGCCTACGACCAGATCAAAGCCGAAATCCCACCCACCGACACCATGATCGAGATCGCCCCGGACGACTTCTACACCACCCTGGCCATAACCGGGG
>NZ_JBJZOO010000056.1:0-601 GCF_047200775.1 Nocardia spongicola | reverse complement strand
AGCCCGCGCACTCCTTCGGTCCAATAGAAGCCGCAGGGATCGAGCATCGGGTCGCCGACCGTGCGCGGACCGGCATCCTCACCGAACAACACCTCGCGGGGGTCTTCGGTACGCGAAGCCAGCATCAGCACGCGCTGACGACGCTGTGGCAGGCCGAACGCGCGTGCATCCACCACCCGGTAGGCCCAGGTATAGCCGAGCTCGTCGAGTGCGCTGGTGATGTGCCGCATCGCCGCGCCACGGCCGAGCTGCAGCATGAATGGCACGTTTTCGATCAGTAGCCAGCGTGGACCGCGTTTGCGGCGCACCAGCCGGAACACCTCGTCGACCAGGCCGGACCTGGTGCCGGTGATACCTGCGGTGCGGCCGGCCTGCGAGAGGTCCTGGCAGGGAAATCCCGCCGCGACCAGCTCCGTCCCCGCGGGAATGGCGCGCAGCCGGGTGATATCGGAATGCAGCGGCACCTCAGGGAAACGGGTGGCGAGCACGCTTTGGGCGCCTGGGTCGATCTCGCACAGCAGTCCGGTGTGCCAGCCGTGCTTGCCGAGACCGAGTTCGAGACCGCCGATTCCGGCGAACAGCCCGACCATCAGCGTGCCCG
>NZ_JBJZOO010000055.1:0-601 GCF_047200775.1 Nocardia spongicola | reverse complement strand
GCGGTGCACAACCACTCCAACACCGACGGATCGAAACTCGGCGAGCAGATATGCAGGAACCGATGCTGCGGCCGCAACTGATACAGGTCGGTGGCCACATCCACCAAACCACCCAGACCCGCGTGGGTGACAGTGACGCCCTTGGGCAGACCGGTCGACCCGGAGGTGTAGATCACATACGCCGGATGCCGCATCGCCAACGCGGTAACCCGGTCGGCATCGGTGACCTGCTCGGCGGACTGCGCGGCGACCTGCGCGGCGAACCCATCGGCATCGATACGCAACCATTCGACCTCGCCCGGGAGCTGCTCGGCGTACCGGTCGGCGGTGATGCCGAGGATCGCCCCGGAATCGGTGACCATATGCCGGATCCGCTCCAGCGGATAGGTCGGATCGATCGGCACATGCGCACCACCGGCCTTGGCCACCGCCCAGAACGCCGCGACCATCTCATACGAACGCGGCAACGCCAACGCCACGATCCGCTCCGGCCCCACCCCACGACTGATGAGCACCCGCGCCAACCGCGAGGAATACTCATCCAACTCTCGGTAGGTGATCGAACGGCCCTGATAACGCACCGCGATCTGCTGCGGATCCA
>NZ_JBJZOO010000054.1:0-643 GCF_047200775.1 Nocardia spongicola | reverse complement strand
CCCTCCTTGACCGGTCCGGATGGTATGAGCGCATCGGCGGCCTGTGCCATGACGATGCCGCCTTGATGATGGCGGATCATCAACTGCAGGAACAGGATTTCGGCGTCTCGTCCGCGTAGCCCGGCCAAATCGTCGAGTTCTGCGGTGCTCGCCATACCGGGCATAGCTGTTTCCGCGGCCGCCGCGGCGGGCGGTTCGACAGCCGAATGCTGATGCGCGGCGGGGACGGCGGTGTGCATCCAGTCCATCGGATGCTCGGCGATCGGGGCCGCGTCGGCCAGCCGCAACCAGCCCAGCATGGTGCCGATCTCCAGACGTTGGGTCCGGTCCATCTGGTCGGCCAACCGGATGATCGCCGGGTCGGCGGCGGGGTCGAGCCGCTGCACCATGAGCAGCGCCTGCTGGTGATGCGCGGTCATATCCTGCGCGAAGCCGATTTCCACCGCGGTGAGCACCGATGGCGCCGAATGGCTTTCCGGGAATACCAGTGGGCGTAGCGCGGCGCCGAGCACCAGCAGCGTGAAGGCCGCCGAAGCCAGGAATACGGTGCGCATTCGCAGCGTCATGGTTATGACCCGATGGTCGACTGCTGGTTCGGGGGCGGCGTATAGACGCCGTTGTCCAGTTGCAGCACCATGAATCC
>NZ_JBJZOO010000053.1:0-664 GCF_047200775.1 Nocardia spongicola | reverse complement strand
TCCGATTTGAGCGTGTACCAGCTCTACCGCCGCACCGTCGACGACAACACCGGCGAACTCACCGACACCACGCTGGTGGCCTCGGCCAAAGGCGGCGTCAGCGGCGGTACTGTCGATTCGGCGCGGGCCACGATGGAAGCGCTCGCCGCCGACTCCGCCAAGGGCTCGGTCATGGCGGATCCCTATTCGCTGAGCCCGGACAAGTCCAGGGAACCCGACCTCGGCCGCCAGTCCGATATGGCGCTGTCGCGGGCGAGCGCGATCGATCCGAGCCTGGACGGCTGGGTGAGCACATTCATCATGGCCAACTCCAATACAAAAATCGTTCGCCGCAGCAATGGGCTGCTGGGTTGGCCCTACGGCAAGAATTTCCGTTACCGAGAGGTGATGAGCGCCGGGAACTCGCCGATAGCGCCACTGCTGGCTGCGGGCATCACCGGCGGCATCGTGGCGGTCATGACGGCAGGCGCACTGTTGTCGCGGGCCGCCGCGGGCCGCAAGCTCTTGGACCGACTGCTGCCCCAACCGGGCACCGGACCGAGCGAAGAAACCCGTACCAGCGGTTGGTTCACCATGAAGACGGTCGCGCACACCACCTCTGGGGCGAAATACCTGGCAACCTTCTCCGGCACCGGTGACCCCGGATACCAGGCCACCGCTGTGC
>NZ_JBJZOO010000052.1:0-664 GCF_047200775.1 Nocardia spongicola | reverse complement strand
CCTGACTTGAGCGTGTACCAGCTCTACCGCCGAACCGTCGACGACAACACCGGCGAACTCACCGACACCACAGCCATAGCCACGGCCAAAGGAGGGTTCAGCGGCGGTACTGTCGATTCCGACCGGGCCACCCTGGAAGCGCTCGCCGCCGACCCGGCCAAGGGCGCCGTCATGGCGGACCCTTACTCGCTGAGCCCGGACAAGTCCAGGGAACCCGACCTCGGCCGTCAGTCCGACCGGGCGCTGTCACGGGCGAGCACGATCGACCCGAGCCTGGACGGCTGGATCGGCACCTATATCTTCGCCACACACGACACGAAGCTTGTTCGCCGCAGCAATGGGCTGCTGGGTTGGCCCTACGGCAAGAATTTCCGTTACCGAGAGGTGATGAGCGCCGGGAACTCGCCGATAGCGCCACTGCTGGCGGCAGGTATGGCCGGTGGTATCGAAGTAATCATGACGGGCGGCGCGCTGCTGTCCCGGACCGCCGCAGGCCGCAGATTCTTGGACCTGGTCCTACCGAGACCGGGCACCGGACCGAGTAAGAGATCCCGCGAACGAGGCTGGTTCACCACGAAGACAGTCGCGCACACCACCTCGGGCGCGACATACCTGGCAACCTTCTCCAGCACCTGCGACCCCGGATACGACGGCACCGCACTCA
>NZ_JBJZOO010000051.1:0-706 GCF_047200775.1 Nocardia spongicola | reverse complement strand
CACCACCGTGAACGACACCGCCGGAATCCCACCGAACAACACCGCCGTCGCACCGGTGAACCCGGTACCGGACAACGTCACCGAATTACCACCGACCTCCGGACCCGAACCCGGAACCACCGAAGACAACGTCGGCGCAGCAATATAGGTGTAGAACAGACTGTTGCTGACACCACCGGCACCGGTGACCGTGACCGCGACCGTCGCGCTCCCCGCAGGCACCATCGCAGTGATTTGCGTATCGGACACCACCGTGAACGACACCGCCGGAATCCCACCGAACAACACCGCCGTCGCACCGGTGAACCCGGTACCAGTCAACGTCACCGAATTACCACCGACCTCCGGACCCGAACCCGGAACCACCGAGACGAGCGTCGGAACTACGAGATAGGTATAGGCGACACTACTGCTGGTGCCACCTGGAGTAGTGACCGTGACACCTACCGTGCCGGTCCCCGCAGGAACGGTAGCGGTGATCTGCGTATCCGACACCACCGTGAACGACACCGCTGAAACCCCACCGAAATCCACTCCCGTGGCACCGGTGAACTCGGTACCAGTCAACGTCACCGAATTACCACCGGTCTCCGGACCCGAGTCCGGAACCACCGAGACCAACGTGGGCGTTCCGAGATAGGTATAGGAGACAGGATTACTGGTACTGATCGGTGTGGTGACAGTGACAGCCACCGTGCCGGTTCCG
>NZ_JBJZOO010000050.1:0-920 GCF_047200775.1 Nocardia spongicola | reverse complement strand
TCAGAAGTGCCAGGGGTAGGGGGTCCAATCCGGTGTGCGTTTCTGTAGGAAGGCATCGCGGCCTTCGACTGCTTCGTCGGTCATATAAGCCATTCTGGTCGCTTCGCCTGCGAACAGTTGCTGGCCGACCAGCCCGTCGTCGAGCAAGTTGAACGCGTACTTCAGCATGCGTTGCGCTTGCGGGGATTTGCCGTTGATATCGGCGGTCCATTCCAAGGCGACGTTTTCCAGTTCGGCATGGTCGACGACCTTGTTCACCGCGCCCATCTGGTGCATTTCTTCGGCAGTGTAGGGACGGCCGAGGAAGAAGATCTCGCGGGCGAATTTCTGCCCGACCATCTTGGCCAGATAGGCGCTGCCGTAACCACCGTCGAAGCTGCCGACGTCGGCGTCGGTCTGCTTGAAACGAGCGTGCTCCCGGCTGGCCAGGGTGAGGTCGCAGACCACGTGCAGGCTGTGTCCTCCGCCCGCGGCCCAGCCGTTCACCAGTGCGATCACCACTTTGGGCATGAAGCGGATGAGTCGTTGCACCTCGAGGATATGCAGTCGGCCTGCCCTGGCTTGATCGACCGTGTCCGCGGTGTCGCCGCTGGCGTACTGGTAGCCACTGCGTCCTCGGATGCGTTGGTCGCCGCCGGAGCAGAAAGCCCAGCCGTTGTCTTTGGGGCTCGGGCCGTTGCCGGTGAGCAATACCGCGCCGACATCCGGGGTCATTCTGGCGTGATCGAGGGCTCGGTAGAGTTCGTCGACCGTATGCGGCCGGAACGCATTGCGCACCTCGGGCCGGTCGAATGCGATCCGAACGGTGCCCTGCTCGATATGCCGGTGGTAGGTGATGTCGGTCAAGTTCTCGAATCCCGGAATGGGGCGCCACAGCGTTGGATTGAATGTCACGTCTGTGATTATCACCCGCCGCGGTG
>NZ_JBJZOO010000049.1:0-1026 GCF_047200775.1 Nocardia spongicola | reverse complement strand
ACCTTGGGTGCGGTCTCATCGGCGATATCGACGAGTTTGACGCCGCCGGAACCACCTTCGTCGACGGTGTAGAGATAGGGTCTGCCCGCATAGGTGACCGGGATGCTGTGCTGGGTCGCCCAGCCGTCGGTCCAGAACACCCGGCCGATATGGTGCACCTGCGGATTCGGATCGCGGCGCTGTACCGCGCTGATATCGAGGACGGTGAATCCGCCGAGTGCGGAGATGTACATCCGGTTGCCGTCCGGGCTGATGCCGAATCCGTGTGCCTCGATGCCGGTCAGTCCCTGCCAGATCACACGCGGGTTGGCCGGATCGGTCAGGTCGATCGCGCTGACGAAACCGGGGGCGATCCCGGAGGCCCAGTAGGTGTTGCCGTCCGGGGAGAAACCTCCCTCGTGGGTGGTGATCGGCAGCGGCATCAGCAGATTCGTGCCTGGGCCATGATTGAGCAGCCGTGGGTACGCGCAATCGGAGATGTCGTACACCGACAGGTACCCCACGCCTGCACCCACCGGAACGCCGGTGCCGACCAGCAGTTTGCGTCGGGCATTGACTTTGAGGCTTTCCCAGGTGCCCGCGAGCATGGCGGGTTCGGTCAGGGAAACCGTCGGGCGCGGGTTGGCCGGATCGGATACGTCGACCACCTGGACACCGCGCCCCTCACTGATCAGGTTGCCGGGAAAGAACGAGCCGAGGTAGGCGCAGTGCTCGAAACTGGTGGAGGTGATGCCCGCGCCACGGCCGGCGTATCCACCGACGAAGGACATATTGCACCGGTAGCCCTGCCTGCTGCGCCCGCTGTCGCGGTCGGCCGCGGTGACATCACCCTGCAGACCGTTCTCCGGCGCGGAACCGGGGCCACAGTTAGCCCGGGGGACCGGGGTCCGCCCGACATCGAGGAACTCCTGGATGGCGTTTCGGGGGCCGGACCACGAGTCGGCCGTGGCGCTCGCGGGTAGTAGCACGACCGTGACCATGCCGATAAGGAACAGAGCTAATGATTTGGCACAGCGAAATCCGGCC
>NZ_JBJZOO010000048.1:0-1027 GCF_047200775.1 Nocardia spongicola | reverse complement strand
TGTTGTGGGTCATGAGGTTGTTGACACTCGCGCAGGGGTGAGCTGAGGGGACGGATCTCCCTGGCGGCAGGATGGAAAACACCACATCCTCCGTCCGCTCGACCAGGAAGACCCGTCCGTGACCCACCGTAATGCCCCGTTGTCCGTCGAGGGCCGTCGCCGTCTGGTGCAGCGCTGTCGTAACCGTCCGATCGCTCATGTGGCCGCCGAGATGGGGATCTCTCGTCAGTGCGCGTCGAAGTGGGTCAATCGATGGCGTCGCTACGGTGAAATAGGACTCGAGGACCGGTCTTCGGTGCCGCGCCGGCAGTCGAGCGCGACCGCGGCAGTGGTCGTCGCCCGGATCGAGCGGATGCGCCGGGACAACAAGTGGTCGGCTCGGCGGATCGCGTTCGAACTCGAAGCCGTCGGGGTGAACATCGCGGTGCGAACGGTGACCAGGCAGTTGGCGCATCTCGGGCTGAATCGCCGCGGGTTCATCGACTCCTGTGGTGACAGCAACCGGGCACCACGCCGTATCGTGGCCCGCTGGCCAGGACATATGGTGCATGTCGATGTGAAGAAGGTCGGCAGGATCCCCGACGGTGGTGGCTGGCGTGTTCACGGCGCGGGCTCCGAGCAGGCCAAGGTTGTCGCCCGCGCCAAGAAACGTGGCGTCCGTACGGGTTATGTCTTCCTGCATTCCGCGGTCGATGGCTTCTCCCGGCTGGCCTACACCGAAGCTCTCGAGGACGAGAAAGCTTCCACCGCTGTAGGTTTCGTGCACCGAGCGCGAGCGTTCTTCGCCGCTCACGGCATAGGCCATGTCCACCGGATCGTCACCGACAACGGAGCCTGCTACAAGGCCCGTGACTTCGCGAAGGTTCTCCACGGGGCCCGCCACCAGCGGATACGCCCCTACACACCCCGTCACAACGGGAAAGTCGAGCGCTATAACCGGATCTTGGCCGAGGAATTCCTCTACGCCCGCGAATGGACCTCGGATCTGCAGCGTCGGCAGGCACTGCAGATCTGGAACATCCACTAC
>NZ_JBJZOO010000047.1:0-1131 GCF_047200775.1 Nocardia spongicola | reverse complement strand
GGTCCGGACGCCACCATACTCGGCAAGACCACCACTCCCGGTTTCGCGCGCATCGACATCGATGCCGACGGCAACGGCTGCCATAAGGTGTGGTCCAACACCGTCGAAGCCGCACCGACCGTAGTACCGAAGTTGTCCTTGGCCACCGGGCTGATCTACACCTACACCAAGGGCACCCAACTGAACGATCCCTGGTACTGGACCGCCCTCGACTACCGCACCGGCGAAATGGTGTGGAAGCAACTGTCCGGCACCGGCTTCGGCTTCAACAACAATTACGCGGGCATCGCCCTCGGCCCCGACGCAACGGCCTATCTCGGCACCGCGGGCGGACTGATATCGCTGCGCGACGGCAACTGAACAACTGACCGGAGAATATTCGCGGACCTACCGCACCAGCGCGCCGACACCTTCCGTCGGCGCGCTGGTGTTTTCCGAAGTCGTGCGCACTGATCAGCGCGATCCTCCGGTGCGATTCCGCGCAGCCGTATCCACGTATCCGATCGCAGCGACCGCTAGAGCTCGCCGGGTGGTCCGTACGATATCGAGCACCGAACCCGGCTATGGCGAATCACTCGCGCGGGGGATTTACCGGGCGCCGCAAACGAATACCTTGCACGTGTGCTCCCTACTCTCCGCTCTCGTTTCCTTCGCCTACCGCTACTGGCCGTGGCCCTCGCCACCGTCGCGGCCCCTGCCGCCGCAGTTCCGGTTCCTCCTGGACCGGCCGGCCCGGATATTCCACAGTTCCTCGGCACACCAGCCACCGCCAACCCGATCACCGGCATCCCCCCGATCCCGCAGAATCCGTACCTGGCACCCAACGGCGACTCGGGCGTCCACAACGACGGGTGGATGAGCGATACCTACACCCGCCCAGGCCCGCTCGGCCTGGCACCGCAAACCAACTCGCTACTCTTGGGTGACCTGTGTATTTCGGCGGCCTTCGACCGGGCCGGTCGCATCGTCGCCACCTGTCTCGGCCTCGACCCCGGTCTGTTTCTCATCGACCCTGCGACCATGACCGTCCTCGGCAAACACGCTCTGGAAGGCAGAAGCGCAGCCGATGTACTGAAACCGGGTGCTGCCTTGAATTCCGGTGGCGGCGTGTATTTCTACCTGGACAACCAC
>NZ_JBJZOO010000046.1:0-1292 GCF_047200775.1 Nocardia spongicola | reverse complement strand
GACGAAGCCCGCGAGCGTGCACACGAGCTGCGCGCCGAGTGGAACCGATTGATGACTCTGGACAACACCCCACTCGAGTACGTCTATCCCGACAGCGACGCCGAGGGCTGGGCGGACTACAGCGCCGAAATCGCCGCAGTCGAGCGGAAACTCGACGCCCACATGCGCGAGCACTACGACCACCTGGTCGATCAGCCGATCTGGCGCGAGTGGTACGCCCCTGGCGACGAGCCGGCCCGGCCCCGGACGGTCCCGGCGTCCGCCCCGATCACCGGCAATGACCCACCGTTCTAACCGCCGCCGAGCTGACCGCCGCCCGAAGCCGCGCCGATCTGCTGCGCCACATCGCCGACCCCACCGCCCCCGGCGACCCGTACACGCTGCTGACCGGCCACTGACCACCGAAGGAGAAGGCCGATGCACGAACCCGAGGCCGCCACCACCGCGTCCCCGCGCGCGGTCGAGGTCCCCGCCGTCGGAGCCGACCTCGACCCGCGCACCGCCCGCCACCTGCTCGCCCTGGCCCCCGAATTCGCACTGTTCGCCGCCTACGGCGTATCGGCGACCGTCGTGGGAACCGGTGGCGGATGCCTGGCTCTGCAGCTCGACATCAACGACGAGGTTTACGCGCTGGTCACCACCGACGACTACAGCGTGGCCACCTCCCGCGCCGAAATTCGCCGCTGGGAGGTCACCACCTATGACCGCCACGACGACGCCGAACCACTGACCGAGGCCGAGAGCGGGGAAAGCCTGGCCGCCGCCTGGTATGCGGCCACCGGCGAGGAACTCACGCAGATGTACGGCTC
The DNA here is from genome assembly GCF_047200775.1 of Nocardia spongicola. Lineage (NCBI taxonomy): Bacteria > Bacillati > Actinomycetota > Actinomycetes > Mycobacteriales > Nocardiaceae > Nocardia > Nocardia spongicola. The sequence goes on along the minus strand of NZ_JBJZOO010000046.1, from coordinate 483 downwards.
GCCGCTGCTGCTGGTCGCGTGCGGAGCCCGCAAGGCCCCGAACCCGGCACCGGCCGCCGAACTGTACGGCGGGACCTACTTCGCCGAGTGCCTGCGCGCCGCGCGCGCTCTCGCCGATGATTCCGACATCCGCATCATTTCCGCGCGGCACGGGCTGGTCACGCTCGCCGAGGAATTGGAGCCCTACGACACCAGGATTCGCGGCCGCCGCGACCAAGTGGCCGACCTCATCCGATACCAGGCCCGCACCGCGCGATTACTCGCCCGCCCCGTCATCGTGCTCGGAGGACGCGACTACGTCGAGACCGTCCGCGCGGTGTGGCCGCACGCCGTCGCCCCGCTGGCCGGTGCGGCGATCGGGATTCAGCGCCAGCGGTTGGCCCGGATGGCGTATCCCCGGCCCCGGTGAAGGCCCGAACCACCTGCCGATGACCGCCTGATGTGACGGGGCCCACATCAGAAAACTTGGGGAACTTGGGGAAT
>NZ_JBJZOO010000045.1:0-1319 GCF_047200775.1 Nocardia spongicola | reverse complement strand
CACCTGCGCAGACAACACACTGTCGGGATCGGTTTCCGCACCCAGCACCGCCCGCTGCCACACCGCGTAATCCGCGTACTGCACCGGCAACGGCGCCCACCCCGGCACCTGCCCGGCCGCACGCGCCGCATACGCCACCATCACATCCCGGGTCAACGGCCCCATCGACCACCCATCCGCACTGATGTGATGCGCCACGAACACCAACACATGCTCGTTCTCACCCACCACGAACAACGCCGCCCGCAACGGAACCTCGACAGTCACATCGAACCCGGCCGAAACCACCTCACCGACCCGCTCCCGCAACTGCGCGACCGCAACCGGCCGCGCAGACAAATCCGGCACCGCCTGAGCCACCGGCACAATCAGCTGATACGCCACCCCATCCTGCTGCGGATAGATAGTGCGCAACACCTCGTGCCGCTCCACCACATCAGCCACCGCCGCCTGCAACGCCACCACATCCAACACACCGGACAACCGCACCGCAACCGGAATATTGTTCACCGCCGACCCGGTATCGAACTGGTTCAAAAACCACATCCGCTGCTGCGCCAACGACAACAACACCCGCTCCGGACGCGGGCTTGCTACCAGCTCACGGCCACGACCGGTTCCCGCATGCGACTCCACCCGCGCAGCCAACGCGGCCACTGTCGGGGCTTCGAACAGCATGCGGACCGGAACCTTGGCATCCAACACCGCGCCGATCCGCGCGACCACCTGGGTGGCGCTCAACGAGTTACCGCCCAGGTCGAAGAAATCGTCATCCAACCCGACGACATGTTCGCCCGCGGCTGCCGATACTCCGAGTACCTCAGCGAAAGCGTCGGCCACGATTTGTTCGATCGGTGTCGACGGCGCCCGGAACGCCCGCACCTCGAACTCCGGCTCCGGCAACGCCTTACGATCCAGCTTGCCGTTCACCGTCAACGGCAACGCCGCCAACACCACAAACGCCGACGGCACCATGTACGACGGTAAGCCCGCACTCAACGCAGACTTCACCCCCGCCACATCCACACCGGTTTCGCTATCGGCGGCGACGAGGTATGCCACCAACCGATCCCCCACCCGCGGATCGGACTTCGCGACCACCACCGCCTGCGCGATACCCGCCACCCCCAACAACGCCGCCTCGATCTCCCCCAACTCGATCCGGAAACCCCGAATCTTCACCTGGAAATCACTCCGACCCCGATACTCCAACACCCCCCCAGCCGTCCACGCCACCACATCACCCGTGCGATACATCCGCTGCCCCACCACGAACGGATCAGCCACGAACCGCTCCGCGGTCAAATCCACCCGACCCA
>NZ_JBJZOO010000044.1:0-1328 GCF_047200775.1 Nocardia spongicola | reverse complement strand
GAGTCCACGGGCTGCCGCTTATGTGCTCAATGCGCTCGATCCCGCGCATCCACGTCCGGTGCCCTGCGAGTTCATCCCGCCGTTCACGGGGTAGCCGGATTCATGGGCTCGCCGGGTTCTCAGGCGGTGTAGGTCGACTTCGAATCATCCTGACTCTATTGGAATATCGTGGGTGCCATGCTCTCCGCGCCGACCTTCCTGGCGCAACGTCGAAGTAAGACGCGCTTCGTTCTCAGCCCCATGGAATCGGCCTTTCCGAGGGGTTCTGTGCGATAACATTCCAGAGCTGATTTCAGCCTTGGCCGAGTGTCCTGGAGCTATTTCTGGTTTGGGAGGCTGTCGTGCGGCGTGTCTCAGGCTTTTCCTTGTTCGTCGTGCTGCTTGCCGCGATGTCTGCCATTGCGGCGAGCTCGGCGCATGCGCAGCCGTATCCGGTTGTCTACAACTTGTTCGTCGGTGTCCCGGCCGAGCTGACGAATCCGGGTGGTTCGTTGCCTGGTTCCAATGACTGGTCCTGCCGTCCGAGTTCCGCGCATCCGAATCCGGTGGTGCTTGCGCACGGAACGGCCGCGAACAAGCAGACCAACTGGGGTGTGTACGTGCCGTTGCTTGCCAATGAGGGGTACTGCGTGTACGCGGGAACCTTCGGTAACTACGTCGGCTCGCCATGGCCGAATTCGGCGATGGGTGGAATGCTTCCGATCGAGCAGAGCGCCGCGCAGCTCGGTGACTTCGTGGATCGGGTCTTGGCCGCGACCGGGGCTGCCAGGGTCGATATCGTCGCCCACTCCCAGGGCAATGTCTACGGTAATTACTTCATCAAGCGGCTCGGCGGCGCGGCGAAGGTGGACAAGTTCGTCGGCTTGGCTCCACTGTGGCTCGGTTCGAACCTCCTCGGACTGGGAGAGCTGGGCGTGTACAGCACGCAACTGGGCCTGAAAGCGGCGTTCGACGGGCTTTTCGGGGAGTGCCAGGCCTGTCCGCAAGTTGGGCAGGGCTCGGATTTCCTGCGCGAGCTGAACGCCGATGGTATCTACCACCCGGACGTGGCATACACCAATATCGCGACCGCACTGGACGAACTGGTTGTTCCGTATACCTCGGGGCTGGTTCCCGGGCCGGGCGTGACCAACATCGTGGTGCAGGACGGCTGTCCGACGGACTACTCCGAGCACGCGGCTCTAGGGGGCAGTCCACGGGCTGCCGCCTATGTACTCAATGCGCTCGATCCCGCGCATCCACGTCCGGTGCCCTGCGAGTTCATCCCCCCGTTCACGGGGTAGACCGACACATGAGTTCGGCGGCTTGTCCTGGAGCTATTTCCGGTT
>NZ_JBJZOO010000043.1:0-1338 GCF_047200775.1 Nocardia spongicola | reverse complement strand
CCCTATAGCTACCTCGGAGCCCCCACGCTGGTCTCGGTGGTTCCGGGTTCGGGTCCGGAGGTCGGTGGTAATTCGGTGACGTTGTCCGGTACCGGGTTCACCGGTGCGACGGGGGTGGATTTCGGTGGGGTTTCGGCGGTGTCGTTCACGGTGGTGTCGGATACGCAGATCACCGCTACTGTTCCTGCGGGGACCGGCACGGTCGCTGTCACCGTGACCACTGCGGGTGGTGTCAGCAATAGCGTGTCCTACACGTATGTCGCGGCACCGACACTCACCTCGGTGGTTCCGGGTTCGGGTCCGGAGGTCGGTGGTAATTCGGTGACGTTGTCCGGTAGCGGGTTCACCGGTGCCACGGCGGTGTTGTTCGGTGGGGTTTCGGCGGTGTCGTTCACGGTGGTGTCGGATACGCAGATCACGGCGGTAGTCCCAGCGGGGACCGGAACTGTCGAGGTCACCGTTACTGCTACCGGTGGCACCAGTAACGGTGTTCTCTACACCTATGTTGTCGCACCGACGCTCGTCTCGGTGGTTCCGGGTTCGGGTCCGGAGGCTGGTGGTAATTCGGTGACGTTGTCCGGTAGCGGGTTCACCGGTGCCACGGGGGTGGATTTCGGTGGGGTTTCGGCGGTGTCGTTCACGGTGGTGTCGGATACCCAGATCACCGCTACCGTCCCTGCTGGCAGTGGTGCGGTCGATGTCACGGTGACCACTGCGGGTGGTGTCAGTAATCCGGTGTCCTATACGTATGTCGCGGCACCCACGCTTATCTCGGTGGTTCCGGATTCGGGTCCGGAGACCGGTGGTAATACCGTGACGTTGATCGGTACCGGGTTCATTGGTGTGACCGCGGTGTTGTTCGCTGCGAATGCGGCGGTGTCGTTCACGGTGGTGTCGGATACCCAGATCGCGGCGATGGTGCCTGCGGGGACCGGTGTTGTTGCCGTCACGGTGACTACTGCGGGTGGTGTCAGTAATCCGGTGTCCTATACGTATGTCGCGGCACCCACGCTTATCTCGGTGGTTCCGGATTCGGGTCCGGCAACCGGTGGTAATACCGTGACACTGACCGGTACCGGGTTCACGGGTGCGACGGCGGTGTTGTTCGGTGGGGTTTCGGCGGTGTCGTTCACGGTGGTGTCGGATACGCAGATCACGGCGGTAGTCCCAGCGGGGACCGGAACTGTCGAGGTCACCGTTATTACTATCGGTGGCACCAGTAATGGTGTTTTCTACGCCTATGTTGTCGCACCGACGCTCGTCTCGGTGGTTCCGGGTTCGGGTCCGGAGGCTGGTGGTAATTCGGTGACGTTGTCCGGTACCGGGTTCACCGGTGCG
>NZ_JBJZOO010000042.1:0-1352 GCF_047200775.1 Nocardia spongicola | reverse complement strand
CGGGTCGGGTGGATTTGACCGCGGAGCGGTTCGTGGCTGATCCGTTCGTGGTGGGGCAGCGGATGTATCGCACGGGTGATGTGGTGGCGTGGACGGCTGCGGGGGTGTTGGAGTATCGGGGTCGGAGTGATTTCCAGGTGAAGATTCGGGGTTTCCGGATCGAGTTGGGGGAGATCGAGGCGGCGTTGTTGGGGGTGGCGGGTATCGGGCAGGCGGTGGTGGTCGCGAAGTCCGATCCGCGGGTGGGGGATCGGTTGGTGGCATACCTGGTCGCCGCTGACGTTGCCACTGATGGTGCCGTTGCTACTGATGGTGCCGTTGTTGGGGTGGATGTCGAGGCGGTTCGTGGGGAGCTGGCGGGGCGGTTGCCGTCGTATATGGTGCCGTCGGCGTTTGTGGTGTTGGCGGCGTTGCCGTTGACGGTGAACGGCAAGCTGGATCGTCGGGCGTTGCCGGAGCCGGAGTTCGAGGTGCGGGCGTTCCGGGCGCCGTCGACACCGATCGAACAGATCGTGGCCGACGCTTTCGCTGAGGTACTCGGGGTAGCGGCAGCCGCAGGCGAACATGTTGTCGGGTTGGATGACGATTTCTTCGACCTCGGCGGTAACTCGTTGAGCGCCACCCAGGTGGTCGCGCGGATCGGTGCGGTGCTGGATGCCAAGGTTCCGGTCCGCATGCTGTTCGAAGCCCCGACGGTGGCCGCGTTGGCCGCGCGAGTCGAATCGCATGCGGGAACCGGTCGCGGCCGTGAGCTGGTAGCAGGCCCGCGTCCGGAGCGGGTGTTGTTGTCGTTGGCGCAGCAGCGGATGTGGTTCTTGAACCAGTTCGATACCGGGTCGGCGGTGAACAATATTCCGGTCGCGGTGCGGTTGTCCGGTGTATTGGATGTGGCGGCGTTGCAGGCGGCGGTGGCCGATGTGGTGGAGCGGCACGAGGTGTTGCGCACTATCTATCCGCAGCAGGATGGGGTGGCGTATCAGCTGATCGTGCCGGTGGCTCAGGCGGTGCCGGATTTGTCTGCGCGGCCGGTTGCGGTCGCGCAGTTGCGGGAGCGGGTCGGTGAGGTGGTTTCGGCCGGGTTCGATGTGACTGTCGAGGTCCCGTTGCGGGCGGCGTTGTTCGTGGTGGGTGAGAACGAGCATGTGTTGGTGTTCGTGGCCCATCACATCAGTGCGGATGGGTGGTCGATGGGGCCGTTGACCCGGGATGTGATGGTGGCGTACGCGGCGCGTGCGGCCGGGCAGGTGCCGGGGTGGGCGCCGTTGCCGGTGCAGTACGCGGATTACGCGGTGTGGCAGCGGGCGGTGCTGGGTGCGGAAACCGATCCCGACAGTGTGCTCTCGGCGCAGGTC
>NZ_JBJZOO010000041.1:0-1481 GCF_047200775.1 Nocardia spongicola | reverse complement strand
GCCCGATTGTGGCCAGGGTGGTGTAGAAGGTGGCCGGGTCGATCTCGGTCATGGTGTAGGTGGGTGGGACCTCGGCTTTGATCTGGTCGTAGGCGCCTTCGATCAGTCGGCCGGTGGCGTTGACCGTCCATGCGGTGCCGGCCGTTTTCCGGGAGCGGATGGTGAAGCGATGGGTCGATTCCTCCAGTTCGAAGCGCATGAGTGGCATTTGCCCGTCTTCGATGGCCAGGGGTGTCACGAACCGGACATCCGCCACCCCGGCCTGGGTGGATTCGGTGCGTGCCAGTACGGCGCTCAAGGCCGCGTCCAGGTATCCGGTGGCTGGCATCAGTCGGGTGCCCTCCACCCGGTGGTCGGCCAGCCACGGCAGCACCTGCATGTTCAATTCCAGTTGCCAGCGCAGGCTGTCTTCGGGATCTTGGTCGCCCAGTGTGGTGTAGCTGTCCGGGGTGCCGTAGAGGTGGAGTTGGTTGAGTGGTATTTCGGTGCGGAGGTGGGTTTTCTGCCAGGGGTAGGTGGGGAGGTCGAGGTGTGGTGTGGGGGTGGGGAGGTCGGCGAACATTCCCTCGATGTCGAGTACCCCGGCGGCGTAGAGGTCGGCGAGGATTTTGCGGATGCTGTCGGTGTCGTGTTGTTTGCGGTTGAGGGTGCCGATGGTGGTGCCGGTTTCGCCTGCCGCGCGTAGGATTTCGCGGATGTTGGCGCCGAGGACGGGATGCGGGCCGATTTCGAGGAAGACGCGGTGGCCCGCGCGGATGAGTTCGCGGATGGTGTCGGCGAAGCGGACGGTGTGACGGGTGTTGTCGCACCAGTAGTCGGCACCCCAGTCCGGGCCGGTGACTCGGGTGCCGGTGACGGTGGAGTACAGCGGGATGTGTGGGGTGGTCGGTTGTAGTTCGGTCAGGACATTGCGGAGTTCGTCGAGGATGGGGTCCATGAGGTGGCTGTGATACGGCGCTTCCACCTGGAGGCGTTTGGCGAAGACGCCGTCTTCGATGAGGGGTGCGGCGATTTCGTCGAGGCGGGTTTCGTTGCCGGCGAGGGTGACTGCGGTGGGGCTGTTGATCGCGGCGATATCGACCAGTTGGTCTTCGGCGATGAGTTCGCGGACGGTGTCGGCGGGCAGGCCGATCGCGAGCATGCCGCCGGTGCCCGCGGTGGTGGCTTGGAGTCGGGCGCGGTGGTGGCTGGCCAGGAGTGCGTCGTGGAGGGAGAGTGCTCCGGCGATGTAGGCGGCGGCGACTTCGCCGGCGCTGTGGCCGACGACGGTGGCGGGGCGGATATCGAGTTCGGCGAGTTCGGCGCAGAGGGCGACCTGTACCAGGAAGTTGCCTGCTTGGGCGACGACGGTGGAGGTGGCGCGGGATCGGTCTTCGGGGCGCAAGAGTTCTTCGATGATCGACCAGCCTGCGATCTTCTGGAACTCGGTGTCGATGCGGGCGGCTTCGGCGGCGAAAGCGCCCTCGGCTTCCAATAATCCG
>NZ_JBJZOO010000040.1:0-2016 GCF_047200775.1 Nocardia spongicola | reverse complement strand
AGTATTGTGCGTCGGCATCGATGGTCACTTCGGGTAGTTGTGGGCGTACCAGTGGCGCGTCCTCGGTCATGTCGAGCACTATCCGGCCGAGTTGGGTGGAGCGTGCGACTTCTTCGAAAGCGCGCGTGACATCGGCGGTGCCGTAGAGGTGGTAGGGCAGTGGTCGATAGATGCCGTCTCTGAAATTCTGGAAGGTTTCGGTGGATTTCGCGATGCATGCGTCGAATCGGCGCGCCAGCATCCGGTCGAGGTCGAGGGAGAAAAATGCCACGTTCTTGGTGAAGCGTCGTAGTTCGAGCATGCCGCCGAAGTAGATATCGGTTCTGCCGAGTTCGACGATGCGCCCGAATTCCGCGACCGCGCCGAAGTTCTGTGCCAGGATTTCACCGGGTGCGGAGTTGATCACTATGTCCGCGCCTTCGCCGTCGGTGAGGGTGCGGACTTGGTCGACGAAGTCGAGGGAGCGGGAGTTGACGACGTGGTCGGCGCCTTGTTCGATGACGTAGGCGCGGCGTTCGTCGGTGCTCGCGGTACCGATCACGCGGGCGCCGTGGCGTTTGGCGATTTGTACCGCGGCTGAGCCGACCGCGCCGGCGGCGCCGTGCACCAGTACCGTTTCCCCCGGCTGCACGTGGGCGGTCTCCTCCAGTGCGTATAACGCGGACAAGAACGGGATGATACTGCTGACCCATCCGGGCTCGATCTCGTCGGGGAAGGGGAACGCCACGTCCGCGCCGAGGGTGTTGTAGCGGTGAAGCATGTCCTCGCACAGGATGACGACCTGGTCGCCGACCTCGAGCCCGGTGACGCCCGCGCCGATGCGGACGACCACACCGGCGCCTTCCATACCGAGGTTGAGGCCGTAGTAGGTGTCGCCGAGTTCGCGTTCGCCGAGTATGCCCATGACCTTCATCGCGTCTTTGTAGTTGAGGCCGATCGCGGTCATCTTCACTTCGACTTCGCCGGGGCCGGGGGCGCGTCGGTCGCATTGCCGCCAGGCCAGCTGGGAGAAGGTCTTGGTCTTGGGCAGCTCCAGCTGGAAGTTGGCTTCGGGATCGGTCAGTGGTGCTGGCTCGTCGAGAGCGTCGAGACGGTCCTGCAGCGTGTGTTGCACGATGGTGACCCACCGGGCTCCGTCGTGCAGGAACACCTCGTCGGCGTGGTCGTAGGTGAACGCGCCGGGAATCGTCAGTTCCGTGGCGAGGGCGGCATCGTCGATGTGGTCGTCGAGGCCGATCAGCCGCCACCGCAACCACGACTGCTCATTGAGCAGCACTCGATGGGCGCCGATCAACGCGCCCTGGGTCGGGTTCGGTGCGGTGTCGGATTCCGGAGAGATGACGGCCTTCTCGGTGATCATCGAGGCGTAGAAGCCGTCGGTGCCGAGAAGTTCGGTTTCGGTGCCGTGTTCTTGCTGCCAGGTGTCGAGGAACTCTTCGGTGGCTACCGCGATGCGGCGCAGTGTCCACAGGGTGGTTACTTCGTCGTAGCCGGTGCCAGCGACGACGATCAGGTGCAGGCGGTCGGCGCCGTCGCGGGTATGGGTGGCGCGTAGTTGTGTGGTGAGGGCGGTTTCGAGGTCCTCGCGGTCGGGGTCGCCCACAACGAACAACTCGGCGCCTGCGGAGTCGGGGGTGGTCAGGCGCAGGATGCGTTCGGCGGCCGGGGTTGCTGCGGTGTCCATCACCACGATCAGGGTGGCCAGGTCCGTGGTGCCGGGCAGGGTGGCTGGGTCGATGGGATCGCGTGTCTGCCAGATCTCTTGGTAGAACAGGTCGATCATGCGTTGCATCGGGGCAGGTTGTGAGTTGATGAATCCGAGTTGTAAGCCGATGATCTGCATGCAGATGTTGTGTTCGGCGTCGAGCAGGTCGATATCGGCGCTGTTGCCGTCAGGGGCGATTCGCGCTATCGCGGTGATGGTGTCGGAAAGTGGTGCGCGCAGGCGTACTTCGTCGACCGCGACCGGGACTCGAGCTCCATCCGGGCGGGCTTTCTTGGCTACCATCAGGGCGG
>NZ_JBJZOO010000039.1:0-2022 GCF_047200775.1 Nocardia spongicola | reverse complement strand
GCGCCCTGATCGCGGCCACCGACATCCTCCCGGACCGAGCCCTGGTCCCGGTCGCGGTCGACAAAGTACGCCTGCGCGCACCACTTTCCGACACCATCACCGCAGTAGCGCGAATCGCCCCTGACGGCAACAGCGCCGATATCGACCTGCTCGACGCCGAACACAACATCTGCATGCAGATCATCGGCTTACAACTCGGAGCCATCAGCTCACAACCTGCCCCGATGCAACGCATGATCGACATATTCTACGAACCAGCCTGGCAGACACACGATCCCATCGACCCAGCCACCCTGCCCGGCACCACGGACCTGGCCACCCTGATCGTGGTGATGGACACCGCAGCAACCCCGGCCGCCGAACGCATCCTGCGCCTGACCACTCCTGACTCCGCAGGCGCCGAGTTGTTCGTTGTGGGCGACCCCGACCGCGAGGATCTCGAAACCGCCCTCACCGAACAACTACGGGCCACCCATACCCACGACGGCGCCGACCGCCTGCACCTGATCGTCGTCGCTGGCACCGGCTACGACGAAGTAACCACCCTGTGGACACTGCGCCGCATCGCGGTAGCCACCGAAGAATTCCTCGACACCTGGCAACAAGAACACGGCACCGAAACCGAACTTCTCGGCACCGACGATTTCTACGCCTCGATGATCACCGAGAACGCCTTCATCCCTCCGGAATCAGAGACCTCACTGAACCCGACCCAGGGCGCGTTGATCGGCGCCCATCGAGTGCTGCTCAATGAGCAGTCGTGGTTGCGGTGGCGGCTGATCGACCTCGACGACCACGTCACCGACACCGAAATCGCCGCGGAGCTGAGGATTCCCGGCGCATACACCTACGACCACGCCGATGAGGTTTCCCTGCACGACGGGGCCCGATGGATCACCGAGATGCAACGCACCCTGCAGGACCGTCTCGACGCTCTCGACGAGCCAGCACCACTGACCGATCCCGAAGCCAACTTCCGGCTGGAGATACCCAAGACCAAGACCCTCTCCCAGCTGGGCTGGCGGCAATGCGAACGACGCGCCCCCGGCCCCGGCGAAGTCGAAGTGAAGATGACCGCGATCGGCCTCAACTACAAAGACGCGATGAAGGTCATGGGCATACTCGGCGAACGCGAACTCGCAGGCACCTACTACGGCACCGAACCAGGGATGGAAGGAGTCGGGAGGATCGTCCGGGTCGGCGCGGGGGTCACCGATCACGAGATCGGCGACCAGGTCTCCGTCCTGTGCCAGAGCATGATCCGCCGCTACAACACCCTCGACGCGGATCGGGCATTCAGCTTCCCCGACGAGATCGAGCCCGGATGGATCAGCAATATCTCCTCGTTTCTGGCCCCGGTATACGCACTGGAGGAACTCGCCCGAGTGCAGCCGGGGGAAACGGTACTGGTGCACGGCGCCGCCGGCGGAGTCGGCTCGGCAGCGATACAAGTCGCCAAAGCGCACGGCGCCCGCGTGATCGGTACCGCGAGCACCGACGAACGCCGCGCCTACGTCATCGAACAAGGCGCCGACCACGTCGTCAACTCCCGCTCCCTCGACTTCGTCGACCAAGTCCTCGCCCTCACCGACGGCGAAGGCGCGGACGTAGTGATCAACTCCGCACCCGGAGAGATCCTGGCACAGAACTTCGACGCGGTCGCGGAATTCGGACGCATCGTCGAGGTCGGCAAAGCCGATATCTACTTCGGCGGCATGCTCGAACTACGACACTTCACCAAAAACGTGGCGTATTTCTCCCTCGACCTCGACCGGTTGCTGGCGCGACGGCGCAAGGCTTTCACCTCGAGAATCATCGAGACCTTCCAGCGGTTCCTCGCGGACAAGAACAGCTACCGACCGCTGCCCTACGAAGGGTACGGCACCGCCGATATCACACAGGCCTTCGAGAGGGTCGCCCGCTCGATCGGGGTCGGGCGGGTGGTACTGGACATGACGGAGGACGCGCCACTGGTACGCCCACCACTACCGGAAGTCACCATCGATGCCGACGCGCAGTACC
>NZ_JBJZOO010000038.1:0-3046 GCF_047200775.1 Nocardia spongicola | reverse complement strand
ACTGAGAGAGCAGCCCCCGGCATGACGCTGACCAGCTAACGCTGCACAGCGTCATGCCGGGGCAGGACATCATGTGCTCCACCTGCGTACGCTACAGCAATGCCATACATCGACATCGAAGGCGCTCGGGTGCACTACACAGATTCCGGGGAAAGCTCCTGGCCTGTAATGGTCTTCGCTCACGGGTTCTTCATGGACTCGAGCATGTTTGCGCCGCAAGTGGAGTTCGTCGAGTCCAGAGGTGTCCGTGCATTGTGCTTGGATGCCCGCGGCCACGGCGACACAATGTCGGACCCGGATCGACCATTCACATACTGGGATTCGGCGCGCGACATGTTGGCCGTCATGGATGACGCTGGTGTCGAGCACGCAACCCTTGTCGGGATGTCACAAGGCGGCTACACCACACTGCGGACAGCGCTGCTGGACCCCTCCCGAGTTGACGCCTTGGTGCTGCTCGACACCGAGGCCAGCGCATCTACCGCCGAGGAAAAGGCTGGCTACCAAGAACTATTTGATGCGTGGACGGACCCCAACGTCCCACTGGCAACGTTGGCCGACTCGCTTGCACCACGCCTGATCGGCGGTACGGACGCCGATCAGGCACCCTGGCGAGCGAAATGGCACTCCAGTGATCGGCCATTGATTCGACCAGCCGCGAACTGCCTCATAGAGAGAGAAACCTTGCTGGACAGGCTTGGTGAAATCACTTGTCCAGCAATAGTCATACGAGGTGAACACGACCAGACCAGTACCGCAGAGAAGTCTGCGGTACTGGCAGCCGGGCTCCCCGGCGCCAATGGAGTGGTGACGATCCCAGGAGCTGGGCACGCCGCAAACTGGACGGCACCACATCTCGTAAATGAGGTGATAGGAGGCTTTCTCAAGGAGCTTTCAGTAGGTTCTCCGGTCCGTTGAACGGTGTCTTGATGCCGATAAACCATTGGAACGGCACTGTCGCTCCAGGGACGTCTGCTATCTGGACTCGAACGCTATAAGGCTTGTCGGTATCAGGGTCGCGCAGATGCATCAGTGGCTGATGGCGCTGGAAGTCGACACGTTCTTCCAGCCACATCGCAGTGAACTCGCGACTGGTCGACAGCTGCGAAAGCAACTCCAATGCCCAGTCCGAGTTACCATAACGTCCCATGTGCCATCGGAACCAGTTGACTGTCAACCTCGCTTCAGCCTCCCACTCGAGCATGACGCTGCGCGATTCGGGAACAGCAAAGAACCAGGTGAGTACGTTCCCAACCTCGAGCAGGCGTGGGTATGCCTGGTCGTACACTTCGTTGGCGGCCAGCACAAACCAACGTTCATCGACGTATCCCGACAGGTGAGGAGCTAGACCGTCCATCACTGATTCCATGTCGGGTGTGATCAGTGTGCGCATTTTCGCCACCGTAAGAGGTGCATGAGTCCGCGGCCCTGAAGACTTTGGTAGCGCAAGGTTGTGCAGATGCTGCTTCTCGACACTGCTGAGCTGCAGTGCAGTGGATAGTGCGTCGATGAATTCAGGTTTGGGAGAGGTTCGTTCGCCTGATTCGATCTGACTCAGGTAGCTTAAGCTAGCGGGAACCAGAGTTGCCAGTTTTTGTCGACTGTATCCACTTGGATGACCGGGACGGGGGCGCTTGCGGTGCGTCCGAACGAAGTCGGCGATAGTTGGCGCGCGAAGCTCGATCGCCATCAACCACCTCTCCTGCCCAGGCTATAGCCATTCTTCACGTTGGCGAGCCTACCGGATCAGCCAATAAACATACCCCTGGTTCAGTTACGAGTTATTCCCCGAACTACTGACGACGGAACTGATGAGTAGGGCAGCCTAACAGTCTCTGTACCTGAGGTGTTCCAGATCGTGGACGGTTCGCTCAAGTGGAGACCCGCCATGCCGCTGCCCGGATGATTAGGGAAGTGGATGAAACCGGTGACCTGAAGGAGGGCGTATCTACCGTCGGTATCCAGCATCAATACACAGGCACGGCCAGCCGGATCGACAACAGTGAGGTCACGGTCTATCTCATGTACGCCGCCCAGGTCGGGCACGCGTTCCTCGATCGTGCTGTCTACCTGCCGACATCGTGGACCACCGACCCGCAGCGCCTCATATAAGCCGGGGTGCCCAGTCAGACACGGTTCGCGACCGAGTCGACGCGGGTGAAGCAGTTGATCCTCAGCGCCGTGGATACGGGTATCACCGCACCGCAGGTGACCGGCGACGAGGCCTACGGCGGAAATCCGAAACTACGGTCTGTCCTCGAATACCGAGGCGCTGGTTATGTTTTCGCTGGAGATACCGATCATCGTGTCAACACATGGATCGAGATTGGCGTCGGCCCCGACCAGGCCCCACCGGACATCAGTGGCTGATGATCCGCCGCGACCGCAACACCGTCGAACGAGGAATCAACCTCCTCGAGCAAAACCGGGCCGTGGCCACACGATTCGACAAACTCGCCATCCGTTACCTGACCACCGTCCACATCGCCGCAATCAACCAATGGCTACGACACGGATGAGTGTGGATCACGCGGGGCACGTAGTCTCGCGCAGTGCACTCTCATCGGAGTTTTGAGAACCCTCCTGCGCTGCCTCACCAGGTCGTGGTCGAGACGTTGGAGCGGGCTTTGCGTGACCGCACGGCCGAGGGGGAGGCCGCGAGTGTCCTGGTCGGAAGCGCGTTGAACGACGACGACGTGGAGTTCGTCGAGCACTGGTGCGTGCAGGTTGGGACACGGGCTGTGCCGGGTAGCCCTATGCTTGGACTGGCCGGCCTATGCCTGGGACACACCGCTCGGCGTTTCGGACGTCTCAGCGATGAAGCCCTCGCACTGGTGAAGTCGCTGGCCGCGCGTGGCGAGGCTGACCCGTCGGACGTGGATAGTCGGGCCGTCGACGGGTATGACGACGTCCGGAGCTTCCTGCACCTGTGGTGACGCACCGCTGGTGCGGTCAGGCGGCACTGCCTGCTACGACACCAGGCCGCGTGTGTGGCTACGACACAACTGAGGGCGGACACCCACCCACTTTCAAAACACGGCCTAGC
>NZ_JBJZOO010000037.1:0-3156 GCF_047200775.1 Nocardia spongicola | reverse complement strand
GGTAGCCGCACGTGCCGCGGCGAGCGGCCGCAGCATGGAGGAACTGCGCGGAAACGGTGGCGGAGGGTCGCCGGCCGAAGTAGTCGATACGATCGGTCGCTACGCGGAAATCGGTGTCACCCGTATCTATCTGGGGATCTTGGATATCGACGATATCGATCACCTCGAGTTGGTGGCCGCCGAAGTAATGCCACAGGTGAACTGATTCACGTCCCGTCCACGCTCCGGCCCTCGCGGCCACGAGCACCACCGATGCCTCCATCCCCTCACTGGGGGCGATACCTCGCGCTCAGCGCGGAGGATCAACCGAGGTTACCGAGCCAAAGGGACGATCTACCCGTCCCCGATGCAGTCCCGCTGTCGATTACAGAACCTGGATGCGGACCTATCGATCCGCCGACATCTTCTTCATATCGAAAGACGTCGTACGGCCGTGCTCATCGAATTCGATGGTGCCGTAGAGGATGGCCGAGTCGACGATCAACTGCCGGTAATCAGGCGAGAATGTCGAATGCAGGCCGCGCTGAGACAGATAGCTGCTCGCCGCGCGGCGATGATCATGCAGTATCAGGTTCGCCAGGCCCTCGGTCAGCGTATACATGACACGTGGCCCCTCAGGAGGAGGTAACTGGAAGTCCTGGTGTTCCACCAAGAATGCCAGGCGGGCACCGCTGGCGCCGGACGTGCCCATATAACTGGTCCAGCGGCCGGTGACTGCTTTGGCAGCCTCGGTCTGCAGGGATGCGACCTGGTGTGGCTCCGGCTGATCGATGGGAAAAGCCTCGAACGGGATTTCCGCAGCGGATAATTCCTCGATATGATGCTCGATGCCGAAGGCGCGCACAGACGTAGCGAGCGCGGAGACCGTTTCAGGAAACCCTGACTGATTCGCCCACGACCACAGCCACGTGCCCGGAACAGGTGCGGCCGAACCGAGGAAATGGAAATTGGAGCATTCGATGCGGCCCCGCTCCGTGTCGAATGTGAAGACTCCACCTTGCATATCCACTCCCCAGGAGTGCTCGCCCAGCACGTCGGCCAGTTGAAGCTGGTGCTCGAAGGAGAGAAGCGCGGCGTCGTCCAATAGGTTCACGAAATCGGTCAAAGCAGACACGTTGGCAGTCTATGGCAAGAGCCCCAGATCGACTGCTCGGCAAGTCTCGCCCGATACTGCGGATCCGGTATCGACAGCACCGATGCCGTCGTCGCAGCCATAGCCCGGTTCCGCAGGGCATCGGGTCGGTTCCCGACCCGATGACCGCTCCGATGATGTGTTAGCGTCTGCGCGTTGTCGGGTCGGGAAAGTGGAGTGTTCAGGTGGGGTTGAGAAAGTTCTGGCGCCGTGGTGAATCCGATGCCGCTCGGGCGGGGCTCGAGGTCGATCGGACCGATATCGGAGCCGCCGAAGACGCGGTGTGGGATTGGTTCGCCGCGGGATTGGCATGGACGTTGTTCACCCTGCCGGAGGAAAGCATTCTGACCCTCGCGGACGGGGATGACACGAGCAGTTTCGCTCAGTTCCGCAAGGACTGTGGGCTGCGCGCTGAGGTCGGTACGGCTTCCTACGGTGGCGGCAGTATGCCGGAGCACGAGTTGGTGCTTGCCGAGCGAGGCTGGGCACTGCCGGACGAGGACAACAACAACTGGTATCAGGACCTGGATTGGCCTGCCCGCTATACCGATTACGAACAATTAGCGGAATCGGTTGCCTTGGCCCTGCGGAATGTTTCGGGGGTGTGGCTGCCACTAGGGCTGCAGTCGGAAACCTGGAACGACGGTTCCGATCAGGAACCCGATATCAGCGAGATCGCAGCCTACGGTCTGACCGCCGAACGGCTCCGCACGATGGAACCGGCGACCCTGTACGAATTCGCCGAGGCCGGGCAACGAAAGCTCGGTCAGGCAAAACTGATGGGACTCGCAAACCATCAGGTGAAGACGATTGTCGCGAATTCCTTCCTCGATTCCGAAGGTTGGGAACTCCTCGTCGGAGGCGGCGATCTGTGGCCGGTGCGCGATCGAACGGTCGATTTCATCGCATTGGCCGGACCGGACCGTCTCGTGGCCATCGACGTGGTCATCGATGTCGAGAGTTTCGACGACATCGAGTTCGACAATCGCGTCATCGCAGGCAAGCGCGTGGAGCGGGGAACGACCATCTTTGTCGACGCCATGGTCCGCGCGGATCCGGACCTGACCGGCGCGCTTGCGGCGAGAGGCGAACTCGCCGCCTTCCATGAAGGCAGGTTCCGCCTCGATTACAAGCTCCTGGCGATGGACTCCGACCACAACGTCAGCAGCTTCGACATCATCACCGAAGCCGCCGAGAACCCGCAATCCACCGCGTCCCAACCAGCGCCGCCTGCACTCGAGGAAGTAGACGACCGGCGCTATCCTCTCCTGAAGCCTGCCGACTGGGCCCATCGTGGGCTGGTCCGCCACCGAATAACCGGACCAGGCGCCGCACCGATCGCCGTGCTCGCCGCAGACAGGGACGGTCAGTACACCATCGACACCGAATACCCGGAAACCATTGAATTCCAAGCACTCTGGGCATCCGCAATTGCCAATCTGGAAGCCTTGAATTACGACTGGGAAATCGCGGAGGTCGCGACGATCCCCTTTGCGAACTGCTCCGGCCGCGACTTCTCTGCCGAAAAGATTCTCGACCCGAACGCGATGCGCGTCGTCCACCATTTCTTGAAAGCGCCACGGTTGTGGGTGTCGGTCCCGCGGAGAACTTGTTTAATGGCGGTGCCGACAACCCTGAATCCGACACAGACAATGGCTTTCGGCTTCCTGGTTCAACGCACCTTCGAGGACGACTCCTACGGCCACGCACCTATAACCCGCGGCGTATATGTCGTCGAAGACGGACACATCGTCGACTTCGTCGAGGACCCCGAGTCTCTCTACGCCGATTAGGGAGCAGTCGCACGGCACCGACCGGGTGCCGACAGGTGCGACCGGCACGACGGCACCGCGCTGCGCAGGCCCTTGTGGCCGGTCTTGGTCATACTGCCGGATAGACGCCTAGGATTGAGTCAGCCCGAAGCGCGGTAATCGAGTGCGCAACCGACCCGGCAGGCGAAAGGTGACCGCCCATGGAGCTACGGATCGCGGCATCACCCGGATCAGGATCGGTCGGATACCCGG
>NZ_JBJZOO010000036.1:0-4240 GCF_047200775.1 Nocardia spongicola | reverse complement strand
GTACCCCAAGTTCCCCAACTTCCCCAATGATTCGGCTGTGGGCCAGATCACCGGGGAGACTGGGGGCCGGTCAGCGTTCGCCGTCGACGACATCCGGTTCGACGCGCACGCCATCGATGTACGCCACGTCGCGGCCCGCGCTGTCGCGTACGGCCGTGATGCGGTCGTAGGGCACCGTCGAGGAGGTGCCCACCGTGCCGCCGAGCCGTACGGTCTTGCGGTTGACCCGCTCGACCGGATGCGGCCACCACTGTCCCCTGATGCGCACGTAGTCCCCGGCGCGCACCTTCTCGGGGCCGAACACGACGGTTCCGGCGGCCTCGGCGGCGGCGACGTGGGCGCGCCAGTACGAAAGCTGGTCGTCGACCTGAGCGAGATCCTGCGTGAGGGCTTCGCGACGTTCACCGACAGCGGCGGGGGTGTTCTCATAGACCGGCTCCCCGGTCTGGCTGTTGGTGAACAACTTTCGGGTGTGTCCGTTGAGCTGGCGCTCAATGCGGCCGCGCTCGGCGGTCAGTTCCTCGATGCGGCGCAGCGTGACCGCGATGTTCTCGCGGACCGGCGTCGCCAGGGCGGCCACCTTCGCCCGTGCCTCGGCCGTGGCGGTCTCGCGGTGGGCGATGACGGCGTTGTCGGCCGCTTGCGAGAACGCCGCGATGAGGCGGCGGTGTTTGCCCTCGCTGTGGTGACCGGACAGGATCGGCTGACCGAACGGGGGCAGCGACTCGCGGGCGTGATCTTCCTCGGCGTCGGCTTCCTCGGCGTCGGCTTCGTCGGCGGTGATGCGGCGGCGTTCGGCCTTGCGTTCCAGTGCGGCCGTGCGACGCTCGGCGCGCTCGCGGCGGTCGGCCTCGACTTCGGCGGTTGGACGCGGGGTGTCGTCGATGCGCACCGTGACGGTGTGCCCGGCGGCGCGCAGCACCTCGGCGGTGCGGTCGATCAGATCGCGCGGGGCCTCGAGGTCGCGCGTGCCCCGGATGAACCATCGATTGTCCCGGCCGGAGAACCGCCACGGGCGGCGGCCCTTGGTGGCCTGAGCCAGCAGGACACCGTATCCGGCGCCCGGAGTGGTTCCCTCGAGGATCGTTCCCTCGGCGTGGGTGTGGGACAGGGTGAGGTTTTCGGACATTCGTCCGCTCCTTCGTCATGGTGGGCGAGGTGCGGGGCCGGGCAGGTGGGCGCTGCCCGGCCCCGCGGGGAATTTCAGGATTCGATCGCGGTGAGGAAACGCGCGGCGCGCACGAAGCGGTGCACGGTGTCGATGTCGACGTCGTGCAGGCGTTCGGCGCGGATCGCGGCCGCGCGTTCGGTCGACCCGAGCGCGGCGATGCCGCGCAGGTGCTCGGTCCACTCGGCGGCGGCCGCGAAGTGCTTTTCACCGTTGGTGACCACGCAGACGTGCGCGCGCCGGTCCTCGGTACCGATCACCTGGTGGTCGTGGAAGTCGGCGCACTCCAGCGCCGCGGTGAAGTGCGCGGGGCGCGGGCAGCGGTAGCGCTGCGGGCAGCGGGTTTCGTAGGTGGCCTGGTCCATCGCGGTCTCCTCCTCAGTGGGGGCGGCCTGTCCGCCCTCTGCCAACCATACTACCCCAAGTTCCCCAAGTTCCCCAAATATTCGGATGTGAAGTGGGCCACAGAACGCGCGGGCCGGGCAGCGCCTACTTGCCCGGCTCGCGTGGGTGGTTCCTTCACCGCCACAGGGGCGGCGGTCGTCGGCTAGGTGATCGTGCGGCACCTGCGGCACTCCCAGCGGCCGGGGGTGCGGTGGTCGGGGAACAGACGCGGCCGGGGCGGGCAGGTGGCGAAGGATCGGCCCGAACGCGGCCTTGCGTCCCGCGCACACCTGCTCGTCGTCGATCACCCATCCGCCGCACACACGGTGGAAGTGACACCGTGTGCAGGCGAACAGGGTTGCCGCGTCGGGATCGGGCCGGGCCCGTCCTCGGCCGGCACGGTCACCGACCGCGCCCGACGGCGTCGGCGACCTCGGCGGCGTAGCGGGCCAGGGCGGCGACCACGCGGGCGGCGTAGCCGATGACGACCGGATGGTGGTCGCCGTGGTCGGGTCGGGCGTCGAACACGATTCCGTCGAACACCGCGCCGTCGTTGACGGCCACGCGCAACCGGCCCGCGTTCTCGGCGGTGTCGATCTGCACGACGGTCGCCCCGTCGTCTCCGGTCCACACCGACACCCCGACCAGGTCGTGATGCCGACGCGCGAGAGCGACGACCGGGTCGGCGGGCTGGGGCGCGCTCATCGGACCGGCCACACGGTCGACTTGGTGCGCGTCAGTACGAACATGTCGAACTCGGCGTGCCCGGTCTCGCGCGCGTGCGCCTGGTCGTGCGGGACCTTGTCGGTGCGCCGGAAGTTCGGCGAGGTGTATTCGCAGCTGCGGCAGGCGAACCGGATCACCTCGTCGTAGTCCTCGGCGGCGCGGTCGGCCTGCGGCACGGGCACGGGGTCGGCCTCGGCGGCGGCGCGCAACCGGGCCACGATGTCGTATGCCCGCTCGAGGTCGTCGACGTCTTCGCCGCTGCGGAATTCGTCGAGTGATTCCAGCACGCGGCGCAGCTCGGCGACGGTCTCGGCCTGGCCGCGCTCCTCGGCGGGCGTGGTGTCGGTGGTGTTCATCGGTGATCCTTCCTCGGGTGGTCGTCACCGGCCGGGCACGGCGGCCCGGCCGGGGTCGGTGAGCGCGCGTCGGTCAGAACGGCGCGAGTTCCTCGGCATCGCCCGCGCCGTCCGCGGGGTCCGGTTCGGCCGGGGCGATCTCGAACAGCAATGCGCTGGCGTTGTCGGCCCGGGGTCCGTCGGCGCGTACCGCCCACTTGGTGAGCCACAGCGCGGCGCGCTGGGCGTTCGGGGCGTTGGTCAACGCGCACCGGATCGCGCGCTCGGACAGCGGCCCATGTACGCCGTCGGTGGTCAGCAGTACCCGCACCGGCCGTAACTCGGGGTCGCCGTTGTGGTGCCACTGCGCGCGGGCCGGACCTTCCTCGCCGGGCTCGCCCAGGGTGCGGGTGACGACGTTCGGGCGGCCGAATTTCGCCATGTTGTGATCGTCGGTCAGTCGCAGGAGTCGCCCGTTGGCCAGCTCGACCCACACGCGGCAGTCCCCGAGCCAACCGACCTGGATAGCGGCGTCGTCGTCGATGGTGGCCACGGCGATAGTGGCATCGGGGCGGTAGCCGTAGCCAGGACCGTCGGCGAATCCGGAAAACGCGACTGCGGCGGCGGTCTCGGCGGTGCGTACGTGCAGCGGCAGCACAGCGGCCGCCAGCGGCAACAACTCCGCGGGGTAGTCGCCGTAATCGGCGGCTGCGCCGAGCGCGCACACCGCCTCGACGGCGGCGCGGGCGATGTATTCCGAGCCGGTCGCCGATCCGACGCCGTCGGCGATGGCGGCGACCAGATAGGCGCCGTAGGTGGCGATGCGGGTGCTGAAGTAGGCCGCGTCCTGCTGGGTGTCGCGCGAGCCGATG
Organism: Nocardia spongicola; assembly: GCF_047200775.1. NCBI lineage: Bacteria > Bacillati > Actinomycetota > Actinomycetes > Mycobacteriales > Nocardiaceae > Nocardia > Nocardia spongicola. The sequence continues at coordinate 755 of NZ_JBJZOO010000036.1, read as the reverse complement.
TGTTCGGCGTGCGCGTTCGCAGCGATCGGCACGGTGAACGGCGGGCGGTTGGTCATCTCGGGGGTCCTTTCCGGGGCGCTGGTCGGCGCGCAAGGGCGGCGGGGGGAGCCAGGGCCGGGCAGGTGGGCGCTGCCCGGCCCCGGCTGTGGTTCAGGCGGTCACCAGGTGAGCCGGTAGCGGCCCGGTACCTCGACATCGCTGATGTGCGCGGTGTCGGGCAGCCGGAACGGCGCGCAAGCGGCGTCGAGGGCCTCGAAGGCGACATAGCCCCAGATTTCGACGTCCTCGACGGTGGCGGCGGTGCCGGGAGCCTCGGCGATCACCGTGCGGGGCGCGGGAGAGTGCGCGGTGCCGGTGCGCAGCAAGGCCGTGAACCGCGCGTAGGAGTCATAGCTGTACCAGTCGGCGGCGCACTCGCCCGCGGCGCGCGCGGCGAACGTCTCGATCACCGTGGCGACGATGGCCTCGGCCAGCTCGGGCGCGCCGGGGTCGGTGGGCAGATCGGTGACGGGAGCAGACATTTCGTACCTCCTGGGAGTCGGGGCGGCCTGTCCGCCCTCCGCGAACCATATTACCCCAAGTTCCCCAAGTTCCCCAAGTTAGATGGTGTGGGGTGGATCACAACTGCTCACGTCCCGGATACGGCCATCACAGCCCAGAAGCAGCGCTTTCGCCGAGAGACGGGCCGCCATCCGCTACAGGGCGGCCGAACTGGGCCACATCCGCCGTGTCCACACGGGGCCCGGGCAGGTAGG
>NZ_JBJZOO010000035.1:0-4256 GCF_047200775.1 Nocardia spongicola | reverse complement strand
TCGGGAAGCTCGCGAGCATCGAACCCACCATTACCACTCACCCGTACCCGTGCTCTCGCATACCGGGCAGGGGTGCGCGGGCCAGGGCGATCGAACCGAGTACATTCAGCTGGAACAGTCGCTCGATCGCCGCATCGGGCAGGTCGGTCAGTGGCCCGGCCTGGCTTTCGCCCGCATTGTTGACCAGTACGTCGACTCGGTTGAGCCCGGTGCGGAAGCTGTAGATGGGGTAGATGCCATTGAGTGCCGAGCGCGATGAATTGATCGGCTACTTACGCCGGGACAGAGTGCGCCGTGCTCTCTTGAAGAACTGGCCTTCCCTTTCCTCCTGGATATGGATCTTCTCTTCCCGGACGGTGACCGTTCCTTCATGGGGGGCACTGGTATCCGGGGTGTCCGCCTCTTCCTGCGAGGTGTTGTCGGCAGCCTGTGTAGTGGGTTGGCTAGTTGTCGTACCGGTGCCTTGGAGGATCGTCTCGGACACTTTGGCGCCTGCCTGCTCCAGGCTGAACGACCGTCCGAGCTTCAGTGTCGTCAGGTCGACGTCCAGGTTCTGGGTGACCAGTGAGTTGAGTTCGACCGCCATGAGTGAGTCCAGGCCCAGTTCGGGTACGGGCACGGTCAGGTCGATGGTTTCGGCCGATACTCCCATCACGGTGGCCAGTTGTTCGGCGAGTATGTGCGCGACCGTATTTATGCGTTCGGTTTCGTCGAGGGCTGCGAGCTCGGCCCGCAACCGGGCGGAAGCCGAATCATGCTGTGCCGCAGCCGCGATTATGCCTTCGAGCCGGCCGGTCAGCGTCACCTGGGCTCCCATGCCGACGAACCGCTTCCAGCTCATCGGGCCGATGTGGGCTCGGGCGACATCGAGCCGTAATGTCTGTTCCAAGTACGGCGGTCCGTCGTTCATATCCATGGCTTCGAAGCCCAGATTGTGCAGGTAGCGGGTGACATTCTCATCAGCGGCGGCCATGCCCGCGCCGGTCATGTGGCCCCAGCCGACTGCCAGCGCGGGGAAACCTTGCTTGTGTAGAGCTTGCGCAAACGTTTCCATAGCGAGATTAGCCGCAGTGTAGGAGTACTGGCCTATATTGCCGAAAGCAGAGCTGGCAGAGGAGAACAGGACGAATTGGTCGAGTCGTGCCCCGGCCGCTACTATGCCGTTCCATAGTGCGTGTGCTCCGTCGACCTTGGTCCGGTAAACCTTGTCCAGGCCGGGCCGGTCCATCTCACTGATGCGTTTGTCGTCCAGGACGCCCGCGGTGTGGAAGATGCCCTGCAACGGGTGTTCGGGGGTGTGGGCGCGGGTGATCACTGCGGCGATCGCGTCGGTGTCGGTGACATCGACGGTTTCGGTGACCACCTCGACACCGTGGTGTTCCCATGCGGCGAGTTGGTCGCGGGCTTCGTCGGTGGTGGCGCCTCGGCGGCCGAGCAGGGTCAGGTGGCGGGCACCCTTATCGACCAGCCAGCGGCCGATCGTCATACCGAATCCGCCGAATCCGCCGGTGATCAGGTACTGCGCGTCGGCATCGATGGTGACTTCCGGTAGCGGTGGGCGTACCAGGGGTGCGTCCTCGGTCATGTCCAGTACCACCCGGCCGACCTGAGTCGAGCGCGCGACCTCTTCGAAAGCCTGCGTGATATCCGCAGTGCCGTACAGCTGGTAGGGCAGCGGTCGATAGACGCCGTCGCTGAGTTTCTGGAAGGCATCGAATGCCTTTCCTGTGAAAGCCTCCAGCTGTAGCAGCAGTATGCGGTCGAGGTCGAGCGAGGAGTAGGTCACGTTTTTGGTGAAGTGTCGTAGTTCGAGCGCGCCGCCGAAGTAGATATCGGCTTTGCCGAGTTCGACGATGCGTCCGAATTCCGCGACCGCGTCGAAGTTCTGTGCCAGGATCTCTCCGGGTGCGGAGTTGATCACTACGTCCGCGCCTTTACCGTCGGTGAGGGCGAGGATTTCGTCGACGAAGTCGAGGGAGCGGGAGTTCACGGCGTGGTCGGCGCCTTGTTCGATGACGTAGGCGCGGCGTTCGTCGGTGCTCGCGGTACCGATCACGCGGACGCCGTGCGCTTTGGCGACTTGTACCGCGGCCGAGCCGACCCCGCCTGCGGCGCCGTGCACCAGTACCGTCTCTCCCGGTCGCACCCGGGCCACTTCCTCCAGCGCGTATATCGCGGACAAGAACGCGGTGGTATTGCTGATCCATCCGGGCTCGAGATTGTCTGCGAGGCGGAATATCTTGTACGCGCTGAGGGTGTTGTAGCGGCGGATCATGCCTTTGCACAGGACGGAGACCTGGTCGCCGATCTCGTGATCGGTGACGCCGGCGCCGATGCGGGTAATCACCCCGGCGCCTTCCATACCGAGGTCGAGGCCGTAGTAGGTGTCGGCGAGTTCGCGTTCGCCGAGTACGCCCATGACCTTCATCGCGTCTTTGTAGTTGAGGCCGATGGCGATCATCTTCACTTCGACTTCGCCGGGGCCGGGGGCGCGCCGTTCGCATTGCCGCCAGCCCAGCTGGGAGAAGGCCTTGGTCTTGGGCAGCTCCAGCCGGAAGTTGGCTTCCGGGTCGGTCAGCGGCACGGGCTCATCGAGAGCATCGAGACGATCCTGCAGGGTGCGTTCCACCACGGTGACCCACCGGGCCCCGTCGTGCAGGGAAACCTCATCGGCGTGGTCGTAGGTGAACGCGCCGGGAATCGTCAGCTCCGCGGCGATTTCGGTGTCGGTGACGTGGTCGTCGAGGTCGATCAACCGCCACCGCAACCATGACTGCTCGTTGAACAGCACCCGGTGGGCGCCGACCAACGCGGCTCGGCTGAGGTTCGGGAGGGTGTCGGATTCCGGAGGGATGAAGGCGTTCTCGGTGATCAGCGAAGCGTAGAAGGTGTCGTCGCCGAGGGTATCCCGCTCGCCACCGTGTTCTTGTTGCCGGGTGCCGAGGAATTCTTCGGTGGTCACCGCGATGCGGCGCAGTGCCCACAGGGCGTCTACTTCGTCGTAGCCGGATCCCGCGACCACCACCAGGTGCAGGCGGTCGGCACCCTCGCGGGTGTGGGTGGTGTGTAGTTGTTCGGTGAGGGCGGTTTCGAGATCCTCGCGGTCGGGGTCGCCCACAACGAACAACTCGGCGCCTGCGGAGCCGGGGGTGGTCAGGCGCAGGATGCGTTCGGCGGCCGGAGTGGATGCGGTGCCCATCACCACGATCAGGGTGGCCAGGTCCGTGGTGCCGGGCAGGGTGGCTGGGTCGATGGGATCGCGTGTCTGCCAGACTTCTTGGTAGAACAGGTCGATCATGCGTTGCATCGGGGCAGGTCGTGGTGCGATCGATCCGAACTGTAAGCCGATGATCTGCATGCAGATGTTGTGTTCGGCGTCGAGCAGGTCGATATCGGCGCTGGTGCCGTCAGGGGCGAGTCGCGCTATCGCGGTGATGGTGTCGGAAAGTGGTGCGCGCAGGCGTACTTTGTCGACCGCGACCGGGACTCGAGCTCCATCCGGGTGGGTGTTGGTGGCTGCGATCAGGGCGGCCACGCTTTGGAAGGCGGCGTCGACGACTGCGGGGTGTGCGGCGTAGCGGCCCTCGCGGGCGATGGTGCCGTCGAGGGTGGCTACTACGTCGGTGTCGGAGACTCGGATCGAGGTGACGCGCTGGAATATCGGCCCGTATTCGAGTCCGGTCGCGGCCAGGGTGGTGTAGAAGTCGTCCGGGGCGATCTCGATCATGGTGTCGGTGGGTGGGATTTCGGCTTTGATCTGGTCGTAGGCGCCTTCGATCAGTCGGCCGGTGGCATTGACCGTCCACGTCGTATCGTCCATTTTCCGGGAGCGGATGGTGAAGCGGCGGGTCGATTCCTCCAGCTCCAAACGCATCAGCGGCATCTGTCCGTCTTCGATGGCCAAGGGGGCCACGAACCGGACATCCGCCACCCCGGCCTGGGTGGATTCGGTGCGTGCCAGTACGGCGCTCAGGGCCGCGTCCAGGTACCCGGCTCCTGGTAGCAGCCGGGTACCACCGACCACGTGGTCGGCCAGCCACGGCAGCACCTGCATGTTCAATTCCAGTTGCCAGCGCAGGCTGTCTTCGGGATCTTGGTCGCCCAGTGTGGTGTAGCTGTCCGGGGTGCCGTAGCGGCGGAGGTGGTTGAGTGGTATTTCGGTGCGGAGGTGGGTTTTCTGCCAGGGGTAGGTGGGGAGGTCGAGGTGTGGGGTGGGGGTGGGTAGGTCGGTGAACATTCCCTCGATGTCGAGTACC
>NZ_JBJZOO010000034.1:0-4433 GCF_047200775.1 Nocardia spongicola | reverse complement strand
TACTGAAACCAGTTCTAGAACGCTATCGCACAGACAGCACCCGGAAAGGCGAATTCCGTTGCATTGAAGTGCTACACGCGAACGTCTCCGGCGGACAGCTCACAGATCCCGATCGGAGATGAGCCCGCTCTGCATGGCCAGTCCGGCCAGTCGCACCCGCTTCTGGTTCTGGGGCAGATCCTCCACACTGAACTTGGCGAACAGCGTGCGCAAATGGGTCTTGACCGCATCGACGCTGAGGAACAACTCGTCAGCGATCTGCTGATTGGAAGCGGGCGTGGCGAAACCCGCCCCGTGCTTGTACGGGCGGCACAGCGCGATCAATACCGAACGCTGGGTCGCGGTCAGTGAACGAGCAGTGGGAATCGAGCCGGTCGAGGCGCGGGTGATGTCGTCGGCCACACCACCGAAATCATGGAAGGAGACTCGTGAGGTGCCCATCCGGATGACATCGCCACCCTTCAGTGTGCGCCTGCCCGCGAGCCGGTCACCGTTGACGAAGGTTCCGTTGCGGGAAAGACCGTCATCGACGATGGTCCAGTGCGCACCAAGGTATTCGACCGCCGCGTGCAGCCGGGAAACCTCGGCATCCCAGCTCAGGGCGAGATCGGCATGCATGGAACGCCCGATGGTGACACGGCCGCGGTCGGGCGTGAGCATGAGCTCCTGCTGCCTGCCCGCGTCATCGGTGAATCGCAAAAAAGATCCAATGAATCTTGTCACTGCGCTGATACCTCGCTTCTCCATACCGCCAGTGACCGTCACACGTTTCCATGGTGCCGCGTCCGGGTACTCCGAGCAAGATCGATTCGACCGATGTCATAGCGGAGTCGACCGACGTCATAGGGATCGACGCCATGGAGATCGACACCGCCTCGGACGGCCGTGCCATCCGGTCTCGCCACTATAACGAAGCCCTATCACAAAACAAGACCGCCGCCCCGACGCCGCACGATTCGCCGGGACGGCGGACAGAATTCAACTAGCCCTTCGCGGCCTTGTTGTATGCATCGGTGATGTCGGCCGAGATACGACCACGCGCGGACACCTTGTGTCCATTCCGCCGCGCCCATTCGCGAATTGCGGCACTTTGTTCCCGGTCGATGGAGACCCGGCTCTTAGGAGCACCCGCAGCGACGGTTGCGGCCTTGACCCTGCGCCGGCCACTGACCCGTCGTGCACTCGAAACCCACTCTTCCAATCCATCGCGCAGCTTCGTAGCATTTGCTGACGACAGGTCGATCTCGTACGACACACCGTCGATCGCAAACTCAATGGTCTCGTCTGCGATGGACTCACCGTCGACATCGTCGATCAGGCTAACGGTGACCTTCTTTGCCATGAGATGAACGTCCTCTCGAAATCGTGCGACCCGCATGCTAGGCCGATTATACGAGGCAAGAATACCTTGAATTTCGGAAATTCCAAGACGGGAGTCGCGGCTTTGTAATCCAGCGATCACCTAGTGACCGGACGCACAATTGGGAACAGTATCGTTTCCCGGATTCCCAATCCCGTCAGCGCCATCAGCAACCGATCGATTCCCATACCTGTACCGGTAGTCGGTGGCATACCGTGTTCCATCGCGGCGAGGAAGTCCTCGTCCAGGATCATCGCCTCGTCATCGCCCTGCGCGGCCAGCCGCGCTTGGTCGACGAATCGCTCCCGTTGGATCACCGGATCGACCAACTCCGAATAGCCCGTGGCCAACTCGAAGCCACGTACATAGAGATCCCACTTCTCGGTGACGCCTGCCGCACTGCGGTGCTGCCTGGTCAGCGGGGAGGTCTCGACCGGGAAGTCACGCACGAAAGTCGGCGCGTGCAGCTTGTCACCGTACTGGTGTTCCCATAGTTCCTCGACAAGTTTCCCGTGGCCATAGCCCTTGTCTTCGGGAATTTCCAGTCCGACCCGATCCGCGAGTGCGCGCAATTCGGCGACCGATGTTTCCGGAGTGACGCGAACACCCAGCGCATCCGATAGTGAGGGATACATCTCGATGGTTGCCCACTCGCCGCTCAGATCATATTCGGTGCCGTCGGCCAGCGTCACCACCTGCGTACCGAACACCTCCTGGGCAACTTCCTGCACTAATTCCCGGATCATCAGGGCCGAATCATCATAGGTCCCGTATGCCTGGTATGTCTCCAGCATGGCGAACTCAGGAGAATGCGTGGAATCCGCGCCTTCATTGCGGAAGTTCCGGTTGATCTCGAAAACCTGCTCCAAGCCACCGACCACACAGCGCTTCAAGAACAGCTCAGGCGCTATACGCAGGTAGAGATCCATATCGAGGGCATTCGAATGGGTGATGAACGGCCGGGCCGCGGCGCCGCCGTGCAGCGTCTGCAACATCGGGGTCTCCACTTCGAGGAATCCCCGCCGCTCGAGCGCATTGCGCAGCGCACGCACAACAGCGATGCGTGTTCGCGCCATTTCCCTGGCCTCCGGACGCACAATCAGGTCGACATAACGTTGCCGTACCCGTGACTCTTCGTTCATCTCCTTATGCGCCACCGGCAGCGGTCGCAGGGCCTTGGCCGCCATGAACCAGGAATCGGCCAGAACGCTCAACTCTCCGGTCCGCGATGAGATGACTTCACCGTGCACAAAAACAAAATCACCGAGATCGACGTCGGCCTTCCAGGCGGTAAGCGAGTCGGCGCCGACCCCGTTCAAGCTGATCATCGCCTGTAGCTTGGTCCCGTCCCCCTCCTGCAGTGTCGCAAAACACAACTTGCCGGTATTACGCAGGAAAATGACGCGACCTGCTACGCCGACCTGCTGACCGGTGGCGATGTCCGCGGCCAGGTCCGGGTATGCGGCCCGAATTTCGGCAAGAGTGTGTGTTCGTGGCACAACAACCGGATATGCCTCACCGCCGGACGCGAGCAGCCGTTCCCGCTTCTCCTGGCGAATCCGTATCTGTTCCGGAGCGTCATCGGAGCCGGGTGTCACAGCAGGCCGCGAATCCGATGTCGATGCGCTGGAGAATGCGGAGTTGGGAGTGCTCACGACGAGCAACCTTAGCGTGCACCAGAAATCGTTTTGCGGGCCGCCCCAGGGTTTAGCGCCGAGCGTAACAAAACGGTCTCGGTCCCGTCACACGGCCGGACAACCGGGCCGCTGATCGAGGAACCGAAATCAGCCGCGCATCCTACGAGATCGAAAGTACCTGAGCGCCCGGGTAATTCGATCCTGTATAGCAGTACCGGGAATTACAGCGAGACCAGCGCGTCGACCTCACGTGCGAAGTGCGGTGCATGCATGGCGACGTTCAGCAATCCCGCCGCCCGCAATGCCTGATAGCCACCGATCAGATCAGTCGCCCGACGCAGCCCGAGCTGTTGCAGTGTGGCAGCGGCCAGACTGGAGGTATATCCCTCGGAGCAAACAACGATCCACTCGACCTCGTGATCGACGGCCAACGCCAGCCGGGCAGAACTGGTCGGGTCGAGCCGCCATTCCAGCACATTGCGCTCGATCACCAAGGCGCCGGGCAAAGTGCCCTCGCGCTCCCGCTGCGCCTGGGGCCGGATATCTATCAGAATGGCGCCCCGAGCGATCGCCTCCGGCAATTCGAAGGCATAGATCCGGGCCAGCTGGTCCCGTGCGTTCTCCAACATCCGATCGATGGTCGAACGGGTCATCACATATCACCTTCGGGCTGGTCGGTACGGACAGTACGAGTGCGCCGCAAGGTGCCGTGCTCGGTCACCTCGTAGTACGACATTGCGGTGAGCGGCGGAGAATAGGCATGCACACTCAACGTCGGCTCGATGGCGCCTGCGGATTCAGTGGCACCGGAAACACCAGCGGATGCCCGCACGACGTCGTGCACCCAACCGACCGGAAACGCTGCCTGATCACCCGCCATCAGCGTGCGGTACCGCAGTTCCGTTCCGTTCCATCGGTATTCCGACAGCGTGCCGCTGAGCACAGTCAGAGCGCCGAGCGATCCGGCATGATCGTGTAGGCCGGTCGGCTTGCCCGGCACCCAGCTGATCAGCCAGAAGTCGACCTCGTCACCGTTCCACAACCTGATAGCCCAGCGCTGATCGACCGGCCAGTGGCCGCTCGCGGGAAGCAGGTGGTCGTAATGCCCCGACAACACGCTTTCCGCGCATTCATCGGTCGATCTCAGCAGCTCAGGCGGGCGAAGCCGGGCCGGAGATATGAGCCCGGTCGATCGCTCCAGCGGCGCGGCGGCCGATAAGGAATTACGTGTGTAGGGAATGGCGGGAACAGAAGAACGCATGAGCGAATCTCCAGGAGAATGAAATCGGTCGAGGGCAGGTAGTCAGCCTCGATCGATCGAGGCATGTCAGCCTCGACAACACTCCTGGGCGCTCACGCTGAAAGACACGAGCAACATCGTAGCAGACCGCAGCGTGGTATTGCCCGGCCTGCGCCGAATTCCCCCATCACCTAGG
>NZ_JBJZOO010000033.1:0-4682 GCF_047200775.1 Nocardia spongicola | reverse complement strand
GCTGCCCGGGCCCCGTGTGTCATCGGCGAACCGGCTCAGGGCTAGGCGGCGGCCTTGAGTTCGCGCATCCCTTCGGCGAGGTGCCACAGTGCCCGGTTGAGTTTCACGTCGGTGGTGACGCTGTTGACCGTGCGGGTGCGGGTCCGGGTGTCGGTGCGGGTGCGTCCGCTCAGTCCGCCGCGAATGACGTTCTCCTGCACGCGATTGAACGTCGACCACAGATCGTCACCGCTGTCGGCGACGCGGCGTGGACGTAGCAGCGACTGAGCGGCGATCGGGGCATAGTTGGCCGGGCTCTCGGTCGGGTCACCCCAGCGCGCGATCCGGGCGGCCTCGGCGAACAGTGCCTGTTCGGCCGGTGCCATCGTCAGCGCCTTCATCTGCTCGCGGCTGTCTTCGACCACCTCGAACTGATCGAGGACGGTGTACGCGCCTTCGATCACCTCATCGGCGACGTTGCCGGAGTGGCGCACGCGGACGTCTTCGACGATGTCGCCGACCACCATCCCGTTCGCGCACACGAACCGCAGCATTCCGGCGAGCATCTGATAGGCGCTGGTGCCGTTGTGCGAGTTCAGCAGCACGATTTCGTTCGCCTCGGCGGCCTCGACGGTGTTGGCGTGGCGCAGCCGGATCATGTGCTTGGTGTAGTCGCGGTGCCCCTCGTCGCGGGTCCGGGTCTGAGCCACCGCGAACGGGCGGAACCCTTCGCGCTCGAGGCCGCGCAGCACCTCGATGGTCGGAATGAAGCCGTAGCGCTCCGATCGCGACTCGTGGGCCTCGGTGGTGAAGATGCTCGGTGCGTAGCGCTGCATCTCGGCGTCGGTCAGCGGCCGGTTCTGCCGGTAGGTAACAGCCTTGGCACCGAAGCGGGTTGCGAGAGCGGACATTTCGTTCCTCCTGAGCAGTGGGGCGGCCTCTCCGCCCCTCTGCCAACAATATTACCCCAAGTTCCCCAAGTTCCCCAAGTTGCATAGCTGTGGGTTAGCTCACTTGTCGACGGGTCAGGTCGGCCAACGGCGAGGGGCCGGAACCCGTTCATTCACGGTTCCGGCCCCTCGTGGTCGTCCTTCCGGGCTGGCTACTTCTTCTCGGTGGTCTTCTTCGCCGCTGCCCTGGCCGCCTTGGCCTCGGCGGCGACCTCGTCGATATCGGCGGTGCCGAGTGCTACGGCGTCGATCCTCGACAGCGGGTATCCCCAACTTGCCAGCAGCGCAAGGTAATCGGCGATGAGTCCGCGCCGACGCTCGGGGTTGGCTCCTGCGGTGAGCGTCCCGCCGCGCCAGTAGTGCGGGGACTTCTCGTTGGGCTGCATTCGCGCCTCGATCGCGCCCAGGACCATCGCCACCACAACCACTTGCGCGCGCTCGGCGGCGCGGTCGATGGCGGCTTTGCTGCGGGCTTCGCCGGTCGGCAGCGCGTAGCCCTTCGTCCCTGCCAGCTTCGCGGCGATGGCGGCGGCGGCGTTCTCGCTGATGAGGCCCGGTTGCTCGGTGAGCACACGCACCGCCCACAGCAGGGCACCGACGGGCAGCCCCTTGGCGAGTCGGTCGCCGACCCACTTCCGGCGCACCGGCGTTGCCGTGCGTGCCAGCTCGTTGCACAGCCCGGAGCGCTGCGCGGCGGCGGCCTTGGCCGCCTTCTCGGCCGTGATCGACTCCGCGTCCTTGACCGTGTCTCGCCCGAGCACCGCCCGCAACCCCTCGGCGGCAGCGTCGCGGCAGTAGTACGACGGCTCAAGGCGGGTTTCGACCTGCACCTCCGTGGCGTGCAGGCAACCCTTGCGGGCGACCGCGTGCGGGTCGTTGCTGGTTCGCCAGTCCACCCGGTAGTAGTTGACCTCTTCGCCGGTCGCGGCCAGCGTCACCTGCTCTTCCTCGACGAAGTACACCGCCCAGTTCGCTGGGTTCTTGATGTCCTCCGCCGTCGCCGGTCGACGCTCGGCGTCGACGCGCAGCAGGTGAAACGGGGTCGCGCTGGCGTACTCGGTGTATGACACGTCCTCCTCGAGCACCTCGAATCCCTTCGCTCGATGCCCGGCGATCACCTCGGCGCGGGCGTTCTCGGCGTCGCGGTCGGCGCGGACCAGGGCTAGGGCGTGGTCGAATCCTCCGCGCCCGGCGGCCGCGACCAGCCGCGCGGTGGCGGCTTCGTCGTCGGCGAACTCGGCGGCGGCCGCGGCCTCGGTCAGCGACATCTGTCCCTCACCGACCAGTGACCGCGCGGCCGCCGATTTCGACAGCGCCTGAACGGCTTTCACCTCCTTGATATCGACACGCAGGTGTTTGGCCGCCTTCGTCGGGGCGACCCCGAGATCCAGCACATCCTGAATGGCCTTCGCCTCGTCGGCGGCGGTCATCTCGTGGTGGAACTTGTTGGCGCGGTACTGGTGGCTGATCCGGTCCAGTTCGCTGATATCGACGGCGACAACGCGCACCGGCACCGTTCGGCCTGCTTCACGCGCGGCCAGCGTGCGCAACTGCCCGTCCAGTACCTGCAACCCGTTGTCACTGCTGCGGCGGAATGCCGTGATAACGTGCTCGACACCGTTTTCGGCGATGTCTGCGACGAATCCGGCCCAATCGTCGATCGTGTTCGCGGCCGATTCCTCGACCTCGCGGACGTTGCCGCCGATATCGAGGGTGTTCGGGTCGACCTCGGGGAGGAACTCGCGCGTCGGCGGGGCCTTCGGGGCCTCGTCGACGGTAGCGGCGGCGGCCGGTGGGGCCATCGTGGTGCTGGTCATGATGTGTTCTCCTGCTGTACGGTGTTGGGGTTCGAGGGACCGGGCAGGTGGGCGCCGCCCGGTCCCTCGCTTTCTGCCCTGGTCACGAACACGCGGGCGGCGGCCCGCGCGCCCGGTGCACTGAGTGGCTCAATCGTCGGCGGGGCGCATGATCGTGATCACGGGCTCGCCCTGGTCGCCGGGCCCACAGTGCGCGATGAGGGTGAGCACATCAGGCTCCGCGCCGCCCTCGCCGCGATCGATCCGGAACTCGCCGCGATACGCCGACTCGGGCCAATCACCGATTGCCGCGCGGGCCGCGCTCAGAACAGCGGTGATCCGCGCGGTGTGGGCATCGGTGTTGCCGTCGTAGTCGATCGCCTCGGCGTAGGCGTAGAAGGCCAGCGCGACGGGCAGCCGGAACCGTTCGGCGCGGGCGGCCTCGGTCACATCGAACAGGAACCCGTCGGCGATGGCCTGGGCGCGGGTGTAGCTGTGGATCACTTCGGCGTTCTCGAACATCTGCCGATCTCCTTGTGTTGGTGGGGACTTGCCGGTTTCGGCTTCCCCCTGACATACTCAATAATACCCCAAGTTCCCCAAGTTCACGAACTTGCAGACCCCCAGGAAGGCATGAGCCATGTCACTTTTGATAGAAAAACCGCAGGTAGATAGCAGATTCGCGCGGCCGGCTCCTTGCCGTAGCACTGTTGGGGTACTTGGTAAACTCCACAACATGGAGTTCGTGCCCAGCAAAACGCTGTTCCGATCGGGTTGGACGACGACCCTCGACCGGGTCCGGAGCGGCGAGGCGCTGGCGATCCTCCAGCGCGGCAAGCCCGCGGCCGCCCTGCTGCCGTACTCGCTGTGGCAGCGTGCCGCCGCAGACGCCCCGGTGAGCGAGGACAAGCAACAGACCAACTCCTCACACGAGGTGCGCGAGAACCTGCGGGCCCGGCGCGAGGATGCCTCCCTCCGCGGCCGGCACACGATGATCACCTGGCACGGCAGTTCCGAGCCCGAAGTGGTCCTGGCCCCCTACGACTGGGCGCTCGAAGCACTGCCCGAGCTCGGCGACCTCGCCACCGACTGACCGGCCCCGTCAAGTCCAGGCCAGGCCATCAGGAACGCGCCGAACAAGCCCGCGAGGAGATTGCCGCGCAGTGGGTTCAGCGGCGCGTCCACCTCGAAGAGGTGAAACGACACCACCGACATCGCCGACGCGGTCACTGCCCGCGCCTACGCATACACCGAGGTTATGCGCCTGTCCCACCCTACGGGGCATTGACGTCCCCCTTGGCCTGAAGGATCAAGGATTCCTAGGGGAATCCGGGGGGGATCCGGTGACCACCAGCGGGGCGGCACATGGCCGCTGACACCGTGACAGACCCCACCGCACACCACGCAACAAGATCCACGATCGAGCGAAACCCGTGTGACGCACAGTCGGTGGACATCACCACCCCGCACCGGGCCACCCCACCATCACAATCCATCGTGCCGAAATTTCCGTACCCAGCACAGCAACCGAGAGACCGAGAAGAAGTGATCCTATGTACCCGACGCACGACTACGACACGGCCGATGACCCCACCACACCCGCCTTCTACGCACAACGCGGCGTGCCCGATCCCGTGGAACAACATCTGCGTGCCAACTACGCGTCCATGCACGCACTCCGCGAGAAAAGCAAGCAACACATCGATCCCGGCGAAGCCGCGTCCCTCAACGAAGAGGCCCGCGAAATCTCCGACCGATGGCGAAGAAGCCGCGTCCCCTACCCCACTATGTGGCTCAATCTGGACATCGCGGTGAACACCCGCACACACAATTCGGCCCCCACTACGTGCCCCCACCCCCCACACAACACCCCAGCAGACCGGAATCAGCTACAAGCAAACCACCTCACCGGCCACAGCACATGGCAGATCAGCGACACCACACGCGCACACCTAGG
>NZ_JBJZOO010000032.1:0-5266 GCF_047200775.1 Nocardia spongicola | reverse complement strand
TGGGGGTTGTGTGTTGTTTCAGATACTGCACAGTGGACGCGTAGCGATCTTTGTTGGTAAGTCCTCGGCCGGTTAGTACCGGTCACCTCCACACGTTACCGTGCTTCCAGTTCCGGCCTATCAACCCCATGGTCTGTGGGGGGCCTTAACCACTCGATGGTGGTGAGAAACCTCATCTTGGAACAGGCTTCCCGCTTAGATGCTTTCAGCGGTTATCCCTTCCGAACGTAGCAAACCAGCAGTGCCCTTGGCAGGACAACTGGCACACCAGAGGTTCGTCCGTCCCGGTCCTCTCGTACTAGGGACAGCCTTCCTCAAGTTTCTTGACGCGCGCGGCGGATAGAGACCGAACTGTCTCACGACGTTCTAAACCCAGCTCGCGTGCCGCTTTAATGGGCGAACAGCCCAACCCTTGGGACCTACTCCAGCCCCAGGATGCGACGAGCCGACATCGAGGTGCCAAACCATCCCGTCGATATGGACTCTTGGGGAAGATCAGCCTGTTATCCCCGGGGTACCTTTTATCCGTTGAGCGACACCGCTTCCACTTGCCGGTGCCGGATCACTAGTCCCGACTTTCGTCCCTGCTCGACCTGTCGGTCTCACAGTCAAGCTCCCTTGTGCACTTGCACTCGACACCTGATTGCCAACCAGGCTGAGGGAACCTTTGGGCGCCTCCGTTACATTTTGGGAGGCAACCGCCCCAGTTAAACTACCCACCAGGCACTGTCCCTGAACCAGATCATGGTCCGAGGTTAGAAGTCCAATACGATCAGAGTGGTATTTCAACGACGACTCCACGAACACTAGCGTGCCCGCTTCACAGTCTCCCACCTATCCTACACAAACCGTACCGAACACCAATACCAAGCTATAGTGAAGGTCCCGGGGTCTTTTCGTCCTGCCGCGCGTAACGAGCATCTTTACTCGTAATGCAATTTCGCCGAGTCTGTGGTTGAGACAGCAGAGAAGTCGTTACGCCATTCGTGCAGGTCGGAACTTACCCGACAAGGAATTTCGCTACCTTAGGATGGTTATAGTTACCACCGCCGTTTACCGGGGCTTAAATTCTCAGCTTCGCACCCGAAGGCGCTAACCGGTCCTCTTAACCTTCCGGCACCGGGCAGGCGTCAGTCCGTATACCTCGTCTTACGACTTCGCACGGACCTGTGTTTTTAGTAAACAGTCGCTTCTCTCTGGTCTCTGCGACCACACCCAGCTCCGGAAGCAAGTTCCATCACCGGACGTGGTCCCCCTTCTCCCGAAGTTACGGGGGCATTTTGCCGAGTTCCTTAACCACAGTTCTCTCGATCGCCTCGGTATTCTCTACCTGACCACCTGTGTCGGTTTGGGGTACGGGCCGTGTACCAACTCACTAGAGGCTTTTCTCGGCAGCATAGGATCACTGAATTCGCCTCAATCGGCTACGCATCACCTCTCAGGCTACGTGTGGCACGGATTTGCCTATGCCACGCCCTACAGGCTTACACCAGTACAACCACTGACTGGCCCAGCTACCTTCCTGCGTCACCCCATCGCTTGACTACTACAGCCAGGGTCGTGCGCAGCCGCTTCCAGCCTCCCGAAGGAGGTCCGTCCACATTTGGGCACTTAGCACAACTGCCTCGCCATTGGGCGCGGATACACGGGTACGGGAATATCAACCCGTTGTCCATCGACTACGCCTGTCGGCCTCGCCTTAGGTCCCGACTCACCCTGGGCGGATTAACCTGGCCCAGGAACCCTTGGTCATTCGGCGGACGAGTTTCTCACTCGTCTTTCGCTACTCATGCCTGCATTCTCACTCGCGCAGCCTCCACACCTGGATCACTCCGGCGCTTCCACGGCTACACGACGCTCCCCTACCCACCCCAGCCACTGCCCCGAAGGGAATGTTCATACTGGAGTGCCGCGGCTTCGGCGGTGTACTTGAGCCCCGCTACATTGTCGGCGCAGGACCACTTGACCAGTGAGCTATTACGCACTCTTTCAAGGGTGGCTGCTTCTAAGCCAACCTCCTGGTTGTCTGTGCGATCCCACATCCTTTTCCACTTAGTACACGCTTAGGGGCCTTAGCCGGCGATCTGGGCTGTTTCCCTCTCGACTACGAAGCTTATCCCCCGCAGTCTCACTGCCACGCTCTCACACACCGGCATTCGGAGTTTGGCTGACTTCGGTAAGCTGGTAGGCCCCCTAGGCCATCCAGTAGCTCTACCTCCGGCGTGAAACACGTGACGCTGCACCTAAATGCATTTCGGGGAGAACCAGCTATCACGGAGTTTGATTGGCCTTTCACCCCTACCCACAGCTCATCCCCTCAGTTTTCAACCTAAGTGGGTTCGGGCCTCCACGACGTCTTACCGTCGCTTCACCCTGGCCATGGGTAGATCACTCCGCTTCGGGTCCATGATGTACGACTGAAGATCGCCCTATTCGGACTCGCTTTCGCTACGGCTACCCCACACGGGTTAACCTCGCCACACACCGATGACTCGCAGGCTCATTCTTCAAAAGGCACGCCATCACCCCACCACAAGGGGAGGCTCTGACGGATTGTAAGCGCACGGTTTCAGGTACTATTTCACTCCCCTCCCGGGGTACTTTTCACCTTTCCCTCACGGTACTAGTCCGCTATCGGTCACCAGGGAGTATTCAGGCTTACCGGGTGGTCCCGGCAGATTCACAGCAGATTTCACGGGCCCGCTGCTACTCGGGCACCCACTACAACAGAGCACGCATTTTCACCTACGGGATTCTCACCCTCTACGACAGGCCGTTCCAGACCACTTCGGCTAATACGCACTTTTCTGACTGTTGCCTACCACGGCAGTGATAGGAAAATGAGCCCCACGACCCCAGATAGACAACCCCTGCCGGGTATCACATCTACCTGGTTTAGCCTCATCCGCTTTCGCTCGCCACTACTCACGGAATCACTGTTGTTTTCTCTTCCTGTGGGTACTGAGATGTTTCACTTCCCCACGTTCCCTCCCGACACCCTATATATTCAGATGCGGGTGACACGACATCACTCGTGCCGGGTTTCCCCATTCGGACATCCTCGGATCTCAGCTCGGTTGACAGCTCCCCGAGGCTTATCGCAGCCTCCTACGTCCTTCATCGGCTCCTGGTGCCAAGGCATCCACCGTACGCTCTTACACACTTACTAACAAAGATGCTCGCGTCCACTGTGCAGTTCTCAAACAACACACCCACTCGAATCACAACCCGAGGCCGACCAGAGCCACGCCCTGCGGTACCACCGGAAATCCGAACGGATCGTCACTTCTTTCCTGGAGAAGAAACACTCGCGTGTTCTCTCAGGACCCAACAGTGTGTCGACTACCTCCAGCACGATCCGGACCATCAAGCCCGAACCCACACCGGCACATGTCAGCGTTCCACCCATGAGCACCGCAGTCCCACATCCGAGGACATGAACGGTCTCTGCCAGCCACCAGCCCCGACACTTCGGGACCGTGATCTGGAGAATGCTCCTTAGAAAGGAGGTGATCCAGCCGCACCTTCCGGTACGGCTACCTTGTTACGACTTCGTCCCAATCGCCGATCCCACCTTCGACGGCTCCCTCCCACAAGGGGTTGGGCCACCGGCTTCGGGTGTTACCGACTTTCATGACGTGACGGGCGGTGTGTACAAGGCCCGGGAACGTATTCACCGCAGCGTTGCTGATCTGCGATTACTAGCGACTCCAACTTCACGGGGTCGAGTTGCAGACCCCGATCCGAACTGAGAACGGCTTTAAGGGATTCGCTCCACCTCACGGTCTCGCAGCCCTCTGTACCGTCCATTGTAGCATGTGTGAAGCCCTGGACATAAGGGGCATGATGACTTGACGTCGTCCCCACCTTCCTCCGAGTTGACCCCGGCAGTCTCCTGCGAGTCCCCACCATTACGTGCTGGCAACACAGGACAAGGGTTGCGCTCGTTGCGGGACTTAACCCAACATCTCACGACACGAGCTGACGACAGCCATGCACCACCTGTACACCGACCACAAGGGGGCCTACATCTCTGCAGGTTTCCGGTGTATGTCAAACCCAGGTAAGGTTCTTCGCGTTGCATCGAATTAATCCACATGCTCCGCCGCTTGTGCGGGCCCCCGTCAATTCCTTTGAGTTTTAGCCTTGCGGCCGTACTCCCCAGGCGGGGCGCTTAATGCGTTAGCTACGGCACGGATCCCGTGGAAGGAAACCCACACCTAGCGCCCACCGTTTACGGCGTGGACTACCAGGGTATCTAATCCTGTTCGCTACCCACGCTTTCGCTTCTCAGCGTCAGTTACTGCCCAGAGACCCGCCTTCGCCACCGGTGTTCCTCCTGATATCTGCGCATTTCACCGCTACACCAGGAATTCCAGTCTCCCCTGCAGTACTCAAGTCTGCCCGTATCGCCTGCAAGCTCACAGTTGAGCTGTGAGTTTTCACAGACGACGCGACAAACCGCCTACAAGCTCTTTACGCCCAGTAATTCCGGACAACGCTCGCACCCTACGTATTACCGCGGCTGCTGGCACGTAGTTGGCCGGTGCTTCTTCTACTCCTACCGTCACTCTCGCTTCGTCGGAGTCGAAAGAGGTTTACAACCCGAAGGCCGTCATCCCTCACGCGGCGTCGCTGCATCAGGCTTCCGCCCATTGTGCAATATTCCCCACTGCTGCCTCCCGTAGGAGTCTGGGCCGTGTCTCAGTCCCAGTGTGGCCGGTCGCCCTCTCAGGCCGGCTACCCGTCGTCGCCTTGGTAGGCCATTACCCCACCAACAAGCTGATAGGCCGCGGGCCCATCTCGCACCGATAAATCTTTCCACCCCAAGCCATGCGACAAGAGGTCCTATCCGGTATTAGACCCAGTTTCCCAGGCTTATCCCGAAGTACGAGGCAGATCACCCACGTGTTACTCACCCGTTCGCCGCTCGTGTACCCCGAAGGGCCTTACCGCTCGACTTGCATGTGTTAAGCACGCCGCCAGCGTTCGTCCTGAGCCAGGATCAAACTCTCCGTTGAAGACTCACAACCACACCCCGAAGGGTGTAATCAGAACAACCAGAGTCCGAAAACCCAGCAAAACAATCGCCAGCCGGAAAATTAGCTGACAAAAAATATCCCGACCCCTCCACACGGGGGTATGAAAGAACCGGGAACCAAAAAATATTTGGCACTGACATTCATCGACACACTATTGAGTTCTCAAAGAACACACGCACCCACATCCAGCCCAGCCACAACCAGACCTTCAATGAAGCAACTTT
>NZ_JBJZOO010000031.1:0-5422 GCF_047200775.1 Nocardia spongicola | reverse complement strand
CAGACTGTTCACCGACCTACCCACCCCCACCCCACACCTCGACCTCCCCACCTACCCCTGGCAAAAAACCCACCTCCGCACCGAGTATTCGCTCGAACGGATCCGCCGCCACGGCACACCCGACAGCTATGCCACACTCGGCGACCAAGACCCCGACGACAGCCTGCGCTGGCAGATAGAGTTGAGTACCGCCGCGTTGCCGTGGCTGGCCGATCACGTGGTCGGCGGCACCCGACTGCTACCAGGAGCCGGATACCTGGACGCGGCCCTGAGCGCCGCACTGACACACACCGAGTCCACCCAGGCCGGGGTGGCAGATGTCCGGTTCGTAGCACCCCTGGCCATCGAAGACGGGCAAATGCCGCTGATGCGTTTGGAGCTGGAGAAAGCGACCCGCTGCTTCACCATCCGCTCCCGAGAGCTGAACGGCTCAGTGTGGACGGTCAACGCCACCGGTCGACTGATCGAAGGCACCTACGACCAGATCAAAGCCGAAATCCCACCCACCGACACCATGACCGAAATCGCCCCGGACGACTTCTACACCACCCTGGCCGCAGCCGGACTCGAATACGGCCCGACATTCCAGCGCGTCACCTCGATCCTGGTCTCCGACACCGACGTAGTAGCCACCCTCGACAACACCCACACCGACGAAGGCCGCTACGCCGCACACCCCACGGTCGTCGACGCCGCCTTCCAAAGCGTGGCCGCCCTGATCGCAGCCACCAACATCCAACCGGACGGAGCTCGAGTCCCGGTCGCCGTCGACAAAATACGACTACGCGCACCACTTTCCGACACCATCACCGCGATAGCGCGACTCGCCCCTGACGGCAACAGCGCCGATATCGACCTGCTCGACGCCGAACACAACATCTGCATGCAGATCATCGGCTTACAATTCGGGTCCATCGCACCACGACCAGCCCCGATGCAACGCATGATCGACTTCTTCTACGAAGAAGTCTGGGAAATGCGCGATCCCATCGACCCCGCCACTCTGCCCGCCACCGCGGATCTGGCCACCCTGATCGTGGTAATGGACACCGCAGCAACCCCGGCTGCCGAACGCATCCTGCGCCTGACCACCCCTGACTCCGCAGGCACCGACCTATTCATTGTGGGCGACCCCAACCGCGACGACCTCGAAACCGCCCTTACCGAACAACTACGCACCACCCATACCCGCGACGGCGCCGAACGCCTGCACCTGGTCGTGGTCGCGGGCCCCGGCTACGGCGAAGTGGACGCCCTGTGGACACTGCGCCGCATCGCGGTAGCCACCGAAGAATTCCTCGACACCTGGCAGCAAGAACACGGCGTCGAAACCGAAATTCTCGGCGATGATACCTTTTATGCCTCGCTGATCACCGAAAACGCCTGCACCCACCCGGAATCCGCCATTGCCCCGAACCCAGGACAAACCGCACTGGCAGGTGCCCGCCGGGTAATAGTCAATGAGCAGCCCAAGTTGCGGTGGCGGCTGATCGACCTCGACGACCACGTCACCGACGCCACACTCACCACGGAGCTGACGATTCCCGGCGCATTCACCTATGACCACGCCGATGAGGTGTTCCTGCACGACGGGTCCCGATGGGTCACCGTCGCGCAACCCACCCTGCAGGATCGCCTCGACGCCCTCGACGAACCCGCGCCGCTGACCGACCCGGAAGCCAACTTCCGGCTGGAGCTGCCCAAGACCAAAACCTTCTCCCGGCTGGGTTGGCGGCAATGCGAACGACGCGCCCCCGGCCCCGGCGAAGTCGAAGTGAAGATGACCGCGTTCGGCCTCAATTACAAAGACGCGATGAAGGTCATGGGCGTACTCGGCGAACGCGAACTCGCAGGCACCTACTACGGCACCGAACCGGGGATGGAAGGAGTCGGCGTAGTAACCCGCGTCGGCGAAGGCGTCACCGAACCACAGGTCGGCGACCAGGTCTCCGTCCTGTGCCAGAGCATGATCCGCCGCTACAACACCCTCGACGCAGATCGGACGTTCAGCTTCCCCGACGATATCGAGCCCGGATGGATCAGCAATATCTCCTCGTTCCTGTCCGCAGTATACGCGCTGGAGGAACTCGCCAGGGTGCGGCCGGGGGAAACAGTGCTGGTACACGGCGCCGCCGGTGGGGTCGGCTCGGCAGCGATACAAATCGCCAAAGCACACGGCGCCCGCGTGATCGGAGCCGCGAGCACCGACGAACGCCGCGCCTACGTCATCGAACAAGGCGCCGACCACGTCGTCAACTCCCGCTCCCTCGACTTCGTCGACGAAGTCCTCGCCCTCACCGACGGCGAAGGCGCTGATGTGGTGATCAACTCAGCGCCCGGCGAAATCCTGGTACAGAATTTCGACGTGGCCGCGGAATTCGGGCGCATCGTCGAACTCGGCAAAGCCGATATCTACTTCGGCGGCGCACTCGAACTACGACACTTCGACAAGAACATCGCCTACTTCTCGCTCGACCTCGACCGGTTGCTGGCGCGACAGCGCAAGGCTTTCACCGCAAGAACCATCGAGACCTTCCAGCGGTTCCTCGCGGACAAGAACAGATACCGACCATTGCCCTACCAGCTGTACGGTACTGCAAATATCGCACAGGCCTTCGAGGAAGTCGCGCGCTCGACCCAGATCGGCCGGGTGGTACTCGACATGACCGAGGACGCACCCCTGGTACGCCCACCACTACCGGAAATCATCATCGATGCCGACGCGCAGTACCTGATCACCGGCGGATTCGGCGGATTCGGTATGGCCATCGGCCGCTGGCTGGTCGACAAAGGCGCCCGCCACCTGACCCTGCTCGGTCGCAGGGGCGCCACCACCGACGAAGCCCGCGACCAACTCACCGCATGGGAACATCAAGGCATCGACGTAGTCACCGAAACCGTCGACGTGACCGACGCCGACGCGATCGCCACGGTGATCGCCCGCGCCGACACCCCTGAACACCCGTTGAAGGGCATCTTCCACACCGCGGGTGTCCTCGACGACAAACGCATCATCGACATGGACCGACCCGGACTGGACAAGGTCTACCGAACCAAAGTCCACGGGGCATACGCACTAAGGGATGGCGTGGTAGCGACCGGAGCACGCTTGGACCAGTTCGTCCTGTTCTCCTCCGGCACCGCCCTCTTCGGCAGTCTCGGCCAATACTCCTACGTAGCAGCAAATCTCGCGTTGGAAATGTATGCGCAGATGCTGGCCCAGCAAGGGGTTCCCGCACTGGCAGCCGGCTGGGGCCACATGAGCGGCGGGGGTATGGCTGCCGATGAGGGTATCGCCCGCTATCTGCACAATGTGGGCTTCGAAACCATGGACATGAACGACGGACCGCCGTACCTGGAACAAATACTCCGGCTCGGCATACCCCGGTGCACTCCCTGCCCGACCAACTGGTCTCGCATCAAGAGCCTCGGATACCAATTAGTGCTGACCGGCAGGCTGGAAGGCATGATCGCGGCCGAGGCACAGCACGCTTCGGCTGCCGCCCGGTTGCGGGCCGAGCTCGCCGCCCTCGACGAAACCCAACGCGCGAACGTAGTCGCACATATGCTCGCCGAACAGCTGGCGGCCGTGATGGGGGTATCGGCCGAAACGATCGACCTGACCGTACCGGTACCCGAACTGGGTCTCGACTCGCTCATGGCGGTCGAATTCGGCGCGATAATCAACCAAAGCCTGGATGTCGATCTGGCATCCTTGAAGCTCGGGCGGTCGTTCAGTCTGGAACAGGCAGGCGCCACCATGGCCGAGGCGATCATCGCGAATGCCGATTCGACAAGCCAGCCGGTTACGCCGGTCGACATCCCGGCAGCAACGACGGTGGAGGTTCCTGCATAATCCGATCGATACTCGATCCGGCACCCAAGCTACGGATATCGTTGACTCGACGGTATCGAAAGGAGCTTTCGGATGTCCCGTATCGCCGTGGTTACCGGAGCTTCGTCCGGAATCGGGAAGGCCACAGCCGCACTGCTCGCCGAGCACGGCTATCAGGTGATCGGAACCAGCAGGAATCCCGATACGATACCCGCTGACGCCAGAGTGGCCGGAGTCGAGTACCGGGCGCTGGATCTGACCGACAAAGCTTCGATCGACAGCTTCCGCACCGGGCTCGACCGAGTCGACGTACTGGTCAACAATGCGGGCGAAAGCCAGGCCGGGCCACTGACCGACCTGCCCGATACGGCGATCGATCGACTGTTCCAGCTGAATGTGCTCGGTCCGATCGCCCTGACCCGCGCACTCCTGCCCGGTATGCGGGAGCGTGGGTACGGGCGAGTGGTAATGGTGGGTTCGATGCTCGCGAGCTTCCCCATGCCCTACCGCTCCTCCTACGCCGCCACCAAAGCGGCACTACGCAATTTCGCGACCGCCGCACGCTTCGAAGAATCCCCCTTCGGGGTCTGGCTCACCACGGTCGAACCCGGCCAGACCAACACCGGCCTATGGGAACGACGAACCAGATACCTCACCGAAAACTCTGTCCACACCACCGATTTCACTACCTTCATGGAAATACTCGACGCGAAACAGACCAAAGGCATCGCCCCGGAGAAAGTCGCCGCCCTCATCCGCACCGCGATCGAAGCCGACCGACCCCGCTCCCTCTACGCCATCGGCAACAACGCCCCCCTCATGTTCACCGCCCGCAGACTACTCCCCCGCACGATCATGGAACGCCTGATCGCCCGCACCCACGGCATTTCCCGCTGACATATCCCCGTCAACACAGTCGGAAAATAACGAAAAGATCGCGAAATATTCCGCCGAAACCCTTTTCGAGATATCCACTGCAACAATTCGACACATTGAAATACCTGCCACACATGGTAAGTTTCCCAGCAGCGCCAGGTAGCGAACGAACCCTTCCTGGATTGTCCGGATAGATACCCGTTTTCCGAAGTCCGCCGCCAGGTGTACATGCGCGGACACGGTAGTCATGTGTCGGCCCAGGAGTTCAACGTGTCTGATATTGCTATTATCGGTATCGGCTGCCACTACGCCGGTGGCATCGAATCCCCGGAAACCTTCTGGGATCTCGTAGTCGACAAACGCGACGGAGTACGAGACATCCCCTCCGAACGCTGGGACTGGCGGCGCTTCTACGACACCGACAAACGCACCCCAGGACACATGTACGTCAAACGAGCAGCGTTCCTGCACAGCGATCCGTGGGCGTTCGATCCGGACTTCTTCGGTATCTCGCCCCGCGAAGCTGCGGAGATGGACCCCCAACAGCGGCTGGTGCTGCACACCGCGTGGGAGGCCTTCGACGACGCCGGGATCGCGGGCCGGATCTCCGGCTCCTCGCTCGGGGTGTACATGGGTGCGTTCACGATCGACCAGATGGGCCTCATGTCTTCCGCGGATTCGGTGCAATACATCGATATGCATACCGCCGCG
>NZ_JBJZOO010000030.1:0-16835 GCF_047200775.1 Nocardia spongicola | reverse complement strand
TGCCCGCGCCATGATTCATCAACAGAGTCAGGAAGTGGGATTGATGAGCATGCTGCTCGCCCAGCGCGGAGCGACCCCGCTGCCCTGAACCCCGCCGATCCACAGGTTTTGACAATATCCCGCGGATCAGTCGTTCTTCTTCGGCGTACAGGGTGTGCCCGGCCAGCTAGTCCAGTGCGTTGTCCCGGTCTGTCGCGAGTTGACGGTTATGGCGACGTACTCTGTCGAGTTCGTCAGTCATCTGCGTCAAGCGTTGGTGGGTGGTACGCAGCGCGGCGTCGAGCACTCCGGCTTGAGCGGACAGGGCACTGGCGAGGACCTTGATGTGGTGGTCATCGAAGCTGTCGAGGGCGCCGAGCGCCGCTACTATTCTCTGGGTAGCACTCTGACACAGGTACGGTGATCACCGTGCACTCCTGTCTGTTGTATGCAGCATGCTGGCGTGGTTGACGGCAATGCTGGCGGCGGACAGCACTCCGTCCAGAAGTGCCGCGAGCTGCGGAGCACCAGCGGTGCGGTGATGAGCGGCCGCGATCGAGGCGGTCGAACTGATCAGATCAGTGATGGCGGTCAGCATGTCAGCCACCCGACTGCTGTCGGCCGCACCGGGGTCCAGATCCAGGTGTGGACGCAGTGAGGTGGGCAGCTGGGCGCGGGCGGTGTCGATGAATATTGTGCGAGCGGCGGCTCTCTTGGTGTCGGGGAGGTCGCTATCCAGGCTTTTCAGTGTCAGATCGAGCTGCTCGATTGCGCAGCCTGTGCGGCGGGTGGCTTCCCGAAGTTGACTGGGGCGGTGGATGTTGCCGAGCACCTCGAGGAATGCGGTGGCGCATTGCACGAGATCACGTGCGGCCAGGGCGGGCAGGGCGGAATGGTAGTCCCGCTGGTCTGTGTTAATCATGCTGTTTTGTCCTTTGCTATGCAGGAGTGGGTTATTGGAAGGCAGGTCACCGCATCCTGAGGGATCCGGGTCGCTTGTCGTGGTCGATCAGCTTGTAGTCGTTGAACCAGAAATTGTTGCTGTCGAGCTCTTCTCGGTGCGTGATCAGATAGTCGGTGAGCTTCTGTTGGATTTCGGCGATCCGCGAGCAGAGGCCCGGTGGCAGGCTTTGGGCTCCGGTATCGGGGCAGGCGCGGGCCGGATCGTCGGCGGCGGCATAAAGGTCGACGAGCTGCTGACGTAGCTCGAGCGCACAGAGATGCACCGAGCTGGGTTGGTTGGCGGTCATACGGTTTTCGTCCTTTCATGGATGAGCGTGCAGGCTTGGCGCAGTACGCTGGCGGCGAATCGAAGATGGGAGTCGATGTTCCCGCCGACACGGTCGGGATGGGCAGGTTCGGCATCCCCGGTGGTGATGGCCCAGGCGGTAGTGGCGTGGTCGAGTAGTTCGACTGCGGCCGCCAGCAGATCGGTCACGCGTGGGAATCCAGTGTCGGAGGTGGTGAGCAGCGGACGCAGCAGGACTGGCAGCGCAGCATGTAGCTGGTCGACATTGATGCGGCCGCCGTATTCGGCGAGCTCGGACAGCGAGTTGTAGAGGCGCGCATCGAGATCAGAGCCACGCACCAAGTCGGCGGTCGCGGGGGTGTGCCCGATCTGGGTGAGGACTTTGACGAGCAAACTCGCCCACGAACCGAGGTCGGTGGCAACCTCGGTTCCCAGAGCAGTGCGGTCGATACCCGTGTAGGCGGTGCTCATGAGGATGCCTCCAGCAATTGCAGCAGGTCGGTGAGATCGCCAGACAGGTGCTGGGGTCGGCTCATCATTCCGCCTCACTGGTGTTGTTGGTTGATCTCGACTGCGGTGGGGATGTGTCGCATAAGTTGTCGAACAATGTGTTCTGGTCGGAGTTTTCGGGGGCGGGGGTGTCGAAGCCGGACATGTCCACCCCCAGTGCCTTCCATCCCTCGGAATCGTTAGAGCTCATCGGGGGCCTCCTGCTTTAATCGGGGTCGGTAAGGGGGCGTATTCCCTGGGGGAAAACGACTTACGTATGCCAGGTGGCTGGTGGGACAGCGGCGTGGGAGATGCGGTGATCGATCCCACGCCGCCGCCGTCTAGAGGTGAATGGACAGGGGGTCGGAGAAGCGGTTTCCGTTCTCAGTGGGTCCGACACTGACCAGAGTCACGGTCTCGGGCAGCATGTGCGGCTCCTGGATATTCGATACCCCGAACGTCTGGTGGCCCGTGTGGGCGAGACGTCCATTTCCATTACTGCTAGAATTCTAGCATTCCATCATTAAGGAATGCGAGTCTGATTTCTAAATTGCGGCCTGGCTATCCAGAGGTCAGGGCGGTGATTGTGCCTGCCTCGCACCGCTTGTGCTGGGATTCGGGCCCTCTCCTACATCGAGCCCAACTAGCGATCTGGGTCTGGCGGTGTTCGCGGTCCTGTCGGACGGTCACACAAAGGCGCAAAAGTCGTTGTCGCGCAAGCAGAAGGGCTCGGCGCGGACCACGCGCAGATGTTCTGTGTGGGGTGTGGTCGGGGACGCCAAGCCGTTGCATGTCCGCACTTGGCCATGCGCCTGCGGTGCGGTGCATGGCCGTGATCTGAACGCGGCAGTCAATATCCTCGCGGAGAGCGGGCCCCAGTGAAACAGAGGAACCCCACCGAAAGCGTTCTGCGCGGACGATGGGAGGAATCCTTGGCCTTTCAGGCCAAGGAGGACCTCAAGGGCTATGGCGTGTGTCCGATCGGCGGATCACCCTGGTGCCATAGGTAAAGCTGCTGCGAGTCGGCGTGGGGGCCGGGGCCCGAGCCGGTGGCGGCAGCTAGCTCGGCCCAGGCCAGGTGCAGAGGGTCGCCTGTATCGAGGAGTTTGAGTAGACGTCGGATATCGGTAGGAATGTTGCCGATGACGTGGCGGTCGCCGACCAGTTCCGCCGTTGGTGCCCAGACTGCTGCGGTGAGAGCTGAAGCAGTCGATTCTTCGCTGTGCGGGTGGATCGGCATCGGCGACACCCCTCCCTCGGCATCAGCGATTATTCCGGTATACGTCGTGGCCCGGTTCGTACCAGAGCAGGCGATCTCGGCGTAGGCGGGGGTACCGAGCGGAAACAGTACGCGTGGGACATGGAAGGCTAGTATGTCACCGACCACGATGGCCGGGTGCGAGTCAGGGTCGGCGGCCCAGCGGCAGTGCACTCGTTCTCCGGTGATGTTCTGCGTGCGCAGCTCGCGATCGAGGGCGGTGTCCAGCCATGAGTCACCAGGATCGGTAGGCAGTATTGCTTTCTCGATCGCGGTCCGCGCGGCCAGGGTGAAATTGTTGAGGTCGACAACCGCTACCGCGACCGAAGCGTCGTAGCCGAAGTAGCGGGTGGCGAATTCGGCTGCAGTCACAGGCGCGTCCGGGCTGGTCGCCAGCCATCGCAACCCCGGCGATATGTCGTCCTGCGGCGAGCCGTTGGTGAGAGGGCCCGGGAGTTCGAACAGCCACGCCCATCCATCCGGAAGCGTGCTGCGATGGCGCATGGGTATCAATGGGGTCTCCCATGCCTGGAACGCCAATCCTCGCAACGAATCCGAGACCTCTACAGATGCGTCGACCTTCCCAGTAGCGATGCGGTCACGCACGGTTTCGATGCTGTTGCGGAAGTTCTGCGCTTCGATCTGCTCCCGCGGCACAGTCAACGACACTGGTACCGGTTTCCCTTCGGCACACCATTTTTCTGGCGCCCAGTCCTGCGGCTCCCATATGGAGGCACCGACACGGGTGATCTCCTTTGTGGTCCACATCGGCAGCGGGTGCCCGATCAAGTGTGCGGCGATCGGTATCTGCTCGGCGGGGACTCGTTCAAGTTTGACGACGCGATCAGGTGAGAAGTCTGCCGGGATCCGCGCGCACCACAGTTGCGGATGGCGGTCGTCGGCAGGGAGGATCACCGCAATAGTGCCGGCCTCGCCGGTGCCGTAGCCGAGAGCGTGGGCAACCTCGCTGCGCACCGACAGCGCGTTGAATACTTGCTGCGGGTTCGGGTCGTCGACTGCAATACACAGGCTCAGCTGGAACTCCGGAGTATCGGCAAAAGCAGGCCCGTCGTCTCGGCGTAGGTACCGAACCACCCGATACAGGTGGTTACGGTATTGCTCGCCGTGCAACTTCCTCCCCGGTAGCTGCACGAACTGGCTCTCGTTGTCGCTCCAAGCTCGGCTCCACCGCACTGGCGAGTTCAATGATCCCTCGAACGCGGTGAGGCCCCTTCCGTCCAGCCGCCCCAGCCGGGCGAGAGCGTTCATGATCTTTCGCCGTGAACAGCGTGGTTTACGTTCCGATCCTCGCCAATGGGCCGGTTCGGGCAGGTCACCGTTTTCGTCGTAGATGGTGGTCATTTCCAGATGTCTCCTCACGTAGTCACGTTGTAACCGCTATTCGAGTTCGATGGGCAGGCTCTGTTGGGCAGGGGAGTTGATATCAGCTGTTGGTTCGGCTGCAAGCACGAATACGGATTTGTTTCCGAGAACAGCACGGGCTGCAGCCAGGGCGTCGGGTAGTCCGGAGGGGTTGGTCTGCTGGCCGCTGGCGGCGAGCCCGGCTGAGTGTGGTGGGACGGCCTCGGCTCCGGCTTTACCAACGGTGGTCGTGATGGCGGGACCGAACCTGATTCCCGTCAGTTGTTTCACCTGTTCACGCAATTGTTGTGGGGGTACACCGTCGAGACGGGTGTGGATCCCGGACACCCCAGTGGTGTGCGCGCTCAGCCGCACCTCGATCCCGTATACCTCGTCGTTGGTGGCAGTGACGCGGATCTGCTGGTCGAGATGGTCGCTGCGGCGAGTCAGCACGACTCCGCTCAGCATGACTCCGTTGTGGACGGTTTCCGGCCATGACGCACCGGCGCTGCGCAGGTAGCTCAGCGCAGCGTTCGAGTCGGGTGTATCGGTGAGTGTGGTCAATATCTGTGCACGCCTGTTATCTATGGCGTGTGGGTCGATCATGACCGGGTCGTGGGCGGTATCCGGGGTCCACGGCGGATACTGCGCGGCCCACTCAGGCGGTTCTTGTCTCCCGAACATCCATGCCCGCGGTGTGGCGGGCGGGCCTTTGTACAGCTCCCACCGCAAGCTTGCATGGGTGAGGTTGTCGGACAGCCGCCTCGCCCGGTCGATGTCGGGGTGGTCGAGTTTGATCACCCCGACGCGTTCACAGTCCCGGTCGACGATGTTCACAAACCGCGAAATCCACCGGCCACCACCGGGTTCGACGCCCATCATGCGATCGCTGACCTCGCACAACTGTTTTTGTAGCTGTCCACACAGTAGGTTCGCTCGGTGGGCGATGGTGTAGTGACCGGCATCGAAGGTGGTGGCCACCGCGTAGAGTTCGTTTGCAAGCCCGGCCAGGTCATGGCGGGCAAGCATCTCGGAGTCGGCGTCGAGTAATGCGCGAATCTGCGCGGCTATGCTCACACCTATCGACTTCCTTGGGGTCGTTCATGTTGCAGCGGTCGGCGAGGGCTATTCATGTCATCAGGGCTTTCATGGTGTTCACAGCATGGATATAGATACGGGCGACGATAGGTCTGCGATGTGCCCCGAAGCGGGGCATGCCACACATCGTGTCCGCCCACAGCGGCGAGAATTCCTGTATGGCACATGGCACGCAGTGATTTCAGGTACCAAGCCACCCGATTTTTCGATCTTTCAAAAGGTTTCGATGGAATCGTGGCTGGTGAAGATCGTCTCGGTGTCCTCGATGACTTGCAGTTTTTTGGCACGAAGTTGGTGTTGGTGGAGCGAGAGCATCAACACCGCGGTATACCGGCAAGACAGGTAGGCTCAGTCGTTGTGGAGGAGCTGTCGGATCCAGTGGTGAGCGTGCCTGGTGCGGATCGGGTGGCTGCACTGATCGACCCGATCTGTATCCTCTACGACGCTGTATTCTCGGGATCGCCGCACTTTTGGGACGATTCCGTGCAGCATCGTCAGGCAATGCGGCAGTTGGTCAGTGAGTCGGATTTCGGTTTGACTATCGCCGAGGCCGAGGGTGCGTTGGTCGGGTTCGCCTACGGTCATACTTTGCGAAATAACCTGTGGTGGCGTGGGTTTCGCGATCCTGTGCCGGAGCAGGTTACGCGTGAGTGGCCGGGCCGCACGTTTGCAGTCATCGACATCGCCGTCGACGACCATCATCGTCGGCGCGGGATCGGCACACAGTTGATGGAATTGCTGCTGCACGACCGATCTGAGGAGAGGGCGACGCTGGCGGTCGTTCCGGCTGCCGTCGACGCGCATGTTTTTTATGAGCAGTCGGGATGGCAGTTCGTCGGCCGTCAGGACAGTCCACCGGATTCGGGATGGTTGTCTCCGCAATTCGACATCTATGTGCGGGCGCTGGGTAAGTAGGTGTCGACCTGCTCGTTCAGGTCTCGGATCGCCGGACGCGACGCCCATGGTTGCAGGGTGGAATGGATGTCATCAAGCGCGCCCACCAACCGTGGTGAAGGGTTTTCGGCGGCCAGCATCACCGCGGATCCGGCAACTGTCGCTGCTTCGTCGACCTCGCCTCCGGCCAGCCTCGCCCGCGACAGATAGATCAGGTTGAACGCACGGTTGCGTTTGAATAAGGGGTCGATACCTGCGAGGGAATCGTCGAATGCGGCAGCGGCTGCGTCGGTGTCACCGAGGTCGAGCAGACATAATCCGCGGGTGGATATCGATAAGCCGTGATCGTAGAAGTAGGCGTACGACGTGGCCGGGGAATCCGGTGCTGTAGAGGTGAGATCGCCGATCGTATCGAGGGTTTCAAGGCAGGGGTGTTTCTGCCGGGCGGCGGCGAACGCTCGGGCGGTGACATCGGCGGCGTAGGCACGCAGCCGGGTATCGCTTGTTTGCTTCGCCCAGGCTTGGGCTGCTACGCCGCGGTCGACGCCGGAGCGCGGCGTACCGCTCCATGTGGCGAGATGGCTCATCTGGCACAGGGTGATCGCGCTCAGTCCGGCGTCTGCGGCCTCATGGGCAGCGTCGAGTGCGCGGCCGTAGGCATGTTGGGCCAGATCGTACCGGCCCAAATTGAAGTTCAGCCACCCCAGCAGTCGGGCGAAGTCGCTGCGCAGCGACAACAGCCGAGTGCGTGTTCGGTCGGTGCATCCGGTCAGTAGAGCGCCGGTGAGCCGGTACTGCGCGGCGGCGGTTTCCAGGGCCGCCTGTGGGCCGAGTGAGTCATCCAGCCGCCAAGTGCTGCTGAGTGCGGTCTCCATCAGGTCCAGGACATGGTCATCGACGGGGCCGGTCGCGGGCAGCGTCAGTTCGGTGTCGGCGGAGCCGGACAAGGCTGCGATCAAGGGTTCGGTTCCCACAGCGCCAGTGATGACGCCCAGCAAGCGGAGCAGTTCACGGCGGTGCACATCCACACCTTCGTCGAGGATCAGTAGTTGCTTCACCCAATGTAGCGCCCCAGGTCGGCGCAGGCGCGTGGCGTGCTTGTCGACCAATGCCAGGATGTCGTCCACCAGCTCGGTCCCCGACCCGGTGGTCACCGTGGGCGGGATACCGCACCCAGTCGGAGCTATTGCTTCATCGAAGCGCCGCCGAGCTTCGGGATTCAGCCAGTCGAGGAGAGTTTCCATCAGATCTGCGCTACGAGCGCTGAGCTTCACCGCCGACCCACCCTGCTCCCAATAACCGACGGTGCGTTGCGCTACGCCAGTTCGTGCGGCGAACTGCCTCTGCGTCATCCGGTACGCGCGCCGTAACTCCTGCACCTCCTTACCTGTCCACTTCATCTGAAGTCCCCTGCCCCTGCATCGTCGGCGTGTCGATTGCTAGCAGATTAGTACCCAATTGCCTTTTCTTGCCTGGTATTCCGTAGCTCGAGCATAGATGCTGGAGATACCCGATACCAGGCACACATCCACACGCGATCTATTCGTTCGGGAGGTAGCAGTGCACAACGGATTCGATGCCTGTATCAGTAGCTCCGAGGACTAATAGGTCTGAAAATCTCTAGGAGACAAAATGATCGACACCATCACCCAGCCAGTCCTACCCGATTGGGGTCAGATGCTGGCAGCATGCTGGGGCAGTGCCAATAACGACGACAGCGATATGCACCCCATAGTAAAAGCAGTGACGAAACTGGCAACGATCGGCCAAAACGACAACTGCCGTGCAGAGCTTATCTCCGAGATCAACTCGTGGGTCATCGACTGGGTACCCGGACTGGACACTCTTGGTGACACTGTCAGCGAGTTCACCAATTACATTGTGGCCGCACGCATACATGTAGAAGCCGATCACGCCTCCGAACTCGATATGGAAAAACTGGCCAACGCATGGACCCAGGTGGTGGCCGAAGTGGAAGCTTTTCGCGCGACTCTGCTCCGGAGTCGTCAGCGCCAGTCAGCAACCGTGAGATGAACCCATCACTGAGGTCGATGACTGGTGCCGGTTCACCGGCACCAGTCAGTCACCGCGTGCACGGTCATCTCGGTGCCGTTGTCCATCCGGATATGCTCCAGTGCAGAGAGTGAGCCATTTCATCCGTGATGGATAACGCTGGGACACGTCATGATCGTGCTGCTTTGCCGAGCGCGTCGAATCGTAGGCGGAATTCCTCGCTATCGGTGCCGGAGTGTGATGCGGCGGCCGCGCGGACTGGGGTGAGTTCGGCGACGAGTCTGGACGATTTGACGGTGCCTTCCAGCATGGTGAGCGCGTGCAAGCCTTCGGTGACAGCGGTCTGGGTGTCGCCGTGTTTAGCCAATGCGGCGGCGTAGTAGGTGCGGTAGGAGGCTTCATCGCGTGGTTGGAGTGCGTTGCTGGTGATGGCGTCGCGATAGGTGGAGACGGCTTTGTCGTGCTCGCCGAGGTAGCTGCGTGTCCGGGCTTCGATCACGCGGATTTCGGCTGGGGTGACGAAGAGTAAACCGATGGTGTCGTTGGGGTCGTCGAGGCCGCGATCGACTTCGCGCCATGCTTGTGAGATGGCAGCGGTGGCACCGCGGGTATCGCCGACTGCAGGACTCAGGGCCCTGAGTCCTGCCTCATACCAGAACAACAACTGGTGCAGACAGCTCTCTACCCCTGGTGCCCTCGCACCAGGGGCTCCGCGATCGGTTCGAAACCCTCAGGTAGGGCAATCTCGAACCGCTGGCACAGCAGCGGCACATCGTGATGATCGACAGCACGCGCCGGGTACCCGGTATGCCAGCGCACCGCCCACTCCGCCGACTCACACCGCACCGCGACCCCCGCGACCGAGCCACGGCCAGCAAGCGCCTCGGCAGGAAAGGGACCGCCGTCCACCACCGATCCGTAATGCAAGCTCCCATCCGCCAGCGGTTCATACAGATGCAGGTCCACCCGTAGTCGACCGCCGTCGTGCAG
Source organism: Nocardia spongicola (assembly GCF_047200775.1). NCBI lineage: Bacteria > Bacillati > Actinomycetota > Actinomycetes > Mycobacteriales > Nocardiaceae > Nocardia > Nocardia spongicola. Next base: position 7,503 of record NZ_JBJZOO010000030.1, on the reverse strand, counting down.
GACGAAGTTCCACGGCCGATCACCAGGCCAGGGAAAGATCCGGTCGATACCGACCTCGGAGAATGCGACGAACAGCCGCTCCAGATCCGCGGCAGGCGCCCACACATCAAGGTCCGAATGCTCGCGCGTCTGCTCTCCCAGCAGCGCATCCACTCCCCACCCACCACCGACACACGCATGCACACGATGGGCGTCGAGTCGACCCCAGAGCGTAACCACGTCTTGCGCTGACATCGAATAATGGCTCACCACACCAGAGTAGAGGAAAGCCAGCTCCCCGCCGCTGCTCCCGACCCTCTTGAACTCATTGTCGAAGGCCTTCATACCGCCACCGATCGGCGCGATCAACGCCAGCAGCCGTATCCTGACCTACTGTTCACCGGACTCCGGTGGGATTCCCCGCATTCACAGTTGCAAAGCGTGGCCATGCTTCCGACCCCGATCGCCTCGCTGCCGGGCCGCTGTTGAGTGGTGCTCACCGGAGCACCGACACGAGATGAAAGCACACGACTGGTGACTACGCCTTCGCGGGCTGTGTCCGTGACTGGGTGAGAATACAGTTCACTCAAGATATTTCGAGGTCCTGCTTGAGATCATCGGGTAGTGGCCGGAGGGAGGGGAAGATTCCATGCGAATGTTCGATCGTATCCACCGGGGAGACGTCCACGATATCGTGGCGGCCGATGTCTTCGGCCCACCGCCACCTGATCATGTGCCCTTGGATGCTCAGGTTCTGCGGCACATCGTTCGTGACTGTGTGCGAGTGACCGCCGATCAGTGCGCGGACTGGGTCAAAGTGATGAAGGAGTCCGGGCGTGCCCCTTTGCCCACGGCGACCTCCGGCCTGCTGCGGTTGCCGTTCGAGTCGATGTGGATCGAATGGGAGGCCCGCGGCATGCCAGGTTTTTCCCCGCACAAGCCGCCGCAGGCGGCGGCTTGGGTCGCGGGGTATTCACCGCCAGAGTGGGCACCGGCCGGATCGGTTCAGCTCCTCGAGTTCATGTCCTTTGTCGGGTTCCCTGACAAGATCATCTACTACCCTGGGGTCGTCGTAGCGTTCATTGATGAACGTGGACAGCTCCTGGAGATGGGTGCTAGTGGCATCGACGCCGCGCAGGGTGCGCAGGTGTCTATGCCTACGCTGCCCGCGTTCATGGCCATCGCGATCATGAACTGCCGCAACACCGAAGTCATCGAAACTCGAGATCGCAGCCGCGAGGCCCGCCGCCCCAAGAAGGGCAGCACCCGGCCCAGTAAGCCGCTGATCCACCACGAGATCACCCTGCCTGGAAGCCCACCACGGTTGGGAAGCGGCGCTGGAGCTCCGGGACTCGGCGGCGGCCCTGCACCGTGGCACCTCGTACGAGGCCACTTCAAGACCTACACCGATGAGGCACCTCTGATGGGCAAGCACGTCGGCACCTACTGGTGGCAGCCAGCTGTGAGAGGAGACCGGCAACACGGAGTGATCCAGTCCAGCTACAACGTGATCCCGATCCCCACCACATCAGACGGTCTTGCGTAGTAGCTATTTCGGCATGCGCGGGGTACGTTGTGAGCACTGCGCCGTCCCCACGGCAGATATCGCATTTGGGCGCCTGGGTCGGTCTCGCACAGTAGTTCGGTGTGTCAGCCGTGTTTGCCGTGTCGGCGCAGGCGCCTGTTCGGTGGGTGTGGGGGTGTCGGGGTTGGTTTATCGGATTTCGCGGGCATGGTTGTGGTTGTCGGTGTATGCGATGTCGTTTGTGGTGATGTCGGTGGAGAGGGGGCCGATCCAGTTGCGGGGGTGGCCGGGTGTTGTGGGGTCGGTGGTGGCGCGGTGGAGCCATTCTCGTAGGTCGCCGTCGAGGTTGTAGAACCAGCCGTCGGCCTCGATGTAGAAGCGTGGGTTGCCGCTGAACTCGTATCCGTCGTAGGAGTCCCAGACACAGACCAGGTGCAGTCCGGAAAGTTCGCTGATGCGTCCGAGGATTTCCTCGACACCGACGGGTGTGTATTCCTCGGCCATGGAGCCGCGCAGATCCTCGGGTACAGGGAAAGTGCTTGCTGCGCTGTCGATTACGGCTTGGCGTCCAGCTCTCGGCGCCGCGGGGTCGTGTATGTGCATTTCGTTGTGGAGGTGCCTGTGTGCTTGGGCGGCCAGTGCGCGCTGCTTTTTGCTCAGGTCGTCGATCTCGCCATATATCGCCTCGACGGCGGTGCGAACAAGGCACTCGATTTCGTCGGTGTCGAAGTTGTGACTGATGCCGCGGTGATGTTCATTTCGCTCCTTGCGATCGAGTGCGGGTCGGGGACGCTATGAGCGGCCTCGACCCGCGTCTGGTCCTCTGTTCGGCCGCTTCGCGTGCCACCTTGTCCTTCGCCGTCGGGGGCTCGGCGTCGCCCACCGGCGTCGCCGCGCGGCAGACCGAACTCAAGCGGCGCAAGCAGATGGTGATCGGCATGCGTGGCCGATTCGGCGAGCTCGGGGACGCGCTCGCTGTTGCCCGCGAGGCCGAGCGCGGCCTGATGGTCGAGTTCAACCGGTCCTGATTCATCGTCGCGTCCCGATAGCCGGTTCGGGCATCTCGTCCCAGGTCCGGCCGTCCAGCATCCGGCCGCCCGATTTCGGCGTGATGCCGCCGACCTGTTTGAAAAAGAAGCGAACATCTTGGTCAACGCAGTGATCGCGAAGATCGCGGACCCAGTCCAACTCTATCGGGCGATGCCCTCGGCCGCTTTCACCGCCGACGATGACCCAGTCGATGCCCTCCAAGTTCAGGTTCGGCAACGGGCCCAGCAGCGGCTCCAGCGACAGGAACCGCACCGCTGCGGGTATCTTGCGTAATTCGTCTGCCCGCCAGCAGTATTCGTCGGATTCGATGCTGGTCCCCAGCCATACGTTCGGCAGCGGCCAGGGCGCGTTCGCGGCCGGCCGGTCACTGACGTGATCGCCACTGTTGCCGTCCTCAAGCGGTGACGACTGCGCCATCCGCTGCCGGAACCCCTGCTCCGACAGCAGTTTCGCCAACCGGCCGGGCCGCTTGGTCAGAACCTGGAACGTGTGATGTCCGGCCACCCCCATGACCGCGAACACCGCGGCCAGGAAGTCGCGGTCGATCCGGGCATGCCCGAGGTCACTCATCGAATTCACGAAGACCATTCGAGGCTTCTGCCAGCGCAAAGGCTCGGTCAACACCTCCCGGTGAACAGCCACGCCGAAACCCGGACCGCTCGTTCGAGGATCGCCGTCCGTCTGATACTTGGCCACACCCATAGCCTTCAGCCGCTTGGCCATCGTCAACGCATAACAGTGATCGCAACCAGCGGAAATCCGGTCACACCCAGTCGTCGGATTCCACGTGACCTCGGTCCACTCGATACGCGACACGCTCATGACCGACCCTCCGGCGCCGGGTTGGTGCACGACAGCTGTCGTGCACACGAAAACGGTTTCTGGCGGGGTGCCGTGGTGAAGGCGTGGCGAGGGCGGTAGGTGTCGTCGGTCTGCTCCTCGGTGCAGCCGATCGCGCGGGCGTGCTCGAGGGCGGCGGCGTCGGCCTGTACCGCGCCCATGGTTTCGGTGAGAGAGTGGTACATGGGAGTGGGCTCCTGGGAGCTAGGAGGGGGGAGGGGGCCGGATGGCCCGCCCCCTTTTCACCGCATACTGCGTATGGAATTTGTTGCCGGTGTCGGGCCGGGACCTCTTCCCGGCCCGACACCGGCAGTGTGGTCGGTCGATCGGGACAGCGGCCCCGTTACTGGGATACCTCCACGCTCGTGATGTTGCGCTCGAGCATGTTGTCGAAGTGGTCGCCTTCCGAAGCGCCGATCAATTCCTTGGTCGCGTCACGGTCGTCGATACGAGGTGGTCGACCAATGCGGTCGCCGTGTCGGCGAGGGCGAGGGCTGCGGCGTGCTCGTTGTCGGTGCTTGGTCCGTCTGCGGCCGCACGGTAGGTCTCGACCGCTGTCTTCAGGTCTATGAGCAGTTTGGAGCTGTTGGTCATGGTGTGCCTTCCGGTTGGGGTGTTCGGTGGGTGTCGGTGGGTGCGGGCTCTTTCGCCGACGACCATATATTCCATAATAGTGGAATACTAGAATTATGTATGATGGGTGTCGGGGGTGTAGGTCGTTCCCGCCGTCTCCCGCCAGATCCTGTTGTTCGTCGAAGGGCCTGCCAGTGACATCACCGTTTCTCATGTCGCCTGTGACCGCTACCGATCCGGTGTCTCCGCCTCGCCCCGGCCCGCAGTCGGGTCCGGGGTGTGGTATCGGGGGCAGGGCATCCGGCGGCCCCGATCGGTGGCGGCCGGGGGAGGAGGGGCGTCATCTCGCGGGGGTGCCGCGGCGAGGTCGCGCGGCGGGTGTCGCCGGGTGTGTTCGTCGTATCGCCTGTCGGGCGCTCGGGCTGCCCGATCCGATGAGTGATCTCACCGGCGAGACCGCTGTGTCGTTGTCGGGGCGGCTCGGTGACGTCCCGGACTATCGTGCGAATCCGGGCCCCGACCCTCACCCACGCCTGTTCGGGTCGGGTGATGGGCGATGAGTTTTCCGCCGGATGAGATCGTGTGTGCGGGGTGCGGGGCGCATGGCTCGCGTGAATGCTGTTGGAACTGCGGTCGCGACAAGGAGGACAACCTGCTCCAGGGTGCCGCGAAGCGGGCCGGACCGGCGCGTGTCGAACGGCAAGGCCGTTCGGGGCGTATCCCAGCGGCGAGGGCGTTGGGCAAGGGCCCGGAATTGGGGCGCGACCGATGAACCCCCCGACCCTCACCGCCGACAGTTTCGCGGACCGCGACCCCGCCGACCTGCTCCCGATTCTCGGAAACATGCACGGCTACCTGGTCCGCTACCTCGTCCATGTCGACAGCTCCCACCCGCGGCAGTCTCGGTTCCAGGTCGAGGTCTTCTCGCCCGCGACCATGCGGTGGAACGAGCTGTGGGCGCTTGACCCGCACGAGTTCTACGTCTCGGGTGGCCCGCCCGAGGCCATGGAGCTCGACCCGACCAGCTTCTTCGGCGCGGTCGAGGTCGACATCGACGCCGAACTCGCCGCGCTCGGACCGGCTGGTTATCGGCCGCTGCGGGTGCGCGACACCCTGTTCTGACCGGCCGCCGCAGTGTCGGCGCCGAGCAGTGTCGCGACAGTGGCCCGCTCGGTGGCGAGGTCGACCGGTTCGCCGGCGAGCGTATCGAGCAACTGCTGCAGCGGCCACTGGTGCAGGGCTCCGTATCGGGCGGAGTACAGGGCCACGGTGTGGAGTGCGAAGGTGTCGGTGGTGTCGAACAGGACGTAGCCGATGACCTGGTAGATATCGGCCAGCGACAGCGAGTCCGAGCGCTGGCCGGATTTGCGGTTGAGGCTGCCGAGCCGGGTCTTGAACTCGACCAGCACGCCGTCGACGATGAGATCGGCGTCGGCACCGCAGTACAGGGACGCGGCGAAGGTCGGCCCCAACGCCACCCGCTCCGGAGCGGCGGTCAGCACCTCACCCAGTTCGGCGACTGCCAGCATGTACAACGACCGCAGCTGCGCGACGGCATCGGCCGACGCCAGCCCGAGCAGCCCATCAACGGTGAAGGCGCCGCTGCGGATGGGGTCGGCCAGCGGGGAGTTGGGGAAGACGAAGGGGTTGCGATACAGCTCGGTGCACAGCGCCAGCGCCCAGCTCGCGCGGGCGACCATCGTGAAGGTCTGTTCGGACATCGGCCGGGTGTGGGCGTTGCCCGCCAGTTTCGCCAGCTCGGCGACGACATCGCAGTATTCGGGCCGGTTGAAGATCGGTTCGGCGATGAGCGCGGTCTGCGGCAGATAGCCGGGGTTGAGGGTGAACCGCAGCAGGTAGTCGAACGCCGTGCCGACGGTGCCGGCGCTGGCACCGTCGCCCTCGACCAATAGCGTTCCCGCTGCCGCTCGATAGTCGGCCTGGACGGGTTTGAGATTCGGGAACCGTTTGTCGAGGTAGAGGCGCAGCGGACAGTTCTTGTCGGCGATCGCGCCGGTCAGGCTCGAGTATTGGTAGCGCATGGGCATGACTGTGGCACGCGCCACCGACATGTCGGTGCCCGATGCGACCATGAGCGCCACGTCGTGTTCTCGGTAAGAGCGGGAACGTATTTCAGATGGCAGGGGATCAATCATGGGGTACACCTACATATCTCGGTTCGAGACCGGGGATCTGTGCAAGTTCGGCAAAGCCTCCACCCTCGCGGCGCGCCAATCCACGCTGCGCACCGGTAGCAGCGGCAAGCTCGAGCTGTTCGACTACGTCGAGACCGAGCACGCGCTCACCGGGGAGCAGTTCCTCAAGCAGCGCTGGGCCGCGCGCCTGCACCGCTACCGCTCGGAGATATTCCGGCTCACCGAGGACGAATGCCGGGCCGCGATGAGCGAACTGCGCCACTACCTCGACCACGAACTGCCCGCGGAACTCGCCCAGAAGGCTGAGCTGGCCGAACTCGAAACCGCCGACAACGACGACACCCTCATCGAAGCCGACCCCGACATCACCGCCGCGCACCGGCGCCTGGTCGACATCGAAGCGCAGCTGCGCCGCCTGGCCGCTGAGGCCGAGCCGCTGCGCCGTGCGTTGATGCTCGCGATCGGCAAGAACTGCGGTATCGCCGGTGTGGCGACCTTCGACAAGGCCGACTCCAACCGCTCGTTCAACACCGCACGCTTCGCCGCCGAGTATCCCGAGCTGTATGCGCAGTTCCAGAAGAAGGTGTTCGACACCACCGCGTTCAGCAAGGCCCACCGCGACCTGGCCGAAACGTTCAAGGAGACCGGCAAGAAGCGCACTTTCTTCCTGATCCAAGACCTGCACGCCTGATCCCCTGCGGTATCCGGGACGGGCCGGTGCCCGGCGGCATATCGTTGCCGGGCATGGCAACCGCAACAATTTCTATCGACGATGCACTGATGGCGCAGGTTCGTGAAGCGGCCGGAGACGACCTTTCGACGTGGATCGCCCGCGCATGCCTGGCCCAGCTGCTCACGGCGGCAGCGCGGGCGGGCCGCGACTGGGAGCTGGCGCACCCGGAGCTGGCCGCCGCCGCTCGAGCCGAGGATGCGGTCCGGGCGCTGGAAGCAGAAGCCGAACACGAAATCACCGAACATGCCCACGCCCTCGCGGACAGCCGTGTCCAGGGCACCGCCCCCACCACCGCGGACTACCTCGCCGCCCACCGCCATGTCCGCGAACTGCTCGACCGCGCCGAGGAACAACTCCGCCGAGGCTGAGTTCACAACGCCGCTTTCACGAGATCGGTTCCGCACCAACGATTCCCGAGCAGTCACCGGTCGAGGTTGCGGTAGACGGTCTTGCGTGACACCGCGACCGCCTCTTAGAAGGGTGGTTCGGTTTCGTTGTTTGTTGGTGGGGTGTGGTCGTTTGTGTGTGGTTGTTGTGGTGGGGTGGGTTCTGTGTGTGGTGAGGGTGTGGGTGTGCTCTGTCGTGCTGTGTGTAGCGATTCGGGTGGGGTGTAGTGATGTCGCCAGTGGGGGTGGGTGGTGAGTTGT
>NZ_JBJZOO010000029.1:0-22460 GCF_047200775.1 Nocardia spongicola | reverse complement strand
GCTGCAACAGGTACAGGAACGAGCCGACGGCAGCCAGGAACGGGCCAACGGCAGCGGAAGCGATTCCGCCGAGGACTGATTCGACAGTATCCGCGGCGATACCACCCGAAACCGTCGGCCCGACCCGGAAATCGCGAAGGCCCCGAGTCCACGTGACCCGGGGCCCGCTCTGCCTGTTCAGGCAACTCCGGAACGGTCTATCCGCGCCGGAACTCTTCCGCAGAGACCCCTGTTAGGAATGCATCCCACTCGCCCGGCGCGAAGGCCAAGATCGGGCCACGTCCGTTGTCCTTGGTGTCACGAACGGCCACGTTGCCGTCGACGAGAAAGGCGACTTCCACGCAATTCCCGTCCGGGCCGCTGTATGTGCTCTTGCGCCACACAGCGTCCGTCAGATCAGCTTCCACCGCACTAGCTCCTTTGCTGCGTCGAGAGCGAGATTTCTCCTGACATCGTTCCAGCTAGCTCAGCACTCGACCAGAAGGCCGAATACCGCAGTGCGCCTCGCGGTAGCGCGCACTTTCCCCGGTGCGTCGATATCGCACAGCGGGCTCGAGAGGAAAATTAACCTCGCGCGGGGCTTGTCCCCGCGCGCAACACTAGCAGGTCCATCGAAAGTTTGCTCATCTCTTGCCTATTCAACTAGAGAAATCGGACATGATCGCAAAGCGTAAGGGTTGCGGGAACATTGCCACTCGGTGACATTCATTCTGCGCACTGGCGTACCACAATCGGTTGGACGGATGTGATTGCACTGTGATCGGCAGACAATTCACCACGAGCCACCGCCCGCGGCAGCCACGTCGAGCCGGGCGGTGCATCATGGAAGCCATGGTCGAACGCGATCGCGATGACGCAGGGCGTGCCCGTAATGCCCGTCCACGTGATCATCTCGGGCGTCCGCTACCGCCCGGCAGTACCGGAGTCGCCCGAATTCCGGACGATCTCGAGCTGCCACCCGAGCAGACCTTGACCTTCGCCCAACAACTGCTGGACGAAGGCTTGGCATTCAATGCGCATGAGGTGCTGGAGGCCGCATGGAAGAACGGGCCGTTCGCCGAGCGGATGCTGTGGCAGGCTCTCGCGCAGTTCGCTGTCGGTATCACCCACATCCAACGGGGAAATCCGAAAGGTGCGAAGACACTGCTCACCCGCGCAGTGCGTCGCTTGACCGACTATCACCCCGAAGACGACCGCGTGCCTTACGGTATCGACCGTGCCGGGCTGATCACATCCGCAGAAGCACTGCTCGCCACCTTGGCGGCGGGCGGCGAACCGTCTACCGCCGACCTGCGGCCGCGGCTGCGCGGCTGATCGTGCGCTTATACCATGGCATCGTGCGTATCTCACCGTTTATCGGCCGGGCCCATGACTGAGGCCGGCGCAGGCCGGTACGCGCCGAGCCCGTCCGGCGATCTGCACCTGGGCAATCTCCGCACGGCACTGCTCGCATGGGCATTCGCCCGATCCACCGGCAGGCGTTTCCTGCTCCGAATCGAAGATCTGGATCGGGTGCGCCCCGGCGCGGCACCCAAGCAACTGGACGATCTCGCCGCGATCGGCGTCGACTGGGATGGCCCCGTGGTATACCAGTCCGAACGACTGCCGATATACCGAGCGGCTATCGAACGCCTTACCGCTGCCGGACTCACCTACGAGTGTTATTGCACCCGAAAGGAAATCCAGCAGGCGGCGACCGCGCCGCACGGACCGATGGGCTCCTACCCCGGCACCTGCCGCACACTGACCTCGGCGGCACACGCCCGACGGCGGGCCGAGGGCCGCCCGGCGGCGCTACGCCTACGTACGGCGGTCACCGAGTTCGACATAGACGATGACCTGCACGGCCGCTACCGCGGCCCGGTCGACGATGTAGTGCTGCGCCGTGCCGACGGCATCCCGGCCTACAACCTCGCGGTCGTGGTCGACGACGCGGCACAAGGCATCGATCAGGTGGTGCGCGGCGACGACCTGCTGCCATCGACACCACGGCAGGCCTATCTCGCGACCCTGCTCGGACTTTCGATACCGCGCTATGCTCATGTGCCGCTGGTGCTGAACCAGGAAGGGCGCAGGCTGGCCAAACGGGATGGCGCGGTAACACTTACCGACCGGATCGAGCTCGGCGAGACACCGGATGATGTCATCGCGACACTGGCCACTTCGCTAGGCTATAGCGCGACATCGTCGTCCGAGCTATTGGCGCAGTTCAACGCGCGACAGCTGCCCCGCGAGCCATGGGTACTCGATGTCAATAGGTTGTTGCAACGCGACCGATGTCCGTAACGTACGCATTGTCCACTACTGATCAAGCAACGAGGACACACTATGACGAGCGGTGGGTACGACCCCAACCAGTATCCCCAGGGCGATCAGCCGTACGGGCAACAGCCCCAGTACGGGCAACAGCCGCAGTACGGGCAACAGCCGCAGTATGGGCAGCAGCCCCAGTACGGGCAACAGCCCCAGTACGGGCAGGATCCCTATGGTCAGTACCCGCAGCAGCCCGGGTTCGGCAACTACAACAGTCAGGCCGGTGATCTCGGCACCCGCCTCGGCGCCCGCGTCATCGACTTGCTTATTCTGTTCATCCCCTACACCATCCTCACCGTTGCGGTGCGGGACTCTTTCGTCCTCACCTCCTTACTCGGTGTCATCTGGACCGCGATAATGATCGGCTACTACGTCGGTATGGAGACCTCGCAGGGCACCACCATCGGCAAGAAGCTCCTCGGGTTGAAGGTGCTCGCTCCGGGCGGCGCCGCCAAGATCGATCCGATCACCTCGCTGAAGCGCAACCTGTTTCTTCTCGCGAGTATCATTCCGTGCATCGGAACTTTGGTATCGCTGGGTCTGGCGATCTACATCGCGGTCACCATCTCACAGGACCCGAACAAGCAGGGGTGGCACGATAAGTTCGCCGGCGGCACCCAGGTCGTCAAGGCCTGATCCGGCACAGCATCACGAGACAGCGCGGGGCGCACCCTGTTCGGGTGCGCCCCGCGCGATTTTTCCCTCCACGCTATGCGTTCGCCGCACCCACGAAGAGGATCAAGACGAAATACAGAATACCGAGCACAATCACACCCACACCGATCCAGATGCCCGCGAGCGCCATACCGCGCCCCTCCTCGCCGGACTGTTTGACCTGATTCAGCGCGACCACCCCGAGGATGATGCCGATGATCGAGCCGATCCCGCAGGTGACAAATCCGGACAGCGATACGACCAGCGCGGCGATCGACATCCCGTTGGTGCCGCGCGCCGGCGCCCCGTAGGGCTGATAGGGACTCTGATAACCATAGTTCGGCTGCGGATAAGGCGATGCGGACTGCGGATAGGACGGGTACTGCGGCTGCTGCTGCGGCGGTATCATCGGCGGTGGCTGTGTCGGATACTGTGGCGCCGACGGGTAGTTGGAAGGCTGCTCAGGACTCGGGTACTGCGGGACCGAACTCTGCCCCCCTGACTCCGGCGATATGCCTTGACCGCTGTACTGCTTCCACCACTCGTCGGAATCACCAGGATTCGTCATTGTTACAGCGTATGCCACCACCTGGTTGGATGATGCGGGTGAGTAACTCGAAAACCACTGCAGAACACACCGAGCCTGGGCGCCCCGCGCTGAATCATGCGGCATTTGCCCAGATAGCGCGGGGTTACTACGCACCGATCGTTGCCCTGTTCACCGCGACCCTGATCATCTCCAATATCTGCGCGACCAAGGGAGTGGAGATCCTCGGCGACCGCTCGCTGTCGCTCGGGCCGCTCCAGATCCTGCCCATCGCCACCGATGGAGCCTTCTTCCTGTTTCCCTTGGCCTACATCCTCGGCGACGTGCTCAGCGAGGTGTACGGCTTCCGCGCCACCCGACGCGCCATCTACTACGGTTTCGCCGCACTGCTGTTGACAGTCGCGTGCTTCGCCATCGCGATCCAGCTGCCCGCCGCGGGCTTCTACGAGAACCAGGAGGCGTTCCGCACCGTCCTCGGGACGACACCGCGGCTCGTCGCCGCCGGTCTGGCCGGATACTTCGTCGGCCAGCTGCTGAATTCCGCCGCGCTGGTGATGATCAAGGAGCGGACGAAAGAAAAGCACCTGTGGGCCAGACTGATCGGATCGACTATCGTCGGCGAATTCGCCGATACCCTGCTGTTCTGCTCGATTGCCGCAGGCGCGATCGGCATCGACACCTGGCAACAGTTCGTGAACTTCGTGATCGTCGGGTTCCTCTGGAAAACCCTTTGTGAGGTACTTGTGCTCCCGATCACCTACCGGGTGATCGCATTCCTGAAGAAGCACGAACCCACCTACGCCCCGACGAAGACCGATCCCCTGCACGCCTGAGCGACGCCGAAGCAGCGCGGGCCAGCGGACCACGAATCGCATACGCTCCGAACCGAACAGAGCTACCGATCGAGTTCGCGGCCCGCGTAGCCGGTTGCGCCCGATCCCTCTGCGGTGGATATCCGCATCAGCGGTACCGCAGGCACGGTACGGCGCATCAACCCCTGGTCTGCCAACGCCCCAGGGTCTGCGCCTTGTACTCATCGAAGTAACCACCATCGATGCTCTGCCGGATGCGGTCGACCAGCCGCACCGTGAAGCGCTCGTTGTGGATGGTGCACAGGGTAGCCGCGAGCATCTCCTTGGCCTTGAACAAGTGATGTATATAGGCACGGGTGTAGTTGGCGCAGGTATAGCAGTCACAGGACTCGTCGATCGGAGTGAAGTCACGCCGGAAACGTCTGGTATCGATGTTGAATCGACCGGTCTCGACGTAGATCGCGGCATTACGAGCCACCCGCGAAGGGTTCACACAGTCGAAGGTATCCGCACCGTTCTCGATGGCGGTGAAAAGATCCTCCGGCTCACTGATACCGAGCAGGTGCCGCGGTTTGCCCTCGGGCAATTCATCGCAGCACCAGCCGACGATGGTGCCCAGATTGTGCTTCTCCAGCGCACCACCGAGTCCGTAACCGTCGAACTCCGTTCCCTCGGTTCCGCGAATGGACTCCAACCCGCGGCAGGCCTTACGGCGCAGGTCCTCGTATTGCGCGCCCTGGACGACAGCGAACAACGCTTGGTACGGACGATGGGTGCGCGCGGCGGTCAACCGCTCGTGCTCATCGATGCACCGCTGTGCCCACTCATGAGTGCGCTGCACCGATTTCTCCTGATAACCACGGGTGTGGAACAGCGTGGTCAGCTCGTCGAAGGCGAACATGATGTCGGCGCCGAGCTGGTGTTGGATGCCCATCGACACTTCGGGAGTGAACCGGTGCTTGGAACCGTTCAAGTGCGAACGGAAAGTGACGCCGTCGTCGTCGACGGTGGCCAACCGCTCCTTACCCTTGGCGATCAAATCGTCCCCGCGGACATCGACCGCTTCCATCGCGATCACTTTCTTGAACCCGACGCCGAGTGACATCACCTGGAATCCACCGCTGTCGGTGAAGGTGGGGCCCGACCAGTTCATGAAAGCGCCGAGTCCACCCGCTTCGTCCACAATGTCGGCGCCCGGCTGCAGATAGAGGTGGTAGGCATTGGCCAGCAACGCCTGAGCGCCGAGGTCCCGCATGGTTTCCGGCAGTACCGCCTTGACTGTCGCCTTGGTGCCCACCGGGATGAAAGCAGGCGTAGCGATCGCGCCATGCGGCGTGTCGATTACGCCGGAGCGGCCATGCCGCCCGTCCAGGCGAGTACCGACGGTGAAAGAGAATGATTCGGGACCGGACACCCCGCTATCCTCGCAGCCGCGCGGATACCTGCCGCAGCAGGCCACCGATGTGCCCGCCGAGCGGGTTCACGCGGTGGCGGCGGCCGCCGCGAACTGGGCGTTGTACAGGCGGTAATACGCACCCCGCTCCGCGAGCAACCGCTCATGCGTGCCGTGCTCAACGATCCGGCCCGCCTCCATCACCACGATGAGGTCCGCATCGCGGATGGTGGACAACCGGTGCGCGATGACGAAACTGGTCCGGTCCTTGCGCAGCTCCGCGGTGGCATGCTGCACCAGCAGTTCGGTGCGAGTGTCCACCGAACTGGTCGCCTCGTCCAGGATGAGGATCGACGGTTTGGCCAGGAACGCGCGCGCGATGGTGATCAACTGCTTCTCCCCCGCGCTGACTCCGCAGCCCTCCTCATCGATGATCGTGTCGTAACCATCGGGCAGCGCGTGCACGAATCGATCCACGTACGCGGCACGGGCCGCGGCGAGAATCTCCTCCTCGCTCGCGGACGGATTACCGTATGCGATGTTCTCCCGGATAGTGCCACGGAACAACCAGGTGTCCTGCAACACCATGCCGATCCTGGAACGCAGATGACCTCGGGTGATCTGGGTGATATCGACCCCGTCGATGCTGATGGTTCCCGCGTCCAGCTCGTAGAACCGCATGAGCAGATTCACCAATGTGGTCTTGCCCGCGCCGGTCGGACCGACGATAGCGACCACATGGCCGGGCTCCGCGGCCAGCGAGAGCCGCTCGATCACCGGCTTGTCCGGTTCGTAGCGGAACGAGACAGCCTCGAACTCCACCCGGCCACGATCGACCGGACGGCTAGTGGCCATCACCGGGTCAGGACTCTGTTCCTCAGCATCGAGGATCTCGAAAATCCGCTCGGCCGAGGCGACACCGGACTGCAACAGGTTGACCATCGCACCGAGCTGGGTCAGTGGCTGGCTGAACTGCCGGGAGTACTGGATGAACGCCTGCACCTCACCGAGCGAGAGGGAGCCGGTCGCCACCTTGAGGCCACCCACCAAAGCAACCAGCACGAAGTTCACATTCCCGAGGAACATGATCGTCGGCATGATCAGGCCGGAGATGAACTGCGCCCGGAAGCTGGACTGATACAGCTGTTCGTTGCGTTCGTCGAACTCCTTGCCGACCTCGCGATTGCGGCCGAACGCGGTAACCACCTCATGCCCGGTGTAGGCCTCCTCAACCTGGGCATTGACCAAGCCGGTGTACTTCCACTGATTGACGAAGTGCGGCTTGGAGCGCTTGGCGATCTGCGCGGTGACCACAATGGCAGCAGGTATGGTGAGCAGCGCGATCACCGCGAGCAACCACGAGATCCAGAACATCATGGCCAGGATGCCCAGCACCGAGAACACTGCCATGATCAGCTGGTTCATGGTCTGCTGCAGACTCTGCGAGACATTGTCCACATCGTTGGTCACCCGGCTGAGCACATCGCCACGCGGCGTGGAGTCGAAATAGCGCAAGGGCAGCCGATGGATCTTGTCCTCGATATCATTACGCAGCCGCTTCACCGTGCGGTTGATCACGATATTGAGCAGGTATCCCTGTAGCCAGCCGAATACGGCGGCCCCGAGGTAGAGCACGAGCACCAGGATGAGGACCCGGCCGACCGCCCCGAAGTCCACGCCGACGCCGGGCACCACATCCATAGCGCTGAGCATGTCGGCGATCGTGTTGTCGCCTTCCGCCCGCAGCTCCGTTATCGCCTGCTCTTTGGTGAGCTCCGCGGGCAGTTGTTTGCCGACAACGCCGTCGAAAACCAGGTTGGTCGCCATGCCGAGCAGGTAGGGACCTAGCGTATTCAGCACTACCGCGGCGACGGCAAGCGCGACGATCACACCTACGTAGAACCGCTCCGGCGCAAGCCTGCGCAGCAGACGTTTCAGAGAGGGACCGAACGATTTCGCTTTGCTGTCCGGCGCACCGGGCGTCGGCATCCCCGGCCTCATCGCGCCTCCTGCGTCCTGCGGGACACCCGCACCCGGTCGGCGCGACAAGGCGCTACGCCATGATCCCTCATCGCGCCTACAACACCCTGCGGGACACCCGCACCCGGTCGGCGCGACAAGGGCGCTACGCCATGATCCCTCATCGCGCCTCCTCGGCACTCAGTTGTGATTCGACGATTTCTCGGTACTCCGCGCACTCGCGCAGCAGTTGATCGTGGGTGCCGACACCGGCCATCGCGCTGTCTTCCAGCACGACGATCTGGTCGGCATCGCGGATAGTGGCGATACGCTGCGCCACGATGAGCACCGAGGCCTCGGCGGTCTCCGGCTTCAACGCCTCCCTTAGCCTGGCGTCGGTCTCGACGTCGAGCGCGGAGAACGAATCGTCGAACAGGTACACCCTCGGTTTCTTCACCAGCGCTCGCGCGATGGCCAGACGCTGACGTTGACCACCGGAGACCGTGGTTCCTCCCTGGGCGATCGGGGTCTGCAACCCCTCCGGCATATCCCGGACGAAATCAGCGGCTTGCGCGACCTCCAGCGCATGCCACAACTCCTCGTCGGTGGCGTCCGGATTGCCGTAACGCAGATTACTGGCGACCGTTCCGGAGAACAGATACGCCTTCTGTGGCACAAGGCCGATCTGTGCGCGCAACAACTCCAGATCGATATGGCGCACATCGGTGCCACCGACGTAGACCGAGCCATCGGTGACATCCATCAATCGGGGGATGAGGTTGACCAGCGTGGTTTTGCCCACACCGGTGGCGCCGACGATCGCGGTGGTGGTGCCTGGGCGCATCCGGAACTGGATGCCACGCAATACCGGCTGCTCCGCGCCGGGGAAGGCGAACTCGGCGAACTGGATATCCACTACGGCCGGGTCGTCGGTGAACGGCTGCGGCAGGCTCGGCGGATGGACCGAGGATTCCGTAGCGAGCACCTCACCGATCCGGTCGGCGGAGACCGCGGCCCGTGGCGCCATCATGGCAAGGAAGGAAGCCATCATCACAGCCATCAGGATCTGCATGATGTAGGAAAGCATCGCGGTGAGCGAGCCGATCTGCATATTCCCCGCGTCGATCTCATGCCCACCGAACCAGATCACCGCGACGGCGGTGACATTGCTGATCAGCATGACCGTCGGAAACATCAGCGCCATCAACCGGCCGACGTGCAGCGCGGTATCGGTGAGCTCGGAGTTGGCCATACCGAAGCGCCAGGTCTCTTGGCGCTCCCGCACGAATGCCCGGACCACCCTGATACCGGTGATCTGCTCCCGCAGCACCCGGTTCACTTCGTCGATCCTTGCCTGCATCGCACGGAAGCCCGGCACCATCTTGGAGATCAACACCGCCATGGACAGGCCGAGCGCTGGCACCGCGATCAGCAGCAGCCAGGAAAGATCGAGATCTTCCCGCAGCGCCATGATGATCCCGCCGACGCACATCACCGGCGCCATCACCAAGATAGTGGCCGACATCACAATGAGCAGCTGCACCTGCTGTACATCGTTGGTGTTGCGGGTGATCAGCGACGGCGCACCGAACATCCCCACTTCACGCGCGGAGAAGGTGCCCACGCGGTGCAATAACGCACCGCGCAGATCCCGGCCCGCACCCATCGCCGCCTGCGCGCCGAGATAGACCGCGGCGACCGAGGCGACAATCTGCACCCCGGTGATGGCGAGCATCCACAAACCGGTGCTCCAGATGTAGCCGAGGTCCCCCTTGGCGACGCCGTAGTCGATCAAGTCCGCATTACGGCTCGGCAGATTCAACATCGCGATGACGGAAATCAGCTGAAACGCAACGACCCCCGCCAGCTGGGCGCGGTACGGCGACAGGTACGTGCGGAGCAATCTGATCAGCATGATGAATCGCAGGCTACCGGTAATCGGCAGGATGCGTCACAGGGCTTTCCGACCAGCGGGGATCGCCCGCTCACCCAGGACATACGACACTATCTTCTGGCCCATGCGCCCGGATCTCGGGTCAGCTCATCGAGGAATCCTGGCAATTGCCCGCAGGCGATGTCTTCGATGGTCACGTTCTCCAGTATCGCGCGGATATTCACCCGCAACGCGATCCACACCCGCTGCAACGACTCGGCCGAACCGCGGTAACGCACATCTTCCGGCCGCTCCCCGCGTACCGATGCGAGCGGGCCCTCCAGCGCGCGGATCAC
Organism: Nocardia spongicola; assembly: GCF_047200775.1. Lineage (NCBI taxonomy): Bacteria > Bacillati > Actinomycetota > Actinomycetes > Mycobacteriales > Nocardiaceae > Nocardia > Nocardia spongicola. The sequence goes on along the minus strand of NZ_JBJZOO010000029.1, from coordinate 12,553 downwards.
ATCCGCGATCGATATCTCGGCCGCGGGCCTGGCCAGCCAGTACCCACCATCCGGCCCGCGTCTGCTGATCACCAGATCGGCACGGCGCAGCTCGCCGAGCACGGATTCGAGCACTTTGGGCGAAATCCGCTGCGCGGTGGCGATAGCCTCGGCTTTGACCACGGGGGCGGCGGGTAGCACCGATCCGCCGAGCCCAGCCGCGGCATTGTGCAGAGGCGGAGCACTGGCGATTTCGAGCAGCGTCCGCACCGCGTAATCGATTTTCGCGGTGATGTGCACAGCGGTAACTCCCTGGCGTCGGCGGTGGGTAGCTCGAATCTACGCGGTCACGCAGGCCGTGAGCACGCGTGTCGCCGCGTCGAGTAGCAATGATTCCACCAGCGCGTCATCTGCGTCCGGTACCAGTTCCTTGGACACCAGCGCGACGCCGATTACCTCCAACGCCGTGCAGGCGCGCAGTTGGTCCGCCGCGGTGGGGTTCGGCCCGGCGAGCCATTGTCGCAGCGTTCGGCTTTCGCCCATCATGTCCGGGTATCGACTTGCCATCGCATTGACGATTGCTACTGTGTCGCGCATCACCAGCACCCCGGCGTCGCGGTGTTCGAGCAGACCGCGCAAATAGGTTCGCAGAACTCGGCGGATACCTTCCGCATCATGCGGTACGCGCTCCAGATCAGCGGTCACCGCCCGCATGTGATCGACAACCGGCTCCATGATCGCCAGCAGCAGATCGAGCTTGGAAGCATAGTGATAGTAAAGAGATGCCTTTGTGATTCCCACCGCATCCGCGACCTCACGCAGGCTGGTCTGCTCGAACCCTTTGGCCGCGAACAGCCTCACCGCCGCATCGCGAATCGCGATTTTCGTATCTCTACCTGCGACGGCAATATCTGGTGCGGCACGGAAAGCCATCGGGTGATCCTCTCATCACATACCCGCTCAGCGAATATCACCCACAGAGTCGAGGTTGTACCTCCGCTTAGCTCCTGGGTAGTCTACCTACCGCACGGTAGGCAGAGAGTGTCAGTGGAGGCGGGAACACGCATAGTGCCCGCAAGTGCTGTCTACACGCAGACCAAGCACAGTCCCAGTCATCGCTAGGAGTTAACCACTCGTGTCCGTTTATCTGTATAGATGGGGGAAGTTCGCCTTCCGCCGCAAATGGATAGTCCTCCCGGCTTGGCTCGCCTTACTGGTGCTCCTCGTCGGCCTCGGCTCGGTGTTCGGCAAGTCGACCACCGACGACTTCAGCATGCCGAACCTGCCATCGGACCGCGCCAATGAAATCCTCGACAAGCGTTTTCCCGGTGCCTCCGCCGCCTACGAACCCAACGCGGTCACCGGCACCTATGTCGTAGGCGCACCAGAAGGGCAGCAACTGACCGACCCAGCGAACCGTGCGGCGCTGGACGCGTTCATCGCCAAGCTCGGCGAGCTGGAAATAGTCGACCACAGCACGCCGATCGTCAACCCGGTACAAGCTGCCGAGAAGATGGGCTGCTTGGACAACCCCGACCCGGCGAAGTGCAGCGGCGCGCCACTGAACGTGCTCAGCGAGACCGCGCCGAGCACCGTGGCGGTGATCAGTGTCCCGTTCACGATCGAGAAGGTCGCCGATGTGACCGACGAGGATCGGACGGCGGTGCAAGCGATAGCCACCGATGCGCGCAATGCCGGGCTCACGGTAGAGACAAGCGGCTCGATCATGATGAAGCCGGAGACTCCCAGCGGCAAGTCCGAGGCGATCGGCTTCGGGGTCGCGCTGGTCGTGATGATCGTGGCCTTCGGCGCGCTCATCGCCGCATTCGTGCCGCTCGTCACCGCGATCATCGGTGTAGGCGCGACCCTCTCGATGATCACGCTCGGCACCTCGGTGATCGAGGTTCCCAGCTTTACCACCTTCCTCGCCTTGATGATCGGCATCGCACTGTCCATCGACTACGCGCTGTTCATCGTGTCCAGATACAAACACGAGCTGGCGGTACAGGATTCGCCGGAGGAGGCCGCGGGCACCGCTCTCGGCACCGCCGGATCCGCGGTGGTGTTCGCAGGCCTGACGGTCATCATCGCGCTGGCAGGCCTGAGCATCGTCGGCGTCCAGTTCATGACCTTCATGGGTCTGGGCGGCGCGATCGCCACTGGTTTCGCCATGCTCACCGCGATCACGCTCATGCCTGCGATCTTGGGCGCGTTCGGCCGCAACCTGTTCAAGCCGAAGTTGCCGCTGGTGGCCCAGCACGACCCCGAGGACGACACCGCGGTCACCAACGGCATGCGCTTCGGGCGGCTGATCGGTAAGGCTCCTGGCGTTGCGGTGGCACTGTGTGTCGTGCTGCTCGGTGCGCTCGCCTTACCCGCGATGGGCTTGAACCTCGGCCTGCCCGGCGAGGACAGCATGCCGAAGACCTCGACCATCCGTAAGGCATACGAGCTGCGGACCCAGGGCTTCGGTGAAGGCAGCAATGGCGTGCTGAACGTGGCCGCCGACCTGGGCGATGTGCCCGCCGAACAGCGGGAGGCCGCGGTCGAGGCGCTGCGCGCCAAGCTCACGTCCTACCCCGATATGGACTACGTGACCGCGCCCCAATGGAGCGAAGACGGACAGGGCGTGCTGCTCAACGGTGTGCCGAAGTCCGGACCCAACAACCAGGCCACCAAGGATCTGGTGCGTGAGGCCAGGCAGGCCGAGGGCGAGCTGAAGGCCCAGTACGGCATGGAGTACGGCATCACCGGCACCACGGCGATCTACGCCGATATGGACCATGTGCTGCTCAGCAAGATCGTGCCCTATCTGGCGATCGTGGCAGGCGCGGCATTCATCCTGTTGATCCTGGTGTTCCGGTCGATCCTGGTACCGCTCACCGCGGCGCTCGGGTTCCTGTTGTCGGTGGCCGCGACCTTCGGTGCGACCGTGCTGATCTTCCAGGAGGGCAAGCTCGGCCTGGTCGACGATCCGCATCCGCTGGTCAGCTTCATGCCGATCATGCTGATCGGTCTGGTGTTCGGCCTCGCGATGGACTACCAGGTCTTCCTGGTGACCCGCATCCGCGAGGAGTTCGTGCACGGCAAGTCCGCCAAGGAATCGATGGTCTCCGGCTACCACCACGGCGCGCGTGTGGTGACCTCGGCGGCGATCATCATGATCTCGGTATTCGGCTCGTTCATGCTGGAAGACGATGTGACGACGAAGTCGTTCGGCTTCGCACTGGCCGTAGGCGTGCTGCTGGACGCGTTCATCGTCCGCATGGTGCTGATGCCCGCACTGCTGGTGCTGATGGGCAAATGGTCCTGGTGGATACCGAAGTGGCTCGACCGGATCCTGCCTGAAATCGATATCGAAGGCTCGAAGCTGCATGAGCTGCGGCAACGTGCGGACGATACCGGAAAAGAACCGGTCGGCGTCAGCTGATCCGATGAGTACCGCTCGGCCCCGCACCCAGATCTCGGGTGCGGGGCCGAGTCGTTTCTACTGACGATATTTGTGCCGATGGTGTTGTTACCGGCTCGGCTCAGGGAGTTCGCAAGAGCCGATTTTCGGATTCATACCCACATAGTTGAGCGGGCCCGCGAGTGCCGTCACAGCGATCGTGCCCCAGCGGGCGCAGTCATTCGGTGGGACATCGTCGAAGTAGTTTCGCTGACCGGCCGCGAGCAGCCCGATGGCCAGCCAGACCAGCAGCAGCAACCCGAACAGCCGGGAGCCTGTGCTACGCCTGACCCACACACGAGATTCATGGTCGCGCATCTTTCGGTTCCTTCCGTGCTTTCCGTGCACAGGAGATACCCGGAATCTCGGCGGATACCCAGAATTTCGGCGGATATCCTCGCGCTCCGCACCGATGCGCATCCGAAAATGATGGAAACACTTGCAGTTCACACCTGGCCGGATCACTCAGGGGCGCACGGTCTGATCCACCGGAGGCCGGGCGAGCGAAGTACCTGCCCAACCATCTACTCTCCCCCGCTGCGTTATGGACTCGGTTGGGGAACATCACAATCCGTGATCTTGGGGTTCAGACCCACATAGTTGAGCGGGCCGGCGATGACAGTGACGGCGATGGTCCCGAAGCCGGCGCAGTTCACCGGGCCGCTGTCGAAGTAGTCGCGTTGCGCCGCGGCGACCACGCCGATCAGCAACCAGACCAAGACGATGACACTTCCGATTCTCATATCCCTCTCGCGCTTCTTCCATGCGGACGGTGTGACGACGCATCTGGCACTGCACCCTTACCGCGCTTTCCGTATCGCCCGTATACCCCCGATCGCGCCGGATAACCGAATCTCTGTAGCGCGGTACGCATCCTGTGCCACAGGCGCAACGCCGCTACTACGCCGCATACGCAACACTGGTGCCGTTCGCCGCGATGCGGCGGGGCCGCACCGAGGCCTGCCGATTCCGCTTCACCAAGCGATTACGCTGAGCGAACAACACCCTCGACCGGATGCCCTGCTCGGCGCGGGTGCTGAGAAAACCGATCAGGGCTGGATACGGGCCCAGCGCTGGAGAGGTGGTCCGATGTCACTCCCACATCGCGTGATGACCCGCCCATTCGTACTCCTGTCGGTCGCGGTCAGCATCGACGGCTATATCGACGACACCAGCCCACAGCGGCTACTGCTGTCCAATCCCGAGGACTTCGACCGTGTCGACCGACTCCGCGCCGACGCCGACGCCATCCTGATCGGCGCGGCGACCATCCGCAGCGATAATCCACGCCTGATCGTGAAAAGCCCGGATCGGCAACAGGAACGCCTTGTCGCCGGGCGCACCGCACAGCCACTGAAGGTGACCGTCACCGCAGGCGGTGACCTCGACCCGGCCGCAGCGTTCTGGCATCACGGCACCGCGGAACACCGGCCGCTCGTCTACACGACAACAGCGGGCGCACCGAAGACAAGTGAACGGCTCAGCGGCTTGGCCGAAGTCGTACCGCTGGGTGAGAGGGTCGATTTCGGCGTCCTGCTCGATGATCTCGGCAACCGCGGCATCCAACGCCTCATGGTCGAGGGTGGCAGCCATATGCACACCGCATTCCTCTCCACCGGGCTCGCCGATGAGCTTCAACTCGCGATCGGCCCGAACCTGATCGGCGATTCCAATGCCCCACGATTGCTGAACCCCGCACAGTTCCCCGGCGGTTCGACCCGCAGAATGAAACTGGCCGAAGTCACCCAACTCGGCGATGTCGCCGTACTGCGCTATCACCCGAAGGAGAGCCAGTGACCCAACCGGACCACCGGTACTGGATGACGCGCGCCATCGAGTTGGCCGGGCACTGCCCCACCGCGGCGGGCGCGTTCTCGGTCGGCGCGGTGCTCGTCGCCGACGGGCAGCAGCTCGCGACCGGCTACTCTCGCGAGAGCGAACCCAAGGCACACGCCGAGGAAGTCGCCCTCGGCAAACTCGACGCGAACGATCCCCGGCTACGTCGGGCAACGCTCTACAGCACCCTCGAGCCCTGTTCCCAGCGCGCGACCACCACCCGCTTGCCCTGCACCGACCGGATTCTCGCCGCCGGTATCCCGGTGGTGGTGATCGCCTGGCGCGAACCATCGACCTTCGTCGCCGACTGCGTCGGCGTGGAGAAGCTGCGGCAGCACGGTATCGAGGTGATCGAACTCCCGGAGCTCGCCGAGGCCGCGAAAGCGATGAACCGACACCTCGATCTGTCCTGAGAGTTCCGGCTACCATTTCCTTGCTGGAAGTTATCTCCTGTCCGACAAGCCATTTCAGAATGAGCCTGTTGTGATGGAACGGGCCTGCGTCGCGCACGACTGCTTTCTTTCGGTATGGCGCAAGCATAAGGAGACCGGCCAGTGGATGACAGCGCTGTCGAAAAACCGGTGGGAGAACTCCAGGACAGCGAGAATTCGGCTGGCGTGCCCGGCCTGAGCAGGTCCTCGTCATCTTGCCACCGAGCCAGGCCGTCACTGGAGCAAATAAATAGCCCCTCACCTGAGCGAACAGATGAGAGGCTGTGGCGGTGGCGGAGGGATTTGAACCCTCGGAGGGGGGTTACCCCTCACACGCTTTCGAGGCGTGCTCCTTAGGCCGCTCGGACACGCCACCGCCGACAACCATACCCGACCCGGATCGGATCACTAAATCGCCTGGTCGAGCGTGGTAACCATGGGCAGCGGTCGACAACAGAGCACAGGTGAACACAGCTCAGCGTTGGGCACGGAAGAATTCGTCGAGCAGCGCCACGCACTCCTGCTCGAGCACGCCACCGCGCACTTCTGGCCGATGGTTGAGCCGACGATCGCGAACCACATCCCAGAGCGAGCCGACCGCGCCGGTCTTCGGCTCCCACGCGCCGAAGACCAACCGGCCGACTCTGGCGAGCACCAGCGCACCCGCACACATGGTGCACGGTTCCAGCGTGACGGCGAGGGTGGCGCCTTCCAGCCGCCACCCGTCCCCGTGCACCGCGGCGGCGCGGCGCAGTGCCAAGATCTCCGCGTGCGCGGTCGGGTCGCCGAGCGCTTCACGCGCGTTCACCGCACGCGCCAGCTCCTTTCCGGTGGCATCGAACACCACTGCCCCGACGGGCACGTCCCCCGCCTCGGTGGCCGACGCGGCGGCCAGGGCGGCACGCACCATATCCGCATCCGAGATACCGGCCGCGGTGCGGGATGGGCCGTCCGGTAGCACTCCCACTTCAGCGTGGCAGCTTGTCCAGTACCGCGGCGAATTCGTCGGCGAAGCCGAGCCGCTGGGCGATCATGCCGAGTTGCTCGTCCGGATAGAGATCGGTATCGGCGAGGATAACGCTGAGCACCGGTTCGGGCAGGCCGAGATCGGCGAGCATACCGAGGTCGCCCTCTTCCCATGGGTCGACATCGTCGAGTTCGTCCGGGTCGATATCAGGGATCTCGATGTTCAGGGCGTCGAGCACGTCCGCGGCGATGTCGTAATCGATCGCGGCCGTCGCGTCCGAGACCAGCATCCTGGTTCCGCTCGGCGCGGGCCGGAGCACGATGAAGAACTCCTCATCGATGTCGAGCAATCCGAACACAGCCCCGGAGCTGCGTAAAGCCTTCAGTTCGTTTTCCGCGGCGGACAGATCGGTGAGTGCGGCCCGGCTCAGCGGGCTGCATTGCCATTTGCCGTCCTCACGGACAACCGCCACTGCGAACCCCTCTACGTCGTCGTAATCGGTCGACGTCGCCCTATTAGTGCCCGAGCGCTGTGCTGCCATGGCCGCAACGGTAGTCGGCTCGAGCGGAAATGTTGAAGTCGTATGCCAATCTGTTCTGGTGATTTCGGCGAAACAAGCGTCCGTATGTGTGCTCGGCACTGGATTGATCGGCGGTTCGCTGCTGCGTGCTGCCGTCACCGCAGGATATGTGGCCTGGGGATACAACCGCACGCCTGCGGGCGCGCACGCCGCGCGCGCCGACGGATTCGACGTCACCGAGGACCTTCCCGCCGCGCTACGGCGGGCCGAGGAAACCGACGCGTTGATCGTTATCGCGGTACCGATGCCCGCTGTCGACCATATGCTCTCCGCGATCGCGACCTTCGCACCGCACTGCCCGCTCACCGATGTGGTGAGCGTGAAAGCGCCGGTCGCGGCGGCTATGCGGGAACACGGTCTCATCGACCGATACGTCGGTGGTCATCCGATGGCGGGCACCTCCGAATCCGGATGGACTGCTACCGATCCCGGCTTGTTCCACGACGCGGTGTGGGCAGTCGGGGTTGACGAGGAAGTCAGGGCCGAGCTGTGGACGCGCGTGGTGCGGCTGGCCCTTGCGTGCGGCTCGGTGGTTGTTCCGGTGGTGGCGGCCGAGCACGATCGGGCCGTCGCCCGTATCTCCCATCTACCGCATGTCCTCGCCGAGGCGCTGGCACTGGCAGGCGCCGCAGGCGGCGATCTCGCGCTTGGTCTTGCGGCCGGATCGTTCCGTGACGGCACCCGCGTCGCAGGCACCGCGCCGGATCTGGTTCGCGCGATCTGTGAACCCAATTCCGGCGCATTGCTGGAGGTGCTGGACGAAACGCTCCGTGTGCTCGACGCGGCGCGCGAGCAATTGCGCACGGAGCATTCACTCACGGACCTAGCCGAGGCGGGGCACACCGCGAGACTGCGTTACGCATCGGCCCGGCGCTGGGAGATCACCGGCATCCGCCCGGGTGAGCACGACTGGCTGGAGCGCTTACGAGCCGCGGGTGCCCGCGGCGGCGTACTCACCCGACTGGACTGACCAGCGCGTTCAGATCCGCTGAGCCAGGCCGGGGTAGTCAAGGAGGAAACCGTCGGCGTCCACCGTCACGGTCGCGCTGGAGACCGGGGACAACACACTGATTCCGTCGACCGCGCTGCTGTAGACCAGGGTGGCCTCTTGGACGAGCAGATCGGGCAGCCGCACGTAGACCACAGGGACCTGGATCTCCTCGACCGCGTGTTGCAGGTCGTAGCGGCGGATCGGCAGCGTGTTGAAGAACGGGCTGAGCACGACATCCGCGTCGAGCGCGCCGGCGAAGGTGGAGCGGACATGACTGCCGCCCGCGTCGATGAGCCAGTAGTTCTCTTCGTCGCGGGCGATCGAGGCCTGCCGTTCCCCCGCGGCGGTCGTGGCCCGCAGGGAGAGTCGTTTCGTGGCGCCGTTCTCATCGGTGACCAGATCGTAGGAGGCACTGAACGCCGGATGCTCCGCGCACTCGCCGCCGATCATGCGCCCAGCGGCGCGGATGCGGTTTCCGGTGAGCGTCACCCGCACCGACTCCATCCGCGACGCGTCATGGGCACGCCAGGTGAGAACCGCAGGCCAGCGGGATTCCTGCGGAATCGTGCCTGGGCTCTCTAGATCGGAGGCTGGGGTTATCACATATCTACCGTAAGCGAAGTCTATGACCAACCTACGCAGCCACCGCGTAATCCGCGCCACCTGGCACGCCGCCTGTCCGGTGAAGTGATCGTGTTCAGCCGGTCACCACGGACTCCTGCTCCCATCCCTGCGGTGCGTCCGGGAACGACTGTTGCTGATAACCACCGCGCAACGTGCCTTCCAGATAGGCAGCCCGGCAAGCACGACGGGCGATCTTTCCGCTGGAGGTACGCGGGATCGAGCCCGCGGGCACCAACAGCACATCGCGCACCATGACCCCGTGGCGCTGGGCAATCGCGGCGCGCACCACATCGGCGACCGGCTGGGACTCCAGCTTGCCCGCACCGGTATTGCGTTCGGCGACGATCACCAGCTGCTCGGAGGTGTTACCGGCATCGAAGGTCAGGCCGGAACGACTGCTCTGCTCGAAGACCGACGCGGGCAGCTCATTGGCAGGCACGGAGAACGCGGCGACGAAACCGGTCCGCAACGCCGCACTCGCTTCCTGTGCGGAGAACTCCAGATCCTGTGGGTAATGGTTACGGCCGTCCACGATGACGAGGTCCTTGACCCGACCGACAATGTACAGCTCACCGTCGAGGTAGGCGCCGTAATCACCGGTGCGCATCCAGTGGGCGTTCGCGGGCACGCCCTCCGCGTGGCTGCCCTCCGGTTGGCGTGCGATCAGTTCAGCGCGGAAGGTGACCCCGGTCTCCTCGGGGCGGGACCAGTATCCGATGCCCATGTTCGCACCGTGCAGCCAGATCTCGCCGACCTCGCCGTCGCACCGCTCGGTGCCGTGTTCCGGATCGACGATCACCGCCCACTGCGACAGCGCCACATAACCGCAGGACACCTGCGCGACAGCGTGCTCGGCAGCCGACGCTACCCGGACCATGCGTCCGAGGTTCAGCTCAGCACGATCGACATAGATCACCTTCGCCTTGTCCTGCGCCCTGGTCGCCGATACGAACAGCGTCGCCTCCGCCATTCCGTAACAGGGTTTGATCGCCGTCTCCGACAACCCATAGGGCGCGAAAGCCTCGTTGAATTTCTTCATCGACGACACCGAGACCGGCTCGCTACCGTTGATCAACCCGATCACATTGGAAAGATCCAATTCCTCGCCCGGCTTCGGCTTACCCCGCAACGCGGCGTGCTCGAACGCGAAATTCGGTGCGGCGGCAAAGGTTCCCGCCCCATCAGAGGCCGCGGCCAGCTCCTTGATCCAGCGGTAGGGGCGCCGCACGAACGCGCTCGGCGACATGATGGTGATGAAACCACCCCCGATAGTCGGCAGGATCACACTCAACAAGCCCATGTCATGGAACAACGGCAACCAGGTGACCCCGCGGGAACCCTCGGTAACACCGATGGCATCGATCATCTGTAGCAAGTTGGTGCCCACCGCCCGGTGCGTGATCTCCACCCCGACCGGCGTGCGGGTGGATCCCGAGGTGTATTGCAGGTAGGCGATGCTGTCGGTGTTGATATCCGGTGGCGTCCAGGACGCCCCGACGGAGTCCGGGATCGCCTCCACCGCGATGATGCGCGGACGCTGTGACGCGGGTAGGTGCCGGAAGAATTTCCGCACCCCATTGGCCGAGGAGCCCACCGTGAGAATCGCGGCGGGCGTGCAGTCGCCGAGTACCGCGCGCAACCGGTCGGTATGCCCCTGTTCCTCCGGGTCGAACAGCGGGACGGCGATACTACCCGCGTACACCGCGGCGAAGAGCGAGACGACATAACCGAGCCCTTGCGGAGCGAGGATCGCCACCCGATCACCCGGCTGGGTCACCTGCTGCAGCCGGGCCGCCACCGCCCGCAATCGCACACCGAACTGCTGCCAGGTGAGCTCGTGGTATTCCCCATCGCGTTCGCGCGAGTAGTCGATGTAGCGGTAGGCGAGATCGTCGCCGTTCTCCGCGCTGTGCTTGTCGACGAAGTCGATCAGGGTCCGGTCCCCCGGGATCGTGATATTGCCCTGATCGTCCAGATAGTCGTCGAAGGTTTCATCGATCATCGCCTTAATCCTTTTCCAGCGCACAGGCACGCGGGCCGTGTAATGACACCGAACACAGGTCGATAGCGAAGCCACGGAAGGCTAGCAGGTATCCCGGCCCGCTGCGGTCAATATCGGCCGAAAGCCAGCGAGACGTTGTGTCCGCCGAAGCCGAAGGAATTGCTCACGGCGTAATCGATGCGCCCCGGCCTCGGCCGGCCGCATACGACGTCCAAATCGATCTCGGGGTCTTGATTGTCCAGATTCAGCGTTGGTGGCACGATCTCGTCCCGCAGGCTGAGCACCGTGATCACCGATTCGAGCGCACCGACCGCGCCGACCGAATGGCCGAGGGCCGATTTCGGCGCGTATACCGACGCATGGGTACCGATGGCCGCGGTAATCGCGCATGCCTCCGCGGTATCACCGACCGGAGTTCCGGTGGCGTGCGCGTTGATATGCGTGATGTCGTCCTTCGCCAGACCGGCTGTACGCAGGGATCGCGTTATCGCTCGCGCCGCTCCGGTGCCCTCAGGATCGGGCGCGACAAGGTGGAAACCGTCGGACGTGATTCCCGCGCCGAGCAGCCGTGCGTGGATAGTCGCGCCGCGCGCCTTCGCGTGCTCCTCCGTCTCGATCACCATCATCGCGCCCGCCTCACCGAAGACGAAACCATCACGGTCGATGTCGAATGGGCGCGAGGCGTGCTTCGGCGCATCGTTACGGGTGCTCATAGCGCGCATCATCGTGAACGCCGCGATCGGCAGGGCCTGGATCGAACCCTCCACGCCACCGGTGACCACGATATCGGCGTCCCCCATGACGATCATCTTCCACGCGTTGGCGATCGCTTCCGCCCCGGACGAGCAGGCCGATACCGTGGTTGTCGCCCCGGCCCGCGCGCCGAGCTCCAATGCGGCACACGCCGCTGCCCCGTTCGGCATCGTCGCCTGCACGGCGTACGGCGAGACCTTGCGATAGCCGCCGTTGGTCAGCTTGTCCCGCGCGTCGATGAACGCATCGGCGCCGCCGAGTCCGGTGCCGAGAGACACACCGAGCCGGTAGGTGTCCACCGCCGGGCTGCCCGCATTACGCCAGACCTCACGGGCGAGCACGATGGCCATCTGTTCCAAATAGGACAATACGCAGCTCTCCGTTTCGGGAAGATACGAGGAAGGCGCGACCTTCAGATGGCCGCCGATACGCACCGGCAGCTCGAACTGATCGACGAAGTCGTCCTCCAGAGCAGTGATGCCGCTTTCACCGTTGAGCAGGCCCTTCCACGTAGCGTCCACGTCACCGGCGATGGATGTGGTCGCCGCGAGGCTGCTGACCACAACAGGGGGGAAATCCCCGTTCTTGGTGGAGGGAATCTGCATGATCGCTCACTTTCCTGGCTTCGCTGCTGGGAACCTGTCGAGCTGCTGAGAACGTGTCGAACAGAAAGCGCGTGCCCGAGCGCCCCACCCGGATCGGGGCTGCCCGCGCGGGCGGTAATCGAGCGCAGACGGATCAGCTGATCATCACGATCTGAGACGACCACCCCTGTGCATTATTGGAAAGGCATCCCGATCGCACCGCGTGACACGCGGACAGTACCGGTACCGGGGCATCGGCCGCGGCGTCGGCCGAGCGTCCAGGACGACTCGAGTAACCTGCTCCCGAGGCACGGGACTCGGGCGAGCCCGCTGCGGACAGGAGAAGGGAAGGTCGTGT
>NZ_JBJZOO010000028.1:0-23430 GCF_047200775.1 Nocardia spongicola | reverse complement strand
ACACAACAACCAGCCAACCCACCACACAAGCTGCCGACGACACCCCCCAGGAAGAACCAGACACCTCGGAGGCCAGTACCCCCAGCGAAGGAACTGTCAGCGTCCGGTAAGAGAACCGGCAGAAACGGAAGGCCAGCTCTTCGAGAAGAGTCAGCGCACACTGTCCCGACACAGATAACCGATCAACCCACCGCGCTCGACACCCGATGGTCCGACCGAGTCGGTAGATCGGCGTCGCCGACCACGGCGCCGACAGGAATGATCTACCCGCTTTCCCAGGTGCCCCCAGTCGGACTCGAACCGACACTTGGCGGATTTTAAGTCCGCTGCCTCTGCCAATTGGGCTATAGGGGCGCCGGGACAGCTTACCGAATCGTGCGAATCTACTGGAAATCCCGGTGCAGAGCGCCAAGGTCCGATCCGCCGTACCGGACGTGTCCAGCTACGTGGCCGAGGTCTTCCTGAGCATGGAGTTACGCCGGGAGTAAGCGAAATAGACGGTGACCCCGATCGCCATCCACACCAGGAACCGCAGCCAGGTCTCCACCGACAGGTTCAGCATCAACCACAGGCAAGACAGCACAGCGAGGATGGGAAGCAGCGGAACGAACGGAACACGGAATCCACGCGGCAAATCGGGGCGAGTACGGCGCAGGATCAGTACACCGACCGCGACCATCACGAACGCGAACAGTGTCCCGATATTGACCATCGCCTCCAGCGCACCGAAATCGACGAAGCCAGCCAGCACCGCGCACACCACGCCGACGAGTGCGGTGATCCGGACCGGCGTGCCGTGCTTACCGGTATGCGCGAGCTTGCGCGGTAGCAGGCCGTCGCGCGCCATCGCGAACAGCACGCGGGTCTGCCCGAGGTACAGCACCATCACCACTGTGGTGAGTCCGGCGAGAGCACCGATCGAGATGATGTTCTTCACCCAGGTGTCTCCGTGGATCGCGAAAGCCGTCGCCAATGTGGCGTCTTTACCGGCCAGCTCGCTGTAGTGCACCATACCGGTCAATACGAGCGACACCGCCACATACAGGACGGTGACGATGAGCAGCGAGCCCAGGATGCCGCGCGGCAACGCACGCTGCGGATTCTTGGTCTCTTCCGCCGCCGTCGCGACAACGTCGAAACCGATGAACGCGAAGAACACCAGGCTGGCAGCGGCGAGCAGGCCATACCAACCGTAGGTGCTGTTCCCGGCACCGGTCAGATAGGAGAACAGCGACTGCTCCAGGCCCTGCCCCCGCTCGCCCGGCTCGGACGGCGGGATGTACGGGGAGAGGTTCGAGGACTTGAAGTAGGTGAGGCCGACGACGATCACCAACGCGATCACGCCGAGCTTGATGGCCACCGCCACCGCCGACACCCGCGAGGACACCTTGGTACCGGTCGCGAGCAGCACGCCGAGCACCGCGATGAGCACCACCGCGCCCCAGTCGAAGGTCACCGAGCCGAACAGCGTGATCGGCCCGGTACCGAGCAGTTCACCGAGATATTGTGACCAACCCTTGGCCACCACCGATACCGCGAGCGCGAACTCCAGGATCAGGTCCCAGCCGATGATCCACGCGGCCAGCTCGCCGAACGTGGCGTACGAGTAGGTGTACGCGCTACCAGCCACAGGAACGGTCGAGGCGAACTCTGCGTAGCAGAGCGCGGTCAATCCGCAGGCGATCGCGGCGAAGACGAAGGCGAGCGAGATCGAAGGACCCGAGATATCGCCCGCGGTCCTTGCGGTGAGTGTGAAGATACCCGCGCCGACCACGACGGCGACACCGAAGATGGTGAGGTCCCAGGCGGTCAGGTCCTTACGCAGTTTCGAATCGGGCTCGTCGGTATCGCGGATCGACTGCTCGATGGTCTTGGTGCGGAAGAAACCGCCCAAGCGCGACGAGGCATCACCAGCCTTATCGGCTTGTGAACTGGGGTTCGTCACGCGCTCTCCTTCATTCGTGCTGTTGTGCCTCTGTTCCGCGCCAGTCGACACCACAATGTGCATCCGCTATGGAATTGCTGATCTATAGCGCGGTCACGCGAAGATCAGCAGGCACACACCACAACAGTCCCGTTATACCGAAGAGACATATCCGTGCCCTGGAGCATAGAACCGGGTCAAAGTACCCGACACCGGGATTCTGATGCTAATCGGGTGGATAGGAAGACCGGGACGCGGAGGGTTTGCTTCCCTTATGATGGGACACTCGGCATCCGTCTGATTGACCAGCACGGCAGACCTATCCAGAAAGCTGTGTGCTGATGGTTCACGTGGCGATCACCGTGCGCGCGGCACCGGAGCAGATCTTCGCCGTCCTCTCCGATGGATGGCTGTACTCCTCCTGGCTGGTCGGCGTCACACACGTCCGTGCCGTGGACGAAACCTGGCCCGCGACAGGCTCCCGGATACACTACAGCATCGGGGCATGGCCGTTCACGGTGAAGGACACCGCCGAAGTGATCCTGGCGATACCGCCGTACCGGCTCGAATTGGAGGCAACGGTCAAGCCGCTCGGCTCGGCATTGATCCGTATCGGACTCTGGGAGACAAGGCCGGGGGAAACCCACATCCGCATGTACGAGCACCTGACCCGAGGACCAGGAATAGCGCTACCCCGGATAATCCAAGGACTGCTCCTGGCGCCCCGTAACCAGGAATCGCTGTCCAGGCTCGCCGCACTCACGATCGGCAGAGAGCGCACTGGCACCGCACACACCGAAAAGGATCCGGACCGGAGCGACGGCCCACGCGCCTGAGCGCCTTCGCGGAAACCGGTCAGGCGATCGACAAAGCGATACCGTCGAGGATGTCGTGTTCGCTGACCACCAGCTCGGAAATTCCCGCACGACGAGACAGTTCCTCGGCGAGCACCTCGGTGATCACCGCACCGCCGCCGATCACATCGACCCGACCGGAGTGTATCGGGCCGAGAGCCGCGCGCCGGTCGTGATCCATGGCGATCAGCTGATCGCAGACCTCGTGTAACCGGTCGAAGCCGAGCCTGGTGAGATGGACCTTTGCCGAATCGTATTCGGGGAGTTCGAGCGCTACTGCCGCGAGCGTGGTCATCGTGCCTGCCACACCGACCCAGGTACGTACCCCGTCCACTGGGACGTGCGTGAATGCCTCGGCCAGCCGTTCGGCGGCGAAGGCACGCGCGGCGGCGACCTGCTCGGCGGTCGGCGGGTTGTCCACAAGGCAGCGCTCGGTGATCCGGACACAGCCGATATCGGCGGAGAACGCGGACCGCACCCCAGTACTGTCGCCGAACACCAGC
This sequence comes from Nocardia spongicola, assembly GCF_047200775.1. Classification (NCBI taxonomy): domain Bacteria; kingdom Bacillati; phylum Actinomycetota; class Actinomycetes; order Mycobacteriales; family Nocardiaceae; genus Nocardia; species Nocardia spongicola. The sequence continues at coordinate 20,149 of NZ_JBJZOO010000028.1, read as the reverse complement.
TCGGTCGACCCACCGCCCAGGTCCACCACCACGAAGGGGCCCGCGGTGCCGGACAGCTCGCCGATCGCACCGGCGAACGACAGCCGCGCCTCCTCGTCACCGCTGATCATCTCGGCTTCCGCGCCCGTGACCACGGCACCGAGTTCGGCGCGCGCCATGGCGAAGAACTCGTCCCGGTTGGCCGCGTCCCTGATAGCGGAAGTGGCTACCATCCGTACCCGGCCGACCCCTGCTTCCCGCATCCGCGCGACATAGGCGGCCAGCGCCACGCGGGTACGTTCGATCGCCTGCGGCGCGAGCGAACCGGTCGCGTCGACCCCTTGGCCCAACCGGACGATGCGCATCTCACGATGCACATCGGTCAGCCTGCCGTCCGCGCGCACATCGGCGATCAGCAGGCGAATGGAGTTGGTGCCGCAGTCAACGGCGGCTACCCGGTCAGTCATCGTTATGTTCCAGTCTCTCGGTGCCCGCGGGCTGATAGGTCGGCCAGTCGGCGGGAATCGCGGTGCCACGCAGACCGTGCTCGGCGGCCAGCGCCACCGCTTCGTCGCCGAGTGGATTCACCCCCGGCCCCTTGGCCAGAGCGTGCGCGATCAGAACGTGCAGGCATTTGACCCGTTCCGGCATCCCACCGCCGGTGAAATCGGTGCCGAGCGACTCGATGGCATCGCGCTCGGCCAGATAACTCTCGTGCGCGGCGCGATACGCCGCGGCCAGCTCGGAATCGGTGTCCAACCGTTCGGTCATCGCGCGCATCACCCCCGCGGATTCCTGTCTGCTCGCCTCCGCGGTGAGGCGGGGGTCGGTCAGATAGTAGAGCGTGGGGAAGGGGGTACCGTCCGGCAGCCGCGGCGCGGTCTTCACCACGGCGGGCAGCCCGTCCGGCGTGCGGTAGGCGATGGCGAGCACGCCGCGCGGGGCGCGGCCCAACTGCTCGGCGATGATCGCGAGATCCTGGTCGGTCGGTGCGGTCACCTCGGTCCTTCCGGTTCTTGCGGTGGCGGCTGCGCAGCCGAGGTCGGCTGCGGCTCGGAGATGCTGCGCCACAATTCGGTATACCAGGGCTCTGGTTGCCTGGCTTCGGTCGGCGCCGGAGGCAGTGCGGGCGCCTCGATACCGGGTACCTGCACGATATAGGGCGTCTCGCCGGGCATGACCAAGCGGAGCCGGTCCCGCGCCTCGGTACGGATATACGCCGGATCCTGTTGCTGCGCACGACGATCACGCAACCGGGTCAGATCCTCCTCCAGCTCTTCCCGCTGCTGCACCAGGCGGGCTGCCTCGGCACGCTGGGTGAAGTATGTGCGCATCGGCACCGAGAGGGTGAGCGCGAGCGCGCACACAACCAGCGCCAAGATCACCGCCCTACCGGTGGGTGATACGAGAATAGTGTGGTCGTGCCGATCAGCGACAGAACGCGACGCGGAGGTACGCGCACCCGGCTTCTTCTCCGTGTTCTCCTGCCGCCTGCGGCCACGCTTGGCCGTTGGATCGGTCGGCCTGGTCCGCGCGGCCCGCGAGGTGTGGCGGTCGCCGCGTCCGGCCGGACTGGTCCCACGCCCACGTCGCTCCGTCATATCACGCCTCTACGGTATCCGGTCCACGGTGTTCCCAGGGCCCTGCGTGGTCACGCGTATCGCCTCCAGGCCCATCGTTCACACCGTATCCACTCCGCGGTGCGCCTGTCGCGTACTGCGCGCAGTACGCGACAGGCACGGATATCACTCGTCGAACACGTAACGGGGAAAGGCGACTTCACCGGCGTAGCGTGCCGAATCACCGAGCGCGTCCTCGATGCGCAGCAACTGGTTGTACTTGGCGACCCGCTCGCTGCGCGCCGGAGCGCCGGTCTTGATCTGCCCACTACCCACCGCGACGGCCAGATCGGCGATAGTGGTGTCCTCGGTCTCGCCGGAGCGGTGCGACATCATCGTCTTGTATCCGTTGCGATGCGCCAGCTCCACCGCGTCCAATGTCTCGGTGAGCGTACCGATCTGGTTGACCTTCACCAGCAGCGCATTGGCCGCGCCCTTGACGATGCCCTCTTCCAAGCGCTCCGGATTGGTGACGAACAGGTCGTCGCCGACGAGCTGGACCCGATCGCCGATCTGATCGGTCAAGGTCACCCAGCCATCCCAATCGTCCTCCGAGAGCGGATCCTCGATGGACACCAGCGGGTAGCCGGTGAGCAGTTCGGCGTAGAACTGCGTCATCTCCTCGGCCGAACGGACGGCGCCCTCGAACGTGTAGCCGCTCCCCGAGGTGTAGAACTCGGTGGCCGCGACGTCGAGCGCGAGCGCGATATCGGTGCCGAGCTTAAGACCGGTCTTGGCGATGGCCGAGCTGATCAGGTCGAGCGCCTCCTTGGTGCCGGCCACATCCGGCGCGAAACCGCCCTCGTCACCGAGGCCGGTGGACAGCCCCTTGGACTTCAGCACCGACTTGAGCGCGTGGTACACCTCCGCCCCCCAGCGCAGCGACTCCTTGAAGGTCGGTGCGCCGATCGGGGCGACCATGAACTCCTGGACATCGACACCGGTATCGGCGTGCGCACCACCATTGAGAATGTTCATCATCGGCACCGGAAGTACGTGCGCGTTCGGGCCACCGAGATAACGGAACAGTTCGAGGCCGGAGGACTCCGCCGCCGCCCGTGCCACAGCCAGCGACACACCGAGCAGGGCGTTGGCGCCGAGCCGGGACTTGTCCGGGGTACCGTCCAGATCCAGCAGCACCTGGTCGACGCCACGCTGCTCGACCGCGTCCAAGCCGATGACAGCTGGGGCGATCTCATCGAGCACGCCTTCGACAGCCTTGCGCACACCCTTGCCCCCGTAGCGCTCACCACCGTCGCGCAGTTCGACGGCCTCGTGCTCTCCGGTGGACGCGCCGGAAGGCACCGCCGCCCTGGTCAGGGTGCCGTCGTCGAGAGCGATCTCGACCTCGACGGTGGGGTTACCGCGCGAATCCAGGATCTCGCGAGCTCCGACCTGTTCGATGATGGCCACGAAAACGACACTCCTTCGGCTGCTGACACGGTGGGTCTCACGGGGATGACCGTGCGTTGCGAGCCTATCGCCCTTACGGCGTGGCGAGTAACCGGCACTCCGGAGAGCGATAGATCACACCGCGCGTCCGATGCTGTAGCCCGCGGCCCGGTCACGCACAGTGCGCAGATAGCTGTTCGACTGGTTGTAGGTGAGCACCGCACGCTGCCAGCCCTGCGCGGAAGTGAGATCACCACCGCTGACGCAGAGGTAGCGCGCCGCGGTGAGCGCGGCGTCATCGATGCTCTGCGGATCGACCACCCCATCTCCATTGGCGTCGACACCCCAGCGCGCCCAGGTTTCCGGAATGAACTGCAGCGGGCCGACCGCGCGGTCGTGCACCGGATCACCGTCGAGTGCGCCACCGTCGGTGTCCACGATCAACGCCACCCCTGGCGAACCGTCCAATGGGATGCCGACGATCGGCGGGTACACCGAACCATCTGCGCCGACCACCGCACCGCGGTGGGTGCCATGCCTGCTCTCCACACTGGCGATACCGGCGATGGTGGTCCACGCGACCCCGCAGCCGGGACGGGCCCTGGCCATCACCGCCGCCGCATAACCGTAGGCCTCCAACGCGATCGGCGGGATACCCAGCCGATCGGCCTGTCCATCCGCCCAGTCACGCAACTGAACAGCGGTGCGGCCGGGGGCATCCAGATCGATGGCGGGAACCGGGGTACCCGGGCCCGGAGGAATCCCCTCCGGGATCGGTGGGCGCTCGATCCCGCACCCAACGAGTCCGAGGAGCACGACGACGGTGGCCGAAACGACAATCTTCTGCAGCACCCCTCCATCATCCAGATGCCGGCTGAACAGCAATTCGCCTTCGCCATGAAACAACTGGCCGCACCGGTGAATTTTCTTACCACGCGCCACCAGGTGAGCACCTGCGGTCAGGACAACGGCGAATCGATCTACGCTCACGCAGTCCGGCGCTCGGCCGGAACAGAACGCCCGTTATCGCGCAACAGGCGCCGTGGAACATAATTTTCGCCGACTCGCTTAGGTAAGCCTTGTTTTACCAACACAGAACGGATACCTTCGCGAATCGAATCGCCACCCTTGCTTTCGAACCGCTGCGAAGAAGGGAAAACTCGGTGAAAAGCGTGCTTTCCAACCGTAAGACGCTTCACCCGCATAATCTCGAACAGCGCGAGCTCTCCGCGGCGGCGGGCCGTGCGGTACGCGAGCTCGCCGGAGAGATAGCCGCCACGCTTTCCACCACGCTCGCCGACCGGCCCGACGTCGCACACACACTCACGGATCCGGCGTTGATCGAACAGATCGATACTCATACCTCCCGGATCCCCGACGAGGTGCGCCACGCTATGCGACCGCCGGCCACCACCGCGGGAGCAGCGATAGTCAGCGGTATTCCCTTCGTGGACAAAGAATTCGGCCCTACTCCGCCGAGCTGGTACGCCGCCGCTCGATATGGCGGCGATCCGGTGGCGCGTATGCGCTCGTTCGAATTCGACCTCCTCATGCTGCTGCTCGCCCGCAGCGTGGGGGAACCGTTCGGCTGGCAGGGGCAACAGGGGGGACGGCTGGTCAACAACATCGTTCCGGTGGCCGGACACGAGCACGAGCAGTCCGGTGCCAGCAGCACGGCGCTGCTCAGCCCGCATACCGAGGACGCCTTCCATCCACGGCGGGCACATCTGCTGCTGCTCGGCTGCCTGCGTAATCCGGATCTGGTCGGCACGACGGTGTCATCGGTGCGCCGCGTCGCGCTCGCCGCAGCACACCAGGAACTGCTCAGCACCCCGGTCCTGCCGATCCTGCCGGATATCTCTTATGACACCAGTCCCGAGAAACATTCGGCGATACCCGTTCCCACATTGTGGAGTATGTCCGGCGTCGATCAGCAGACAATTCGATACGACCCGGCATATACCCCGCTCGCGGACGCGGAACCCGAATTCCGCGCGGCCTATCGGCAGCTCACCGTGGAACTCGGCCGGGTAAGCGTGACCGCCGCGCTGGCCCCTGGCGAAATACTGCTGGTGGACAACGATATCGCGGTACACGGCCGAGTACCGTTCACCGCGCGGTACGACGGCGCCGATCGATGGCTCAAACGAGTGAACATCCGAATTCCGGAACGGCACCGCCGCACCGCGGAATCCGCCGAGAATGGATATGGGCAACACATCGTCGCCCCGTTCGCCGCGGCGGGCACTCCGCCGGTCGAGCGCATTCTAGAACGAGATGCGGTACCGAATGATCGAGGACCCGTTGAGCACTCGTGACCGGAGCACCCCGCTACGGGTATTGAGCCGACGTGATCTGGCCGATGTCCCCATCGCACCCGCAGCTGTCGTACGCGCGGTGGAAGACGCGTATCTGGCTTTGGCGGCAGGGGATTCGGATAACCCACGCAAGCTGAGCGTCGCGCATCCGGATGGCTGGTCGGTCGCCTATGCCATGCTCGGCCGCGACGGACGCAGACGTGTGGTGGCGATGAAAACCTCCTACAAATTCGATCCAGCCCATGACCGCAGCACGAAACGCTATTTCACCACTATCACGCTCTACGACGACACCACAGGTGCGCCGATCGCACTGATGGACTGCGCCAGAGTCGGCGCGCTGCGCACCCCGGCGGTCTCCGCACTGCTGGTGCGCGAAACCCTCCGCCGCGATGCGGAAAGCGTGCTGCTGATCGGCACCGGAACCCAGGGCCGCAACGCCCTGCCGCACCTACTCGCCGCGAACCCACAGCTACGCACCCTGATGGTCTACGGAACGCATCCCGAGGGGTTGGAAGCCGTGCATCGCCAACTCGCCGAGCATTACCCGCACGCGGTACTGGAGACCGTGACCGATCCCCGAGCCGCGGCCGCGGATGTCGTGCTGGCCACCGCGGGCCCAGGCACCGAGGTCGCGCTCGAAGCGGAGGATCTTGCCCCCGGTTCGGTCGCGGTGCTGGTCGGCTACGGGCTCGCACCGTCAACCTTGATCCGCGCCGATCGCGTCATCGCGACCAGCGCCGAACAGATGGCGCTTACCGGCACCGATATGGCAGGCCCCGACGGCGTCTTGCGCGCGGTGGACACCGAACTACCGCACATTCTGCACCGGCGCGCGCTCGCGCGGCGTTCGGACGACGAACGTGTCTTCGCCTACAACAGCGGGCTGGTGCTCACTGATATCGCGGTGGCCCACGCCCTGGCCGAACAGGCCATCGCGGAGGGACGTGGCACGGAGGTATCGCTATGGGATTGACGCGCGGCGGCCGTACCGCCGGATCGGAGCACCGAGCTTTCGCCACCGGATCAGCTCAGGTAGAGGCACTTGCTGAGCCGGAGCGCAGCCTCACCACAGCAGGAAAGAAACACGCGAGCCCCCGCACGGGAACCAGGTCCGGCACGGACAGCGAAACATCAGCGCCGCGCAGCCCGGTCCGCTCCCGTCCCAGCACAGGCACCGGCCACAGCAATACGGGTGCTGGACATGGCACCGGCGACTCGATCACCGCGACACCGATGCCCGCGCACCTGGACCCGTGGGAACACCGCCTGTTCGATGATCCGGCTCTGCTCGGTGAGCTCGCTTTCGCCGTCGGCGGGCCGTTTCATGTGATGTATCCGCCGCGGGTGGCACATAACATCCGTGCTTTCCACAGCGCCTTCGAACGGGCAGGCGTGCGGGGCACGATCTACTACGGCAAGAAGGCGAACAAGGCCGCGTGTATCGCGCGGGCGTGCGCCGAGCACGGTGCTGGTATGGACGTCGCGAGTATCGGCGAAGCGACCGCCGCGCTGGCACAGGGCATCCGCGGGGACGAACTCATGGTGACCGGTCCGGCCAAATCGGACGATCTGCTCTGGTTGGCCGCCCGGCACGGTGCCCTGATCGCGGTGGACGACCTCGGCGAACTCGATCGGCTCGCGGCACTGGCCGCCCCGGCTACGCAGGCGCGTGTGCTGATCCGGGTCCTGCCCACCGCCTCGGCGAGCCGGTTCGGTATGACGGGCGCCGAAATCGCCACCGCGTTGCGCGTGCTCGGTGACCGCGCGACGATCCGGCTGGAGGGCTTCAGTTTTCATCTGTCCGGCTACGACGCGGTGGCACGCGCGGAGTTCGCGGGTGAGCTGATCGCCCGCTGCCTGCACGCGCGGACGCTGGGGCATCCGGCCACCACCGTTTCGATCGGCGGCGGATTCGGCGTCGACTATGTTCCGGCCGCCGCGGCGGCGGAATTCGCCGAGCGCGCCAGCCGGGACTGGTTCCATTCCGGGAAATCCTTCGATTCCTACTATCCCTACCACTTTCCGGTGCCAGGCCCGGCCATGCTCACCCAGATCCTCGATCATGCGGATCTGGCCCTGCGGTTGCGCGACAATGCCATCCGGCTCGCGATCGAACCGGGACGCGCTCTGCTCGCACACGCGGGCTGCACCGTCTTCCGGGTCCAGGGCGGCAAGACCAGACACGCGCACGGCGAGCCTTACCGGTTGCTGACCGTCGACGGCACCAGCCTGAGTCTCTCCGAACAGTGGTTCGGCAGCGAGTATCTACCCGATCCGCTGTTGTGGCCCGCGCGCCAAGGTACGCCGACCCCGACCAGCATCGGCGCGGCCACCTGCCTGGATTCCGATATGCTCAGCTGGCGGCGCGTGCCACTGCCCCGCCCCGCGGACATCGGCGATCTGCTGATCTATCCGAATACCGCCGGATATCAAATGGATTCGAACGAGTCCGCCTTTCACGAACTGCCCATCCCGCCGAAAGTGGTGCTGTACGACGCACCCGGCGGCCGCTTCCGCTGGACCCGCGACGGGCACTGATCCACCTCCCCGATCCGGATTCCCCGACCCGAACAAGGAGATATCGATGCCGCTCGTCACGCGTGTGACGGATCTGATCGGCCGCACACCGCTGTTCGAGCTCGCGGCCACCGCGACGGGCACCCGGCTACTGCTCAAACTCGAGCAGTTCAACCCGACCGGAGCGGCCAAGATCAGGATGGCCCGCGCGATGGTGCTCGATGCCGAACGGCGCGGTGCGCTGCGCAGTGGCGGGCACATCATCGAATCCACCTCCGGCAATACCGGGCTCGGTCTCGCGGTGGTCGCCGCCGAGCGCGGGTATCGCTTCACCGCGGTAGTCGATCACCACGCCTGTAAAGACAAACTGCGCGCGATGCGCGCGCTTGGCACCGAACTGGTGTATGTGGCGGGTGAAGGCGATGCCGAGCCCGCCACCTCGGCGCGGGAAGATCTGGCCGCGGCGATGGCCGCCGAACGTGAGGACGCCTACTTCACCGAACAGCACAACAATGCCGCCAATCCGGTCGGCTATTACGCGGTGGCCGAGGAATTACTCGCGGACGTGGCTCGGGTCGACATCCTGTTGTCGGCGGTCGGCACCGGCGGTTCGCTGTTCGGCACCGCGACCCGGTTACGCCAGCTCGGCTGCGTGCCCTATGTGATCGGTGTCGAACCGGTGGGATCGATCGCCTTCGGCGGTCCTGGCGGTCCGTACTGGCAGTCGGGCACCGGCACCCCTCCTGGCGCCACCATCGGCAGCGCGGTGGACTATGCCCTGCTCGACGAGGGCGTGCAGGTTTCCGATGTGGCGGCGTTCGCGACCGCCCGCGCGGTAGCGGGCGAACTCGGCCTGCTGCTCGGCGGGTCCGCGGGTGGTTCGGTGCATGCCGCGCTCACCCGGCTTGCGGATTTCCCGCCCGGCTCCACCGTGGTCACCATTGTGTGCGACGGTGGGGAAAAGTATCTGGACACCGTCTTCGACGAGGAGTGGATGAACGACCGGGACCTGCTCGACCCCGACGCCGAAAGCGAAGTACTCGACCTGCTGCGGCGCTACACACCCGTCGCAAGACACAGCCTTGTGGCGGCGCGATGAGTCGGCGCCGGTGAAGCTGTCGAGCTCCCTCGGCGACGGACGGCAGCTGACCGCGCTGGCGACTCCGATCGCGATGACCCAGCTGGCGCAGATCGCGGTATCCACCACCAATATCGCGCTGATGGGCACGCTCGGCATGCGGCAGGTGGCCGCGGGCGGCCTTGCGCTTGTGCTGTTCAATCAGATCCGCACCATGTGCGTCGGATTGATCACCGCGAGCGGCAACCAGATCGCCACCGCGGTGAGTGCCGCGGATAAGCGCGGCGAAGCACCGGATCGCCAGATCCGAGACCTACTGCGGTCGAGCTTCCTGATCGCCACGATCGCCGGATTCCTCGGCGGCGCGGCGCTGGCCGGGCTCGGCTGGGTACTGCCATGGCTCGGTCAGGATCCGGAGGTGCTCACCGACGCCCGTCCGCTGCTGCTGGCGCTCGCACCCGGCCTGCTGCCCTGTCTGTGGTTCCAGGTGCTGCGGCAGTACACCGTCGGCATGCGGCGCCCGCAGGCCCTACTGCTGGTGACGCTCGGCTCGGTGGTGCTGAATCTGCTGCTTGCCCTCGGCTTCATCCACGGCGCGGCCGGGCTGCCCGCCCTTGGTCTCACCGGCATCGGCGTCGCGACCTCCCTGGTATTCCTGATCACCTTCGGCGTGCTCTCGACGATGGTCCGGTGCGATGACCAGCTCGGCCGCACCCTGCCACTGAAGCCGCTACCGGTACGAACGGCGACGGTAAGGGCGGAACTGAAACTGGGCGCGCCGATCGCGCTCACCTACGGTTCCGAAGCGGGAATGTTCTCGGTGCTCGCCCTGGCGATGGGCAGCATCGGGCCCGAGGCACTGGCCGCGCACAATGTCGTCTACCAGATCACCTACATCGTGTTCCAGGTCGCGATCGGACTATCGCACGGTGCGTCCATTCTGGTCAGCCACACCGTCGCCCGCGAAGAATACGCACACGCCCGCGCACTGGCCCGGCTCGCACTGCGGTACGCCGCGGTGATCACGGCGGTGACCGGCGCGGTGTATGTGCTCGCGCCCGACGCGGTGCTGCTTCTCTTCCTCGACTCCCCCGATAGCGAAGCCCTCCGGATCGCGCACACCCTGCTGCTGATCGGGATCGTGCTGCAATTCTTCGACGCCGCCCAGAACATCGGCACCGGTCTGCTACGCGGATTGAAGGCGACCCGAGCAGCCTTCCGGCTCTCACTCTTCGGCTACTGGGGTATCGGTATCCCCGCGGCCTTGCTGCTCGCCTTCCCCGCCGGATTCGGCGCCGCGGGTGTCTGGTTAGGACTGACCGCGGGCCTGGCCACCACCGCCGTGCTCATGCTCCGCCGCTACTTCACCCTGCTCGCCGAACAAGAGCGCGAGCGGCCACACATGCTTCCGGTATCGCTCAGCTCTGGGTGCTGAGCGATACCGGTCCCGACCGAGCCGTTAAACCAGCTGGAGCACGAGCTTGCCGACGTTCTCACCACGGAACAACATCTGCAAGGTATCCGGGAAATCGTCCACGCTGCCCTCGACCACATGTTCTTTGATCTTGATCCGGCCCGCGCCGATCCAGCCCGCGATCTCCTCGGCGGCCTGCGCGTAGCGATCGGCGTAGTCGAAGACCACGAAGCCTTCCATCCGCGCGCGCCGCACCAGCAGCGACATGTAGTTCGACGGGCCCTTGACCCGCGTCGGATCGTTGTACTGACTGATCGCACCGCAGATCACCACACGGGCACGCATGGCGAGACGCCGGAGTGCCGCGTCCAGGATGTCCCCACCGACATTGTCGAAGTAGACATCGATGCCGTTCGGGGCCAGCGTGCGCAACGCCTGCTCGACATCGTCGGCCCGATAGTCGATCGCCGCGTCGAAACCGAGTTCGTCGGTGAGCAGCGCGCATTTGTCCGGGCCGCCCGCGATCCCCACCACACGGCAACCTTTCACCTTCGCGATCTGACCGACCATGGTCCCGACCGCACCTGCCGCACCGGAGACTACGACAGTCTCCCCGTCCTGCAACGCACCGACATCCAGGAGACCGAAGTACGCCGTCATACCAGGGATACCGAGAGCACCGAGATACGTCGACGGCGAGGCGAGCGACGTGTCGACCTTCGTGGCACCCGCCCCATCGGAGATCACGTACTCCTGGGCGCCGAAAACGCCGACGACATGATCACCTGGCCGGAAATCGGGGTGCTCGGAATCGATGACCTCGACAACGGAAGCCGCCCGCATCACCTCGCCGATCCGCACAGGCGGCAGATAGGAAGGGCGGTCGTCCAGCCAGCCGCGCATAGCCGGGTCCAGTGAAATGACGCGTGTCCGGCCCACGAAACTGCCTGGTCCAGGTTTCTCGACAGGCACGGAGCGGTGCTCCCAGGTATCGGGTTCGATGGCCCCCTCAGGGCGCGCCGCCAGCAGGATCTGACGGTTCATCGCGGACATAGCACCTCCTGTTGGCCGGCCCGCACCATTCCCACCGGCAACTGCGGATCATGAGCAAGGCGGTGTGGGTACTGCTGGGCAAGCCGGGATCCCGTCTTCTATTCCTCAGTGGCCACAGTAACGCAGGCGCGCCGGCGACCCTCGCCACGACGTCACCACCGCTACCGGCTCCATCTCCAGGCCGGGAAGTCCGGCCCGAGATCACCTGATTGCCGGTTTCCGGCTCATCTCGGCCGATCACCGACAAGGCCGAGCAAGCTGTCGTACAGCGGTTGTCGAAGACCTGGCCGTCGTCGGCGGCAGCCGGGACTATTCGACAGCGGTGAGGTACTCGCCGTAGAACACCATGAGCCCAGCGGCCGCGGAGATCCCGGCCAGCAACCAGAATCGGATGACCACGGTGGTCTCCGCCCATCCGCCGAGTTCGAAGTGATGGTGGAACGGCGCCATCTTGAACAGTCGGTGCCGAGTAGTGCGGAATACGATGATCTGCAGCAGGACCGAGAGGATCTCGGCGAAGAACAGCGCGCCGACCACAACCATCAGCAGCTCGGTGCGCGTGGTGATCGACAGCCCGGCCAGCAACCCACCCAATGCCAGCGACCCGGTATCCCCCATGATGATCTTGGCCGGTGCGGCGTTCCACCACAGGAAACCGGTACACGCGCCCACCCCCGCGGCGCAGACCAAGGCCAGGTCCAGCGGGTCTCGAACGGTGTAGCAACCAGCGACGGGGGTGGTAACGCACGCGTTGGTGTATTGCCAGAAGGTGATGATGGTGTAGGCGCCGAGCGCGAAACCCATCGAGCCCGCTGCCAACCCATCGAGACCATCGGTGATATTCACCGCATTGGACCACGACACCACGAGGAAGCAGACGACGAGTACGAAGACGACCAGCGGAACCGAGAGCATGACGATATCGCGGACATCGGACAGGTGCCTGCTGGCCGGAGTGAGACCGGTACTGTCCGGAAACCGCAGGACCAGAATGCCGAATACGATCGCGGCAGCGAACTGGCCGAGATACTTCCCTGTCGAGGTCAATCCGAGGTTGCGGCGCCTGCGCAGCTTGATGAAGTCGTCGAGGAATCCGACCACGCCCAATGCGGTGGCCAACCCGAGGACCAGCAGTCCGGAAGCGGATATGCCCGGAGTGCCATCGCGGACGCCGATCAGGTGTGCACCGAGATACCCGGCCCAGATACCGATCAGAATCGCGATACCGCCCATGGTCGGGGTACCGCGCTTGGCCTGATGACTTCGCGGGCCCTCGACACGGATCTCCTGACCGAGATTTCTCCTGGCGAAAAGCTTGATGAGCAACGGTGTCAACATGATAGAGACCGCCAACGCGATCATCGCCGACAACAGGATCTGCCTCATCCGCCCCCCTCTCTCTGTTGCCGCGCTAATTCCAGCCTGTTCCGGCCCGCGCACGGCTACGGGCGTGCCGGTCATATGCTAGCCAAACACGGCACCGGCGCATATGCGCTGTCACGGCCCACATTCGGCGCAGCCGGATACGAATATCGCGGCGGGATTGCTGTCGAGCGTCTCCGAGTACGCGGCCGACATGCGCGTACGAGACTGTCGACACGGCCATCGAGGTGGTGCACAGTAACGGAATGGACCGTTTCCGGTCAGGACGCGCACGGCTGGCGACCATCACCGCAGCCGTGTTATTGGTCGTCTGCGGCGCGATTCAAGGCTGTTCCGACCGATCGGATTCCACCGACGAGGTGTGGCGGACACTTCCGCCGTTGGGACCGGCATCGGCACCCGCCCAGAGCGGATACGCACCCATCGGCGACATCCGCATGTATTACGCGGAGTACGGCCAGGGACCACCCGTTGTGCTGCTGCACGGCGGATTGGCCAGTTCCGAATACTGGAATTACCAGATCCCCGCGCTGGTACGGGCCGGCTATCGGGTCGTCGTCGCGGACAGCCGCGGCCATGGGCGCAGCACCCGCGACTCCGAGCCATACAGCTACCAGCTCATGGCCGCCGACGTTCTCGCGCTGCTCGACTACCTCGCACTGCCGAAAGTGGACCTCATCGGCTGGAGCGACGGTGGCGTCATCGGCCTCGATATCGCCATCAATCACCCGGAACGACTCGGCAAGCTCTTCACCTACGGCGCCGATGCCGATCCTTCCGGGATGATCCCGCACGGGGACGACAATCCGACCTTCGCCCGCTACATTGCCCGCACCCGCACCGAATACCAGGCGCTCTCCCCCACACCGGACCAATTCGACAGCTTCCTCGCGCAGATCAGACGGATGTGGGATACCCAGCCCGACTACACCGCCGCACAACTACACGCCATCACCGTGCCGACCACCATCGCCGACGGCGAATACGACGAGGTGATCACGCGGGCTCATACCGAGTATCTGGCCCGGATCATCCCGCACGCGAAACTCTGCATCCTTCCCGACGTCAGCCACTTCGGCATGCTGCAGAACCCCGACGAGTTCAACCGCGCGATACTCGATTTCCTGAGCTGACTTCCGAACCTCTGCCCCAAACGACCAACAGACACCCATAGGCATACCGGCCAGTATTCATATGCACATTCGCATATGTATGGTGGTGTTTGTGATTCAACCGCGGGAAGGAGTGGCCTGATGGGGCACGGACACAGTCACGGGAGCGGGCACGCCGGAGGACGGCATCGCAGCAGGCTGGCGCTGGCGTTCGTACTCATCGCCACGTTCTTCGTCGTCGAACTCGTCTTCGGGCTACTGTCCGGCTCGCTCGCCCTCATCTCCGATGCCGGACATATGGCCGCCGATGTCGTGACGTTGGCCGCGGCGCTGGCCGCGACCAGCATCGCGACCCGTAAGGACACCACGGGTCGACGCACCTACGGTTCCTACCGTGCCGAGGTCTTCGCCTCCGGGTTCGCGGTGCTGACCATGCTCGGCGTATCCACCTACATCGTGATCAGCGCGCTCGGACGCATCGGCAGCGAACCCGAGATCCAGACCGGGCCGATGCTGATCGTCGGCGCGCTCGGACTTGCGGTCAATATCGCCGCACTGTTCCTGCTCCGCTCAGGCGCCACCGAAAGCCTGAACGTCAAGGGCGCTTACCTCGAAGTGGTCGCCGATACCGCCGGATCCGTCGGGGTGGTCGTGGCGGGCTGGCTTGTGCTGACCACCGGAAACCCGTTGTGGGACACCGTGCTCGCGCTCGCGATCGGCGCCTTCGTCGTCGTTCGCGCACTCATGCTCGGCCGCCAGGTTCTCGCCGTCCTCGGACAGCATGTCCCGGAAGGGATGGATCTGGCCGCGATCGAATCCGACCTCACCGGCATCGAGGGCGTGGTCTCGATCCACGACCTGCACATCTGGACCCTTACCTCCGGCATGAACGTCGCCACCACCCACCTTGTCATCGCCGACGGGCACGACGCCCCCACCATCCTGGCCGAGACCGCGAGCAAGCTGCGCGACGACTACGATCTGGCCCACGCCACCATCCAGGTGGAGTCGACAGATCACACCGGCTGCCACGAACTGGGCTGGTAACCACGGCTCCGGTCGAATACGACAGCCCGCCCGCGGCCATGACCCGCACCGACTTCAGGCCAGATGTGCCGACAGCAGCCAGGCCGGTATGGACTTGCGACCGTTGCCCTCGTCCCGGATATCGGTGCCGAGAAACTCGCGGAGAGCCGGGAGATCATCGGGATCGTAGGCGTGGATGCGGGCCGACCGGATCTCATCGATCGCCCAGTACGCACCGACCACCTCGCGTAATTCCTCGGCCGAAACCGGGTTGGCCTGGCCTACCGGCACAGTGGCCCGGTCGAACACCAGCACGAAATAAGACGCGCCCGGTGCCGCGGCACGCACAATCGATTCCTGATAGCCCTGCCGCAGTTCGACCGGCATCGCATGGAACAGGGTGCTGTCGACGATGGTGCCGAAACGGCCGTCGTAGCCAGTGAACGCACTGATATCGGCAACCTCGAAACTGGCGTTGTCCAAGCCGCGTCTGGCGGCCTCCGCTCGAGCGAGTTCGATCGCGGTGGGCGATTGATCCAGACCGACGGTCGTGAAACCCCGCTCGGCCAGATAGAGCGATACCGCGGCCTCACCGCAGCCCGCGTCGAGGACATCGCCGTGGAACTTGCCCGCCTCGATCAGCGCGGCGATCTCCGGCTGCGGTTCGCCGATACTCCACGGCGGCCGGTTGCCGAGCCCCATATCGACATCCTCACCACGATAGGCGGATTCGAACTTCTCTGCAGAGGAAGGATTTGTCATACCCAACATCTATCAATCCAGGTGGCCGCTGTCGATACCACGCACCGGTGGGGGCAGATCAACAGACCGGGCACCCGCCCCTCGACTCCGTTCGACCGAGGTGGGATGCCGTATGCTGGTCCATCGGTGACCGGTTTCCCTGGCCGGGTCGCCCGGCGGTGGGGCCCGCCATACCCGAACCGCGGCACCGGCCGCCAACGGTCCCTACTCGACGCCACGACCTGCCCCACCGAGCGGGAGCGGATGAGTAGGAGGGTGCCTTGCCCATACCCGAGCAGGGAGTTACCAGCGCGCCTGATCCGTTCGCGGTGCGACCGCGCCCGAATCCATGGCGCGAGCAGACACCTGTCGTCGCGGCTGTCGCCCTCGGCGGTGCGCTCGGCGCCACCGCACGCTACGCCGCCACGCTCGCCTGGCCCACCCACGGTGAAGCGTTCCCATGGTCGACGCTGACGGTCAATATCACCGGCTGCGCGCTTATGGGCGTCATCATGGTGCTGATCACCGATATCCGGACCGGACACCAGTTGCTGCGCCCATTCCTCGGCACCGGCGTTCTCGGTGGTTACACCACCTTCTCCAGCTACGCCGCCGATATCGACCAACTCATCGACAGCGGCCACACCGTGACAGCCTCGGCCTATCTCGTCGCGACCCCGGTACTCGCGCTGACCGCCACCTGGACAACCGCCGCCTGCACTCGCCGCCTGCTCCTCCGGAGGACACCTTGACTCGGCTCACCGGACCCGCACTACGCCTGACGGTGTTCATCGGCGAAAGCGACACCTGGCGGCGTAAACCCCTGTACAGCGAGATCGTGCACCGCGCCAACCGCGCAGGCCTCGCCGGAGCGAGCGTCTTACGCGGTATCGAGGGATTCGGTGCCTCCTCCCGCATCCACACCACCCGGCTGCTGTCGCTCAGCGAGGACCTGCCCATCGCCGTCGTCATCGTCGATGCCGCCGATCGCATCCGTGCCTTCCTGCCGCAACTCGACGAACTCGTCACCGAAGGTCTGGTCATCCTCGACGAGGTCGAAGTGATCCGCTATCTCGGCAGGCAGGGTGAGCAGTGATGAGCTGGCTGTTCGTCATCATCGGCGCCATGATCGGCGCGCCGATACGCTATCTCACCGATCGCGCCGTACAAGCCCGCCACGACTCCGTCTTCCCTTGGGGCACCTTCACCGTCAACCTCACCGGCAGCTTCCTCCTCGGCGTGCTCACCGGCGCGGTGTCCACCGACAGCGCCCTGCGTCTACTCATCGGTACCGGCCTGTGCGGAGCGCTCACCAGCTACAGCACCTTCAGTTACGAAACCCTGCGGCTCGCGGGCACCGGTGCTCGATTCAGTGCCGCGGCCAACCTCATCGCCACCATCGGCGCCGGCCTCGGCGCCTACTACATCGGCACTACCCTCGCCGACGCCATCTGGACCTGACCACGGGTACCCGGCCCATACACCATCCTTTCACCGTGACTTCCGGCCCTTCCTTCGGCAGGTGACACCTGGACACTATGGGGATGTGTGATGCCGAGCGAAAGGATTGATCATGGATTGGCCGACTGCCGCTGTCCTCATCGCCATCACCATCGCAGTCATGGTGATGGTGTCCACCTACCTGAGCGCGCGGAAACCGTAGCCGAGCGCAGCACAGCCGCAGGAGAGGATCGGCGAAGGGGACCGGGATGAGCACCGATTACGACGAGAACCTCGTTGCCGAACAATACCGACGAGCCAAAGAGCAGCCTTGGCGATCGCAGATAGAAACCTATTCGCTGATGAAACTGATCGGCGATCCGAGCGGTAAGAAGGTCATCGATATCGCTTGTGGTGAAGGATATTTCACCCGCTTGCTCCGGCGTGCGGGGGCGGCGGAGGTAGTCGGCATCGACATCTCCCACCGGATGATCGAACTGGCCCGCGCACACGAGGCAGCCGATCCGCTCGGCATCGAATACCGCATCGGCGATGCCGGGGCGATCGTGCCACAGCAAGATTTCGACCTGGCGGTATCGGCCTGGTTGCTGGCCAACGTGCGAGAACGCACGGAACTGGCACGGATATGCCGGGGGCTGGCGTGCAGGCTGCGCCCCGGTGGCCGCTTCGTAACTCTTACGACGAATCCCGACGTGTATTTCTTCGATCCGGCCCCGGATTATCGGAAATACGGATTCGCTATGACGCTGGCCGACCACGTCTACGAGGGTGCCCCCATACTATGGACACTGGACCTCGGCGACTCCGAACTGAAGATAGAGAATTACTATCTACCCCCCAGCGCGTATGCGGAAGCACTCCGGAACGCGGGCTTTCACGATGTCGCTATCCATCTGCCCGAGCTCGCTCCCGGCGCACAGGGTGGCGACAACAGCGATTACTGGGCCGACTTCATGAACGCTCCGATGATGATACTGATCGACGGTGTCACCTGAGCGCGGTACCGCAACAGGGCACAACGGCAGTACATCGAGAGCACTTCGGCAGTGCACCGGAGAATAGTGCCAGCGCACAAGTGGCACAGCGTCTTAGACTGCTAGGAGCAGCGTGGACAGCCCGCCACGCGCGACGATCCACGAGGTGCCGCAGATGTCAGCCGGAACAGAACCCGCCCGATATCGATACAACTCAACCGATCATCCCGAGCTGGAAGCGCTTCCCGAATGGCCTCTGGAGACCATCGGCGTGCTGGTGACCACCGATCCGGCGCCACACGCGATTCCGGTGTCCTGGCCGGTGCGGGCCGGTGATCGGCAGATACTGATCAGCCTGAAATCCGACCGTGGCTCACTGGCGCGGCTACAGGCCCGCCCCGAGGTGGCGCTGCTGATTCTCGGTGGTGGCGATGTGGCGATGTGCGCGCGTGGAACCGCGCACGTGGTCGCTGAGCAGATGCCAGGCGCTGAAGACTATGTCGCTGTTCGTATCGACGCCGACACGATCGATGATCACCGTCAGTCGGCCTTCGCGGTCGTATGCGGTATTCAGCGTACGGTGCTCGACGACGAAAGTGAGCTGCGCGCGCTGCGGGACCGGGTGCGCACACTGCAGTCCTGGGTAGCGGACCATGACATGAAGCAAGTCGATGTTTCCGGATAGTAAGAGCTTCCGGATAGTTAGGAAAGGAAGCGGCACAACCGTGTCGCGTGGAAGGGGATCATGAGCGTCACTTTGGCCAAAGGCGGCAATGTTTCGCTGTCCAAGCAGGCGGCGAACCTCACCAAGATAGCGGTGGGTCTGGGCTGGGATGTGCGGACCACCACCGGCGCCGACTACGATCTCGACGCCAGTGCGCTGGCATGCGGGCCGAATCTGAAAGTGCTGTCCGATAAGCACTTCGTCTTCTACAACAATCTCCATTCCCCCGAGGGATCCATCGAGCACACCGGCGACAATCTCACCGGTGCGGGCGAAGGCGATGACGAGGTCATCAACGTCGACCTCGCAGCCACCCCGCCGAACATCACGAACATCTTCTTCCCGGTGTCCATCCACGACGCCGATGCGCGCGGACAGTCGTTCGGCCAGATCCGCAACGCCTTCATCCGCGTGGTCGACGCCAATACCGGTACGGAATTGGCCCGCTACGACCTCACCGAAGACGCGTCCACCGAAACAGCCATGATCTTCGGCGAGCTGTACCGGCACAACAACGAATGGAAATTCCGCGCCATCGGCCAGGGCTATGCGTCCGGGCTCGCGGGGATCGCCCGCGATTACGGCGTCAACGTCTGATCACACCGGATTCCACCACCGCCGCTTGGTCCTTTCACTCGAATGTCCCGCAGGGCATCGAGCGAAAGGACCAAGCGGCGAAACTCGGCCACAGGCATTTGGGGTATGCCGATGGCCGAGTTCGTCGTCACCAGGGGTCAGATGTAGGTGTAGGTGATCGCATTGCTGGTGCCGTCCCCGGTGGTGACGGTGACACCGACCGGGCCGAGGGAACCCGAAGGCGCCACAGCGGTGATCCGCGTGTTGGAGTCGACGGTGAAGGACGTCGCCGGGGTCGCACCGAAGAGCACAGTGGTGGCGCCCATGAAATCGTTGCCGGTGAGCGTGACGGTATTGCCGCCGACCGTGGAACCGGAATTCGGGCTGAGCAACTCCAGTGCCGGTGCACCCCCGTAGGAGTAGATAACACTGTTGCTGGTACCGGCCGGGGTGGTGGCCGTGACATTCACGCTACCTGTCCCCGCGGGCACCGTAGCCCTGATCCGACCGTCGTTCTGGACGGTGAAGGATGTCGCCGGGGTCCCGCCGAAGAACACGGCGGTGGCACCGGTGAGTCCTGCGCCGTTCAGATTGACCTGGTTGCCGCCGGAGGCGGACCCTTTACTCGGGTTGACCGACGTGAGTACAGGTGAGGCACCATACGCGTAGACCACACTGTTGCTGACGCCACCCGGAGTAGTCACCGTGACCCCCACCGTGCCGGTCCCCGCAGGAACGGTAGCGGTGATCTGGGTATTCGAGTCCACCGTGAACGACAG
>NZ_JBJZOO010000027.1:0-26995 GCF_047200775.1 Nocardia spongicola | reverse complement strand
CATTCCCCCCACCCCCATATTGTCTGCCCCCAATATGGGGGTGGGGGCTTGGGGTGTGGGGGGCATGGTTATCGACCATACCCCGTTCCGGCCTTCTCGTCAATTACCTCCTCTGAGCTCGGCTTTTTCCGGTTCTCTGTCGCTTCCCAGTCCCTCGCTCCTTTTCATATCCCCAGTTTACAGTCTATGCCCCCAACTTTGCAAGCATTCCCCCCAAAAAAGATGGCGATTCCCCCCATGTTTTCGGGGGTTTTCGGGTCACCTTGGGGTAGAGTTGGGGGTATACAAAATGCGGGCCTTCGGGATCCGGGGAAGGTAGGAGGAACGATGGGGAAACTGGAGTTACCAGACTGGGTCGAGACGGCCGAACGGAGGAACCGTGTCCCAATCGGAGAGATCGTGTCCTGGTGTCGCGCGCCGATGCGGTTGCGCAATCTGGTTGTCGCCGAGGGGGAGACCCTGTGGTCGATCGCGATGGGGACCTACCCGCTGCACTGTCTGGCATGCCGCACCGAGCATCTCATCAGCAAAGTTCGGGTCGCCGGTTGGCTGAAGTCCGGAGCGCCGGATTTGATCCCGTCGAAGGACGCTCAATGTCCTGCGTGTGGCACAGTGGGGCTGTGGGCGGTTGCCCAGTCCGCCGATCTCACCCCGGTACATCAGCAGAAGAACGATCTCGAATGGCCGAATGAGGAGTTGTGGCAGACCTACGGCCCAACTGGTGTGCTTCCTGTCGGGACACTCGTACGTGTTCCCGTCCTCTGTGGTCATGCCGTGTTTCAGCGCACGGACAGCGGGAAGCAGCCGCAGTACTGTGGCCTCGAGTGCCCGGAGTGCGCGGAGGCGGATATCCGTGGCCCTGCTGCCCATCATTCGAAGCGGACCGGGCGTCTGTATACGAAAGCGCTGCAGAACTGGGCGTCGGAGCCCGGGCACGAGCTGGAGTCCGGTACGGCTCCGGTTTCGGAGCCCGGTGGCGAGACGGAGGCGGCGCTCACCGCAACCATCACCGCGCTGACATCCGCGGAGGTGATCGCTCCGGCCCAACGAACCGCTGTCAGCGACTCTCTGGCGAACATCCCTATCGTGGTGGCCGAGGAGGTTCCTGGAGGTGATTCGGGCTCTGTCGGGGACGAGGATGACGAGCAGGCGGCCGAGGACTCTCCTTCCGGAGACGGGGAGCCGGCGGCGCGGGACAAGCTGACGGAGATGGTGGCGGCGTTGTCGGAGTCCGCTCGGCTCGCTGTGGCGGTGCGAGAGCTCATCGACGGTGAGGCATCCCGTTTCGCGATGCAGATGGCGGAGCTGCAGCAGCAGGTTGCGGCGGCTCAGACGCGTTGTGAGGAGGCGGAATCGGCGGCTGCGGACGCCTTGGCCGAGGCGGAAGACATCCGGCGCGCGGAGCGGGCTCTGGTCGAGGAGGCGAAGCAGCAGGAGGGGCAGGCGCGAGCGGAACGCGATCAGGCTCTCGGTGCTGCGCGGGTGCTCGAATCTCGTTTGTCGACAACCGAATCGGCGCGCGATGACCTCCAGCGGGAACTGGATGAGTCGCGGCGTCGGCATCAGCGGGAACTGGACGCCTTACGGGAGGGACATCAGCGGGAGATGTCCGCGTTGCGGCAGGAGCACCACGCCAAGGTCGAACAGGTGTACGCGGATGCGTACGAGAAGGCGTTCGAGAAGGTGTTCGGGCAGCGGTCGGTGAGTCCGTCTTCGGTCGAACATTCCTCCACTGCACCGTCATCGCAATCTTCTGGCTATCGCGTGGGGGATGGGCGTTCCCGGGCGGGGACCTCGGGGCGGCGGGGACGTGCGGCGGCGGTGGAGGATCAGCGGCAGCGGCTGATGACAGCGGTGGAGGAGGATCAGGTCACCCTGGTGGTCACTCGGCGCGGTGTACGTAAGTGGCAGATCGGGGGGGCGGCGGTCGATCCGCAGACGACGCGGTTACTCGGGGAGCAGGAGAGGCAGGGTGTCATTGTGCGCGATCGGGATCCGCGAGGGGAGACCGGTGAAGGTGAGGTGTTCGGGGTACGGCGCAGCGGCGGCTAGGGGGCTGTGAGCAGCAGCGCGGGCCCAACCCAGCGTTGGTTGGGCCCGCGTGTTGTGGTGTTCGTCCTCTCCCTCAATCGATGATCTCGCCGCGGGCTCTGGCTTTGGAGAGGTTGTCACGGCATTTTTGGGAGCAGGTCTCGCGGCGGCGGCCGGGGCC
Source organism: Nocardia spongicola (assembly GCF_047200775.1). Classification (NCBI taxonomy): domain Bacteria; kingdom Bacillati; phylum Actinomycetota; class Actinomycetes; order Mycobacteriales; family Nocardiaceae; genus Nocardia; species Nocardia spongicola. The sequence continues at coordinate 24,783 of NZ_JBJZOO010000027.1, read as the reverse complement.
GGTTTTCTGGGTGATGGGTCGGGTGCATCCAGGGGCTTTGCATAACATCACCCCCAAAGATTCCTTCACCCCCATGGGAGGGTGGCGACGGAAAGGGAGGACATTTTCGTCGTTCTTTTCGTATGCCCCCGATCTGGGATTTTTGTCGGCGTGGGGGGGTGGCGGCGGGTTTATGTGCTTGTCGTTCGGTTTGTGGATGCGGATTTCTTCCGGGTCGATGGGGGTGTCGGCGTAGGGATGGTCGCGTTCGGCGCCGCGGACGGCCAGTACGGCGGCGCCGAGGGCGAAGCAGGCGGCGGGTGGCAGGTAGAGGCTGCGCATCCGGATGGGGGTGGGGTGGCTGACCAGGGAGGCGATCGCGACACCTTGGGCCATGGCGCGGTCTTGGGCTTCGTCGGCGAATTGGGGGGCGGTGGCGAACAGCATCCGGTAGTCCGCCGGGTCGTTGACGCGGTGGGTGAGTCGGTTGAACAGGTTGGTGCGCACCGAGGTCGGAATGTTGTCCTCGGAGATCTTCTGGCTGGACAGGATCAGGACGATGCCGTATTTGAGGGCTTGGGCGGCCACGTTGGCCAGCAGTGTGCCGAACAGGGTGTGCTTGCGGAAGTTGGCGGCCTCGTCGACGGCGACCAGCCACAGCGGCAGCTTTTCGGAGAACTGGGTGATCTTGTCGGTTTTCAGGTGGTGGAACAGGGGTTTGCGTCGTCCGATCTCGTCCAGCACTTCCTGCAGGACCGCGGCGGCGGCGTCGCCGTCGTTGTCCTCGCACACGCGGTGCAGCACGCGGTACCAGGGTGGGGTGGCGGCGCCGTTGGGGTCGATGAGCAGGACTTTCACGTCGCGCATCAGCATGGCCGGGGCGATGATGTTGTTGAGGGTGATGGATTTTCCGGTGCGGGTGCCGCCGCCGAGGACGAGGTGGCCGTCTTTGGCGAGGTTGAGTGTCTGCGGGCCGCCGTGCTCGTTGTAGCCGAGGAGGATGTCGTCGTGGCAGCTGAGTGCGCCGGGGCGCACGGTCGGCAGGTAGGTGGTGGTGGTGCTCCCGTCCGGGCCGATCACGTCCTGGACCGAGATCAGTGGTGACCAGATGATCTCGGCGATGGGGTCGAGGACTCGCAGGGCGAGGGTGATGGTGTTGCCGTCGGTGGCGTGGACGCGGACCTCGGGCACGTTCAGGGCGGTGGCGAGGTGGGGGAGTTTGGTGTCGAAGTCCTTGGCCGACCAGCCGTCGGGGATCGACAGGCGCACCAGGGCGCCGACGGGGACGCGGCGCACGCCGATATCGGGGAGGCCGTCGTGCTGGCCGGGCTGCAGCTGTGGGTGGACTGCGGGTTCGCCGGTGCGTGGGTTGTGGTCGCGGCCGAGGCCCAGGTTCACCCACATCCGGCGGGCGAGGCGGGGTTCGGCCAGTTTTCCCAGTCCGGTGTGCAGGCGGGGGGTGAACTGGGCCAGCCAGTCCTGCCAGACCGGTTCGTCGAGGGGGTTGCGGGTGATGATGTCGAGGATGATCGTCGTGTTCGCGTCGTCGAGGCCGACATAGTCGATTTCGTCGGCGCCGATGTCGGCGGCGAGTTCGGGGAGGGCGCGGATGTAGGGGGCGGGGTCGCGGTATCCCGGGGGCATGGCTAACCGGATCCGGGCGCCGGAGGGGGTTTCTTCGACACCGGGGTGGTTGTCGGTGATACGGAGGGTGGGGTAGGTGGGGACGATGCCGGGTGCTGGTGTGTCACCGATCTTGTGTTGGTGCCAGAGGCTGGCGGCGTGTTGTGGATGGCGGAGAAGTCCGGCGGCGGTGCGGGCGACCGGGTCGGTGAGTGTGGCTGCTGTATGTGCCCATGTTGCCTCGTGGGCTGCCTGGGCTGCCTGGTGGCGGCTCTCGGTGTGGGAGCGGGCGAAGGCCATGACTATCACGTAGACGATGGCGCCGATGAACAGGCCGATGAGCAGGCCGTTGAGGAGGTCATCGAGGAGGTCGTCCAGGCCGAATTCGGTGGCGACATGCTCGAGGACGAGGTAGCCGAGGATCACGGCGGCGAGGACGCAGAGGATGGCGGCGGCGGTCAGGTTTTTCAGGCGCAGCATCCGATTCATGTGGTGCTGCCCCCGATCGACGGCCTCTCCCGACATGTTCTAGATGCTGACATTCTAGAATTCTATCAATCCGAGTTACCATGTCGGGAGGTCGCGTCGAAGGGAAGAAGCTCCGCATGTACACCAACCTCTCCGCACTCCCCCTGGACATCTCGGAGAAGGACTTTCAGCAAAGGGTGATGGACCACGCGAAGTGGCATCGCTGGCGGGTAGTGCACATTCGGCCTGCGCTACACCGGAGCGGGAGGATCAGCACCCCTTACAGTGGCGACACCGGACTACCGGATCTGATCTTGGCCCGGGACGGGGTAGTGCTGCTGGTGGAGTTGAAGACCGAGAAAGGCCGGGCTACCCGGGAGCAGCTGCGGTGGTTGGATGCGGCCGGGGCGAACGGCTATCTGTGGCGCCCATCGGACTGGGGGATCATCCAGGACGTTCTGGGGTACAAGCACGTAGCCTGACCCGAACTGCCCCAGCGTGCCCCGGCTCCGTGCGATCGGAATCCGGGGCACGCTTCTTTGGTGTGTCCCGAGAGGGCAGGGGGGTTCGGTGTGTGGTGAGGACAGCTGGTCGAAACTGACCCGGGGTACCCCGTAGGGTTGCCCCGGGAAAGTTTCGGCAGGTCACAGCTACCCCGGCTGTGCTGGGGTGGTCGTATGGTTTCGGTTTCTCTGTATCTGGTGCTCGAGTTGCACCGATCGACGAGTTGGTCGGTGCAGCTGTGTCTACATGCCCGTTGCACGCACGCCGAACGTCATGTGGATGCATCAGAGTGGATCGGCCGGCTGAATCCGGCGTGTTCTTGCACCCGCTCTCCGGCGTATGCCGCCCTCGGGGCAGCGGCCGCTGCCCCGACTTGGTGCCCCAGGGGGATCGATCAGATAGGGGTGCTTCCAGCGGGTGGACTGTCACCGCGGTGTCCGGATCACCTGGGTGATCATGGGGGAAGTCTTCTGCTCTGCCCTGGGGGCCGGAGTTCTGCCCCGGATACCCTCCGGCGACGGGGCAGCTGTATCGGCTCAGGACTGCACACTCCCCCTCATCCGGGGATGTCAGTGGCGCAGTCGGTCCAGCTGAGTTCAGCCGTTGTAGTCGTTGGTCCACTCCTCGTGCGTCTTCTCGCAGGGCCATCGCCGTCACCGATCCGCCGCTGTCGAGGGTTGATCTCGGTCTTCTCTCGGTGGCTCAGTTACACGCAGGACGTGCTGCGGGCACTCCGACCACAAGGAATGACTCGGGTTCGCCCTGTGCGGGGTCGGGATCATGCCCGAGAACGACCGCACCGTTCAACGCGGTGTATCCGTCGGGGCTGGAGGGGTCGACGCGCCAGACTTTCAGATCGGGCGGATGCTGGCGGAGCTGTGCGATCAGCTCACCGTTGGTGAGTCCGTGATTCGCATCGGGGGCTTCCAGCACGTCGAGCACTCGCCGCACGAGTGCGATGCCGGGGCCAAGCCGGTCGAAGATGTCGATGCTGGCGTCGGTCTCGTGTTCGTCGAGCTCTTCGTAGAGCTGGATCGCCTCATGCAGGCTGACCGCATCCTGGAACAACTGCAGGGCACGAAGGGGGTCCGATCTCCTCGCCGCGTTGGTGATCTCGTCGAGCAGAGTCATCACCTCGGTGCCGATGTTCTGGACATCGACACCGAGGTTGGTGTCGACCTCTTCCACAGCGTCCCATTCATCGGTAAGAGCATCGATGCGCTTCGCCAAATCATCTGCATCGGAACGCAGTTCGTTGAGGGCCTTGTGCATGTTTGTCATGTTGGTTCCTTCTGGCCCCGTGGGGAGTCCTTGTTGGTGGGCGAATCGCGGTGCCCTCGTGGGGATGGAGGGCACCGCGATCAGGTCGGGCAGGCGGTTGGACCGCTAGAGGTCGCCGGTGATCAGGTAGAGCAGGCCGTTGGCGACCGTGATGACGTGCTCGAGGTGGAAGCGTGCTGCCTGGGCAGTTGAGAGAGCAGAGTCGGCGTAGATGAGTTCGGTGAATCCGGTTGTCACGGCGATGTTTTCCTGCTCGCCGTTGCGGTTGCGCAGCAGGAGGGTGAAGCCGGGATCGCGGGGGGCGTTGGCGGCGTCGATGAGCAGTTCGAGGCGATAGTCGCCGGTGATAACGTCGGCGGCGCGAGCGGCATCGAACAGAGCTATCAGGTCGCTGACCGGCTCCTCGTGGTGGCTGCCCGGGATATGACCCGCGACCTCGTCTTCGTTCGAGGCGATCCATCGCTCGAAGGCGGCCTCGTCGACCTCGAACGATGCAGGATCTCCGTGGACGATGACGAAGGCAGGCCGCGTAGGCGATTCCTCGGAGTCAGTAGCGAGTTGACTGATGCGTTTCCGGATCAGGTTGCGCGAATGGCCGAGTTCATCGAGGTTTCTGTCGTCATCAAGCCAAGCGTCGATGCCCGCGAGGACGGCGCTCAGGAACTCGGTGTCGTTTGCGGTAATGGTCATGTGGACTACCTTCTCGGATTCGACTTGTTGTATATATCCTACACAAATATGTTGTTTATATCCCACAGTCGGGTGAAGGCCATGACTATCACGCAGGCGACGCCGCCAGAGAACAGGCCGTTGGGGAGGCCGACCGGGCCGAAGTCGGTGGCGACATGCTCGAGGACCACGGCGACGAGGACGCAGGCGCAGCTGCCAGCGTTCCTCGTCGAAGACAGCGAAATACCCGCGGGCGGTCTGGATGTTCATGTGGCCCAGCAGGGCGGCGTCAATGTGGATCGGCAGGCCACTGTTGACCAGTTTCAGTGCCAGCAGTGCGCGTTCGCCGGTTGTTCCGACCTCCCGCTCAAAGACACCCTGACACTGACACTCCGACTGAAACCCCACTCACCGGCCATAGCGCACTGCGATGCCTACCGGTTCTCACCCTCTGCACACCCCTTCACACCCCTCATCCAATAGGTCACGAAAAGATCTCGATGAGGGGTTACACCTTTTGCATCATCGTGCCGATTTCTCGGAATTACGTTGAATATAAATCGGTAGGCTGCCGAGATGGAGAACACAAGCTGCCCGCGATGCGGCAAGACATTCCAGCGGACGGGTGGTCGGGGACGCCCCAAGGTGTGGTGTTCAACCGATTGCCGGTGGCTTGCATTCGCTGAACGCCGCGCTGCCCGGCGCGGCGGGAAGCCTGTCGAGATTCATGAGGAAATCCGTGAGCGAGTCGTCGAACGCAGTCGCCCGATCAGTCCGGACGGCGCGGTCGATCGGGTGTTGTCCGATCCTGGAGCGATACAGAAACTGCTGCGTGTGCTCGCCCATCGAATGCGCGCCGATCCCCCGCTCACCGAGATCAGCCGCTGGACCTTCCAGCGTTTCAAACCGCTGTTGTATGACTTGTGGCAGGCCTATCACCAGGCCCTGGATGGGACGTCCGCGGCGATGCCGGAGGTGCTGCCCGCGGACTACACCCCTGCGCGTACTCGTACCGAAGCGCACCGTGAGGCCGTCGCGTTGGTGCTCAATTCTCCGCGCAGCACCTCCGAGGTGCTGACCGTCCTCGCCGATCGTGCCCGCGACGGACTTCTCGGTGGCGGTGAGCATGCCCGGACTGTGGCTGCCGCCGACGAGCTGCACCGTGCGCTCGTCATCTCTCACGCCCTACGGTCGCGGTGACTGCCCTGGGAGGGCACGGTAGGAGTGGTGCGGGGTATGTGTGGTTGTCAGGTGCGCTGCGAATACACCCACTGGTACGGGTATCGCGGGGTATCGGTGGGGTAGATCCAGGTCGCCCTGCCCCTTGTTGGGGTGGGAAGAGGTGAGGTGGTGCACCTGCCTGCTCTGGGTGACTACTCCACTGCTCCCCGTGAGTGGGGTAGCGGGGTAGTGGATCTGCTGCCCTGTGTGGATTGGACTGCAATACTGCGCCCACCCCAGGGGCTTGTCGGACAGGGCAGTAACTCATGACCGTACCCCTCCTCGGCGGCGTACCCCGCTTTCCTGGTGTGGCATCGCATCCGGGGCACTGGTCCATCCCCGCCGGATCTCAGGGGGGTACCCCGGATTTCGCGCTTGTTGCCCCGAAGCCTCGCCGAGGTGGGTGTTCCGCGTGCGGGACGGGGTCCGCCCTGGGTGCGCGGTGCATCTGGGTTGCGTGCCCTCTCGTCACCAGCTACTATACTCGCGCCATAGTAGCTATAGATAATCTATACTTCTGTGTATGGGTGAGAAGACGACGATCCAGACCAGCACAGAGACCCGGAACCGGCTAGCAGCGCTCACACCGAAGGGTTCGACCTTGGAGAACACCATTCGCCAGCTGATCGATCAGAACGAATCGCGTCGCGCCCATCAGCGGACGCTTCTCGACAACCGGTTCGCCGCAGCGCGCCGCGATCCGGAGGCGGTGTCGTGGGCGACCCAGCAGGCCGAGCGGCTGGCCCGGTTGGCGCAGGAGCGTGACGGCACCCGTTGAGTGGATATGTTCTCGACGACACCCTGATCACCGCGTTCGCTCACGGTGATGCCCATGTCACTCATCTGATCGCCAGTTTGGACGCACGGAAATTGCGGATGGCGGCGCCTGCCAATGTCTTGGTGGTTTCACAGGCCGGGCTTTCCGACGAGCAGTGTGAGACGCTCAATGCCGTGGTTGCCCATGTCGAGCACGTGATGCTCGACGACTTGTCCGACCTCGATCACATCACCGCGCTGGCTCACGCGCTGGGTTGGCTCGGATCACCGCACGATGTGGCCGCCGCGCACGCCGCCGCCGTGGCCAAACGTCTCGATTGGCCGGTGCTGACTCTCGATGCCGCGCGCTGGCAGTTGGTGAGCGAGAAACTGCCCTGGAAGGTTCCTCTGGTCGAACTGCGCGAGCCTTGACCACCGCAGAAGGGTCGGGGCAGTAGGGCCACGGCCATCGAGGTGTCCCCCCGGGGGTCGGTCAGTGCCTCCGCCATGGCGACGATCCGAGCTCGCTCCGCGGCCGTGGTGTTGGCGGACAACGGTGTGCGCTCTTCGGCTGTTCAGGGACCGGCAGGACCGAGTTCGCCGGTGTGGTCGTCGTGTTCGATGATGCCGTGTTTCTGTACCGGTGGCGGGGCTGGTGTGGTGGAGCTGGAGGGTGTGGCCGGGTGGCCGGCGCGGGCGGCGTGACCCTCCAGTTCAGTGCGAGCCTCGTCGATCACGTGGATCGGGTCTTGCGGTGCGGTGGGAATGTTCGCGGCGAAGCGTGCGAGGAGGCGCAGTGCCGCTGGAGTGGGGCCGGTGTGTGTGTGGACTCGGCCGCGGCGTGGACCGCTTCGGCGATGTGGATGGTGTTGGTGAGGAAGTCCACGCGTCGGGACAGTGGGCCGATGATCCCCTGTTCCAGGGGCCAGGTGCTGATCGTGAGCGATGCTCGTGCCGGGGGCAGCAGGTCATGGGTCAGGGCAGGGCGCAGGTAATAGGGGCGGGCGCAGGGAGCGGTGCGGTAGGAGCGTTCCTCGTCGCGGCGCAGGCTCGAGAGTTTGGAAGCCGAGAGCTCGCCGGGGAAGAACGCTTGGTGTACCTCGATGATCAGTTTCGGTGTGGCTGGAGTCCGGAGGAGCATCAGAGCCCGGTGTACGTGTTCGCGTGCTGGAAGCAGCATTCCTTGGAGGGTCGATATATCCAGGATGGCGGAGAGGTCCGGTGGGGTGGTGGGTGGCTCGTCGGGGGCGATGAGGGCGTCCCCGGCTCGTTCGGTGCGGCGGAGTTGGGCGCGTAGTTCGCTGGCCTGTCTGGTATCTCCGGATGCGCAGGAGTCTCGGATCGCGCGGCGTAGGCGGCGTAGCTCGGTGATGCTCTTTTCCAGGGCGTCCAGCGGGTCGCTCACGCCCACACCCTACTGGGATTCCTGTTTTTCACCCGGTTTGTTCCAGATCATGTGACCGGGAGGGCGCGCGTCGGATCCGCGCGCAGCGCGGTGGAAGCGTTAGGAGTTCATCCTCGTGCGATCGGCCCGACCGGGTAAGTCGCTGAACAGCAGCGCGACGTCGACTCCGAGGGCATCGGCGATCAAGAAGACCTTGTCGATGGAGATGTTGCGGTAGCCCGCCTCGACACCGACATAGAACGACCTGTCGGTCCCTGCCGCCGCGGCTACTTCGGCCTGGCTCTTCCCGGCTTCTGCACGCAGAGTGCGCAGGCGTTTCCCGAACGCTATTCGACGTCTGCGCACAGCGTCATCGGTCATCTTCGGCACCATCAGACAGTAGATCATCCACCAAGTGTAGGAAATAAACCACACTTGAATGTAGGATATATACAACATCCCGGTTCGGGGAGGGCCTCCGGTATCCCGATCACGACACATACCGAAGTCGATACCCCCGACCCACCGCCGCAGCGGTCTTTGAGGTCACCACGGTGGCGCCACCGCTCTGGGGCATCGAAATCTAGGAAGGGTTTTCCGATGGACGTCTCCCTGATCCCGTTACCGACCACGGTGGCAGTCGTGGCGATCCTGGCGGCCGTGGCGGTGATCCTCTTCGCCGTCGCCGACTACCACGGCGGCCTCGGCTCGTGGGTCGGGATGGTGTGGCGGATCATGCGTGCCAGCGATCCGGCGCACCGCCGCAACGAAGTCCTGGCCGCCCGGGTGCTGTGTGGCTGGCCACGGACGGCCAGGACCCTGCGGTTACGGGTGCTCCACCGCCGTGGCCGCGTCCAGATCCCCCGCATCCGCCGTGTCCGCGCCGACGCTACGGGGGTCACCATCACGGTGCGCACCGCGCCGGGGATCGGGCTGAAGAAGTTCCGTCTGCGCTGTCGTGACCTCGCCGACTACTGGGGAGTCCAGCGGGTGGTGTGCGAACAACTCGGCGGCGGGGTGTTGCAGTTGCGGTTGCAGACCGCTGACCTATCAGCGGATCCGGCGGTGCGGGCCCGCAAGGGGTTGCCTCTGCTGTGCGGCACCGACACCTTCGGTGCCGAGGTCACGGTGGATCTGGGTATCACCTCCGGTATCGCTGTTCACGGCCGCATCGGCACCTCGGCGTTCGTGGTGTCACTGCTGCGGCAACTGGTGCCTGATCCCACCGTGCGGTGCGTCGTGCTCGACGGCAGGAATCCCGACCCGTTCGCCGGTGACTACGGTGTCCTGGCCGGTGGGGCTCGAGTGGCTATGACCGGAGACGACCTCGAGGGGGTCAACCGGGTGCTCACCGAGTTGGTGGCGCTGCGGCGGTGGCGAGCGGAGAGGATGAGTGATCAACGCTCCGGGCTCGGGGTGAGTGACTTCTGGTGTGCGGGACCGACCATCGACTGGCCGCTGCTGGTCGTCGTTGTCGACAGCTACACATCGCTGCTGGCCCGCACTCCCGGGCGCAGCGCCGCGACCCGACACCGGAACATGGTGGCCGAGGCCAACACCGCGGCCGTGCGCGATCTGCTCGCGCACGGCGCCCAGTACGGCATCGTGGTCCTGCTGACCACCGCCGAGAGCCTGCCCCAGCAGCTGCGCGAGCTTCTGTCGGCGACGTTCGCGTTCGGCTGCCTCGGCGACAAGGCCGCCGTCGCGGCCCTGGGCCCCCGGATCCGGAACTTCCCCGAGGCCAACCCGTCGGGATACACCCAACCGGACATGGCCACCACGATCACCCCCAACGGCGACTACACGGCGTTCCGGGTATCGACCCTTCCCGCGCCGCTGCGCTGACCGACCACCCCGGTTGAAGGAACTAACCGATGACGACCAAGAATCACGACGCGCCGAGGTCTTTGCGCTGCTGGATACCCGCCGCGTTCGCCGAAAGCCCGTATGAAGGAAGCCGCCCCGCGGTGGACCTGCGCCGCGAAGCGTTCTCGAAGGAGGAGAGCGGAGGATGAGGACCGCATCATCACCGGTACCGTGTTCGCATCTCGACCGGAGGTGGGTGGGTTTGTACACCACCGAATGCACCGCGTGTGGTCGGCGGATCTGCGTGCACCCCGAGCTGTCACAGGTAGAGCTCTGCAGCGCCGAATGCGTGCTCTGCGGTACCCGGACGTTTCCCGCGCATCCCGCGGCGGTGATGGAGCAGATCGGGCCGCGGCGGGTCGGCGGCGTCTACCGCAGCGGCTACTGGGAGAAGGAATACACGGTGCTCGATGTCGAACCTGCCGCGTTCGACATGCCGTGGGCGATCACCGTGCTCTTCGAAGACGGTATCCGGCGACGCCACCACACCGCGTGGAATGCGCGGGACTCGATCGTGTGCCAACCATCGGACATCGCAGCCGCACCCACCATCCACGGATACCCCTGACCGGTTGTGCGTGGGCTGCGGAAGTCATCTCCACCCGTCACGGACAATCATCGGCCACCGCATCGAGATGCACGAGAATGCAACAACTTCCGACTACGAGCCTTCGTCGACGAAACCGAGATCTCCTCATGAGCCATACCGATGCCTCCTCCTGCCGCACCTCCGCGGTTCGCGTCCAGCGCCGTCGCACTGCTGGGTGGCGGCTACCGGCCAACACGATCTGTGTGTCCCGCCCGTCGCGGTTCGGCAACCCGTTCGACTGGCGGGTCGAGGAGGGTGTGAGCGATGCCGATGCCCGTCGGATCGCTGTGGATCGCTTCGCCGAAGCGATCGCGCGCAAGGACGCCCAGCAGGACGCGCCGGCGGGATATCTCGGCGGCGGGGTGCCCTCGAGCGCGGAGATCCGTGCGGAGTTGCGCGGCCGGAATCTGGCCTGCTGGTGTCCCCTCGACCATGTCTGTCATGCCGATCTGCTGCTGTCGATCGCCAACCAGGAGCCCTGATGGACAACGTTTCGACAGACCTGCAAACCATCCTGTGTCGCGACGAGCGCAGACGCGGGATGCTCGCCGACCCGGATCTCACCGGAGACACCCTGCTGCTGGCGTTCGCGCTCGACGAGGTGCTCGAGATCCGGTGCGAGCAGGGCAAGAAGCACCTCGGGCGGATGTGGATCCGGGAGGTCACGATCCTGGCGTACGGCCCGAACTCGCTAGCGGCACAGCGCTCCTGGGTGAAGCGCACGATCGCCGACGACGTACCACGATACGAACCCCAACGCGGACCGGGCCGCGCCACGTGCGTGGCACCGATGATTCGCCGGGACGGCCCGTGCGGGCACTCCGCCACGGTGCGGTTCTTCGACATCGTCGATCCCGAGACCGGTACCAGCCGATGGGTCGGGCTGTGTCGGCGCCACCGTGACCAGGAACGGCTCTCCGACGCGCGCCGGGCCGCATGGGTGGCCAACGGGAAACCGACACCCCCCGCCAACACTGGTGGTGTCCTGCGCCGCCATCTCTCTGACGTCCTCGACTGGAACAGCGTCTACCGCTGGGCCTGCCCTGAGCGCCCCCCGATGGAGGGGGGTCGTGCTCCCACACCGCGGCGCCCGCGCCTGTGGCTGGTGAGAGAGGAACCATTCGATAACGCGTGACCGTTATGCCCCGTTCATCGAGCCACCACCTCCAGGAGGGGGGCGTGTCGATTCGGCGAGCTCGGCACGACACCGGGCCCGGTCACCGGCCGAACGCGGAACCGACCTCGAGATGGCACACCAGCCGGTCGACCGGCTGGGATCACACACCGGCATCACAGACCGGCCCGGAATCAGAAGAGGATGTGGGAGTGGGAGATTCGACCGCGGTCGACAGGACTGTTGTAGCGGGCTGGACAGTGAGGGCGGCGGCGGACAGACCGGAGTCAGTGCCCTCGGACCGGTCGCGGGCGATATCGGCGGGGACCGCGTCAACGGTCACGTCGATATAGCCGATTTCCTCGAGGGAATTCGATCCTTCTTCGGTGGTGTACCCGGCGCGGTGGCGGGTGACCTGTTTGGAGGGCAGGGCCAGCAAGACGGGATCCGGGTCGGTTCGAGCGATCCGGTAGGCGGTGCGCAGGCATGCCTTGCAGGTGGGGGTGCGCTTGTCCGGGGTGTCCGGGGGGTTGAACTGCAACTTCCTCGACCGTGATGGTGTGCAGCACAGTGCAGTGTTCTCGCTGCGGTGTAGGCGGCCCGTATACAGTGGCTCCAGGAGGATGATGTGGTCGGCGCCGGAGAGGTAGGTCTCGAGATGCCGCGGCCCGGAGTAGTTGTAGGCCACTCCCACCTTCACCGGTAGCTTCTGCGCCAGCGTCATCCACGCCGCGGCGACCGCCTCGACGCGGGCAGCGGCGGCGGTTTCGCGCGGTGAGCGAGTGGGGGTGGGGCGTGGTGGGGGTGGGGTGGGTTCGGTGTGGGCGGCCAAGTCCAACAGCACCAGTTCTGGCACGGACATTCCTCTGATCCCGGGGAACGGTCGGCCCAGGATCGCGCTCGCCCAGGCCGAACGGCCTGGCATGAATTCTTCGACCCGCCGCAGCTGTGCCGGATCGATGGGGCCGCGTGCCCGCGTGGCCGCTTGCTGGCGTAGCTGGGTCACCTGGTGGTCGGTCAGGGTAGTCGCTGCGTGCTGTTGTCGGCCGGTCATCCCTATCTCTCACTTCTGGGGTGGGCGGTGGGTGTGATCACGGGTGTCGATCACGGTCACGAATTCCGTGTAGGTAGAGGATGTGGCGTGGTTCACGGCATCGGCTTCGGTGCGTGCTGCTTCCGAGGTGGGGAAGCGGCGAACGCCGATGTGCCGGTCTTCCGGTGTGGTCTGGGGGTTTGGTGCGTAGGCGAGCGCGAACGGGCCACCAGGCCCACAGTCGTCGTTCCGCCACGGCAGCCGGACAGCGGCATTGTCTTCGTCGAACTCGCCATGGCTGTGGAAGGCGGTCATCCAGGCCCCGCAGTATTCGCAGATCGTGCGGTCGATCTCGGGCATGCCGAGTTCCACGAGCCGGTCCTCGGTCTCGAGGGTCGCCTCGAGACTGCGGACATCCTCGAGGGCACCGTTGTGTTCGTCGTCGTGGAATGCCAGTGCCGACCAGCAGTCCTCTTCCCCGACCCAATCGTCGGGGTAACCTCCGGGGGTTTCGGGGCAGTTCGGGTCGGCAGGGTCGAGAGTGAGCCACGCCACCAGTTCGGGGGCGAGGAAGAGCAGGTCGCAGCTGGTTACGAAGCGGAGGCGCTTGTGGCCACCGAAACCGTAGGGGTCGACCCGATCCCATACGCAGACGAGCAGCTGGGGCATCAGCTCATCGATCCGACCGAGGATCTGGTTCACTTGGTCGGGAGTGACATCCCCGGACAGGCTCCCCCGCAGTTCCGGCGGCAGGGTGACCGTGTCGGGCTCTTCGGCGGGGGGTTCTTGCAATGCTTGATGTAGCAGTGCGGCGAGGCGCTCGAGGTCGTTGACGTGCATGGGGGGATCTCCTTCGCCAGGGCGCTGGCGCGGTCGGTGTCAGTCCTGGCCGGTATGGGGGTTGAGGTGGCGAATGGTCACGGTGTTGTCGAGGACTTCGATGTCCCGCAGGCCGTCGTACTCGCCCCAGATGCGCATCCGGCCGTTGAGTGTGCGGGGCTCGGTGAAATCGGTGCAGGTGGGGACGCCCACGGGGTGATGGTCGCCGCCTCGGAAGAAGTAGTCGATGAGGGTCTGCAACCACTCTTCGAAGTCGCGGTCGGCGCTCTGGGCGGGCACGAGGACAGTGCCGTGATCGGTCACCTCCACCGTCCAAGCGCATTGGGTGCTGTCGGGCCAGCCCCGGCGGCCACGCGGCTGATCGCGGGCGGCGAAATCCTGCAGCGCGGTGACCCCGTCCGCGCTCAGTGGCGGGGTGATGGTGAAACCGTCGCTGTTGTCGTCGATGTGGATGTGCTGGGACATGTGGGCACTCCTGCTGGCGGGGATGCGGGGCGGAAAGGTGGGACTACAGGGTCGACGGCCATCGGCCGCTGCTGTCGGTGGAGAACAGCACGTCGGTGGTGCCGCACGCGGAGGGATCCGGGTACACAGCGACACGGGTGACGACGTGGGTGGCGGGGGTGGTGGCGTATTCGGTGTCGGTGCAGAACATCACGCACCCGCTGTGGTCGATGACCGGCGCGGCTGTGGCTTCGGGGGCGGGACCACGGTTCGCGGTCAGTAGCAGTGCGGGCAGGAGAAAAGCAGTAGCGAAGAACCCCACCACCAGCACTACCGGGGTGCGCAGCACCAGCGACACGAGTCTGCCGAGCGGGCCACGGTGGCTGCGCCGGTAGCGGAAAGTGTTGGATACGCGGCGGATCGAGCGGAGCGCGCCGCGGCACATGCGCTTTCCTTTGTTCGAGCGGGCCGGAGTTGAGTTCGGTCGACGGAACCGACGATCAGCCCTCGGTGTGGTGGGTGAACCTGGCGTGGGGTCCATGGGTGTGGCCTCCTTACCGGATGAGGAGCAGGAGCTGCGCCCCCGACCCAACACTTTCTAGAATTCTAGCATTCTTTTATTGGCGTCGGACCGCGCCGCACACCGTCCGCCCAGGGGACTCATCCACCGAAGGAACCCCCAGAACCCGCACATCCCGGCCCGAGCGGTACCGCACCGAAACCGCCACGCTCGAGCCCCGACCCGACTGTGTGGTGAAACCACCGACATCGGATGCGCAGACAGGGATGCGCGGATGTGTCGACTCGGCGAGCGCGCCACCGGCCCCACCGTGCCCGCTTCCCGCGGTATGTGGCGCGGGCGGTGACCGACCCGACACCGGCATGGTGTTCTGATATCGCGAGCAGGCCTCCGATCCCACCGCCGAGATCACCGAGGGTCGGGCTCCGAGCCGTACACCGGGAAGTTCACCGAAACAGAGCGAGGCGCCGACCACCGAGTGCAATGACCCGGCAGTTGGCGCCTCGCTCACGGAACCCGAGGGATGTCGTCCGCTCTTCGAGGTTAACCACCGCCCCTGTCCTCACTACATCGATCTCCCACTCACAGTGTGGGATCCGAAGGGGTGACACCCCTCCCCCTCTGGTTCAGCCGAGGGCGGGACCGGTCTCGGTGGTGTCCTCGACGGTATGGCCGCCGAGCTCGGGGGGTTCGCAGTCCGTGTTCGTCACCGTGGCCGGTCCCTCGGCGGACCGGTCTCGGTGACCGATCCGCGCGGCGCTCAGCTCTCTGCCGAGGTCGGAGTAGGGGATCGGGCGGAGAGTGTGGGTGCGGATCGCTTCCACCAGCGCGGCGGCACGGTCTGCCTCATCGACGGTCAGCACCCGGTTCACGGTGAGGGGAGTAATCCGGTCTTCGACGGCGCGCAGCTCTTCGATGAGCGGGTGCCGGTCGGTGGCCAGCATCAACAGCATCTGCCGGAACTCGCTGCGCTGGATGTCGGTATCGGAGCGTTCGACAGCACCCGGCGTGAGTGGCTGCCAGTCGGGGCCGAAACCGAGCTCAGCGGGGGTGGTGCCGCGGGAGGGCACCGCGTAGCTGACGAGATTGTTACCCACCACCGTCTGCAGTCCGTGGGATACGCCCGGAGTCAGCATGCCCGCGTCGGCGGCATCCACCACAACCCTGGTCAACCGCGCCACCGCCGCAAACCACTGCTGGTCGGTTTCACCGGGATACGGCCTGTCGAACGCGCGCCGCGCGGCCAGGGTGTCGGTGCGGAACAACCACTCGACGTGTGCGTGCGGATCGGTGACCGACTCGACCGCCTGCTCGGTATCGGCACCGACGAGCATGCCGCGCACCCGATTGACCACCCGCGCATCCTCACGCCGATCGAGCACACCGGTACCGGTCGCGGCCCGGACACCGTCAGCGAGCGCACGCGCGGCATCAGGAACAGCAGCCGGGTCACCGGTACCGGCCCGGTACGCGGCGATCATCGCCGCGAGCTCCCCCATCGCCGCGAGCACCTCGTCCCGGGACTGCACCATCCCGGCCTCGACGACGGCCGAGGTATCCGAGCGGACGCGGTCGGATACCTCGACCCCGAGAACTTCTGCGGGAATGAGGTGCCCTCTGACGCTGCGTTCTCGTAGCAGTTCACCCAACCCGCGCTCGATGAGTTTCCGCTGGAGCGCATCACCGGTGAGACTCGCATCGATGCGCACCGGCCCGTATCCGTAGGCGTTGTTCCAGTTTCGGAACGAATCCATTTCGTCGCCGAGCTCGCGGTCGGTGTCACATCGGATGGTCGTGACATCTCCCTCGTCGTACATGACGATCACGCGCTCGAGCGGGTTGACCCAACTCCCGATAGCGGAGCTGTCCCGCCCGGTCAGCAACCGCGCGAAACCCTTTTCCATCGAGCACTCTTCGTTCTCGAAAGCGTATTTCCCGAAACCACCATAAGGTTCCTCGGTAACAGTCACCGCCATCATCCGCTCCTTCCCGGGCACCGGTACCGCCGGGCAGCAACCACCAGATCCCCGTGACCGGTCGAGTGCACTCCGACAACTCGGACGGTAAGCATTCCGACAGCGCGGCAGCGGCGAGCCCACACCACACGGGTGCCATCAACCGCCCGCCCCGGCCACCGCACCGAGGAAGGTGAGGACAGAAACAGAATCTGCTGTAACCCATAGACTTCCAGCACGGGAGAAACCACCCGTGAGCACATTCGGAGACATTCGTCTCGCAACAAGAGCCCGAACCCCGAAGCCGATCCGCCGAGGCACGAAGGAAACCCGCCTCATCCCGAGACCGGACTCGACGACCCACCTGATCCAGGGCCCGCGCTCGGTGCGTAGCCCTTCGCCGCCAGTGACCCATCGTTCACGACTGCCACCGGCGGCGAGTCGGACCGATACGAGAACAGCGCCGGGCCACTCGTCCGTTCCGCCACCGTCCTCGCCCCTTGCCGCCCAGATGCCCGTGATCACGCGGCAACCGAGGTTTGGCCTGGGCCTGCTCACGGACGTGGGCGATGCGTTCGACCATGCTCACCGGGCCCGGTCACCGTCCGAGCGTGAAAACGACCTCGAGATGGCACGCCAGCCGGTCGACCGACCCGGGATCACACACCGGCATCACAAACCGGCCCGGAATCAGAAGAAGTTGCGGGAGTGGGAGATTCGACCGTGTCGGTCGACAGGGCCGTTGTAGCGGACTGGACAGTGAGGGCAGCGGCGGACAGACCGGAGTCGATGCCGAGGGAACTCGATCCTTCCCTGGTGGTGTACCCGGCGATGTTGCGGGCGACTTTCCACACCTCGAGCGGGGTGTGATCACGCAGCAGGCTGTGGAAGATCTTCAGCAGTTCGACGTTGTTTTCCCGGCCGGGGAACAGATCATCGATTCCCGCCCCGCACACCTGGCGGATGTGCGAGTCGCTGTAGCGGTGTCCGGAGAAGAATTTCGCCTGCCCGACCAGGCCGTCGGCGAACGCGCTGCGCAACTCGGGACAGACGCCGATGGCGTGCAGTAATTCCGGGGTGTAGATCGCGGTGAATGCCCTCGTGTTTTGCTGTACCAGCTGTCCGCGCTGGTGCAGGCACAGCGACTCGCACACCATCTCGAGCGACCCGAGAGGTCCGCGCCGGGCGGTCAGGCTCAGCAAATCGGCGGCGGCGGTGATTTCCTGCGCCAGGATCGCGCGCTCGGACCCCGCGTCGTAGTCCACGTTTTGGGCTTTCGAGGTCGGATCGAACGCTGTCGCCATGATCGTCAGCGCCACCAGATCCGCCACATCGGCCGGGACTCCGGCATCCAGGCATCGGGCGCGGGCGGTATCGGCGGATAGTCGTTCGTCGCCGTAAGCGTCGTTCTGTTGCCCCTCGGGCAGCAGGGACCGCCCACACAGCTGGGTGTGATCGTGAGCGGCGGCAGCGGCGAACATAGTCGCACGCAGCAGCGGATCGATGACCTCACGTCCGGCCGCACGGTTCATCGCCGCGGAGATGAGCAGTACACCCCTGGGCACACCGTCGCCGAGCGGGCCAGCGCTGCTGTGGCCATCGATCCCGCCGTTGTGGTAGGTCATCAGGACATTGGTCTCCACAGTGCCCGACATCCAGCGCGGGTCATCGGGTGAGCCGTAGCGATCGGTCACCTCGTCGATGAACTGTGCGCCCAGCTCGATCAACGTCCGCGTGGCCGAGCTCTCCAGCAATGTCGGGTCCAGTTCCGCTACTGCTGCGATGGTCCGACTGGTCAATTCCATGAGAATTCCTTTTCAGCGGTGGAGCATTCCGGAAGGATCTGTTTTCTGGTGATGGGTTCGCGGAGGGCCTGCGGAGTTCTGGACATCACGTACCGACAACATTCTAGCATTCTAGAATTGTCGTCTTTGGTGGTCACCGGTTCACGACGGCACCCCGTATCCCGCCGAATTCCTCGTCACCAACCACACCGGGATAAGGGAAAACCTCCCATTCCTGTCAGCCACCACGGCCGTCGACCCTTGCGATGACTATCGCACCCCGTCCGGGGGCGAGGAAGGCGCACATCGATGTCCATCCAAGTACTCGCCGCGGCCCCAGAGGCGTTGGTATGCCGAACATGTGCGGAAACCGTGCATCGCTGCTGCCATTGCTCGAGGACCGGATCTGCCTCGAACCACCGTGACGGCACTCGCGCGAGCGAGAACGCTGGTGCGGCATCAGTGCTGCTCGCTTCCGGCCCCGCTCTCACCGCCGAGCACCTTCACCGGCCAGGTGTGTGCGCCACCCCAGCAGCCCATCGCTCGCACCACCTCGGACAACAGGCGACCTCCCCGTGTGCCCAGGTCAGGCGTCGATGAGCTGGTCGGTGGGCGCAGCGCCGGGATGGCAGCGCGGGCAGCGGCTCGAGGCCGTGTGCTCGGTGGGAGTGCCCGCGTCGATGAGGTGCTCGATCCAGCGGTGATCGTCACCGTCGCACTGCCCGCACCACGGCCGCCGCGGTGCGGAAACGGAAGGCGACGACGCGGGAGGGGGGGTCATCGGCAACTCACGCACCACACGGATCAGCAGCCCTGGTGGATTGCGCACCGCATCGACGCCACCCAGACCGGTCACCGCGGCGGCGAACCGGTCTCGGATACGGCGAGTCAACACCTCACCGAGCCATCCACCATTCAGACGTGCGTCGATATCGGGCCCGCATTCGGCGATCACGCTGGGCATCACCACTTCCCACCCCAGCGGCAACTCACGCAGCAGCGTCCGCGCTCGGCTGCTCACCGCCCCGGCCCGGGCCGTAGTCGTAGTCGTGGTCGTGGTGGAGCTCTCCGACAGGCAGGCATTCGCCCCGCCCGCTGTCTCGCGGTGCCGCTGCGGACGCTGTCTGTTTGTTCCTTGATTCTTCACTACAGGTTCGATCGTCGAATCGACGTTTTCTGTCACGTCGGATCGACGTGACCGGTCACGTCGGATCGACGTTTTCGGATGCGGTACCGGATTCGGGTACGGCGAATACGTCGAATCGACGTAATTGGTGGTGACCTGCGGTTTCTCGGTGATGTCCACGAGCGGGCGAGCCGGGTCGGTGACAGAGCGGCGAGCAGCAGCCCGCGCGGCGGCGGTGCTGCGCCCGGCTACCAGCGACCACGACACCGGGCGCAGAGGACCAGCGGCGGCAGCGACCTCGGCGACCAACTCCCCCAACTCCTCCCCCGGGAACAACAGCGCGGGCAGATGCTCGCTCATATGCACCGCTTTCACAGCGGGTTTGGTGACCTGATGAGCACGCAACTTGCCAACGTTGAGCCGGTAGAGATTCGAGGTACCGAAACGGCGGGTCTTGGTGATCCACCCGTGCTCGGCCAGCAACCCGGTGGTACGCACGATCACCGATTCACTCATCCCGGTCTCGAGCATCATCAGCTCCACCCCCGGCCACGCGGTATCAGCGGACGCCTCATTGGCATGCTCGGCGATGCACCGCAACACCGATTTACAGGCATGCCACCGGGTAGCGGGAATATCGACCAGATGCACACGTTTGACCAACGCTTCATGGAGATGGCTCATGCCGGGATCCCTTCCCTCTCTCGGACCCCGCGGCGAAGAAAACACCCCACACCGATCGCGACACACATCCAGATCGAGCAACAGACTGGTCAGATGCCAGCCCTATCCGCTATCGTCTACACGTGCCGCACCGAAAGTGTGGTACTCACCCAGCCTTTGGGGTCCAGCCCGCCCTCCTGAATCGTTGGTCGCGACGAGGAGGGTGGGCATTCTCTTTTTCTCGGTCCACCACCGATCCACCACCGGCAGCCACACCCACCGCAGCCGAGCGCGCCGAACCGAAACCGACTGTCACACGCCACGAAACCTGGTGCGCCTCACACAGTAACGACGCACCACCACCCACATCAACCCTCCAAAAACCCACCCCCACAACCAAAAACACCCCAGCACGAGCGATGGCGGCGTGCTCGTCGGACCGGCCGCGCAGTTCATCCCCGACCTCTGCGATACTCGCCACCGCCATACCATCAACCCCACTCGAGAATCCGGTCGCTGACCTCCCCCACCCAGCAACCACCGACATCGCCCCGGCCCCTGACCAACAACCGAACCCGGCACCGAAACCACGCCGATGCTCGCTGTTATCGGCCGGCAGGAAATACCTCACCAGCACTGGACACCTCGCCCGGTATCGGGGACATCGACAAATCTCACCGGCCTCATCAGGTGAGTTCACGCGCAGACACGATCGCCGCGAGACCCGCTTCGATATCGAGGAAGGAACGGAGCTGGGTCGTAAACTCCGCATGGCGGGTACCGATCAAGATCTCCTGCAGTCCCGCCTCGATGTTGAGAAACTGCCGGAGCTCGGTCGCGACTCGGCTGTGCTGATCTTCCAACCAGCGCTCGAAGTCCGGGGACGGGTTGTCGTCGACGAATATGATCATGGGTTCTCACTCCTGGTAGTCATGTAGATTGCCAACGCTCGTCGAGCTTTCCGAAGATCCGATCGGTCGGCGTCGAGTTCGATCCGAAGGGGCTGCGCGATCTCGCAGGGGTTGCATTCCTCGCGGAACCATAGGCACCACCAAGGTTCGGTGGTGGCCGGGATGTGGTGGAGGCGATTGTCATGTGTAGCGGTTCCTCATCCTTGATCGGAGCTGTCGTATATAAGAGAGGCACAAGCCACCGATCGTGCACCCAGCAACGATCTTTTCTTCGTGCCACGGCGAAACGACGGATACCGAAGCAGCGAATCCCACCGCCTGAGAACCAGACTGCTCGACACACAACACTGCCGCGAGCCCGGCCCTGCTGACCACCCTCATCGACCGCGACGACCGATAGCCCACCCACCGCGATCGAATGACGAAGGGGACCGGTAGCAAGAGACGCCCCGGTCCCCTTGTGCCGTGCGCGCCCTGTTACCGCTGACGGTCGTGGCCTCGAGGGTGCGGCTCCCGGCCGAGACGCTGACGATAGTCCCGGCCGCGCTGCTCGATCTCCCGCAACTCCGCGTCGGTCATCTCGCGCCAGGTAACCGCCGAGATGTCCCCGGTCTGCCGCTCTACCTCGGCACGCTCTAGTCGTCGTTCGAGGTCGTAGCGATCGTAGAGCCAGGACCTGGTCCCGAAGTCCTGCCAGTACGGATTCCGGTCGAGGCCCTGCGCGGTCGGGGTGACATCCAGGACGTAGCGTGGGTACCGGCCCTGCGCCGCATCTCTCGCCTGCTGCTGCTTGATGATGCGCGTGGCGGCCGCTCGCCGCGCCATGGTCTGGTAGCGGGGGACATCACGGGGATCGATCTCCGTGATGGGCTCCCCACGACCGTCGATGATGGCCGCCGGACCGAGCTTTTCGCGCTCGGTCTCGGTTTGCGGAGCCCATACGCCCCATTCGAAGTCGCTCATGTCCTTCTCTCCTTCGTCCTTGGTGGGTGATCGGTGGCAGGTGGTCACTGCCACGGGGAGGGCCGCTCGAGGGTGGCCAGTGCGCCGATATGCCGGGCGGCGCCCAGCTCGGCATATCGGCGCCCGCTGGACCGGATCATGCACCGCGCCGGGCAGTGCGACGGGTCGAGGCCCCTACCGATCACCAACCCACCCCACGCCCCCAGCGAGGGCGAACCGCGCCGGACACCACACCAACAATGCTAGGATTCTAGAAAAATTGCGGGTTGTGTCACAACCCCTCCCTCACACACCCCTCCCACATGGAACACCATGCCCCGCATCTCTCGGGGGTGGCTTCCGGGCGGTGCCGGTACCGTTCATGGGAGCAGTTCGTGCCGAGCCAGAAAGTAGTGCGGTGCCGAAGTCCAAGGGGCGCAAGCCAAAGAAATCCGTCACTCCTCGCCGCACATCACCGCGCCGATCCTCGGTGGCCGCGGCATTCAAGGACATCGCGGTCGGTGCGTACCGAGTACGCCCGGCCCGCACCCCGCAAGAACTGAGCGGGTTCGAGAACTGGGCAACGACAGCCGGGGCCGGTGGCCCCAAACTGGCGGCGAATCTGGTCCAGGCCCACACCGACGGAATCCTCGGCGCGGCCCTGCGCGATCCGGACAGCAGCCACCGAATGATGGTGGCCGCGGTGACCGGCGGTGCGCTCGACGCCGTCGTGTGGGGCCGGACCGAAGCACTGATCGCGACCGTGGACGAAGAGGCGGTCGGCGGCGTGCTCGTCGGACCGGCCGCGCAGTTCATCTCCGACCTCGCTGAAACCCACAACCTCGGCGCCACCCCGGTCATGAGCGCCCTGCTGTTCACCTCCAAGATCCACCTGGTCGCGGTCGCCGAGAACCACCGCAAGCACGGACTCGGCCGCGCACTCGTCGACGCGGCGACCTCACTCGCCTACAAGGCAGGGGTAGAGATCCTCTACGGCCAATTCCTCACCGAAGACCAGGGACTAGCAGACTTCTACAGTCACCAGGGCTTCATCGTGATGCCACCCGCGACACCGCTGAACTTCTCGAAATGGCTGGGCGGATTCCCCGGCGGCCCAGCGCCACTGGCCAACGAAACCTTCTTCTACCGCGTACTGACCACCGACAGCTACTGAACCCGACCACCCCACACCCCAGCGAGGACGAACCACGCCGGACACCACACCCCCGATACTGAGATATCAGCAACCACGTAAGGACCACCACCCGTGACCGACTACGAAATCCGCATCCCCCCACTGCGTTACAAGTACACCGGCGAGCTCGGCGCACTCGGCACCATCACACTGCTGTCGATCACACTCCTGATCGCACTCGGCTACCTCCTCACCATCACAACCATCGTGATGTGGCTACTCAGCTTCACCCCCACCCCACTGGCATTCCAAGACGTCTTCAACTACCTCCTCATCACGATCATCATCTGGACCACACTCCGCGGATTCTCCTCCAACTCCCCCCACCACTAACCACCCAACCCCCAACCCCCTCCCGAACAACAGACAACCCGCACCCGCCCGACTCCGCCCCGCTCACCACCACAGATCACCCGCGGCGATAACGGCGAGATACCCGGTCACCGAAAGGCTTTCACCGGACACCGCCCGCCCCGAAAGGGAGATTCATGATCACCAACCCCGCCCTCGCCCCCCTGATCACCGAACTCGTCGAAATCTACTTCGAAAGCGGCCTCAACCAGCGCCGCGACGACGTGGGCCGCCTCGGACTCTCCGTGATCAACTCCAAAGCCAGCGACCCCGCCCTCTGCAACGAATTCGCCGCCGCCGCCCGCACCGCCGCCCGCGAGGTCGCCGCCACTCTGACCCGCGCCGCCGACCTCGCCGACGCTCTCGCACGGATGCAGCAGAAAAACCAGACCTGCGCGAGGCACTGACTGCGGCCGCCGCCCCTCATACCGATAACAACAAGACCCCGAACCCGGAATCGACTCCTTCAGAACACGAAGAGAACTCACCTCACCCCGAGACCGGACTCGACGACCCACCTGATCCAGGGCCCGCGCTCGGCACGTAAACCTCCACCGCCAGCGACGTGGTACCGACATCGGTGACACCGAATATGACGGATACATACTGCTCGAGGTCTATACGCCACGTATCAGACGACGCGGAACTCGACCAACACAACCGTGAAACACCCGAATGCAGGCCGTACGAGGCCACAGAACGCATCGATCTCGCGGTATTCGACGACACCGAAGTCGACGACAGCGACAACCCCCACGCCACACCACTACAAACCCCACCACACACCACATAAATCGACGCCATCCCCGCGCGCCCACAAGATGCACCGTTCACACATCGGCAGCTCTGCCGCACATGCGGCCACCACGAACCCTGGGAAGACCTCGACAACGAGTGCGACGAGTGCGGGGCAGTCCTACCCGAAGATCAGACCGACCAGAAGCGACCATTGTGCGCCACATGCAGCGTGCACGTGACCCAGGACCACCCAGAAAACACCACACGCACACACCCAGCACCGAAACAACAAAACATCCCCCCCGAAACCGAACCACCCTTCTGAACCACCCCCACCAACCCCCAAAAAACACACCCCCATCCCCCACAACCCGAAGCTGCCGAGTTCTCCAACAACCACCCAGCCCGCTGGCCCTGACCGAAGCACCACGCACCCTTAACTTTCGGACAAATATTATCCAGCCATAAACCAACCCCCTCGAACACCGAGAACGACGACCTCGAAACTGCCCCACCAACCAAAACCAGCCACCGGCCACGTGGTGGCCAAATCATATGGTGCGGGTGATGGCCAGGGCGTAGCCCTTCTTGTCTCGCCACAAACGACCCCGCCGGACAAGCCCGCTGATCGCCCGGACCTGGCAGCGTGGCGACGCCGACTGAGCTACGCCGCTCGAGCGCGGCACATCCAGCGCCCACCCCAGCCCCCACGCCATCGACAGCCTGGAACCTGCTCGTCGACAAGATACGGACCTGGGAACCACGGTAAGCCCACCGCAACTCGATACAACAAGATCCACGATCGAGCAAAACCCGTATGACGCACA
>NZ_JBJZOO010000026.1:0-35820 GCF_047200775.1 Nocardia spongicola | reverse complement strand
GCTAGGCAGTGTGTCGACAGTTTTGCCGACGACTGGGGTGTGAGGTTCTCCAAACGGGAGAGTTGATGTGGACCTCTCCGGTGGACTGATGGACCTGGGATTCTGCACGGTTCCGCAGTTTCAGACGCCAGCTGTAGCAGCAGCACCGTCATCGACCATCAGGTTGGGAGACGGGACGTGTATGGCATGTCCGGCAGTCTCAGTGTCGCTGGGTTGTGCCGTAAAGCCATTCGATCGGGCCATCGCGGCTGCCGCGAGCGCCGCATCCTCGATATCCTCGATCAGGTCAGTGGGTTCAGGTCCGGTGTGGAGAGTCGGTCGCTGTTTTTCCCACTGCTCGTAGCTGAGTTCGTCGAGTTGCATCAAATCGCGTGGGTTGTCGGTGAACTCGACGTTCCGGAGGCGGTCTTCGATGATCTTGATGCCGATGCGAAGAGCGCGATCCTCTACTTCCGGTGGTGCGCCGGTAATACGCTGATTCAGGTCGCTGAACAGGCGACTGGGGTATTGTTCGCTAGCTGCCTGCTCAGGCAAGCATGCCAGCCAATCGACTACCTGTTCATGGTCGAACTCGCTGTTGCTTTCGGCAGATTCAGAGCGGGTCTCATCCAGGTTGTCAGCGCTCTCCACAGTCAGTTCTTCGTCTTCGATGTCGATGTCGATGTCGGTGTTGGTGTGTTTGCCGGTGACGCGCGCGGCGAGCTCGGCGCCAGCGGTTCGTAGTTGCGACCAGCCTGTCTGCATGTGCTGGCGCAACTGGTCGAGTTGATGTCGTAGAACGGCACGTCGAAGATCGAGATCGATCGGGAATACAGGGCGTCCGAGGTCGCGATCGAAGTGCAACAACATCAGTGCTCGTTTACGTTCTGACTCGTTGAGCCCCTGAATGGTCTCGATCTTGTTTTTGACTTCGGCACGCTTGTCTTCGACTTCGGCGCGCTGCTCGACGAGATGTTCTGGGAGATTCGCTGGCTGTAGATCCTGTTGTTCGGTCGTGACATTGGCTTGTGTGCCACTCTGCTGTTGCCAGTCGCGCTCAGCAGTCTTGTACTCGCCGGCCATCGCCCACAATTCATCGAACAAACTCTCGATCACTGAGCGGGCGGCTGCGCGCTCGACGGCCAAAGCGCGCTGGTGGCGGCGTAACGCACGACTGAACTCCTTCCGATGTTCTTGCTGCTTCTTCCGTACTTCAGCAGGACCGGCGTCTGGATTCGCGGCCTTCCACTCGTTGTATTCCGCGAGGATGGCGTGTAATTGGCGTTCGCTTTCACCGGAAAGCGCAGGGACCGAGGTCTGTGTGACAGGAGAGTCAGTGGTAGCGGCCATGGCGGGGTCCTCGTGGGTTGTGTTGGAGAGGAGTGGGGTAGAAGGTTCGGGGTTGTTACACGGCTAGATCCCGACACCAGGTGATGCCTCCGCAGCTGGAGACAGATCGGCAGCTGGCGTGGGTGCGTCGTTTGTGATCAGGCCTGGATGGCGGGTGGATGTGCTCGGACGAGCCAGGGCCGCAGCCGCAACACCGGATTCGAAACGGATAGGCGCGGTAGGCGGATCGTGTTCGGGTGTACCGCGTAGGTATGGTCGCGCGTCTTTCCACATATCGAATTGGTATGGTTGTTTGACGAGTCCGACCGGATCCCGTTCAAATCTGATGCCTTTCATAGCGTCCTCGACTACTGCCTCTACCACAACACGTGCGCGTTCAGCCTCGCCTGATTCGAGTGCGCCGAGGTCGAGGGCATCGTTGATCCTGGCTGCTGTAGGCGAGGCCCCGATCGCACGGATTTCGGTATAGGCGGTTTCGGGTAGCGTGTCCAGCCAACGCCTCATCTGCCATTCACTGGGCCGTGGATGTGTTGGGCTGGGTATCTTACGGACCGGCTCGGGCCTGACTCGTTGCTCGGTGTCTGTGCGGGTGAACAAACTTGCGACTGCGGCTCGCATGCGTTGCCAAACTGATGGTTGCGGTGGGAACAGTGGTTCCTCGCGGGTGGGAGCGCGTTGTAGCGCCTCCAGCAGCCGGTCACGGTCCCGGTCGTTGATCACATTGACATGTGCGATTCCGAATTGGAGTTGGGCATAACGCTGGGATAACCCGTTCTGGACAATCGGTGTGAGTCCGCCAGGGCTTGCTTCGGCTCGTCTGAACTCGCCTCGGAAGTCGACGATCAACTTGGCGTAGTACCTCCAGGCAGCGTCGGCGATGCCCTCGGCTGACCACTCGGGTTGGAGCGTATTCCAGTATGTGGGATCGGGGTCTCTGGCTGACTGTCGGACAGCTCTCCAGGCGGGATCGGTGTGAGTGATGTCGGTGGGTTCGGCCATGACGGTGGATCCTTTCGCGAGAGTTAGGGACCTGAATGTCCGAGCTCGTCGACATCGGGTTCGGGACTTGATGGGGGAGGGGGGAAGTCGTGCTCGTCGAAGTCTTCGGGTGGGGTGCGGGGGTCGGTTCGGTGTTCGTCGTCGGTGCCATAAGCGGCGACCCGCAGGTTTTCGATCCCAGTCGTGGATTCTGTGAGGTCTGTGGTGAATACTCTTGCTGGACCCCTGATTTCGAGGAATACGTCGACGTATCCCGCCGGTAGATCCGATAGTGCGTGCTGCTCACCGCGGTGGTAGGCGTGGGCAAGATCCCCGATCCGGGGCCGCGGGCGCGGCAGCAGCACTTCACAGATCCGGTGGGGAAGAATTTTGCGGTAGATATCGTTGCGAGCCCGGTCGGCCGGGTCATACGGATCGGTCAGGAAACCCACTGAGGCTCGATACGTCGGGTGTGTGTTACCGAGCTCGGGCAACGCCAGTTCCGGGGCGGTCGCTTTGGTGACAGTGATGTCGGATTCGGGCAGACCGTATGCGCGGAGCGCCGCCACTACCCCTCGAATACGTTCTTCCACGGTCAGCGGGTTGCGCTCCGGTGCGCCGTGGCGCTGACGTTCGGCATAGAAGTCGAGCAACTCGTCCGGCGGAATGACCGGGGGACGGGATGTCTCGTCGATTACCGCGAGTTCGACGTGGGTGAACTGTTCCATCAGGCGGGTGATAGCGTGCATGTCTGCTGTGGTGAGCAGCTGAAAGTAGTCGAACAGTACGACTTCGTGGATTATCCCCAACCGTGCAGCGGCGCCGGGATGATATTTCGGATAGGGCAGTCTCGCGCCGGTGAGGACGTTCTGGGCATCGTCACGGACTTGGATGAGTGTGGCCGCCCACTCCGGGCGCATGCGCTTACTCAGCCATTTGTAGTGCTGTTCGAAGGCGACGCTGTCGGGATAGCTGAGGGGTTGTTTGCGCACTAATTCGTCGAGGACGACACGGGTCGGTAGCCGACGGGCTTCGTGTTCGCGGTGGTAGCTGTAGTCGCCCCATTCGCCGGTGGCGATCCGGGTCTTACGGGCTACCGCACCGGGCAGGTGGTTGAACTCGGTGAATGCAGTCGGGTTGGTCTGTCCGTTGTTCTCGTGGATCGGGATTGCTTCACGGCGGTAGATACTGATCACGTGGAGCCGTGGATCGGCATCGAACCAGTCCGCCACAGTGAGCATGTGATCGTATCCACGATCATGGCCGATCGTGTTAGGTGCTGGTAGCTGTGTGAGACCGGAGTTCTCGTAATATTTTTGATGGGTGATAAGGCAAGTGAGCAGGCTTTCGGCGCGGGGGGTGCCCATCAGACCTGCTTCGTTGCGGTAAGGCTCCAACCCTTCGGGGGAGGTGGCGAACGGTTCCACGATCGTGTCGAGATCGCTGGGGTGCTCGATATCGGCGACGACGATCACGTTCACTCGCCGTCGCGCGGCCTCGGTGAGGATCTTGTGGGTCCATCCTGCTTCTCTGACCGCGCTGGCTACCTTCTGGCGGGCGCCCTCAGGACCGCGGGCCTGCTGCGACAGTGAAAAATAGTCGCGGTGGTATCGGTGGAGCAGGGTGGTGTCGATGACCGCGGTGGTTGGGCGGGTTCTGCTGTTTTCCGAGGTTTTGATTTCTGTGGCCGCTGCTTGGTGTCCGGCCCCGGGCTGCCCGGTCAGCAACAGCATGGTCGGGCGTTCTTGGCTGGGTAATCCGGTCAGTAGCGGCAGCAGTTGGTGGCGATAGACGCGGTTGATCTCCTCCTTGCTGAGGACGTAGCGAGCCAGCGACGGTTCGGGATGAGTCACAGCGAAACCAGCCTGGCTAAGGTGGCGGCGTCGACCATATGCACTCGAGCTATGGCCGCCTTGTCGCTTGGAGTCAGGTTGTTGAGCTGCTGTGTCCACTGGTCGAGCTGGCGGGCCCAATGTGCATCGTTGGCCGCGCGCGGTATCGCGTAGCCGATGAGTGTCGACAGAATATGTTGGGCTGCTTCGAAATAGGCGACCGCACCGATGTCGATCCGATCGCGTTCGGTCATATTTTCCTCCGAGTCCTGTCGCGGTGGCTAAGAGCCATCAGCTGCGAGCAGCGCACGATGTGGCATTGCGTGGGTCACCAGAACCTGATGTGTCAGCGGCGAGCGGGAAAGGCCACCGCGACATCGGGTTCTGCAGTCCAGCGTCGAGGATCCGGATGTATCGAGGGGATGGGACCACACAGGAGGTGTGGACCAAGCCGTGGCCACATGTGGTTACCACGACCCGAATCATGTTGTGGTCTCAGCAACAATGCCGGGGAATGTCAGGAGGGGGTGAGCATCAGCAAGTCCCAGTTGTTGCGCGGTGAGGTGCGATAGGAATTGGCGATGTAGGAGATCCATCGGGTTCGTGACGGATGCAGCATGGTCAGATCGTTGTTGTGGATGTCGGCACTGCTGACATCGGTTTCCCACATCTGCTGGAATTCACCGGCGCGGCTGCAAGAGCTGACCACCGCATCGAGATAGTCATGTGCCACAACACCGGGGGAGAGTATCTGCATCGCATTGACCATCACATGGGCATGACGTAGCCATTCCCGCATGATCTGACGGGACAGCCGTGACAGCATCATCCACTCGATGATGTTGGTTGGTCGCGCCGCGGCCGCCGAAGCTGGTACCAGGCCGGGGAACTGGCGCCGGAATGCGGCGTTAGCAGCGATGAGGTCGAAGGTGGGCAGTCGTCGGTAGCAGGCCGGGAACGGCAGCAGTTCCAGGTGGCGCAGCTCCGATACAGTGGGTTCGGGAAGCTGTGCTCCTGAGCCGAGCTGCAGCTGCAGCTCGAACAAAGCAGGCTGGGACAAGCTGATGATTTTCTCCCGGTACCAGTCGTTGGCATCCAATGCTTGGAACCAGAATTTCAATTTGTCCAACGTCGGCATCCGCTCGCCGCTTTCCCACTTCTCCAAGGTCGAAGACGTCACATATGCGCGGGGAGCCAGCCTGTCTCGTGAGATACTCGAACGCTCGCGACATTGCCGCATCGTCTGGCCCAGAAGTTGCATTCTTTGTGGCAATGCCACGGTCGCAGTACTATCCCCCGGCACGAGATGTTCCCCTTTCCCTGACCCATGCGACATGGACGTCACGAACCAGTTCCGGTGCCCTGGAAGAGTTCCCTGACTTTCCGTTGCTTGGCGATGCCGATCGGACCGGGGTCAGCGATCAGAATTGGAACACAAACGCCTCAGAGAATCCAGGCAAGCAGCGAAACCCTCACGCCGCGAAAACGCTCTGAAGTGCGAGTTCATAAATTCTTGTGCACAAGGTGTGCAGTAATCCGATCGCATCGCTGCGTGAACTTGCACAAGGTGTGAACAGTTCTACTGTTCCGTTCATCAGGTGTGGATCGGTGCTAATCTTGCATCGATGTGTTCTCCCCCCCTGGAACGCATCGATCACGACCCGCAATAAATCCGCCCTGATCCAGCGGTAGCTGGTCCTGATTCCCCGAAATGTGGCCGTGACGAAGGTTCTTCGTCACGGCCACAGCCGTTTCTGCACTGCTTCAGCTACTGGGTGTAGACACCTCCGCATTCGATGTCCCACTAGCTGTGTGGAACTGGAGTCCGCTGCAGCTGAGGTCCGATGAAACTGCTATCCGATGTCCCCGGACCGCGTCGCCGATGCCGCAGTCCGGAGACATCCGGAGAAATCGTGGGAAACAGATCAGATCAGATTCGGATATGGGGGAGACGAGCATGCCCGGTGGTGTTATCGACCGACCGTCGCTGCCATCAGCAGCCGTCGAACCTGTTGCTTCGGCTGTGATCGGTCCTTTCTGCGACTGCTCCGCGATTCCCTCGATGTTCATGCCGGCTTCCAACAGTTCGGCCGGACGCGGGGCTGACCAGGACGGTGTGCGTTCGGCATACCGCATAAGAAAGGAATGACATCCTCATGGCCGGAATTCTGAGCCTGCTTGACGCCGGATCCTCGATCGCTGCCAATGCGAGTGTGGCGATCGGCAACCTCGTGAACACTGTGCTCAGTTTGCTGCCGCGCTGAGTACATCGGGTGGCTGGTCCAGCGCCGCCCCAGTGTCCTGGGCCAGCCACCCGCCGGTTCACCGCTCGATCGCCGCGCCCGGTGCGTTTCCGCGCCGCTCAACCTTCTCAATTGGACGAACCCTGTGAAACTGCAACGTTTTCTGTTCAGCGCGGCGGCACTGGCTTGTGTCGGTGCCCTGACCTGCAACAACAGCGCAATCGCCTCTGCGGATCCGGTGATGCCGGTTGCATTGGCTGACGAGTTCTACACTCCACCCGCGGACCTGCAGTCGGCAGCACCGGGTGATGTTCTGCGCAGTCGCCCGATGCCGCCGATCTTCGCTGTCGCAGCCAGCGTCACCCAACTGCAATTTCGCTCCGCCGACGCCCATGGCCGTCCGATCCCCGCGGTGGCCACCGTGCTCACTCCACCTCTCACCCGTCCAGACGCACCGATATTCGTGTGGGACCATGCCACCAACAGCCTCGGCTTGCAGTGCGCGCCCTCGCAAGCAATGTGGTCACCGGACCCCGATGTCGTGATGCGCGAAACTCCTGCGCTCAACCCGCTCCTGGCTATGGGGTGGACGGTGATCATCCCCGACCACCTCGGTCCCCGCTCTGCCTACGGAGCGGCCCGCATGGGCGGACAGATCACCCTCGACGCGGCGCGCGCAGCTACACGGTTCGCTCCGCTGCAGCTGGGAAACAGCCCGATCGGCTTGGCCGGGTACTCCGGTGGAGGAATGAGCGCTGCCTTCGCTGCGGCGATGGCACCCACCTATGCACCCGAACTGCGCATTGTCGGTGCTGCGCTCGGCGGGGTTCCCGCGTCCATCGAAACAATGGCAAACGCATTGTGGCACAACAGGCATCCGGCTTTCGGCATTGCCGCCGCAGTCGCTGTCGGCCTGTCACGAGAATATCCCGACGACTTGCCGATCACCGACTACACCAACGTCGCAGGACAGCATTTCCTGGACACGATCGGCAACGCATGCATCAACAAGATCTTGCGCGAAGGTTTCGGGCACTCGGTAGACGACTTCGCTGCCGACGACAGCCTCTTCTTCGCACAAAGCACCAGAGAAGTGATGCGCGACAACAGTATTCAAAACTATCTCGGTGCGCCGACTGTACCTGTCTATGAATGGCACTCACCGGTCGATGCGCTACTGCCATTGCCCGAGCTGGACGCCACGATGGCGAACTGGCGTGCCCAGGGCACCCCGGTGACCCAGGTGGCCGTCCCTGCACCAGATCACCTCAGCGCAGCGGTCCTCGGCTTGCCCGGTGCGGTGCAGTGGATGTCCGGATTGCTCAGGTGAGGAAGGTCGTTGAGCATCGACAACCGCGGTCCGCAGACCACCATCAACCCTTCCGCCAGTCAGGCCTCTGAGGCAGCGCCGATGACACTCTCTCGCATTTCGAAAGCCAGTTTTCCGTACCAACGCCCACACTCCTGTGCCGATGCGGTGATCGCTATCGCACCACCTCGACTGGAGGAAGCGAAGAAGGAGACACCTGTGCCCAACAAACCCACCACTCGCCGACGTCGTTTCGCGGTGCTCGCGGCCGCATCGGTCATCCCGGTGGCCGTCGCAGCCGGACCTGCTGTGGCGGCCGAATCACCGCAGCCTGGAGTCACACCACAGGCAACTCCAGGTCAACCTGGCGTCACTCCTGACGACGACGGTGGCCAGCAGCCCGGAGTCACACCGGCACCACCGCCCCCACCACCACCTGCACCATTGCCGCCGGACGCCGGAACCGGCCTGGCCAATGCGATCGTCGATCCTCCGCCGCCTCGCAGCGACCGACCGATGCCTGACTTCTGGCCGGACAAACGGCCCGCACCCGCCGCACCCGTCATCGACACCGACACCGACACCGACGATCACCCCACCGAACCTCCACCCCCTGAACCACCCCGCGAAGTGATGCTGCATCTGGGAGCAGACAGCCACCCGCGACCGGATTGGGCACCGCCGTCGCTGGTCGAGGAATGGAACAAATGGAACGACTACGGGGTCTACCAACTCGCGCTCGCTGGTGACGCAGCAGGGTTACCTCGTGACAAGGCTGACCGGCAGGCTGCAGTCACCGCCGGCGGCGCGGTAGCCGGCGGCATCGCCGGTGCTGACGTTGGCGGCATCCTCGGCGCACTGCCCGCCTGCTTCGGCGGGATGGTCATCGGAGGTATCGCGGGTGCCCTCATCACAGGAATCCCGACT
Organism: Nocardia spongicola; assembly: GCF_047200775.1. Taxonomy (NCBI): domain Bacteria; kingdom Bacillati; phylum Actinomycetota; class Actinomycetes; order Mycobacteriales; family Nocardiaceae; genus Nocardia; species Nocardia spongicola. The sequence goes on along the minus strand of NZ_JBJZOO010000026.1, from coordinate 27,202 downwards.
GGAGGAGCGGCGGCACCGTTCGGCGCAACAGTGGGCTTCCCCATCGGATGCATGGTCGGCGGCGTCGTTGTCGGTACCCCTGCAGTCATTGCCGGTGCCGCTATCGGAGCAGGTATCGGTGGCGCGGTCGCGGCGGCGGGCGCATCGGGTAACAGCGACAATCCGGCCCCGCCTCCGGAGGTCCTTCAGCCTCTCATGCCTCCGGCTCCTGTGCCTCCACCCCCAGTCGAACCCGTCGCCTCGATCGCGTTCGACTCCGCAGCGGCGGTCGTAACAGCGCCGAGTGCCCAAGCGCCGAGTGTCCAACAGGATATCGCCGCCCCATTGCCGGATCCGCACGTCCCTGCACCTTCACCGGTGGAGGCCTTCGTCTCGACCGTGGTCACCACCGCGCAGGCGATGTGGGCTCAGCTCACCGCTCCGCCCGCTCCGCAGAACCTGTTCGAGCAGAGGTAACTGATGCGCGCAGACGGTGACTGGTTCGTCGCGGGCATGCACGCAACCACAGTGCCCCACACCGGATCGATCATGTATCTGGTGCGCACTCCGCCTGCGCCGGTACCTGCTGTGCTGGTCGTCGGTGCGTGTGGCGGCAGCGGAACGACCGTCACCACTCTCGGAGTGGCCTCGGCGCTCGCGGCAGCACTGCAAGTGGTCGCTGTGGACGCCACCGTCGCCGGTGGAGATCTCGCGATCCGCGGAGCCGATCACCGTCTGGCCGCTTCCCCCGTCCAAGCCTGGCTGGCCAGTTCAGCCTCAACCAACTCTGCACCTTTGACCGATGTACTCTCACTGGCATCCTCGGGAGCCCGGCTGTTGTGGCGAGACCCCAGTCCATTGCCGCATCGTGCCACCTCGGCAACCATCTGTGATCGACTCGTCACCGCAGGTATGGCCACCGTGGTCGACGGTGGCAGCAGTGTCGCCGCCCGATATCTGCGCCCTTTGCTCGACCAGCCCGATACACGGCTGGTACTGACCATTCCGGCCCGTCATGACGCGACGAATCGGTTGCGTTGGACGCTGCAGCACCTCGATGCCGAATTCGGCGGGGAGTTCATCGGCTCATCGGTGCTAGTAGTCAGCCACCAGCAGCCGAACTCCCCGCCGGTCGCCGAAGCATTGGGCAGTCTCTACAGAGACTGGGTGCGTGCGGTCTGTGACGTGCCGTTCGACCCACACCTGGCCGACGGCCACGTCATCACCCACACCTGTCTCCAAGCCGATACGCGTCACGCCTACAGAGATCTGGCAGCGATTGTGCTGCCAGAAATCTTCACAACTACGTCGGGGTCGACATGAGCGACGACTGGTTCGACGAAATTTCCACCGAGACCTCCGCTGCGGCGACGCCGTCGTTGTCGGTGGTGTCGCAACATGAGCAGGGCGACCAAGATTGGTTCGACACCAACCCTGAGTCTGTCGCACCACAACCGGGAACGGGTCACCTTCCCGCAGCCAGCCCCCGGCGGCTGCCCCGCCGTCCCCCACGCGCCCTGATCGTGACCGGTGTGCTTGCTGTGACCGGAGTTGTTGTGGTCTGCGCGGCGATACTGATGAAACCTGCCGGTTCGACGCCACCGAGCGTCGCCGAGCCCACACTCTCCGCCGTGCCGACTGCCGTGTCGACGACTGCGGCGAAGTCGTGGTGCGCAGAAATCGGTGTTGGGCAACCGGTCTCGGAGACATCGACAGAACCAGGGCTGGCTGCGATCGCAGCGTTCGAGAAGGCCTATTACGTCGACCGCGACGCTATCACCGCCCGCCTGCATGTCGCCGCCGACGCCCGTGTCGGTGGCATCGACGAACTCAGAGCCGGGATCGACACCATCCCTGAAGGCACCACCCACTGCGTGCTGGCTACTGCCGTGCAACCAGACATGTGGTCGGTTGAGCTGTACGCGCGTCAACCCGACGGACCACTGAACCACTACTCCCAAACGATCACCACCATCGCTGCTCCGGAAGCCCCGAAAGGGGCACTGATCACGGCGATTCTCCCGAGAGGAAAAAACTGACATGGCTCCCCGGACCTTGCTGTGCATCCTTTCGGTCACCACAGCGGTGCTGACCGCGACCGCCACCGCCGCCTTCGCCGCCCCCGAACCCGCCCCCGAACCCGAATGCGCCGGGCTGCATCTGCTCATCGCCAACGGTATCGGCGAAGCCGCGCCGCACACACTCCCAGACCAAGACACAGGGTTCGGTGCCTCGATCGCGGTACCGGCACAACTGGCTGCCAACCGTGACGAACCGTTACTGAGCCGGTCCTATCTGGCCTACGGAGCCAGCGACCCCTACGCCCAGTCAGTTGCCTCGGGCACTACCAACGCGACAACCTTTCTGGCCGATCAGGTCGAACGCTGCCCCAACCAGAGGGTCTTCCTCGTCGGTATCCAGCAAGGCGCCCAGGTGATGTCGACACTGGCCAGTGATATCGGGACAGGCAGGGGACCTCTTCCTGCCGACCGCGTCGCCGGAGTCGCCCTCTTCTCCGATCCCGGCCGCACTGCGGGTGCACCGATCTTCCTCGGCGGGCGCAGCAGTCCGGGACAGTTACCGGGTGTCACAAAAAGTAGTGTGGCTCAAAAGATCCGGATCAACGCCGCCGCTCCCGCTGATGGGGGAGGGCTCTCTGTCTCAGCGACTCCCCGCAGCTATGGGTCTTTGTCGGCACGAGTCGCCTCATTCTGCGTCCACGGTGATCTGTCCTGTGACATCCCCGAAGATGCGGCCCTGGCGCGAGTTGTCGCGGGGATCGGTGCGCGGACCGTCCAAAATGGCTCCGATCCGATCGGTGTATTGACCAGCGTGGTCAGTTCCATCAGCCAGTCGGTGCTCTACACCGGAGCCAGCTTCGTCAACGACCACCTCGGCGCGACCTCGAGCGGGCAGCTGCAGATCAATGCCTCCGGGCCGACGATCACCGATCGGCTGGTGCAATCAGCGAACCCGAACCTCAAACCCGACGACATCGTCACTCAGGCATTGAAGGCCGTCACCAAGATCGCAGGCATGGGGATCGGCGCCGCGATCGCCATCGGCCGTGACGTACTCTCACCTGCCGGTATCGCCGAGATCGGCACAGCGCTCATCGCTGGCCCCGAGGCAGCGCTCGGTGTACTGGCCACCAAACTCGGTGGCGCAGTACTCAAGCTGATCCCTCCAGTGGCTGTGGGTCAGGTCGCCAAACTCGCATTCAATGAACTGACTCAAGGGTTGATCGACAACGCCGGGCTCGTACGCATGGCGTTGGATACCAGCTACTGGCAGAACGTGCGCACCACCGGCTACACCACCGTACCGGTGGGGGCGAGCGGGCAGAGCGCGGTGCAACTGGTTGCGGATTGGGTCACCACCGCAGCCGAGGACATCGCCGGAGTATCTGCCGCGGCCGAGCAAAAAGCCGACACCACCAAACCCGGTCCACTGGCCACCGTCCCCGGCCAGGAGGTGCTGTCGGCTTCGGAAATCCTTTCTGGTCAAACGAATTGATCCGAACAACCGCATGCCCGGTGAACACGATGGTTTCACCACAGAAAGGATCGCCATGGCGGCGTTGCCGATAGCGCGCGGCACACCCACAACCAGGCCTGTAGCACCGGCCGGGTTGAAGGTGCCCGCACCCGAGGAGCAGGCACCGGTATGGGACTACGCACTATCGACAGCCACCCCTCCTCCGGCGATGTGGCTGCTGGGCGCACACGGTGGGGCAGGAGTCAGCACGTTGGCACACACATGGGCTCCGGCTGCGGACGCACAGCGAGGCTGGCCGTCTGCGGACCGTCACCCCAACGTAGTGGTGGTCGCCCGCACCCACCGGATCGGTCTCAATGCCGCGCACATCCTGCTACGACAAGCTGCGGCCGGTCTCATCGGTGAATGCATGCTGCTGGGCTTGGTCACCATCACCGATCACAACGGTCACTTACCCGCCACCCTGCGCCGCCACCTGGCGTTGGTGGAAGAACTCGCTCCCGCGGCTTGGCGCATCCCATTCCTGCCGATCTACCGGTGTCTGAACATCGAGCAGATGCCGCAGTGGTCTCCGCGCATCGAACCCACCGAGCCGCAGCGTCGCTTCTCCCGCACCGACCCCACCACAACTGTCCATCCAGACCTCACCGAGATCGGGCGCGCTGTCTTCGACACCGCCCGCACCGCAGCAAACAGTCGAAAGCAGAGGTAAACCGCTATGTCACCCATAGCCGCGACCTACTATTCCGTGCAGACAAGCGTCCTCGCCCAGAGGATCGAGACCACTGTCGGCACACCGCCGGGTTCCGAGAAATATCTGCAGATTCTGTCGTGGGTGATCTGGGCTGCTGTGATCGCCGCGATCGGTGGCTTCATTGTCGCGGCCGCAATGCTGGCCTACCAGCGGTGGTCTGGTGGTGGTGGTGACGCTCAGGGCAAGCTTGTCGGCGCGATGATCGGCGCAGCCTTGATCAGCACCGCGGGACTCATCATCAACACCATCGTGTTCGGTTCAGCCTGATGCATCTTCTGTGGGCGCAGCCACCACCTGAGCGACAGCCATTGCCTGAGCAAGTGGTGGCACCGCTGAACACCCTGTTCGGTTGGTTCATCTGGTTTGCGACTTTCCTGGCCGTCGCCAGCTTCGTGGCGACGGTGTCGATGCTGATCTGGCAGCGACGCTCGGCGTCTTCGAGCCAGCTGCTCGAGGAATCCTCGCTGATCCGCATCTGTATCGCCTCAGCGATCTTCAGTGTCGCAATGCCGATCGCCCACGAACTGATGCGGTGAGCATGCAGGGAGGAATCATGCTGAACAGCCGAATGGCCTGGTCCGTCTGCATGGCGGTCATCGTGACGGTTGTAGTCGCCGGTTGTGGCGCCGGGAGTGATTCGGGCTCGCCTGAACAGACAGCTGCGCCGCCGAACACGACTGCCGCGCCGGCGCAGCTGGTGTGGGATACCTTCCGTGGTGTCCGCTTGCCTCGCTCACCGATCGACGGTCCTCGCAACAGCGGGGACGCGGTCCCTACAGGGTATTCACGCACCCCGCAAGGAGCGGTGCTCGCCGCGGTCCGCGGCCAAGCGATGCTGGCACTGGCAGGTGACGGTGAATGGGGGCGGGTCCTGTCTGTCGTCACCGCACCGGGGCCAGGTCGCGACGAGTTCGCCGCTAACCGCATGGTCTTGTCGATCCGTGGTCCGGTTCCCGCTGATATGGCGCCGAAATTTGTTGCTTTCAAGGTCATTGGGTTCAGCAACACCACCGCCGCTGTCCACGTTGTGACCGAATCCGGTACCCCTACCCACCGCTACGCCTACCCCGTCGCCCTGGCCTGGATCGATGATTGGCGCATTGTGCTGCCCACTACCGCCGAAGCGGTCGATGCGATCGAGTTGCCCACTCTCGACGGCTACACCCGGTTGGAGGGGTGACGGTGACGAGGACACGTATCGTGCTGGTGGCGGCGCTCATAGTGTTGTGCGTTGCCGTGGTGGCCGTCGTCACTGGCCGAGACGGCGTCGCACACGAAGCGAGTAGTGAGCTTTCGGCCAGTCAGAGACCACTGCCCACCGTCCCTGACTCCGTTGACGGGTTCGACGATCCCACCACTGACCGAGTCGGCCGCAAGGTCATCATCCCCCGAAACCCTGCTGGACAACCGCAGCCCCAGCACGATCCTGGGCAACGCATGGAATGTGATGGGGAAGCGGTTGATTCACCACAGGGGATGCAGATCCAACGCAGTTTCGAGATGCCGATCCTGACCTCGACCACCGACGGTCCCTCCCGCGTCGACGGAACCAACCTATTGGGCTATCGCCGCTCTCCGCAGGGGGCGGCGATAGCGGGCTGGAACTTCGTTGCACGCCTCTACGCCGGCGGCGAAGCCTCCCGCCAGGCGATCGCGGCATTGACGATCCTGACCGACGACGAACGACGAGGACTGTCCCGTGCGCCTTCACCGTCACCACCCGATCCTGCCGGAGACCGGTTCCGTCACCTGTTCCTCGCACCGGAAGCGTTTCGGATCCTCACCTGTGACGCCGACCTGGTCGCTGTCGAATGGGCACTACACACCGAACAGAACTCGGCAACCACCGCTACAGCTGGTCGATGGGTCGGATTGCGGCTGAATCTGCTGTGGCGAGAAGGGGACTGGCGTGTGCAGCTGGCACGCGAATACGCCAACACTGGCTCCGGGCAACGGTATTCGTCATTGGAGGGATGGACGAAATGGTCCTGGTGAAACGCCTGCTGGTGATCATGATGGGTGCGCTGCTGGCCGGTGCTGTCGTCGCAGGTCCAGTGCTGGCGCAACCGACACCACCGGAACCGACACCCACTCGCCCTGACGTGCCCGTCCCCACCGAAAGTCCCACGCTCGACACCACCCCGAACTCTGATGACAGCGAATTCGAAAAAACCTACAACGATTGCAAGGACATTCTGGGTGATGCATTCAGCACCGGAATCGGCTGGTTGGACGACGCAATCACCGTCACAATCGGTGACTTGCCCACAATCAATTGCGGCATCGCTGCTGGCGTAACGACCATAGGGATCAACGGAATTCAGGGCGCGGCGACATTGTTCTGGGGCGACCCGATCGGCAAATTCACCCGCGCTGTCATGGATGGCAACAAGAAGGCATTCGTCACCATGATGACGTTCTGGATGTCGGTCCCGATACCGTTCTCCGGAGCACAAGCAATCGAAGGTGTACGCAACCTCACCTGGGAACTGCAGCTGTTTGCGTTGGCGTTCGGTGTCGGCGCCGGTGCTCTGCGGATCGCTATGGCTCGACGCCACGCTGTGGCCGAAGGCGCGGAAGAGACCGCGCGCATGCTGATGAGGACGTTGTTCGCGCTTTGGACCCTACCGGTAACCGTCATGGTCCTTCACCAAGCCGGTGACGCCTTCTCGATCTGGGTACTACAGACCGCCGCAGATGGTGACGTCGACGCCAAGATCCAGGCGCTGGTGTGGATCGACGAGAAATCCATGCTGGGGCCGGTGGTCTCGCTTCTGCTGGCCGGTATCGGGGTGCTCGGCAGCATCGCCCAACTCGTTGCGCTGATCATTCGTGAAGCTGTCCTGTCGCTGGCTGTGGCACTCTCCCCGATCGCTGCCGCGGCCAGCGCCACCGGCACCGGCCGCCAGAGCTGGAGTTCGATGATCTCTTACACGATCGCGGCACTACTGTTCAAACCCGTCGCCAGCTTGCTCTATGCGTTCGCTTTCTGGGCCGCTACCAGCAATACCGCCACCGATGCCGTCATCGGGGCGGTGCTGCTTGCGGTAGCGGGGCTGGCACTGCCCGCAATTCTGCGGGTCATCGCCCCAGCGGTGTCGACGATTTCCGCCGGCGGATCACAGGTTGCGGCCATGGCGGCTGGCGGTGGTGCCGCCGCAGGTGCTGCAGGGATGGCCGCCCGCGCAGCCGGAGCGAAAATGCAACCCAACAGCGGTGGCGCAGGATCCGGTGGAGCATCTGTCGGCTCACCGCAGGCGTCCGGCGCCACAGGCGGTTACGGTGGCCGATACTCCGGTGGCGGTGGCGGTGGCGGTGGCGGTGGCGGTGGCGGTGGCGGTGGCGGTGGCGCAGGATCCGGTGGAGGTGGCTCCACGATCCGCCCGACTGCCAGCCCCAGCGGATCGGCAGGCATGAGCAAAGGCGCGGCTGCGGCCAAACTGGGTGGCGCCGCGCTGGCGGTCGCCGGGACAGTCGCGGTCGGAACCGCCCGCGCCGCATCACGCGGTGCCTCCACGATGGCGGGATTCGCTGAAGGATCGATCCACAACGGGCAGGTGCCGCGATGAGCACCCACTCCGGATTCGACCGGCCCCTGTACTCCTCAGGAACATTCCCGCAGCGCACCGGCTTTTTCGGTCTTTCGTTGCGAGCATCCATGTTCGGTGGCGCGGCGATGGTCGCCACGCTGCTGACCATGATGCTCGCCGGTCTGATCCCAGCCCTGTTACTGGGCGGGACAAGTGTGTTGATCCTGGCGCCGATGGTGATCACCACCCGCCGCCACAGCCTGTACGAGGTGATCCAGTTGAGACTTCAATGGTGGCGGCGCCGACTCTCCGGCAGCACGGTCTACCGCAGCGGCCCACATTCACACATTCCCGGCGGCCGCTACCGCCTGCCGGGGCTGCTCGCCGAAACGACGTTGCATACAGGGACAGACCGGTTGGGCAACGAGTTCGCCATGATTCATCGGCGTCGCCGAGATGAATACACGACCGTGATCGAGTGCTGGCCCGGTGGAGATGAGGCACTGACCCAGATCCAGCGCGACATGATGACCGCTGACTGGGGGGCATACCTGGCCAATCTGGGTCTCCCCGGCGATATCGCTGCCGCCGTCGCTGTGGTCGAAACCTTCCCGGCGACAGGGCTGCGACTGCAGAGAGAAGTATCGCAGATGATCAAGCACTCCAACTCCGACATCGCCTCTCAAGTGATGGAAGAGTCGGCGCGGCACTTCCCGGCAGGCCGCCAGCAGCAACATGCCCGTCTGGCTATCACATTTCGGGCGACAACCAAGGCGCGACGCATCGACCCCGAGGAGATGGCCGCCGAACTCGCCCGCCGACTCCCTGCGTTGTACGAGGACTTACTCGGCGCCGGGGTCGACGCACTACCGATGTCGGCTGGACAGGTCGTAGAAATGGTGCACCGCAGCTACAACCCCTCCGCGGTAGCCGATTTCGAAGCCCTCGACGTACTCGATGAACCACACGGCATGGACTGGGAAGACGCCGGACCGGCCGCGGCCGCCGCGAAGTGGGACTACTACCGCCATAACGGTGTCGTGTCGGTGGTGTGGGAGATGGCGAACCCTCCCGAATCGGTATTCACCGACGAAGTGCTCAGACCCTTGCTGACACCACACGATTCGCTGCCACGCAAACGTCTGACCCTGATCTACCGGCCGTTCGGCGCCGGTGATGCCACCCGTCAGGTCGACCGAGAATACAAAGACGCGCTCACCGCCAATCAGCAAGGCGGGGGAGTCAAGAGCGCCGCCAGCGAACTACGGCTACAAGCCACCCATCAGCAACGCAACGAACAAGTCCGCGGCGCAGGTTTGGTGCGGTACTCGATGCTGCTGACCGTCACCACCACCGGCGACCATGCCACCGCCGCAGCAATCACCGAATCGCTTTCCGCGCGAGCGCGACTAGGACTACTGCGCGCCTACGGACAACAAGACACCGCCTTCGCCGCCGGACTCGGCATCGGAGTACTGATGCCCGATCACTCGACGATGTCACAGATCGCATCGAACGCCTGAACCATGGCCACAACATTCACCGACACTCAGCTCGCCCAGCTCGCCGACGACATCACTGAAGGCATCGCCAGCGAACCGGCATTGCTGTCGAAAAAGGGCCGTGCTCTAGCTGAATGGCGCCGCAATCACGAAGATGCATCATCCACCAAACCGGCCTCGGAGCCAGGTTGGCGACGTGCTCTCAAACGCAGCCCACACGGATACCGTGGTCCAGGCGGTGGGGCGATGGACACCGTGAAACCACCATTGGAGTGGCAAGCCACCACCGCGCATGTGTGTGGACTGAACCCGTGGATGATCGGCGCAGCGGCCCCGATGATCGGCACCCCGGTCGGTGCGCACCTGACCACCGGAGAACCCGCCACCTGCGATGTGCTGGCCTGGTTCGCCGCCGGACTGATCAGCAACCCAAGCGCGTTCGTCCTCAGTTTGCCCGGCCTGGGCAAATCCACCCTGATCCGCAAGATGATCCTCGGCTCGGTCGCTCAAGGCCAGAGCCCGATCATCGCTGGAGATATGAAAGGCGAATATGTTGAGCTGATCACCCGCATCGGCGGTCAAGTCATCACCCTCGGCCACGGTAAGGGGCATCTGAACCCGCTCGCCGCTGGATCGCTCGGGTCGACGATCCCCTTGCTGGAAATGCACCAAGACCAGTTGACCTCCGCAGGTAAGGGTGGGCTCATCAACGAAACCCGTGAGTTGGTCCACTCACGGCAGGTACTCATGACAGCCACCTTGATCGAGCTCATCCGTCAGGCACCAGTCGCCGACTATGAACACGCACTGCTGTCAGCGGCGCTGCGCGAGCTTCGCGAAAGCGGCGAATTCGACTTCGTGAACCCACCCCTGGTGCGGGACCTGACAGGCCAGATCGGTAAAGGCTCACCTCGACTACAGCAGGTCGCGGCCGCGGAATCGCTCGAGGAGTACCTGGAAACAACCAAACCACTGCGACGGTCGATGGCGGCACTGCTGGATGGGCCACTGGGCGAAATTTTCGCCGACCACACCAGCGAACCACTGAACTTGGAGGCGCCCGGCATCTGCATCGATGTCTCCGCGCTCACTCGCGGAGACAAGACACTCAAAGCGGCGGTCATGTTGTCATGTTGGAGCGATGCCTACGGTTCGATGGAAGCGGCGCATCTACTCGCCGAGGCCGGGCTAGCACCGCAACGCTACTTTCTGGCCGTCCTGGACGAACTATGGCAGGTCCTCGGGGCAGGCGCTGGGATGGTGCAGCGCATCGACGAACTGACCAGGCTGAACCGTTCCGACGGCACAGGGCTGCTGCAGATCACCCATACAGGGCGTGACCTGGAAACACTGCCGACCGAAGCCGATACCAAGACTGCGCTCGGGTTCATCGAACGAGCGGGGATGGTCATCTGCGGTGGGCTACCAGCCGGTGAACTGGTGCGCCTCGAGGATGTGTTGCAGTACAGCGCTGCCGAACAGGCGATGATCACCGCGTGGTCGCGTGGTGCGCCACTGCGCCGCCGTCACCGCGGAGCCCGACAAAAACCCGCGGGAATCGGCAAATTCATGATCAAGATCAGTAAGGACTCGGCTGCCGGGATCCCGGTCCAAACATTGCTCACCCCAACTGAAATGCAGTTGCGGCTACACGACACCAACGCCCGATTCGCCGACCTCATCGAGCGGCAAACCCAATGAGCAGAAGTGTAGGTTCACATGATTGATATCGCTGCTCGGGATACACCGATCCAGCATCAGACCAACTCCACCAACACAGCGCTTCAGGAAGCACTGTGCGGCAACAAACACGCTCTGCACATGTGGGTACGCGCAGCGATGGTCACACTCGGTGACCAGTCAGGCTTCGGATCCACGCTGCTGCAGATCATCGATGATCTCGGTGGCTCCTCCTGCCGCATCGCTGCTGATACTGCCTTGCTCGGCGCGGTGTTCGATTGGGCTGCAATCGCCGAACCCCGAGTGCTGCCCCTGCTATCCGAACACTTCCAGCTCATCGCCAGCGGTGTCGAGGACATGGGTGCCGGCACCTTCTACCAACGACAATGCCTGACCGAGCTCGACTGCGGCGATGCCATCGGCGCATTACTGCACACTGAACTGAAACTGGATGGCACTAGCAGCCCCGGTATCCGGACTCTCGCGATCCGCCGGTCCGACGGCACATTCCTACTGCAGACCCCGGCCGGAGGAGCAGGAAAACTTGCCTCGACCGCGGCGGATTCCACTATCCCGAAAACGGTGATCGTGACCGCGCGCCTACGCGTAGGAAACGCAGATGAAGGCGTCTTCCCATTTCTGGTGCGGTTGCGCACGAGCGCAGGACTCGCTCCTGGAGTTGGCGTTACCGCGCTACCAGAAAAGGCGATAGGCAAGGAGGTGATCGTATTCGATGATGTCGTTGTCCCTGGCGACGGCATCATCTGCGGGCCCGACGTTCGCTTTGTCGGTGGCCGTCTGGTGTGCCATATGTCGCTCGGAGAAAGGCACTACCGCGCTACCAGCCTACTGCACCCCGGGGACAGCGCTCTCGCGGGTGCAGCTGTCGCCAGCGCCCGCGCCGGGATAGCGATCACTTGGAACTATGTGCAGCAGCGTCGCGAAATCCCCATCAGTGAATACGACGACACCATGCGCGATCTGGTCTCCGCTGTCGCGCAACTCTATGCAATGACCATGCTGGCCCGCGATGTCCAAGACCGCTTCGGCAGCGTTCTGGACATCACTCGCTCGGTACGCACGATGCTGGCCAAACCGTTCATCGTGAATACCGCATCAACCGTCCTATCGGTTTGCCGCCAGCACTGTGCCACCCACAGCGCGCTACACGACGATCACCTCAGCGACTGGGCGAAAACCGTTGAAAGCATCCTCGCCGAGGGCGAGGAACAGATACTCCAAATCGCCAGCGGAAAAATGGCCCACCATGTCACCGCAGATCCTGTACCCGGCCACGGGGACGTCATCGCATTCCAAGTCGCCGCACCACCCACTGAAAACCCTTGGTGGCGGCAGCTGCTCATCGAGCGAGAAACTACTATGGCCATCTCCATTCGCTCCAGTACAACCGGAACCGACCTCGACGGCGCCGATACCGCAGCGACCGAGTTGTCCACAGCGACCGCCGAACGACTGGCGGCTGATTCGCTACTGTCGGCGGCCGAACACAGCCCGAATTCACAGGCAGCCGAACTACTCAAAACCCTCGCCGACGCCTACGGACTGGAACGAGTGTGCAACAGTTCACTCTGGTTCACCACTCACGGCCTGCTGAACGCCGATCTCGTCACCAAAGCGAACTCCGACCTCGCTGCGCACCGCCACGCCCTCGCTCCTTACCTATCACTGCTGGTGGATGCCTTCGACATCCCACCGTTGCCCGCACCGATCGTCTCCAGTGACTACGGAAAGGTGGTGCCGAGATACACAGAAGGGGATCGCCTGACAGAGGACCCACAGAGGACATAAAACAATGTCCAGAAAATGTAGAGATCCTATTGTCAAACGTGGCTGGGCACCAAGTACCTTTCAGAAAACCCGCGCCCAGCACCACTTGCGAACGCAGCGTCACGCAGCGATTCCCACTGATACCCAAGGCGTCGAAGAACTATCCGGTTACGCACATAAACCTCCGCAAGTCGACTTCGCCCTACAGATTCAGGCGCAGCTTCGATGAAGGGCGCTGTAACGGTTCTTGCAGCACTGATGTTGTGCACTGTGCTGTTTGTAACAGTCTTCGACGAAGGCATCGAAGGCTCTGGCACAAACACCTGCCCTGCACGACCCGGCGACCATGTCACGCAGGGAGTTCCGTCGGGGAAGCGGTCGATGCCGATGCGCATGCACGGTGAGGGCAAAGCCGTAATCACCTCAGGATTCCACGATCCAACCCGCGCCGCTGCTCACGAAGGCATCGACTTCGCCGGGCCCAAGGGTGCGCCGATCTTCGCGATCGCTGATGGGGTCGTCGCGCTGGCAGGTCCTGCGTCGGGTTTCGGCAACTGGATTGTGATCGACCACCCCCTACCCGACGGCAGCGTGTACTCCACCGTCTACGGGCACATGAGCTCCTATGACGACGGCGGCACCCTGGTCAAGGCCGGAGACACGGTCTACGCCGGCCAGCACATCGCCAACGAAGGCAACGAAGGTCAGAGCACTGGTCCGCATGTGCACGTCGAACTGTGGGATAACGGCGGTCGGCTCGGTGGAGGGCACGCCATCGACCCGACCGCCTGGCTCGCTGACGCCGTCGAACCAGGCACAACCGATACCGATGCTGCAGAACCTGACACCATCACATCGGCCACACTGGTTCCGTCAGTGCCGGATGTGGCTGTGGCCATGACATCGGGGCAGCAGGAGTTGTCTGCACCGTTACCAGTGGATGTAGGTTCCGAGGACAACCTGCAAATCGACGCTATCCGTCTCGCGCGCGCAGTACACGCACGGTTCCCGCAGATCAGCCGCATTGGTGGTTGGCGCCCCAACGACTCGGTCTCGCCTGATCATCCCAACGGGGTCGCTGTCGACATCATGATCCCCGACTTCGATTCCGATTCCGGCCGCCAACTCGGCGATACCATCCGCGACTTCCTGTGGACGCACCGCGATCAATTCCATCTCACCTACCTGATCTGGCGAGCAACCTACCTTCCTGTCGACGGTGATCCGCAGAACCTCACCCCCACCGGTGATCCGACCACCGACCACTACGACCATATCCATGCCAGCGTCGAGGGCCACGGATCGCCAGCATCCGACCAAACCTACGGCTCCGCACCTGATCCCAGTAACGCAGCATCAACCGGTAACAGCCCCTCGACCGGGACCAACCCGTGCACGATCTCCAACAGCATCGGCGACGGCGCTTCCATCGACACTCTGCCAGACGCGGTACCCGCGGAGTTTCGTCACTGGCTGGTGATATCGGCACGCCAATGCACCGATATCACCCCCGCACTACTGGCTGCGCAGGTCGAAGCCGAGTCCGGGTACCGGCCCCACGGCCCCAATGCGGCCCGCGCGTCGGGATACACCCAATTCATCCCCGAAACCTGGGCGCACTACGGAGCCCCGGTCGACGACAACGGCAACCCGATCGGAGCTGCCGGCACCGGCGACCCCAACAACATCGGCGACGCCGTCATGGCCCAAGGCCACTACATGTGCGATTTGGCCGCCGAACTACGCCCACTGCTCGCCTCCGGCGAGGTCTCCGGTGATCCGACCGCGCTGATGCTAGCCGCTTACAACGCCGGACCAGGCGCAGTGCGTCAGTACGGCGGTGTCCCGCCATATCCGGAAACCCTCAACTACGTCCCCAAAATCATGAACCGAGCCAAGGAACTGGAGGCCGCGATCAACCTATGAGCAAGCTCAAGATCTTCGCAGCAGTGTCCGCAGCGGCGCTGATCCTGCTCGGCACCATCATCGTGCACCAGCTCACCGGTGACCGGAACCATGTCGCAACAGACAGCCACACCGACATCAGTGACCCACTTGACCCGACCGCGGCCAGTCCGGAAACCGTTGCAGTCAATGCGATCACCATTATCCACACCTGGCGCCCAAGCCAAGATGACAGCGCGTGGCAAGCGCTGCACCGTGCTCACGCGCTCCTCACCGATCCGATCGTCCGCGCCGCCGCGACCGCCCCGGACCCGCCGCCACGTCCAATCCCTGAGTGGGACAGTTGGAGCCGCAGTCATGACCAGATCAACGCTGTGGTCATCGTGGCCAAAGCAGCCCTCCTCGAGGGTGATGACGCCACTGTGGTGGTGCGAATGACGCAACTCGTCATACATCCAGACGGCGCGACCACGCCATACCAAACCAGCCTGTTGCGCGTGCAGCTGCACCATGTCGATGGCAAAGGCTGGCTCGTCAGCCACTACCAACCCACCCAGGAAACACCATGACAGCCCGCACACAGAGACCAGCTCCCGCCCGTAACAGCTTGGTCCTCACCGCCGTCACCGCCACCGCGGGCGTGGTGATCGTGACCTTACTTCTCGCCTACCGAATCGGAGGTGGGGCGCAACCATCATGGAATCCTGCGATGCTCGCCGAAGTCGTCGTCGGACAGCGCGACTGGCCCCCTACAGCGACGGCCGCACTGATCGGGGAATTACTGCTGCTGGTTGGTGTCGCCACGATAGTCATCTACGCACTTGCCCACCACCGCAAAAGCCGCGGACAACGTCGACCAATCGACGCGGCCGCGAAAACCATGACCAATCCCGCCAGCCTCGACTTGTTCAAAGAGAAGTGGTTGCGCGCCGAAACCGAACGACTCGCCCCAGGCATACCCGCCGACCACCCAGCATTTCTGGGCATGCTGGTCGGGTTCACGATACGCGGCAATCTACCCGTGCGGCTGCCTTACGAGTGGGTTGTCGTCGCTATCGCCGGCACTCGCATGGGCAAGACCGCAGCTCTGGCCATTCCTTGCGTGGTGAACGCACCAGGACCCTGCGTAGCAACCTCGAACAAACCCGACATCTACACCGCGACCTGGACCTCTCGCAGCCAAGAAGGAGATGTGTGGCTGTTCGATCTGCAAGGGGTCACCACCGGGCGACCGGGTGAAGCACAATTCTGGTGGAACCCCCTACGACCGGTGCACGACCTCCCCGCAGCGAAAAAAGCCGCCAGCTACTGGGTAGGAGCATCGAAAGATGACGACGCCAAGTCACCTGATGCGTACTTCGACGGCAGCGCCCAGGACTTGCTGAGCGCATACATGCTTGCCGCCGCTCTCGCCGGCGGGGACATGTGGCATGCCGTCGAGTGGATGGCCAACGAACAATCCGACGTACCCGCCGCTGTGCTGCGTGCTCACGGCGAGACCGCGGTGGCGAGGATGCTGAGCACGAAGCAGAACGTCACCGAAAGACAGAGAGACGGCTTCTACGACATGGCACGCCGGTTTCTGGAGAGCCTGGACGCCAACCGCTACGCCAAGGCGATCCTGCCCAATCATCGCGTCACCATCAGCATCGCAACCGACGGCTCAGTCATCACCAACCCCGGCAAATACATCCACTCACTACCCGAATTCAACCCCGAAGCATTCGCCACCAGCAGCGATACTCTCTATGCCCTATCAAAAGAAGGACCGGACTCCGCTGCAGCACTGACCACCGCACTGGTCGGGCAGGTCCTCGACCAAGCCGAAGCGGCAGGCGCCCGCACCGGCACCGGGCGCCTGCCGGTACCGATGATGGCGGTACTCGACGAAGCCGCCAACGTATGCCGACTGCAATCCTTACCAGACCAATACTCACACTTCGGATCTCGCGGCATCATCCCGATCACGATCCTGCAATCCCCGGCCCAAGGGAAGAAAGTATGGGGCGAAACCGGATTCAAGATCATGTGCGACGCCGCGAGCGTGCTGTGGTACGGCGGCAACATCGACGACCGCGACTTCCTGACAACCTTGTCGGACCTGATCGATGACCACTGGGTCCGAAACGACCAAACCTCTTCCCCCACAGGAATCTTCGCCACTGGTCAAGCATCTCGCTCGAGTTCCTGGCAGTCCGAACGCATCCTGAAGCTATCCGATCTGGCTGCCATCACCAGCGACCGCGCGATCGTGCGAATCCCCGGCTCCAAACCACTGTTGGTTCGCAAGAATTACCCCAGACCAGCACCCAAACCAACCACCGCCACACCCGCGCAACCCCATCCACTCACTGCCTCAGCCACCTCGGTGGCACACACACAACGAGGACCACTGCGATGACCAACTCCACCGCGACGAACAACGACACAGCCGTCCCACCAGAAAAGCGCTACCCCGTCGTATGGCTCTGGGTCGAGGACTGGTTCGTCCCCCACATCCGCCGCCGCGTCAACGCCGCGCGAGGAAAGGGGTTGTCCTGGGATCCTAGATGGTGGCAGTACCCTGAGGTCGTAGCACGAATGTTCGCCCTACACGAATCATGGGAAGAGGCGAACGCGTCGAAATCAGCGACTGCGATGTCAACCTGGTACGTGTCACATCTGGAGCCGCACCTGCGAGTGTTCTTCGACGGCGAGACCGGACCGATGTCATTGGCCTCAGCCGACCCTGACTTCACCGGACACGCTCCATTAGCAACACAACCAGCCCCCGACGACATCCGAAACCAACATCAGTCATCGCCAGCACTCGCCGAACTGCATCCACTGTTTGCGAACGTGTGGGACTGGATGGACGGATGGTTCATCAAGGTCGTGCGTCGGCGAATCCTTCCCACAGCAGGAAAGGGTCTGTCCTGGGATTCGAAATGGTGGCAGTACCCCGAAATTGTTGAACGTTTCGCCGCTTTGCACGCTGCGTGGGAACACGCCCGTGTCGCCCAATCGCCTTCGGCAATGTCGACCTGGTGGGTTTCCCATCTCGATGCCCACCTCCGGGTCATCTTCGACAACGACACCGGCCCGATGTCCCAAGCTGGCGCAGACGGATTTTCGGGGCATCCGTGCCTACAGGTCACACCACTTCCCGAAGTAGTCAAACGACAACTCGCACCCGCCACCTAACGACCGCGATCAGCCGAGCGGTGACCATGCGGCCGCATGACCACCGCGGTTACGGTGGGAGGACACACCCTAGTCTCCTTTTGGGGTATCTTTTTCCGTTCCCAGGCCATGGACGGCCTCTTTGGCCTCATTTTTCAAGCGTGCGATTTTTTCGTTCAGTTCGACTAAAGTCGGATCCTCCAGGAGGATGCGTTCTTTCTGTTCCTTTTTTCTTTTTAGATGAGTGATGTCGAGCTGATTTTTTATATTCTGCAGTAACTTGTCTCGGAATATTCTGTACTCTTCGTCAGTTCCTGCGAATGCGTATACTGCGTTCTGAAGTGCCCAATTCAGTGTCGCTATGTCGGGTATGACGTTCTGTGTGTACGCTCGCATCAATGTCGTGAAAGTGTTCGTGATTGCACCGTACGAGGGAACCCCGTCGTCCTTGAGCTTGGCTGTGAAAGCGTCGTGGTCTTCCGGTTTGGGGTAGAAATTGATCTGAGGTTTGGTTGGCTTGCTAGCCACGGCCTTCATCCTTCCATTCGGGGAAGTAGCTACAAAGGCAGCGCGCACGGTCAGCCTCCATGGTGTTGACCAAGTGAGCTACACGGGGTACTAGCATTCAGTAATACTAGCAATCCAGCAGGCTACCTTGTCTCCCTGCCTCTACCTTCTCCTGCACCTGTTGGCTTCGATCAGCAGTCGGGCTGAAATGGATAGCATGCGGCAGGCCGCCGGGGCGCTTCAGATGCTGAAGGAGGTGGCATCGGCGGCGCAGGCAACGGTGGTACAACCTGGCTCTGAGGCACAGCGGGGAGCTGATCCTGGGGCGAGGTATCAAGGCTCGCGCGAGTTGCTGTCACTGCGGCAGCGACTACAACGCCAGCGACTACCGCCGCCAGCATCGCATACGCCCGGGCAGGACTCCCGTTAGAGGCCAGGCTACTGTCGGCGATTGATGTGGAAGGAATTGTCGCCACAGCGCGGGACTGGATGATCGCGGGCAGCTTTGCGTCACTACTCGGGACCGGATCTATGTCGATGCTCGCTTCTGTGGGCGCGATCAGCCGAGGCGCAAATACCCGCACCTGCGTATCGGCAGCTGGCACTGGAGCACTCACCGAGGGTGCCTGAAACACCTCGTCGGTAGTAGCAGCAGCAAACGGGTAGTGAGTCATCGACCTGCAGTTTCTTTTGGTCATTCGAACAGGGCTGCGAGCACGCCCATAGGCGCAACATCCTATCTTGAATGCATTCTAACACGTAGGAATTCCAGAATGCTTCTGATGTGTGATGGGCTGCGCTGTGGCCGATTACATGCGTGTCGAACTGATCGTGCACGCGACAGGCCTGGCGGCATTCGTGCGTGGTGCTCGCCGCATCTGGTCAGCGATTCTGGCGACTGCATTGTCGATGAACATGTTCTGTGCTGCAGTGAGCGCGCCGGCAGTGGGATCCCATTCCCGGTCGGGGATGCCGAGGTCGGAGAGTTCAGCGCTGCTGCAGTAGTGGCGAGCGAGGTTTGCCATCACGCAGACCTCGGGAACGGCCTCACGGCGAGCCCGGTGGTAGGTGGTGAATGCATAAAAGACAGCATTGTTATGGACGTCGGTCGATCATCAGCCGGTAATAGGCGACAGCGGCCGCGTGCAGCGCGGTCTTCGACCCGAGACAGGTCGGGTCGGGCGAATCATGCTGAGCAATAGCGAAAGTCATGATGTCCTCCTGGGGATGGATGATGGATGCAGCGGAATAAGACGGGATGCCGGTTCGGCATCCGCGCAACGGCTGGATACCTCAGTGGGGGGCGGTGCTGTCGATGCATGTCTGCTTCGCGCGAACGTGCGGTGATCGTTCATTCCTCGATGGCAGAGGTAGCACCGGAGCCAGCAGGGGTCTCGGATGGTCTTCGGGCCACTTCTCTGACCATCGGCATGCCCTGTTACTGCATAGTGCGTTGGTGATGACACCGTCGCGACAGACTTCGTCGAATGGTGCTCCACAGCGACACAGCACGTCGGTGGCCAATCGGGTCTCGGTGCTCCGTTCGTGAGCGTCACGAACGGAAGGGGTGATGAATTCCGTTCGTTTGATGCTGTCGTCGGATGCGGCACCAACAGGCTGGGGTTGCCCTGGCGTGTCCCTATCTCTTGCTGAGGTCTTGCTGTTCATACATGCTCCGTCGGTACGCAAGCTACTCTAATTCTAAAATTCTAGCATTCTGCAAAGCATGCTGTTGGGGATAGTTTGCTCTGCTTCTTCGTGCTGACTCCGACCGCTGAACCGCGGATATCACATCGAGTGGGCTGTGGCTGATGTGAGTCTGGCGTTCCCACTCGCGGACGAGTGAAGGACTCTGGCGGCGAATGGTCGCCATCCTGATCTGTCTGCGGCCAAGTACCTTACGCGATCATGAGTTCGCTACGGGTGAGGCTCGGAGCGGGCTTCTTGCCCTGGCTGCAGAACGGATAGCCAGGAGAAATCAGCAGCCGGGTTGGAATGGTGAACAGGACGAGGGTGGTACTGGCGCTACCTCCGGCACCGGGCTGATCGGTGGTTGGGTTGCAGGTGTGTCTGCCGTGGGCGCGGGGGGAGTTTCGATCGTTGGTTGCGTGGTCTCCGAATCACTGCCCGGATGCGGACGCAGTTCATCGTTGCGCCACTGAGCGAATAGCCAGAGCCCTCCAGACATGACTACGATCATGGCGATGGCGCCGAGTCTTTGAGCGCCGTGTCGCCGCTGTTGCGGGCGAGTGTGTATGGGTGCGGCTATCGGAATCGGAATCAGCGTGTAACCGGTGAAAGGCGGTGGGGTAGTGATGGGTTCGTCAATGTGTGAGGGGGCTGCTGCCCAGGTAGCACCCGGTACGGGTAGTGATGGCCTGGTTGCCCATACGGAAGTCGGCTCGGCGTCCAGCGCAGCAGCTGCGGCAATGTTTCCGTCGGCGAAACCTTCGGCGATCAGGTCGGAGATGGTGATGTCGTCGCCGAAGTTCAGTGCAGTCACCAATATGTGAGCCTGCTGCGCAGTCCAGGTTTTAGGGCTACGAGCCCTGCGGTGGAACCACTTTTGCAGCACAGTCGCGTCGCCTGCGAGAACCTCGATCCCCCTTGGCAGGGTTTCAGTGTCTACCTCCACGGTATGGCTCGGCCACGCGAACACCAGGACCAGCCCGAAGACGAATGTCTGAATGCCCTGTGCGGCGGCTAGGTTCTTGAGATTGAACGTTCCATCCATAACTTGATCGAGCGGGTTCGCATCACCTGCGCGCACGTGGACAGGGCTACCGGAGATCCCCGGCATTTTCCAGGGGCCGTTGGGCGGGCACCGGATAGTGCCGCTGACCTGTCCGAGGATGCCTTTGACTTCGATGACTCCGCAACCGTGAGGGGTGATCACCACTATGTCACCCTCGGTGGCGGCATGGGGGTTGTCGTGGTCGGGGAGATAGCAGCCGGAGATGGCGACACCATCGATCGTGTTCCAGTTCCTCAACCAGGTGACTGCGGTCTGTTCAGTCTGCGGCATCCTTCTGCGATCACCGTTGACGACCAGCATCATGCCCCTCCCTTTTCCTGTGATGATGGGCTGGATAGCTTGTCGATCAATGCGCACAGTGTCAGATCAGCGGGTGTTGAACTGTTGAGACGATAGGCATGCTTACCGTCTCGGTTTTGGAGGCAGAGGCTGGTTGGCATGGGCGACTCCTCGCATGTCGTGCGGGCAAAGCTCAAAGAGAGCGGGCTGCCCCGATACCGTGTATGTGCAGTTAGGCATAGGCTGCGAACGGCGTAGAGGGGATTACTCTCAAATCTAGCATTATGGAATTATTGTTTTCAATGTCGGGTTCAGTCGCGCATCGGCTTCCGCGGGGTGTAGCCCCTTTCGTGGCTCGCCCCGGGTTGGAACATATTCAAAGCTCTGAGACGAGTCAGCCTGTGTTCTTGGCGAATCGGCGACAGAGGAGGATCTGCGCTTGCCGGCGCGGGTAAACGCGGGGTTGGCGCAGAAGTGGTCGCCGCGGTAGAAGATCAGCCGCCGGCTGCTGGTGGACTTCCCGGCGGCGACATTATGTGGGTGCCGGATGAGCAGCTATACGAAGCCCTGTGTGCGGGTGCGGCATCGGATCGCCGATGTGATGAGGTCGGGAATCGGTCGGCGATCATCATCCTGGCCGAGTGCGGTGACCGGTATGTGCTCCTGGGCAGGCTGTCGTATCCTCAATGCTCGTACTGAGGTCCGGGGCACGGACCAGTTGTCGCTGGTGATGAATGGCCTGCCTGCGCTGTTGAAGTAGTCGCCGACCTGGGGGCATAGCCGGGAGATGGCGGTTCACGCCTGGGTTGGCGCCGGTATACCGGTGTTCTTCTTGCGACTCGCATTCACTGTGGCAGCGAGTATCGAACGAGAAGAGCGCAGGTCGATCAGGCCATGTTCTCGCTGAGATCGTGCAGAATGCCGCCTAGTAGCCGCGCCTCCACTGGAGTGAGCCGAAAGTATTGTCCGGTGACCCCGCACTGGGCTATGTGCAGTAAGTAATCGCGAGGATCATTGGTGGGAAATGTATCGGTAAAGACGATTAGTGGTGCATCCGGAGTCTCGCTCAGCGTGATCAGGGCGTCCTGTCCATAGTGCAGCTGGGGGAGTCGCAGCAGATCGGCAAGCTGGCGAGCCTCCTCGGCGTCGACACCGAATCCATACCGATCGTTACGGACCACATCGATGGTGGTTAGGCGTGTTCCATCGCCGTACACCTGACATGACCGCTCCACGGTGATATCGAACCGCTCGCATGACAGCTCTACTTCTAACGCGAGATCGCGGTGACGGTGTGGGTGGTCGTCTGGATCGATCGATGGAATGCAAGTAACACACCATGAAATCCCGCACTCACCAGTGCGAACTGCCGAAATATTCATAGTCGGCTCCTCGTTCGTTATAGGGTCGTGATGTTGGCAGGTTCTGGTGAACCGGAGCGTGAGGGAACTCAGCCCTATGTGGACTACGCATGTGCATGAGGCTCCGGCGGTGAAGGAAGGTTGCCGTCAGCTTTCCACTCTTCGCGTAGGTTGCCAACGAGGTGACATTGGAGGTGAGTGCTATACAGGCAAAAGTGCCATCTCTACTGCGATTAAGGTACTGGAACACAAGAACCCCACACTTTCAACCATCCTCAGTTCTATCCCGGATACTGTGAGGCATGACCGCAGCTGCCGGTTTGCTATCCGAACGGCAGATGACGTGATCATGCTATCGCAGGCCTGGGGCCACTAGAAGTGGCATTCTAGGCGCATCAGGCCAAGTGTGCGAGCAAATGCACGTGCATATGACTGTGCATCATCCTGTGTTGGTGTTGGAGCCGCATCGCTCTGACTCGCTTCGCCTTGCTGAGCTGGTGTGAGGGCTACATCACCGACGCTGACGCCGACAGTGTCACCGGGCGGAGTACCCGGCGTCTGGCCGCAGCACACCTGCGTGACCTGGATGATGGGCTACGGAACCGTAGGCCTTGTCTGCTCGCACCAGCTGCGGGCGTATCTGAGGCCGACCAGGTTCCGGACATGGCGCCGAGATCGAGTCGAGTACCCGCGGCAACAGCGTTCGGGCATGTCCCGCCATGGTGCCCCAACTCGAGGCCGCCACCGGATCCCGTCGATGAGCCGCCATTTGCTCCATTCCGGTGGGCGGCCCTCCCTTTCAGGTATGGAGCCGACTGCCACTCAAACCACGAACCCTACGACACAGGTTCATGCGCACCCATGAAGAGCGAAGCATCAACGACACTATTCATTGAACGGGGCGGCATTGATCATCAGCTCCAGTCCGGCTGCGTGTGTCACCGCCAAGCGGCCGCCGGGCACGGCGGCGGTCTCCGCTCGTACTGCCGCAATCACCACTTGTTTGAACTGGAGTCTCGGGTGTGACTCTATGACAGAACCCATCCAATCCGGGTCGATGTCCTGGCAGCGTGCGCCAACCAGGTCAGCGCCAGCACCAGCAGCCAGAAACCCGGCGATATCTGACAAATCCGACTCCACACCGAGAGTGATGTGTCCGGCGATCCCGTCACGAACCAGCACCACCCGCTGCGGTGGCTCACCCAGCGAGGTCATGAATTGCTCGGCGTGCTCCGCGCCACGGACGGCGAAGCAGCGGCCTTGCGCTGGATGCTCGAGTTCTATGTCGTGAAGCATTGCTGCGGTCCACGACAGCTCCTCATCGACCTGTACACCATCCAGTGTGGCGAGGGCTTGGCCGAAGAAGTACGTGCGATAGGAGTGCTCCAACATGGATGTGCTCAATCGCGCCCGAGCTTCCTGTTCGGCTTCACGAGCCAATCGGGTGTCGGGAACGATCATTTCGACGTCACTTAATTGTGCCGCTGGATGAGTGCCGTTGGGGATCATCCTTAACCCTGTGTCGAGTAGTGTCGCACCTACAGCGAGCATCAATTGCAGCCATTGTCGTCTGGATATGTTGCCACCTGTGCTGAAAGCCCAATCCCATCCGAATCCCGCTGGTGCGCCCACTGTTACTCCCTTGTATCACTGAGCAGCGCTATGCCCGATACGGGCTGACGCTTTCTGGTTCATCTGGTGCACCCAGGAGCGGATGCAACCAAAGGCGGCGAGTGCCTGCCACAAGGCCCGAAGCTAGAGCTGAAATCTTCTGGGAAGTAGTGAGTTTCACACGAAGCGGGGGTGCACTTCCTGTGGGTAGCACAAGGACAAGTTCGGCAGCATGATGTAGAGGCTTGTGAACCAGTGACTCGAACATGTCCGTACACGGACATGCGGGTGCGGTACGACTCATGACCGTGATCTGAATGCGGCGGTCGATATCCTCGCGGTCGGGCCGGCCCAGCCGAGAGGTTAAACGCCTGCCAAGGGGCTGTCAGCCTCCCCGCTAGGTGGGGAGGCTGACAGCCCCGGTGAAACAGGAATCCACCGAGAGCGCCCCGTGGGACGCTAGGAGGAATCCTTGGTCCCTCAGGCTGAGGAGGACGTCAAATATGTAAGAGTGTGTGCTCAATCGCGCTGGTATGCCTTGACTGCGGCGACGGCGAGTTCACGGGTTTTGGTGCAGCCGTGCCCGGTGACCCGTAGTACTTCGACGCGGTTCTCTGGTTCCCCGTCCCAGCTTCGGGTCGGGAAAGGCTCCTCGACCCCGACGTAGGCGTGGATGATGCAGTAGTCACCGCGGCCGCTTTCCTCGATGGAGTGCACACCTGTCAACAGCAACTTCCGCGCGTGCGATGGGACGTAGGTGGCTTGGGACTCGGCCACGTTGAATACTTGGATTCCGAATCGGTTGCTGTCGTCTCTAGTGTGGTGATCAAGCCATGCATCGCACTCATAGGGAACGAGGGAAGACAGGTAGAATCGCTGTCCGGGTGGGAACGCGGCATCCAGTGCAGCGCAGGGATCTTTCGTGGCACCTCGGGTTTTCGGGATCCGGGTCGAGTCCGCCCGTTGCGGGTTGTCATCCAGCAGTGGGGCTGACGCTGTCACGAGGGTGTGCAGTGCTGTGCACGGGTCGACACCCTGGACGGCGTTGGCCATGTAGTGAAATGCGCGGCGGTTGTTGTATTGCAGCGCGATGAAACACATGCCGGTCGAGCGCAGCGTCGACGCTGCGCGATCACCGATCCGAGAGACGTTGCCACTGGGGCCCATCGTCACAGACAGCGACACCTCGACAGATGTGATGCCCGCAGACATGGTGGCTCGATCGAATCGGACCACGCACTCATCCAGCCTCTGCCCGACACCGAAATACAGCGGCGTACCGAGCGCGTTCACGGCTTCCTCGTCGAGCATCCCACATGGGTCGAGCTGGCGGGCACTGTCAGTCTCAGCGAGGTCTGCTACCGAGGCCCCGCCGCTTTCGAGATTGTCTCGATAGCGCATCCCGAGCGCGACCTGCTCTACGTCGATATCCTTCTCAGCTGGTGTGGTACAGCCCGACATAGCGAGCACCACCAGCGCCAGGCACATCAGTCCAGTAGTAACCGGTAACCGGTGACGGCGACTCATTTGTTTGCTCCGAACAACTCCATTGCTATCGGTGCCAGGTCATCGGTGACCCGGCACTGTGCGCGCAGCGCCACCATCGGCTGTGATCGGGCAGCGCTCTTGGTGGATTCCGTGGCGGGAGTACCGGGCCGATATCCATCGACCACTGCTCCGGCGGGGAATCGGATCGCGCACTGGGGCTCGCCGACTGCGGTGTTGCGGTCGATGAGGACGGGTTTGCCGGCGATCTGGGCGGATTCAAAGCTTCCGAAAGTCGCCATCGCCCGATCTGCGTCGTGCAGCCTGAAGCCGACACTGACCAGATCGTTACCGAATATTTCGCTACCTGATTTCAGGAAGAACTTGCAGTCGTACGGTTGGGTTTCCGCGTCGAATTTGTCGACGGTGTATTTCGAGGGCAGATGCTGCATCAGTTCACACGGGCTACGCTGGGGCAGCGGCACATCGACCAAGGCTTCTCGCCTCGGAATCCGGTTCTCCCGGAACATGGTCACCATGTTCGTGACGGTGTTCTCGACCAGCTCGCACCCCAGGGCGGCCGGGGTTATCAGCGCTGCACGAACCGATGCGTAGGACAGGGTCGGGACCTCGATGATGTCCGGGTTCTGTGAGGATTCGGCGGCTGATACGGGGAACCGTAGTGGCACCTTGTAGGCGCAGTCACCGTCGCTGCTGCGGACACCGTCGATGGTGACTGTTTCACCCGCGATCTGCTTGCTGGGGTCGTCATCGTTGGGTGGGTAGCTGTCCATATCGACAATCACATGCGAGAGGTAATAGCGTCGGCCTTCGTCTGCCTGTAGGAACCCCACCTCGCAGCTGCCGATACTACTCATACTGGGCCCGAGCGTGGAGATCTGCCCGTAGGTGGAGATCCTGGCCTGGTCGAAGAAGCCGCACGGATCGACCGATCGGACTTGCTCGGCGACGTCGAGTTTCTGTCGATCCCCAGCAGGCACCACCACCCCGAAAGTCTCCGAGGCCCCTGCAGAACTCGGGTCAACTGCCTGCGGGACTTCTGGTACATCCGGAGAACATCCGGCTATGGCCAACACTAACAGTGCAGTAGTGCAACGCCATACGATCCTCATCCCGCCTCTTCCTCGACCCGAGCCACAACACGACCGGGGGTTCGCAACTCAATAACTGGACTTGAGAGCTCACAAGGTATGGGCACTAACGGCATCTACAGGAAGTAAGTCACACCGGCGGTGGGTATACAGACGATCACACATAGTGAGTTCGACAAAATAACGGCCGTCACTATGACGGACATCACTACCACTTCACTCAAGTGGTGACTGTCCCAGTCACTCCGAGCACGTTCCGAAGACGAAGTAGGGGGACGCGATGATGCGCCCGAT
>NZ_JBJZOO010000025.1:0-36210 GCF_047200775.1 Nocardia spongicola | reverse complement strand
TGGCTGGGCGGTGAACGCGGTACCGACGCTGAAGGGTGGCTCAGCGCTCGGCATCGCCAGCCCGCCCGCGGTGCGGCTACCGTCCGGTGAGCTCGTCACCCCTGGTATCACCGATGCCGAACGTCTGCAGGGGTTCGACGCGGACTGGAGCGCGCCCGCACTGCAGACACCCGGTGTGCGCAACGGTCATCGTTGGAAACTGGTCGGCAATGCGGTGAGCGTGCGCATGGCTGCCTGGGTCGGCGCCAGGCTGGCCGCACCACTCGAACCGATCCATGACGATCAGCCGCTGGCACCGGGCGCACCGTGGCCGGTCGCCGCGTGGGGACACGCCGGGTCGGCCTATCGGGTGCCCATGTCCACCTGGCCGGTACACGAGCCATACGAAGATCTGACCCACTTCCTCACCCGAGCACAGCTGCTCTCCGCCCGTGCCACGGCCGGGTTCCTGCGCCGGACCACCATGGGAAGCCTGCGTTTTCCACCCGGCTTCCTCGCCGATGTGGAAAGTCATCTCGACCGGATGGGTGGCTGGGCGGCATGACACCGCGGCCGGAGTACGCACCAGTAATCCTCACCTCGAACACCTGCCCGACCCCTACAACAACGTGGGAGCCATCAAATACCGCAACCTCGACATCACCGGCCAAGCATGGCAGATCACGGCCACCTCAGAAGGAATAACCCTTACACCGATCATGCGGTCGGACAACGCATCCACTGACTGACTATGCAAGATCAGTCACCACTACCGCCGCGGTAATCGGCAGCCACACCAGGGCACTACCAAGCACAGCCAGTTTCCCGACCTCGTCACAAAACTAGCCAGCACCAACAAGCCTGGGCTATTCATCGGAGATTCTGTGGCTGTATATGGCTGACACCGAACATTTCTATGCCCACACTCTGTGAGACACAGGGGTTCCGGAAGCCAGTCACAGCCCTAACGTCATAGCGCGGAAAGCGACAGTACCAAGCAGGAGGCGCGCAGTGGCGAAACTGACCAAGTCGCAGGAGAAGCTGCACGCGCAGGCGCTTGAACTCGTAGAACTCAAGCGTGCCTTGACCGAGGACGAGAAGCTGTTCGTACTGGAGCACTTCCAGGAGCTTTCGACCGCGTCCAACAGCACACACGGCGCATTCTTCACCCCAGTGGGGCTGGCGCGTGACCTCTCATTACACGTTCCAGACCACGCGCATCAGATCATTGATCTCTGCGCGGGGATCGGGGGACTCAGCTTCGGATGCCGTGACCTTCTTCGGCGGTGGAATGGAATGCCACCACGCGAATTCGTGTGTGTTGAGCGAAATCCGGAGTATGTGCGTATCGGCAAGCGGATCCTGCCAGAGGCACAGTGGATTTGCGGCGATATTCTCGACGTGCCCAGTATGGGGTTGGGTTGGTTCGACCTCGCGATCGCCAACCCACCATACGGGTCGATCAAACGTGCCAGCAATGCCAGTGGATACAACGGTCGCAAGTTCGAATACCACACCATAGCTGTTGCCGCCCAGATCGCCGACCAGGGGGTGTTCATCATTCCGCAGAACTCGGCACCATTCACCTACAGCGGTAAATCGTTTTACACACCCGATACCGGCGACCGCGAATACCAGAAGTTCCTCCAGGAAACTGGGCTCACACTGGAAGCGAGCTGTGGCATAGATACCTCCTATTACAGCAACGACTGGCATGGCGTCAGCCCAACGGTCGAGATCGTGACCGTAGACTTTCCCGGACGATCAGCCACCAGCGATAGCGAGCGCGCAGCATCGGTCGTGCGCACTCTGCGCCACACCGATACCGCTATCACCATCACCTCCCCGCAACACTCACCCGAACCGGCCAACCTCACAAACACCACGGCCAAGCGTGAACCGATCACAACTACACAGCACCCGCAGTT
This sequence comes from Nocardia spongicola, assembly GCF_047200775.1. Classification (NCBI taxonomy): domain Bacteria; kingdom Bacillati; phylum Actinomycetota; class Actinomycetes; order Mycobacteriales; family Nocardiaceae; genus Nocardia; species Nocardia spongicola. Next base: position 34,303 of record NZ_JBJZOO010000025.1, on the reverse strand, counting down.
GACGCTATGGGCCAAAGAAGACAGTCCTCTCCACAGCCTGCCAACCGATCCCGTCACGGACCCAATCAGCGCTCTCGCCGCAGCATCCCAAGCACGCAACCAAACTACGGCACCAGAGCCGACCCACAACCAGACAAACGCACCAGATCCCGGGCAGTCGGCTCTTTCGGATCCCGCTCCCGATGTAGGAATTTGATGCTCTCCGGAATCACTGATCTACACATATCTGAGGTCGGAAGATTGGAACAGCTGGTGTGACATCTACCGATCGTGCTGCGTGCGCGGCCGTGCGATGGCTCAGTCGTTGCGCCTTTGCGCACAGCAGCACCGAACCCTGAACTGCAGGTCACCATCAGGCTGGACTTCACCGCACCCATCACCCGTTTCTCGCCGAGCACGGTGTCTGGGACAACGCGGTCACCATCAGGCTGGACTTCACCGCACCCATCACCTCCACCTTGAGCCGCTTCGCCGCATGACCGTTGTCGCAGCCCACACTGATTCTGTCTCGGATGTCGCTCTCCGATCTGTTCAAGCGGTTGGAGCCGAGTCGTCATGGGAGGTCTGGCAGCGGTTCCGGGCAGGTGATCGCCCCTGTCACTGTGACCCAGGAGATTCGCTCGGGATCGACACCGAATATCGCATCCGGCCTGACTACGGTGGCGGCGCTGAAGGACACAGTTCGCCGATCGGGGGCGAGCTCGATGATAGGTCCCTCCTCGCTGAGCGATCCACCCCAGGACGAGTGCGCTATCCACGAGTAGCCATTCTCATCGGGAAACGTGACGGTGAGGCCTGGAGAGTAGAAGGGTCGTCGGCTGTCGGTCTTGTGTTCGTAGGCCTTGTACAGCTCCAAATCGATCATGTGAGCACTGGCTGGGCTGTCAGGTCGCCGCGCAAGGTATTGCCAGCCGGTGAAGGTCGATGAGAGTGCCGGGTGGGTCATGCAGGAGATGTTCGTGGTATCGATGTATCGATCCGGCCTACCCATGCGCCGGAGATCTCGACATAGGCTGAAGGCACGTCGGCCGCGACGGACGATGATAGTGGTGGCGCGGGTATCTGTTTTGTCTTGCGCTGAAATATGATCCGTGGCTGTTCTGGCGTCGCGGCAGGTGCGGTCGTCGCCCTCGACGCCGGCCCCGCGGCGGCAGACAACGGAGGGTTCGAGGCACTGACACTGCTGGAGAGCGGAGCATATGCCTCACTGTTGCTCGGTTCCAGCGCCGCAGGGTCGTTACACCCGGTCACTCCGGCGGCCAACAACGCCCCGGCCAGCACGCGCCGGAAATCCCGACCGCGATGGGAAAGTCTCATTGGTCGATGATCTCGTACCGGCTGTGAATCTGTCTGGAACTGCTCGCAAAGTCCGAGTGCAGATCAGCAAGATGCCGTCATGTTCGGCGGTCACTTCGGCGTCGGCTTCGAGTCGAGGTCGAATTCCGCGCAACGGTACACGGGGAAGAGAGACACCAGCACACACCCGGGTCTCGCATCACAGCCCGCGGTAGGGCATAGGGGGATTCAGGCTGGTGGCGGGTTGGGTCGGGCAATTAGCAGGTGCCCGACCCAACCCGCGTGGATGTTCTGGCTCAGCCTTTGAGTTTGCGCATCTCCTTGGCGAGCGCCCATAGGGCACGGTTGAGCTTGACACCACCGAAGCCTCACTCAGCCACCCAACGATCACCTGGTCTGAATCACCACCACCACGACGCATCAAAGGATTGCTTTTGGTCAGCCAATCCCGCGCAGTGCTCGACGAACGCGCCACTGCGGTTGATCTGCTCGGTTGGGTTCAGGCATCTGACTGCGCTTGGCCTCAGTTACCCGCCGAGGTCCGTGACCCCTGGATGCCTTCCTTGAACGAGTCCGAGGTGCCCGCGGCGCCAACCCGGACGATGGCAAGCGGTACGAGCGCATTACCGGTCGATGCTTCAGGAGATGAAGGCTTTACTCGACAACCTCTCTGCCGCAACTGCCCACCGCTCGACGACCCACCCGAACCCGGTGTCGATGAGCTCGTAGCCCTCGCCATCGACGACCGCGCCTGGCCATCGCACCGAAGCGAACCTAGCTCGAGAACCGGATCCCGGCATCAAACATCAAGGATTTCAGCCCCATGACTGCCACTCCACCTCCTGAAAAGATGCACTTCACCCTGGTGTGCGATTCGCCCAACACCAGATACAGCTTCGCCCGTAACGAAGGCCTCTGCGACTGGCCACACCGCCGTTTCTCGACCACTGCCACCCCGCAAGAGGTCGCCGACAAATTCTACTCCTGTATGAATTCTTACCACGACATCGATCACATCGTCTTCACCGCGATCGGACGACCCCACCACCTCCCTTACCTCGAGGCCCACCTGGTTGACGGTCACATACGCGTGCACGTGGCACCGCTGCATAGTGCCGACTCCTCGATCCGCGCAATTGTGCACCGTCTGAACGCCGCAATTATCGATGAGTTCAAGGACCGCTCCACCATGATCGAGATCCCCCCGAACATCGTAGGATTGGATCGGTGGGCACGCACCGTACTTGCGCAAGCACCTACCACCAGTATCGATGCCGAGATCGCGCGCAGGGTTCAAAGCATGCTATACGCCGACATCCCTGAGACCGCACAGAAAGAAAACCGCGGCCTCGGACAAGCCTTGGCCGCCGCCGCAACTGCTCACTCAGGGTCAGCGAACCCGGACCCACAACCGGACAAGAACATCGAACCCTTGCCCGGCATCGACACCGGGCTCGACGACCCACCCGAGCCCGGACCAGCAATGAGTGCTTGACGTCCTCAATCGGCTTACTCGCCGGATCCCTGCTTACGAGACGCCTTCGACGAGCTGCTCAACTCTCCGCCACCACACCGCAACCTCACCCTCATCTCCTACCTACAGTGCGCCACCGAACAACACATACACGACGCCATCACCCGCTCCACTACCCCACGCACCTACCCACATTGACCGGCCACCGAAACGAACTACAGGTATCGGCGCTCTGCTGGGAACGGGATGATGTCGCTGGCAGGGTGACCGGTAACGGTGGTGACGTATTCGCGAGTGACGGGCGCGCATTCCGAGCAGGTATAGGTGGAGCAGTACGCGCCGGTGCGCAGGTTCCCGGCCTCGATATATCCGGTCCAGGTATCGGAGTGCTCACACGGCGCGTCGGGGCGGTCAGACATGGTCGGCCTCCTCGTGCATATCGGCGAGATTCGCGGCATGCCCGCCCTGGGTGAATCGCCGCATGATGTCAATGGCACCACCACCGACCGGAAGATCCGCGATTGCCTTGCGCACCTGACGATTGAGAGCTGGGGCGGCAAGCTCGCCATCGACGTACGTGTCCCGGCCTACCTGGATCCAGTCGATACTTGTCTAATCGACTGCGGTGACGGTGGCGACCCGCGAGACGGGACGATTCTGTGTGGTCATTCCGCCAATCTCCTTGTCGTTGTACGCAAAAGACCTCATCAGAAAGCTTACCCGCGCTGATCAATTAACAGGTAATATATGACATAGAAGGAAGCGGGGCCGGACACCCCACCCCCTTCGACCCCACTCGCACACCACGAAGGGAACAAAGGCAATGCCCCCCAACAATTTCGACACCCTCATCACCAAAGCGAAGCGCCGGTACGCACCCGAGTTGACCACCCTGGCTGAGCACGGCTACGACGCCCAGATCCGCGTCGTCGGCTACACGAACATCTACATTCCTATCGGCGAAGCCCGGGGCATCCCGCTCGAGATGCTCGTATGCAATGGCGACGGCCTGGTACTCGACGAAGACGACAGCGCCACCAGCACTGAGTGGTGCGCCGCTGTCTACTCTCGCCTCGGACCACCACTGGATATCTTCTGCTACAGCCACACCGCCATGGCTGCCGTACAGGCCGCCGCCAAGCTGCTCGACCACCCAGTCCGTGTCGCTGTTCTGTCACCCACCGGGCAGTGGTACTTCAAAATGCTGCCCGCCGCCGCGCTCGGTGATCCCCACGCCGAGGCAGCCCTGCTCGCACCGCAGAGCAATGGTGGACTGGTCTCGATGAACGTCGTTGTGCTCGACGACGACATACCTGGCTGGCCGCAAGGTTGCTCAACTCATTCGCACTGCCACCCCCTCGGCCGCGCAACGGCCGTCACCTCCCACCAGGACTGCGCGCACAACCACCTCACCGATTGGGCACACCACGGGTTCGGCAGCGACTGGTGGTCCGCGCTGATCGGCAAGGAGCAAGCATGACTGTTCGTGTAGCCCGATGAACGGGCTCGCCGTATGGGGTGGCCACCGTCGAGTGCGGCGAACTGGTCATGGCATTCGGCGGCCAGCTCTGGAAGGTGACAACCAGCAATCGTCTATTTCGCTATAGCAGGCACCACACGATACGCAGTCCAAGGGTGGCGCTGTTCGCAAGACACACCCTGCGCACTGAGTCAGGCGGACACGATGTGTGACATACACCGTCTCGAGATGCATCACGTATCTACCCTCACTCCATCCATGCGATGAACACCACGAAAGACCTGATGATATGAACAACCCGCACCACCGGCTGCAGCATGAACGGTCCCATCGAACAGCAGGCCACAGTCGCTATCGCCGACCATCATGGTGGCGGTCTGCACATCCTGGACCCCATCACCGGGTACCTCGCCGCGCAAGGGCTGAAGGTGCTGTCGTTGCCGACATGGCCGACCACTGAAGCGATCGCCACCCATCTAGCGCAGGTAACGCAGGAACTGCTACCGGAGTTGACTTTGACCGGGTTACTGGTGCGAGAGGGCTCCGCCAACCAAGCCCGCTGGACCCCCGACACCGTGGCGGTGTCCTCGTGAACCAGTACACCCTCGCAGTTTGGTTCCCCGGCGCGCTGTTGCTGCTGCTGCTCACCTTGAAACTCGCTGATGTCCTCACCTGGTCGTGGTGGTGGATCACCACACCTGTGTGGCTGCCCACCGTCCTCATGTTGGGGTTCCTCGCTGCCGTGGCTGTTATCGGGGTGGTGAAGCCAAACGGTCGCTTTTCCCTCGATCAGCGCCGGCCGCCCGGTGGTACTGTCCGTCTCGGAGGTCTTCGAGCCAACGATCCAAGGTGAAGATCCCGGAGTGTGGAGGATTTCTCTTGGTCTCGTGCTGGATGGCCGCATTGGGCGCTACTCGGCGCGGCCATTGTTCAGAAGTTCTCTTGGGCCAACCAGTTTGGGCCCACCAGTAGGGTTTCAGCTATCGGTAGACAGCTCGTACAGTCGGGCCCAGTTCGCACGACGACGAAGTCTCGGCCAAGAACATCATCGCCGTCTACGATGCCGAGCCTCCTGACGGCGAGTCGGTCACCACGCACCTGAGCGCCTACACCGCCGACCCGGTCGGCCGCTGCCTGCTCGAGGTTTACCAGTAAGCCGCAGCACCGAGCAGACACGCGTGCATGCCACCGACCAACCCACACCGTGCCCGCCGCCAGGAGTTCGACCGATTTTGCTCACGTACTCGTTCATCGGTGAGGACGGCAGAGCGCCGGGAGCCGTAGGATCGTCTGTGACGCGTGGTGCGCTTGTGGATGTGGAGTGTGAATCTTTGGGGCGGAAGACGAAGACATTACAGCCTGTATGTCCAGCATGCAGGAAGATTGCAGTCATCGACGAGGACGGGAACGTTGCCTTCCACACACGTGCGGATGGGTCCTTCTATTGCAATGTAAGCCCCGATCTGCCTGCGTCAGAACAACATCCGACTGGCGGCCTGACAGCTGCGGCGTCGGGAGCGGAGACCCAGGAGAGCCCTCCTCTGACTTCGCGGTGTTCGAGATGTGGGCGAGCAAGTAAACAAGGACGCACCCTGTGTCGTGCTTGTAGGCGTGATCTGCGCGATGCCGCAAGAGCTGTCGAGCAGCAGACCGAGCCCACGAAAACTACCGACGGGAATCAGGCGCTTTCTCCACGAGTACGCGACGCCACAAGAGCTGTCGAGCAGCAGATCAAGCCCGCGAAAACTGCCAAGGGCAATCGGGCGCTTTCTCCACGGCTACGCGCTGATCCCAACCGATCGTGGATTCTGGAGCGAGCGCGGGATGCGTTGATAACTGGATTGGGTTCTCATCGACAAACCGCCGGTATCAAGATTCTGCGTTCGATGGTTCCGAGGTTGATGCAGGATTTCGAAGCGGCACTGCCCGACGAGCAGACCCTCATGCTGCGCAAGGATCTAGCGACCCACGGTTTTACAGGCGAAGACGCGTTGGCGAATTTCGGGCAGACCGTAATTACAGATATTCGTCGACAACGTGAAGGCGACTTCCGAGGTGTCACTAATGGTGGGCTGCCCGGAACACGGCGATAAAGCGGACGTGGAATGCTGTACGGGCCAGCGTCGAACCACCCAACCTCAAGTGAGCTGTCGTATTGACCGGACTACCGCACCAGGAATCTGCGTGTTGTCTGTTACTGGCCGGTTCACGTAGGTACCACTCATGCATAGGACCGAATTACTCTGGTCGAGGTGCGTTCTGAATCGACCGCCGCAGAGGCCGGAATCCGATGCGCAGGCACACGCCGCGGATGATCGCAATCCCATCGGGGTTGGGACGATCTGTGCTCGCTGCTGCGTTCGAACCGTGACCGCGCGGTAACCGACGCACTTGCCGGTACACACCGCGGCGAAGATCTTTGGACACCATGATCGGTGCACCACTCGGGCCTACTTCGCGGTCTTCCAGGACGAAGTGACGACTTCTCCCCCAGATTGTGCGGCCACAGCATGTGTGACTTGCACGCTTTCTTGCTTCGTACCGCCCCTAATCTCCGAACGCAAGAAACTCCCAGGCATTTTGACCCGACCACGTGGAGGTAACATCGTGGCATTCATACTCCCCTACGCTCACATCGCCACGTTGGTGTCCGCAGCTGTCCAACTCGATGTCGCCGAACACGACGAGGGCGACGACCTTCACGCAATGCTTCAGACCACGAGCAACCGTGACACACTCATTGTCGACCAAGTCGCGTTCCGCACGTCTGACCTGACCACCGACTTACACCCAGCGGCGATATGCAGAGCTGTCGATGAATTTCTCATACATCTTGATGCGATCCACGACCGTCCACCATCTTCATCTACGAAGGATGTCGCGAGATGGTGCCAGGAGTTGCGTGAGGCTGCTGAGGATACTATGCGCCCGCATGAGCTGTTGCTGCGTTCGAGCGATCTTGATGGTCTGGTTCCTGCTTACCGCCTCGGCCGCGCCTACAAAGCGACGCCAGCGGGAATACAGGCAATCCAGACAGTGCCGAGGCTCGATTTCGATCAGGGTCCCGACGGACTAGCTCGCTACGACCTCATGCTCCGTAGAAATTTCATCGATGCTTTGCACGAGCTCGAACACAATCTCAGCTCAGAGATGGCGACACCGCTCGCCGATGCGGTCACCCGGCTGCGGGAGAGCATGTTGAAGACCGCTCTGATGCCAGAGACGTTCACCGCCGACGAGCGTGAGCGGGCACTGCACGTGTTCGACGATTTGTCCGACATCCACTGTGAACAGCGGTATCTCGCAGCTCGGATCTTTGATGCCGACGTGTACGACGTCTGGGTGGACTCGATGCGCTATGGCGCAGAAGCCGGAGACTGGGTGAGCCGGTTGTGTCGCTCGGCCGGGTTTGCTGATATGCCTTGGTTGCGGCGCGTTCCCGCCGGCAGACATCAGCCCCTGCCGTCGAATGAGCATCTTGTCGCAGTGCTACATCATCTTGTCGCCACTGTTGCTGAGCTACCTGACCACAACTGTGACCCTGACGCTCACGTGTCGTGGCTGGGGCGTGTCGATAGACTCGCAGGGTCCATCGCCGCGACTCTGGACAGCGACATGGTATCGGCTGGAGTGCGGTACCGGGGGGAGCGACTGCTTGCGGCGGTGACACAGCGGGTGATTGATCGGCCGCCGTCTGCATTCAGCGACGCGTTGATCGATGCTGTCGAATTCGAAGGCCTGCAGCGTGACATCAATACTACGATCGCCCAAACCATCGCCGTACATGACACCCACCGTCAACACATGATCCGCGCGGCCCACGCCGGCCACGGTCTTCAGTTCACCCCCGATCTGGGCCCCTACAACGTGAATGCCGAGGTCGGTTCCACCGAGCCCTCGCCGCAGCTGAGCTCACGCAACCAGCTCCACGCCTACCTCGATCGTTTGGTCCATCTGACCCGTACAGCCCCTCCTGGCACCGGATTCGATACTTTGGCCCGTCCCTTACTGTCCATCACGCCCAGTAGCCAACTCGTCGAATCGGTCGAGTTCGACAGACTCAACCATATTGTGGCCGCCCTCGCAGGAGGAGAGCCGTTGACGTTTCTCGGTGACCGCAGCGCATGGACGACTCTGGTCACCAGCCATCCTGACAACCGCTTCACCTCCTGGATCTCTTTCCGCGGATATGCACTCGACACTTCGACAAAAGCACGCACAGTGCCCCGGCGTGAAGTTGTCGACGCTATCGAGCTTTACGCGGAAGGACCACGCAACAATCCTCTAGTGCGCTCGCACTTCGATGATGCTTACTACTCCATCTATCACACTGACGTCTTCGCCCCTGAGGAACGCGATCGCTTCGGGCGGGTATCTCCTGCGCTGCAGGCCGGTGAATGCCCGCCACTGTGGCCGTTGGTCACCAATCACAACGGTGCCTTCAATCAGTGGATCCACACTGATACCGCGTTGGACGCCGTATGCGCAGCCAAACCGCTGGTTCAGCACCATAATCCAGCACCTCTCACGGAACTCGAACACACTGACACCGCATCGGCTCGTGAGGCTGGACCTATTGGCCCGTGATCGACTCAGCACCAGAGAATTCAACGGTATCAACCGTGCCACCGCTTACCGCTATCACAGCGAAGCCGCCACGGTATTCGCCGGGCACGCACCAGACCTGTCCGTATCCGACGGTCCCCTCGCTACATTTCAGTGATAGCAAAAACTGCCGCCATGCAGCGAAATATTGTTCGCTGACGAGGGCACACGCCGCAGCCAGCTCTACTGCGCTCTCACACCGCGAGTGCACCGTGGGACCAGACCTTCTGCCGTCGCTGCGATCCTGGAAACCACCGGGAAGGAAGCAAACGTGCACAACAGTGTCATCAACCTCGAATCACTCAATGCCACCCAACATCCCGACCGTAGTGTCCGCTGCGGTTGGGATCACGGGCTGCAGACATTCTACGTAACAGTGTTGGACAAAACCGCGGAAGACGACCTGATCCTGGTCGACGTCGGTGTCTTACCAGGAGAATTAGACACCCCTCAACAGGTGATCGACCTCGTAGCGGCCTACGCAGCAGTCCCCAGCGACCTCGAGAAGAAGCTCACAGACCATCGAGCTGCTGATACCGCGACCCCCAACAGCCTTGCCCGAACGCCAGGCCATTCGCTGTTCATGTCGAAGGGCATGATCTCTCCCGCTGTCGTCGCCACCCGTGCAACCGCGCAACCACGCACCCGCCCGCCACTTGATGCGCGGGTAGATTACCTGTTGATCGAACCGGATGGCACCAGCAGCTACGGTACCTGCACCACCAACGAAAACCTTTTGAAAGCAGTAAATCTGCGGATACCTGGTTTTGTAGTTCCTAAGAGCTGGGGGGATATGTGTGTGTGGTACGACGACGATTTTTTCTTCGCCACCGACCCGCCGCGACTGCACAACCCGCTTGCCGACTACGTGATCACCAATCTCGGATTCCCACATCAAGGCTGGGGTGGCAATATCGCAGTCAGCATGAACTGTGACCAGTCCGGCGATACACCTCCTCTCACAAACAGCGTACGGGCGCGACTCGACCAACTGCTCGACAAAGCCCACCCACCCTCCGGCTCCGTCACCGCCGATGCTGACGTCGGGGTGGATGGCATCGATGCCGTCGCCACAGTTCGCGGTGCCGCAACGCAGACGTCCTCCACGTCCGACACGACTGACACGGTGCAGTTCGATCATTCCGCAAGTATCGACACACAACCTGGTCCTGGCCTATGAGAGGAGGAAAGCGCGAGGAGGGCAGGGTGGTCGATCATCGCCGTGCCAGCGACCGCCCCTTCCAGAGGTGCAGCTGAGTGGGATCGTTGACGCCGCGGCGAGGGAGGAGAGTCCCGGTCAGCCAATCCTCGGGGAGCCAGAGCTGATCTGGGTTATCGAACTCGGCAGCCTCGGCGAGGCTGCGAATCGACTGGTCAGCAAGCTGCAAGAACAGGGCGAAGCCAGAGCGCGCGATCGTTGTGTTGATGGTCTGGCCGCCTGCGGCGTCGGAGTGCTCCACCCATTTGAGCAGTTGTGGGAGCGCTCGGTGGGCAACCCCGTGGCGGACGTCGATCAACCAGTCGACGAGCTCGGTCAGCAGCGGATCGAGTCCTTCTGCGGTGTAGCCGAATCTCAGGAACACGCCGGGACAGTCAGTCGCAACCAGGATTCTCCAACTGTCGGGCAGTGTGCCACCAGATGCTGCCTTGAGAGTGCCGACAGCTGTTGAACGCCCACCTTGGCTGTTCTTGCTGATCTTGTTGAACCCGCCGCTATCAGCGTCGCCGGGCCGGACCAACATCGGATCGTCTGATCGCGCCAGGGCGCTGATGTCAGCGACGAATCGTTCCCAGACTGCAACGCTGAGCATGATGATCAGCGGGTTCAGTGTTGTTCGTGGCTGATTGCGTGAAACCCGGCGTTCGTTGTGGATGAGGATCAGGTCGATGACTTCGCTGAACCCCTTCCGGGTGTCGTCAACGATCCGGGCGAACGCTTCTCTGTGCTCGCCAGTCAGTTGGCGGGCTTTGGTGCCCATTGGTCCCCTGTTTCATGAGCACTCTTCGGACAAGTGCCTGCGCAAGGGGAGACTCTAGCAAGTCGACTTTCCTGTTGCAGAATGCATTCGGTCATCCACAGGTCTTGATCATCTCTCAACGTCGCGAGTGTGCTCTCTGCACTTCTATCTGCATAAGTGGTGTGTCACTCAGTATGTCGTACGGCATGTTGGTCAGTACCGGATCCGCAGCTGCTAATCGCAGTACGCGACGCGCTCACCACCGACACTCCGGTGCCCACAAAGGAATTCCCGCCCATGACTGTCACCTGCCACCACACCCATACCACCACCTACGGCACAACCATGCGTTGCCCGGACGAGCCGAACTGCCGTCAGTTCCCTACCCGACAAAATCGTTGCGCCGAAGACTATGAACACGAAAAATATTCTGTAACAAAAATTTTCGCCGACCACGAAGAAGCGATGCGCACTGACATCACCACGCTGGTCGATATCACCAGACAGCTGCGGCACCAGAGAATAAGCGCAGCAAGATATGTGGAGATGCGCGCACAAGCCGACGAGATCAATCGTCGGTGGCGAACTGGCCCGTATGCAAGGCACTGGCAGGACCTCGTCGATGCCTGCCACGATTGGACTGTCATCCCTGAGGTGATGACACACATGCTCGACGGGCTTCTCCGCCATGGCGGGATCGGGATCAGTGAGGTGAAGCTGCGTAGCCTGAAACAGGCGCGCACACTTACTGGCCACAATCCAGTACGGCCACGTTCTGTGTGAAGGACCGCGCCCTCCTGTGCCGTTGCTCTAGTGCTACGGCCGTGAGGATCAATATCGTGGCCGTCACGGTTGTCACGGTCAGGTGGGCCACTCCGATGACCGTCCCGATCACCGAGGCGGCGACTGCTTCATTTAGTCCGATGATCCCGGCAGTAGGTGCATCCACCACCTGCAATGCCCACCAATAGCAGGCAAAGCCAGGCCCCAACAGTCCAGCACCGATAACAGCCAGCTGCGCCGCTTCGGCTGCCGAGGGCAACGTCATACCCAGCAGCGGCAGACCCAGCAGTGCCGCGGTAGCCAACTGCAGCCCTGCCGAGGCGATCGGGTCTCTGCCTCCGGAATGGGCTGCAACCATCGAAATCAGCGCAGCCACGCATCCAGCGCTGACTAAAGCCAGCACACACGCGATCGCGATCCTTGCACCACCAGCAGAATCCGCATTGCCTATAGCGATCAGCACGATCGCAGCGATCACCAACACGAGTTCGGTGATCAACACTGTGCCGACCTTCCGGCGGCCGGCCACGACCTTGGCGACGATCAACAGCACGGGCGCGGTTAAGTGCAGCGCGACCACAACCGGCAGTGGCCCGAGCCGTAATGCGATCACGAAGGTTACGAGGTTGACCGCTTCCAGCAGCCCCAATCGTAGGAAGAAGCCCCCTCGATCCGCGCAACCGCGACAGGTTCGCCGCCGCGAACAGCAGTGATCACCAACAGGGTGGCGGCCGCTACAGCGGCCGCCACCGGAGCCGCACCGACTCCAGCGCCAACCTGAGCGATCCAAGCGCTGGATGCACCCCACAATGTCGTCGCAACCACCATCATCCCGACCGGCCCCCACCGTAGCGACCCGATTCCGGCTGGTCGCGCAGAGGCGATCATGCTGTTTATCCCCTTTGATCAACTGAGGCCGAACAGTGCGCCTATATCTCCACATAACGGGATAGCCGAATCTGTCGCAGCACCCACCACAGGTGTGCCTTGATCTGAGTGAACCAGTCTGCGACCAGCTGCGCAGCTGACATCGGCGGTGTTCGAGGGCGGCGGCAGGCTGACATCGGCGCCCTCGAACACCTCGGCGGAGACAACCGTCAGTAATGGCTGATCACGACTTGAAGGACGTGTCGCTGGCATCGACGCCAGTATCGGTCTTCCGCTTCAGATCGATTCTTCCATGCGATGATCGGAGGTTACTCAGGAAGGCAGCATGCTGTTGAGCGTGTCGAAAAGCTTCTCTGCTTTGTTCAGAGTGTCCTCAGAGATGTTGGGCACGAGGTCATTCTGCTCGCGGAGGAGTTTCGCAGCTGGTTTGTAGTGGTCGAATTTGCTGTTCGCGATGTTGTTGTCACGGAAGTACGTTTCGATCTGTCGGACGATTCTCGGGTCATGGGGATTGAGGTCTGCTGGGCTGATCGGCTGGTTGAGGTGTTGTTGGTAAGCGCGGTTGACAACGTCGAGATAGAAATCTGGTTCGAAAAGGTCTTCGATGTCGGCGTCCTTGTTGCCAGTGAACTGGCCGATCTCGAGTAGACCTCCCTTGGCAAGTTGATCATTGTCGCGCAGACGTTTGACCGCGCCGAGGTCTTTGGTGCTGGAGTCGACGAGAACTGCGACGTGAATCTTGTTGGCTCCAAGTAGCGTTACGAAGGTCGAGAGCTTGCCGGAGCCGCCGATCGGGGTTTTGACCCAGCGTGAGTCCAGTCCGGTGCGGCCTTGCTCTGTGAGTGCGTCGGAGAGGATGTCGAGGTAGATCAAGTCGCTGGGCCCCTCGAGCAGCAATGTGTGTTCGCCGATGAACAGGTTCTGGGTCATCTCGATGCCCATCGAGGCGTAGAGGGGGAAGGCCGTGTCCTCGTCAGCTTTGAAGATTTCAGCGGAGACCTTGGTACCGACATCGTCATGGTCGATGACAGTCCGGGTGCGCTGTAGGTGGTCGGCGGAGACCATGAACGGTGAGTGTGTGGTGTAAAGGACCTGATGGTTGGGTGCCAGCCGTTGGTCAATCAACCGCAGGAGGTCTGCTTGCGCTCGACCGTGCAGTGACAATCCGGGCTCATCGAGCAACAGGATGAGGTCTTGTTCGGCGGCTTCTTCCAGTTCAGTGAAGTAGGCCAGGAAGGAGAAGAACCAGACGAACCCGCGAGAGCGTTCGTCGAAGGGTACCGATGCTCGATGACGGCTGTTGTCGACACGGATCTGCAGAATCGGCCCTTCGTTGAGGGGAGCCTGAGCCCCGGCTTCCGGCTCGAAGGGATGCAGTTTGACTGCAAGCTGCTTGTTCTGGGACCAGTACTCGAACACCTCGTCGGAGATACCCCCGCTGGCATTCTCCAGTTCGCGGATCAGGTACTCGTGGTTATCGCTGGTATTGAAGTCTTCGAACTTCGCCCCAGCCATGCCCAGCAAGCTTTGAAGTGCCTGTTCACCGCGGTTGAGGGACGACTTGCCGCGGCGCCGGATGAGGTCCGGGATGGAAACCTTGCCCGGCATGGAGTCGTAGTCGTCGAAGTAGACGAACTTCGGCAGTTTTGGGGAGAGGATTTTGTGTAAGCACTTCCAAGCTGTGCCTCCCCACTCGTCCAGTTGCTCAAGAAGATCGGTCGCTGCGGTGGGGAGGTCGGGAAGTTTCCGCAGAGCCTCGGTGAAGTCCTCGATGGTTTCCGTGGGCTTGATTGCTTCCCGTGAGGTCGGGTCGAGGCTCTGGACCAAGTGGGAGACCATCTTCAGCTCATCGTAATCGAAGCTGAACGTGCCAGCCGTTCTGTAGCCTCGTGTGACCCTGACGAGGCGGCTGGTAAGTGCTTCGCTGCCGAAGTATTCGGTCACCGAATCGACTTCAGCGTCGGTGAGCTCGAAGGTCGCTTCGACAGCGGGAATGAATCCTTCGAGTGTTTTGCGGTCTCTCGATCGCTTCGCCGGGTAGTCGATGACTTCGTCGAATTTCGTCGACTTTTCGACGGGGTTCAGCCGGTAGAGAGCTCGCAGGATCGCTGTTTTGCCGGACTCATTCTTACCAACCAGGCAGGTCACATCCGGATCGACGTCGAAAATGCCGGAGTCCTCGACTGACCGGTAATTGATGACATGAGCATTGACCAATTTCACCGTTCACTCCTCCGCAGGATTGTTCCGGCGGAGGCAGAAAGGCCAGGGCAGGACTCGAACTGCCGCCGTGGGCATACCGGCAATACGAGTGTTTCAAGGGAACCCTCCTACCAACAACCCGGAGGCACCCCACCCTGTCCCTCATGCGCGTGCGCCGGGGTTCTGTGCCTTCGAGATCGTAATGGCCGCAACCGACGCAACCGAGGTAGGGTCCGCATTCAACGGGCGCTGGTGGCTGGTATCGAGGTCTGCCACTGAGATCTTGCTGTCAGCGGAGGTCGTGGAGGGCGTAGTTGAGTAGGCCGTCATTGTGGGCGATGTCTTCTGCGGTGAGTTCCGCGGCAGCCGAGCCGAACCAGGTGGAGGGGTTGCCCGAGGTAGCGGGGCAGTCGGGGCTGTCGGGATTCTCGGTGAGCCATGCCCTCAGGTCACCGCTGAGTTCGAGGATCGTCTCGTCCTCGTTGTCCTCGATGTAGAAGTTGGAGTGGCCACCGAAGCCGTCGGCGTCGATGTGGTCCCAGACGCAGATGACCCGCACGCCCGCCAGATCACTGATTTGTCCGAGAATGGCGTTCGCCTTCTCGGGGGTGTGCCCAGCGGCCAGGCTCCCGCGCAGCTCGGCCGGTGCCAGACATGACGAAAGGTTCTCGGCCAGCACCCTGGTGCGGTCATCAACGATTCCGCCGACGACTTCGCTGATCACCTCGGGAATGGTGGAGGTACGAATGTTGCGGCGAAGACGTTCTACTTCACTCGGGGTCAACCTGTATCCGCCCCACTGGACGACCTGTTCGAGACTGATGAACGGCTCCAGCTTGTCGGCAGGCTGCGGGGATGAGGCAAGATTCAAGCTCATTGCGATGCTCCATGGTTGATTCGAGGGGATATGTACGAATAGTGATCAAGCGCCGACGCAGTGGGTGAAATAACCGTGATCGGCTCGCCCATCAGAGGTTCGGTTAGAGGCGGCCGGTGATCAGGTGGAGTAGGCCGTTGGCAGCCACGAGAATCATCACTACATCGCCTCCGTCTCGCATCTGGAGATAATCGCTGCCTGCACGGCGGCTGCGAGCTCGGGATCGAGATCCTCGATATGAACGATCCGTTCCTCGACGAGTCGGCTGGCACCGTCGTGGCCATGGATATCGTCGATGTCGGCGAGCTGATCAGCGTTCTGGAATGTGCGAACGTCGCCGCGCCAACGCATACTGACAGTGCCGTCAGGCCACTGCACGAGGTCTGCAACATCGCCGGTGCCGGAGTAGCCCGTCACGTCGATATCGCGGCGAAGGACAAACAGCTTCGGGCGGTTGGAGGGTTTGGTCATTGATCAACTCCTGGGTACAGGGCCGGGAGATGGTGGCCCCCACTTCCCGGCCGCGGTCGTGCGAGCGGGAAGTGTGTGCACGGTCTGGAACGGCGGCGGCAGATAGCCTCTGTCCGAGCCGCTCTCACATACAAGGGGTCGCACCGCAACTGCGATGAGAGGGCCATTCGGTGTCGGCTCAACACCTTCTGAGCCGACACCGAAACAATACCAACCTTACCAACCTTTACGAATTGCTCGCAAGCGCCAGAGGGGAAAGCCGCCGAACGCCAGCGGTACGCTACTACCCTCGCGGCCGAGCGGGCCGAAAGGTTAAACGCCCACGGAGGGGCTGTCAGCCTTTCCGTCTAGCGGAGAGCGGGCCTCGATGAAACAGGAACCCACCGAGAGCGCTCCGTTATCGTGACTTCTTGCAAATCCGAACCTTCCGGGCCATACAGCAAGACGTCCACCTTCCGCCGCAGTGCGCCACCTCGACATCGAAGGTTGGAATGGTTGGTAATTTTGAGGGCTATGCGAGGCATATCCATGACGGAGCTGACCACCCTGGGGTGGGGCACCGTCCTCGACGACGCTGCCGCCGACGAAGAAGCATTCGCACTCCTCGTCCGAGGCAAACCGCGAGCAGTGCTTATGTCGGTGGGCTCTTGGCGATTCGGGCGTGGTGCAGTCGACGTCCCCACCTCCGCGATCGAACGGGTCACCTCTCACCATGTTCGCCAGAACCTCGCCGGCTTGCGCGATGCCGCCCGCAGCGGCCGACACATCCTTATCACCCGTTATGCTGGAATCCGCCACGACGCTGGCACCGAGAACCCCACCGAAGACCCCACCGTCGTCGCGGTCCTCGCCCCCTACGACTGGACCACGAAAGCCCTCTCCCTCGGCGACATCGTCACCACCGCCGACGCCTAGAACGCCCCACCCCGCGTCATCGGCGTCCTCCTTGGCCTGAAAGGACCAAGGATTCCTCCCAGCGTCCATACGGGACGCTCTCGGTTTTCATCGACGGTCGCCTCCCTGTCCATCTCCAGGGCAAGCACCGCCAACCTGGTGGCTTCTGCGTTCTTCGCGGCATTAGCATCCCGGCGGACGGGGCGGCGGGCCGGTGAACGCATAGTTGATGAACATTCCGGTAAATCCATTTCAGGACAGTAGATTTCGAGAAAGAACATGTAATCCAATCAATTAACGGGTAATATATGACATAGAAAGAGGCGGGACCGGACACCTCACCCCTTTCGACCCCACTCGCAAATCACGAAGGGACTCCCATGCTCAACTTGATGGATTGGTTTTGCGGCGCTGGCGGCTCCACCCAGGGCGCGTCGACGGTGCCCGGTGTTCGCGTCACCCGCGCGGCGAACCACTGGGACAAGGCCATCGAAACACATGCGACGAACTATCCCGAAACCGACCATTTCCTCGGAGATCTCAGCACTGAGGAGGCCAAGGAGCAGATCGCGAAATGGCCTGTGGCCGACATCTTCTGGGCCTCGCCGGAGTGCCCGCAATGGTCCTCGGCGCGAGGCAAACGCCGCGACTTCGATAACACCCTCCAAGGTGACCTGCTAGAACTTCAACGTGACGAAGAAGCCGACCGCAGCCGGGCTCTGATGGAAGAAGTCCCGATGTACCTGCGCGGCGTGATCGAGCGTGGAGGCCGGGTCCGCGCTGGGGTCGTGGAGAACGTCGTCGAGGTCCGCCAATGGGACCAGTGGACCCGCTGGATCGGAGAGATCCGCGCCCTGGGCTACGGGGTCAAGGTCATCGCCTTGAACTCCGGCCACGCACAGCCGGTCCGCACTCCCGCCGCCCCGCAGTCCCGAGACAGATTGTATGTCGCTTACTGGGATCTCAAGCTGGGCCGCGAGCCCGACTGGAACAAGTGGCTGCGTCCGCTGACCTACTGCGTGGCCTGCGACGAATGGGTGCACGCACTCCAGGTCTTCAAGAAGCCCGGTGCCGACATGGGCCGCTACCGCACCCAGTACGTTTACCGCTGCCCTCACATCAGCTGCCGCAACGCCGTGGTCGAACCGCCCGCACTTCCGGCGGCCGCCGCGATCGACTGGAACCTGCCGGGTACCCGCATCGGCGACCGGGACAAACCTCTGGCCCCCAAGACCATGGAACGCATCCGGGTCGGCCTGCGCCGCTACGCCTCGATGGTGCCGATGATGGTCCCCGCTGGAGGTACCTGGCGTGACGACGCCACGCAGGTCGTCGAGCCCATGGGCACCCGCACCACCCGCGAGAACGACGGCATCGCGATTCCGCAGCCGTTTCTGGCGCTGTTGCGCTCGGACCGACCCCGCACAATCGGGTTGCACGAACCGCTGGCCACGATCGTCGCCGACGGCTCCAATCACGGTCTGGTCGTCCCACCGCTGATGATCCCGATGGAAAGTCGCGTTGGCAAGGAAGCCCCGCTGGCCACGATGCCGCCGCGCACCCAGACCACTCTCAACGAGACGGCGATGACGTTCCTGCCTTTCGTCGCCGAACTACGCGGTGGCTCCTCAGACGCGCGGGCGGTGACCGAGACCTTGGCTACTGTCACCGCCAGCGGCAACCACCACGGCCTGATCACCCCGCCCACTGGGATGTCGGCTGAACTGTGGAACTCGCTGCTATTGCCTTACTACAGCACTGGCACCGCCCATCGGGTCACCGAACCGATGGGGGCGGTCACCACCCGCGACCGGTTCGCTCTAGTCGAGACGATCACCGAACGTGACATCGACGACGTACGGTTCCGCATGTTGGAGCCGCATGAGATCGCCGCCGCCATGGCATTCCGCTCCGACTACATAGTGCTGGGCAACAAGCGCCAACGCGTACGCCAGCTCGGTAACGCAGTCACCCCGCCCGCCGCCGAGATCCTGATCTCTGCGCTGGTGGAGGCCATCACCGGCGAAGAACTCGACCGCTACGCCCAGGCCACCTGACCAACCAGGAGGGGACCGCATCCCGGTCCCCTCCCTTTTCATCCGCTTCTGCAACGAGCCTGAATGACTGACCGGACGAAAAGGAAGCCTCCGAAGCACGGCATCGCCCGCGACCAGGCCAACGGCTATCTGAGAGCCCCTAAGGATCGGACGGCCGGTGAAACCGTGGTCGTGGGACCACGGCCGGACACACCGACCGCCCGATAGGTGCCCCACTCGCAGAAGAAGGGCGCCATCGAGCCTATCAAGCCAGCCGACCCGAGAAGAAGAACCACACCGATGAACCCGCCCAGGCCGGCAGCCACCCAGTGGGCCAGAAGACCAGACAACAATAGGGTTGTGGAAACCCTGATCACGTTGAAGGAATGGGCCGCCCTACGCGGCCGCAGCTACGGCTCGATCCGTAACACCTGGACACGCCGCGATGATTTCCCGGCACCAAAAAGGACACGCCCACGCACGGGCAGAGGCACCCCCGCACCACTGTACGAGGCCGCCGATCTGGACGCCTTCGCCGACTGCTGGGAGGCTGCCCACCGTCCTACCTTATTCCCGATGCCTGAAGGACCCGACGAATTCCGCACTCTCGGCGCCATTGCCCACTTGCTCGGCGTCAACAGTAAAACCGTGACCCAGTACCGAAGAATCTTCGACAAGACGGTCGACCACGAAGACCGCGGCAGCCGCACCATCTACCGCACCCGCGGCGTTATCGACACACTCAATACTCGGCTCGGCATGGGCATGGCTCGCCCGCACCTGCAGCGCTCCCCCGGTAATAGCAGTTCGTCTCAAACACCAGCCATATGACATCAACGAAGCGGGCAGACATCGTCCGGGTCAGGACACCTTATGGTGTTCGCCATTCGCATGCTGAGCGATCACGGCGAGGAGTTCGCGCACGCAGGCCGGACGCTGCTCGCCTATCTCGGTTTCCGCGGCGGCGCATCGATTGCGACATGCCGAGGTGAACAGCGCGGCGTTTGTATGCCTGATCGAGGTCATGGGTCAGCTTCACCGATCGAAGGATGAGGACCAGCGCGGCAACCTGAATAGGTGAGCGAACAGGTGCGTGCCACACTCCGTGTCCGGATCACCCACCGAAGCAACAAAACAGGCTGTAACGATCATACAGAAGGCACCGCCACCAACCAGTGACCCACTCAGCATCACAAGAATGGAAATTCTCATGATCGTACCGGATCCACTATGACAGTGCATAAGACCGAAAGCCACATCAATGGCATAGAACGTCTCGCATTTGACCTGGGAGAATGTTCACCAGAAAAGGGATTCGCGCAAGTCAACACCCGACAAGACGCCTCCTACTACGGTACATGGGCTAACCCCACTGACCGCATCATCGTGAACTTCGCCGAAGGCGACATCTATGTCATCCGCTGCGACACCGACCCTGAATTCATCGACGAAATGCGCGAACTCCAGCGATGGAACGACGAATTCGGATGGGGTCCAGCCCGTATCGATGCAATGCTCAATACTTCTATCGCGCAGAAGTTCACTAACCTTGGTCTGGGCGATATGCTCCATCCCGACCAGCTCGCTCCGCTCGATATGATCACGCCCGAAACACCTGTCATCTCAAACGGGCTCGCTGCCGCGACGATGGCTGCGCAGACCGCCAACAGATCCGAACCCACACCCTCCGCCTTAACTCACGAAACCGACCGCACAACCAGCAGCCCCGCACCGGAGGCCGCGACACCGGTGACCATCGGCGACACCACGGCGGCGACGGATACCGGACTGTAACCCTGGGCCCTAGCACTGCAACTACCACCACTGCGCTCTCACTCAGCGCCGCGGCCCCGCAGTGCGCACTGCGCCCGCGGACCTACCCCGCCCTCCACGACCTTCGCCGCGGCAGCCGCCTCACCACCTGGGGCCCCTACAACCGCTGCATCAAGGCCACGACGTGGGGCGATAACTCCAGCTCGGACTGCCGCACCTGCCCAATCCTCACCACCCCACCCCGCGAACTCGCCACCGACGCCGAACGAATCCGCGTCCGGGTTGCTACCCGCCTCGTGGGCACCAGCTTCGCAACCCAAACCGAACAGACCCCCCACCTCGAAACCGCCAGCCCCGCTGGGGAACACACCTCCGACAGCTGGACCTGGGACGACCTCGCCCGCCTCCCAGGGTGGCGCATCGGGCGCGCCTTCACCGACACCACCAGCCCAGGATTCTGACTCCACAGAGAAAAGGGATGCTGACCAGGGCGCACGACACATCCCCCCGCGTCTCTCACCCCGACTCATCGTCGAGTCCCCCAGGAACCTCAAGACATTTACTGCATCGCGCAGTACTGCATTATGCAGTGCTTTTGCAGGCATGAGCGCCGCACCCTTAGACCACACCGAAGCCTGCAACACCTTGCGTGAGCGCGGCATCACCGACTGCGACGCCTTCCTCGCCAAGTCGGTCCTCACCGCTGGGGTATCGCCTCCGTCGGCCGCACCCCCGGCCGCACCGGCGAGAACCGCTACCCCGCCGACCTCGTGCAGTGGAAGTGGATCCCTTTCACATGGTCCGCCTGACCTTTCGATCACCCACTAGCTGTGTGGATCAAATTCTGAACTGCCTTTGCCTCCTCTAGCTTGGCAGCGAACGAAAGGAATCATCGAATGCCTCTGTTGCGTAAGACCGCCGTAATGATGCTGCCCTCCGCTGTAGCCGCATTTGTCATGGCCGGAACCGGTACCGCTCAAGCACAGAACGTGTACGGATCCGCAATGATCGAGCCCACCGCCATAGGTGCCACTTTCTATGCGTCATGGAGCGCGAACAGCCAGCAGGAAGCTGATGAGATGGCTGCGCAGCAGTGTGGCACCAAGCCTGGAGGTGGACCTGTATGTGAGCGCTTAGTACAGTGGGTCAACGGGTGTGCAGCCATCGCTACGCGTGGTGTTGAATACCGCGCGGCAGCTGCTCCCACCCGCGACGAAGCAATACGAGCAGCCTTGGCTGCTGCTAATGCGGGTCCCTCTTCTGGTAGCGCGATTCTGCCCGCTGGCTTGGCCGCCATCTTCTGCACACCTAACGCAGGCTAAGACGACCATCCATCCGTGCGCTGTCGGGTGAAACAGCGCGCGCATGGGTTGGACCAGGGTGGTGCGGCTGCGCATGAAACCGCTGGGGGTTCAACCATGCGCGCGTGGGGCGGACTGGATCACCATGTTCATGGGACAGTGACCATGGGACTCACCCATGCGCGCGTGGGGCGGACGTAGTGGTCGAGTTCCGCGAGCGAGGCATACCCGACTCACCCATGCGCGCGTGGGGCAGACTGTGGAGGTCGGCGTCGGTGTTGGTGGTGCGGGGACTCACCCATGCGCGCGTGGGGCGGACCCGGGTACCGGCAGGCATGTCATCGATCCAGGCGACTCACCCATGCGCGCATGGGGCGGACCTCGTCGCCGCTGACATCCACCAGCGCAAACAGGACTCACCCATGCGCGCGTGGGGCGGACCCCAGCCAGCGTGAACCTGGCTGGGACGTCCCCGACTCACCCATGCGCGCGTGGGGCGGACTACTGACAGCCCGCACAACCGGTGTGGGTGTCGGACTCACCCATGCGCGCGTGGGGCGGACGCGGCGGTCAAGGTGGACGGGATCATCGAGGACGACTCACCCATGCGCGCGTGGGGCGGACCCTCGCTGAACAGGGGTGTTGGCGTGCTGTGGGTGACTTTCCGATTGCTCAGGAAGGGTGGCCACCATTTGATTGGTGGTCTTCCCGCTTCGGCGCAGGCCTTCGACTGCTGTCGGTGGGGCCGCTCGACGGGCGTTTTCCGTCTCCTCCTTGCCGGGGGCGACGACCATAGCGTTTGCTATGTTACGGGCGGCGTTGATGTCTCGATCAAGGATCAGTCCGCACGCCGCGCATCGATATACGCGCTCGCCCAGAGGCAGCTTGGTTTTCACTGCCCCGCATGAGGAGCACTTCTTACTCGACGGATACCAGCGATCACATACCGCGACCGCCGACCCGTACCAAACGGATTTGTATTCCAATTGACGGCGCGTCTCTCCCGGTGCGACATCCAGCACCGAACGGTTGAGACCCGCTTTCGCGTGTACGTTCTTACCAGGGTGGTTGACTGTCCCGCGCGCAGTCCTGGTCATCCCTGCCACGTTGAGGTCTTCGATCGCGATCGTCGACCATCCTGTCGCAAGTCGTTTGGTGAGCGCATGCACGGTGGTGGCGCGGCGTGTGGCCACTTCGTGATGCCGACGAGCTAGTCGGCGGGCCGCTTTACGTCGCCGGTTCGAGCCGCGTTCGGTGCGTGACAGTGCTCGCTGTGCCTTCAGCAGCCGGCGCATGGCTGCTGCCAGGTGCCGGGGATTGTCGACGATCTCGCCCGTCGACAGTGCGGCCAGATGATGAACCCCCAGATCGACACCTACCGTTCCAGCCTTGATCTGATGGTGTGTCGCTGCTGGTGCGGTGAATGGTTCGGCAACCAGGACGCTGGCATACCAGCGGTGCCCACCGCGGGAGATCGTCACCGACCGCACCGCCGCATCCCGCGCCAAGGCGCGGCAGAGTCTTTTCGTGCTGTTGTGCAGGCGGATCGATCCGATCCTCGGCACCGTTAATCGGCGATACCCATCCGGTCGGATCGTCGGCTTCTTCACGTCGTGATGGATACGAAAAGAATCCCGACACCGGTATTTCTTCTTGAAACGTGGTCGCCCTATCGGGCCGCCAGCTCGGACACCGGTGCGTGATGTCCACCAGTTTGCCCACGCTTGATCTGCATCAGCGAATGCGGATTGGAACGCATATGTTGATACAAGATGCCACCAGGGGCAACAGCCGTCCACTTCGCGGCGATCGTCACCTTTGCTGGCATTCCAGGCCTTTTGTATGGTCGATTTTCCTGGCACAGGGTGCATGCCTTTCAACTGCTCGTACACGCCAGTGGGATCTGCTCCGTTGTCGATCAGCCGTTTCGCGGCGGTGTTTTTCGCATCGTACGCGGCCAGCTTTGCGGCCAAGGCATGGTTATAAGCCCATCGAGCTGCACCTGCATGCTGATGCAATGCCTCGAGCTGAGAGGCGGTGGGATCCAGAGCGAATTTGAATGCGCGCAACCGTACCGAACCCGCAGCTTCCTCACCCTCCCCCCTTGGCCGATCTGAATAGAGGTTTTCGCGCTCACCGGGATCCTTTCGGGCATAGCGTGGAGCGGACCCTCCTCCGGTCACCGCTATGATTTTCTGCATTACATCGCACACCCTTCCCCTTAGCTAGGCTTTCCTCCTGGATACTCCTTCCCGCGGGGTGTGACAACATTATGTTGCTGACCGCTATCGCGACATGCCGGTGAGGGGTCGGTTGGGGCGTATTCGTCGGTGACGATCTCGACCAGCGAGGCAATCTTCTGCGCCGATGTCGGTATCGTGCCAGGAAATCGGACAGCCCGATGGTCCCGTTCAAGGCACGCTCGAGCCTTCACCGCGGATCATCACTGCGCGATCATGCCCACCTGTATACACACTTTGTGCACGCACTTGGAGTGTGCGTTCTAGAAAATTTCCCGGGAGGTGGGGCGAGTATTTCTCAACGGCAACACAGTCGATGGACTCGCTCTACAGAAGTCGACTTGCCGTCATACCTATCGCTCGCGTCGACATCATCGACTGCAGTTTATTGGACATCAGGAAGAAGTCAGCGTGACCATCATCTCTCCGCTTTCCCCTTCGCCGCACTCCTCCACTTTCCTTCCACCATCACCACCGTCCACAGCAACGATACGGGCTCTGCGTGATGTCGTGTTCGGCTACACCTACAAGACCCAGTGCCGTGTCCGCGATGCGCTCATGGAACTGGGTGAGCCTTCGGCATCTGGTGGCTCGGATGCCGAAGAGGCGCGTTACGGTTACACCCAACTCAGCCGAATTGGGAAGGTGTTGGGTGGGTCATGGGTCAACATCGCCCGCGATCCCTGGCTGCATGCTGCCGTCTACGACTGGACGATGACGCTGTATCCGAGGGCGGCAGCGTTCTTGTCACATTCCGGTTTGGGGATCGAGTCGATCCTCAAACTCGGCAACGGCAACGACTATCAACAGCAGTGCTTGGCCGAGTTGGATACTGGCGCAGCAATCGGTGTTTTCGCTTCCACCGAATTGTCCAACGGGACCAACGTGCTGGATCTCGGCACTGAGGCGCGTTGGCACCGTGACGGTAGGTATCTGACCCTTCACACTCCGACAGCAGGTGCAGTGAAGTGGATGCCTAACCTCGGTGAGGCACAGGTTCCCAAGATCGTAGTTGTCTTGGCCAGATTGATCGTCGACAACCAAGACGAGGGTGTGTTCCCGATCTTGTGTCGCATACGTGGACCTGAGGGTCTTGTAGACGGCGTCGAAGTGACTGCGCTGCCAACCAGCCGGTTGTCTGCCCCGATGGACCATGCGGCCTTCTATTTCCATGGCCTGCAGGTACCCGCTGATGCGGTCCTGGGTGGCACTTGGGCCCGGTTCACCGAGGAAGGGGATTTCGTTTGCGATCTCGAGCGGCGCAATGTGCGCTTCAAACGAGCGGGGACGGCATTGCAGACAGGTCGGATCTCCTACACCGGCGCTGCGGTTGCAGCAGCTCGTGCAGGCTGGACCCTCACCTACCGCTATGCGCGCCAGCGCATCATTGACGGTGCCTATCTCGTAGATCGGGACCAGGCCCAGCGCACACTCATTTCTGCAGCCGCGCAGCTCATGGCAATGTCTGCGCTGGTCAACCACACCCGCATGCGATACAACGTGTATCCAGACGCCTCTGCGACTGCCGCACTGGTGATGGCCACCAAACCGATCGCCTCCGACACCGCCTATCAGGTACTCATCGAGGTCAGCCAACTCTGTGGAGCGCAAAGCATATTGGGCAGCAATGGGTTCGGTGACTGGGCGAGTGCCGTACACGGGATTCGGATCGCCGAGGGCATCAACACCTCCCTGAAAGTGGCGGTCGGCCGCCAGCCGCAACTGGCCGCAGCGAGACACGCATCACATGCATCTATGGCTATGGATCTCTCACATGCGCAAATTCCTGGACTGCCACGGCATCTGTCGTGGTGGCACAATCTCCTGCAGGAGCGCCAACGCGCTGTTATCGAGGCTGCCGCCACATTTCATTGTAGCGGCACAGCGATCGGGCCGGACTCGCTAGCTGTCGATACATATACCGTGATCGCCGAACGCCTTGCTGCCGACGCACTTGCTGCAGCAGTCGAGGATATTGATGATCCGGAGGCACATGCCATCGCTGAGGACCTTGCGGCAGTGTTCGTCCTGGAAAGAGTCTCCGCAGACGCGGCGTGGTTCGCCGGACAAGGAAGCCTCACCACCAGTCACGCCAGCAAGCTGGCAGACGAACTGGCCATGCGTTATCGCGCATTGGTACCTCATCTGGAATCTATCGCCGATGCGTTCGATATCCCTGCCCTGGCTGCACCGATCGACCACGACTATCTACAGCAGTGGCTGCGGCGACTCGGCTGGCAAGACAGGTGGTCGTGAATCGTCACGCAGCCACTGCAAGTACTTCATCGAAGAAAACCGGTTTGCAGGACACTGGATGAGTCACTCTAATTGCATTCTGCGACAACATATTTCGGTGAAAATTCGGTAGAGTCATATCCTCGACAGCGAATGCCGCAACATGAGGTAATGAGACCTGCTATGAACAGTCCGACCACCATGGACCCTGATGCTCTCTACAAGGCTGCCCGTGACACGCTGATGGCCCTCATCGGTTTAGCGGGCAGCCTTTCTACTTCCCCTAAATTACGGATTGCGCTAGCCATACATCACCCCACCGCCGCCAGCCTCGATGCTCATCTCGCCGACTGGCATAAACGACTGAAGACGCTACGTCCCGATGACCGTGAAGCGATTCACGACATACTCGATGACGACCACGCTATCCTCCGCGACGCGGAGGATAGCGTGGTTACGGAACACGCGGACTCTATTCCATGGTGGGGGCAACTCGACGGTGACCAAGGCGAAACGGTGTGAGGGATCGGTTGTGGGTGCGGTGCCGGTCTTCTGGATCCGTGAGATCGGCGGGGCACTCTGGTGCTGAGCACCTCCTGCTGCCCTGCTCGAGCGATCCTCGAAACTGTCCATGAGCTGGCCGCCACTATCCGCAACAGACGGTGGCGGTCGGATGGGTTCAGCCTGTATTCGCTCACTGGACCCCCACGAGTGGGGAATCTATCCGCGATACATGTTGCCGAAGCGAGCTAGATGAAGTTGGTCGACCAAAGTCACAACTCCAGTTCTCCCCTGGCGGAATTTCGGTATATGGATGTCGACCTCATCTGCCCGTGGATGGTTGATATCGCTGGCGCCAGGACGATCGAGCAGCATGATCAGATCCGAATCCTGTTCGATCGCACCACTTTCACGTAGGTCGCTCATCATGGGGCGCCTATCTGTACGGGTCTCGGGTCCGCGATTGAGCTGGCTCAGCGCTATGACAGGAACCCCGAGCTCCTTGCTCATCAGCTTGAGGTTGCGGGAGAACTCGGCAACTTCGATTTGGCGCGATTCTACCCGTTTGCCAGAAGCCAGTATCTGCAGATAATCGACGACGATCAATTTGAGGTCGTGACGTTGCTTGAGTCTCCTTGCCTTGGCACGGATCTCCATCATTGTCAGGTTCGGTGAGTCATCGATGAATAGCGGCGCTTGGCTGATCTGCTCCATCCTGTCGGCAAGCTGTGCCCACTCCTGCTGGGTCATTTGGCCTTTGCGCATGGCGCTGAGCTTGATACCGGTTTCGGCTGAGAGCATCTTCATCACGATCTCGGTCCTGCTCATCTCCAGCGAGAACAGCACCCCCGCCAGGCCGTGTTTGATCGATGCGTTGCGCAGGAAATCCATAGCTAGTGTCGAGTTATGTGTGGGTATCGCGGTCGGCCCCGCCAGATACAGATGATCACGGCCGGATACCTCCACGCATCGGACCGGTACGCTAGGCACAGGGCGTACGGCGACGATATGGCGCGCAGGCGCACCGCGGCGCCACGACAGCCGGTCGACCACCTTATGCGCGGGGATGTCGGTGGCATCGAGCTGGCGCAGAGTGGTAGCGATCTCCTCGGTAGTACGGACCCCTGGTGAACCGTGGCTGTGGCTGTACTGGGTGTAGATGGTCTGCCACTGATGCTGGGCGTCGGCAACGATCACGACGGGAGTGTTGTCGGGCAGTTTTTCGTCGAACTCAACTTCGTAGCAGGCGCGGCCATACATGACCTCGCTGGCGCGTACTACTTGAGTGGGGTTGCCGTGCGCGTCGAGGAGCAGATCACCCTCACGTACTGTCTCCATAGTGACGTGTCCACCGTTGGCAGTCGGCAGGATTGTATTGAGCGCCAATGCTTTGCCCACACCAGGGCGGCCTGCGACGGTAATCAGTTGGCCAGGGTGCAGTCCCTGTGTGAGCTCGTCGAGATCGATGAACCCGGTCGGCACCCCCATCGCCGCACCGCTACGGACCGCGATGGCATCCAGTTCGTCCACCGTCGGCTGCAGCAGGTCCTGAAGCGCTACTGCGTCCTTGCTTTCACGCCCGAAGGTGAGGTTGTTGATCTCGGACTGTGCTCGGTCGACGATGTCGGCGACGTCGGCACCGGAATAGGCCAGTTGCACACCGCGGGTGCAGGCTTCAGCCAGCTGCCGCAGCACCGCTTTCTCCGCGACGATCTCAGCGTAGTAGGTGGCATTCGCTGGTGTTGTGACAGTCTCGATGAGGCTCAGCAGATACGTCGGGCCACCTATGCGCTTCAGCTGCCCAGAACGGTCGAGTCTGGCGGCAACAGTAACTGGGTCGGCTGGTTCGCCATATGTATACAGGTCGCGCACGGCGGTGTAGATCTCGTTGTGAGCTGGCCAGTAGAAGTAACTGGAGGGCAGTATCTGCACGACGTCGGCGACAGCGTCTTTACTGAGCAGTAATGCGCCCAGCACCGCTTGCTCGGCCGCGAGATCATGAGGTGGATGACGTCCGAACTCTGTACTGTCGTAGCCGGCTTCGGCGGCATCGTCGTGCGTGATAACACCGCGCTTGCCTCGACTTTTCGCAGTGGGTGGGACTACGGCGGTCACTGTTGAGCCTGCGCGACAGTGGTGTGGGTACACGGTGGGGTGCGTGCACCGTTGGCGTTGCTGAGAAAAGTTCCGTCCGGCAGTGTCCATTCAGTGATCCATATTTTTGGCCGGTCCGGACGTGGCATCTTGAGCGACTTGATGCCACAGTGACGGCATTCGGCTGCATAGGCCCCCTCTGAATGCCAGGAATGACGCTTGCCTACTGAGACCATCACCGACTGCTTCCTGTCGCTGATGATCTTGCTGATGTTGGTTCGTACCGTGAGGAACTGTCGCGCGGCCAGCGATCCGCGCAGGACAGGACTATCCGATGCAGCCGCGGATGCGAGCACCGAGATTCTTCAACGCTGAACACGAGCACTACTCCTCGACTCGATCTAGCCCGCTGCCGACGCTATCGGCGGATCGAGAACCTGCAGTGCTCGATCCACACCCACGGTCGGACTCGAAATCCGCAGTTGGCACCCCCGGCCTCGGATTCGAGGGGGAAAGCGTAGGAGGAACTGTGGTGAGGCATTCACCTATCAGTGCACTCAGTCGCAGCACTGCTTGTCTCACCGAGTTGGGTCCACTGGTGGTGGAGAGGCAAAGCGGGCGATGTCGAAACGTCACGTTGAACGTGTATTCGATCCCCTGCTCGCGCAAAAACTCGATTGCTTTCAGCACTCCAACAAGATTCCGGCAGCTGCTCGTCTGTGTCGTCAGGATCAAGGGATGCTCATGCCTGGTAAACCAATCGCTAGCCAGTCCGAGCCGGGCCGCCAAGGTCGGGTACTGAGCACTACTCATCGCGGCATCCACCTGTGCCGAACAGTCCACTACGACACCGGTGGTGAGATGGCGCATCAACGTAACGAACTCATGGAAGGTGCTGCCGGGCAAGTCGATCCGCTCGCCGCAGTTGGCCTCACACACCAGCACGCAGTTGCCCGAGGGGTCACCGCTGGGCTGTTGAACCAACTCCCCGACCATGCACTGACAGGCCAGCCCTGTCGATAACCGGATCACCACACACCTCCGAAGTGCGCACTCCTGTAGGTCATGGCACCACCTCTTCCGAAACATAGAAACAAAGTCACAGTAGATTCTCCTATTCTAGAATGATAGCATTCAAGTGACTTGAGGTGAGGTGGCAAACCGCTCACCAGATCCCCACCCCCTCCAAGCACCAAACGGCCACCACCGCAACAGAGCGGGGGCAGACCGGCAATGACGCCCGCCCACCCCCGCTCCTCACCTCGGTCGGGCATCACCGACATACAGAACGGGGGCACCTACACCCACCGCCGGTGCAGTTCCGGCCACACCCGAACTCCGAAGTCGGCCAGAGTCGACAACCAACGAACACCCCACGCGAGAAGACCCGCACGATCCTGCACCTTCTCGGCGCGGCTCCACCCCGAACGCCATCTCATCGCTCTATTGCGATCTACGCCAATAGGAGAACCGTGCTCCCCCTCACCATCGCCCTCATCGCTCTCATCACCGTCGTTGCACTACTGGTAAAAGCGACCATCTACACCACCACCACTCGCTAACAACGAATTCGGATATATCAACCGGTTCCTCACCAGAACCGCCCGTTCACCCCGAGTCCGCCTCCGACGCTAAGCTCCCATCAACCCTGGACAGCCATATGATGCTCGTCAGATTCACTTCCGCATTCGCCGCTGCTGCTACGCTCACCGGCATTGCATTCGCATCAGCGCAACCACTCGACTCCTCTCAAAGCAAAAAACACTGCGTCGGTTCAAGTGGATCACGAGTGTGCCTGCAAGTCTGGCCCGAATTCGGCGTTCTCAAAGCCCAGCCATCCGGTGACTACAGTGCCTACACACTCGAAGCTATCGACACCACTGGGCAGTACGGCAACACCATCTCCTACCGCGACGCACTGACCGGAAAAAACCGTGCCGTCGACCTCGGACCAGTTATGTCCATGACCATCCGCACGCAAGGTATCGCCCGCATTGGACAACCCCGACCCGACGAACTCAGCGCCTGGGTCACTGTCTCGTGGTCGAAACCCGAATAACCTCTGACGTGAAGCGAATCAACTACCGAGCCCGATCGAATGCGACTCTTGCCAATGCCAGGCCTCGGTGTGTGAGTTCACCCCGGAGCTGAATATTTCACCGTAGACACGTTGGCCTCGATGGTGAATGCGGAGACCTCCGTTGATAGTCACTCGTGATACATCGGACTCGCGGAGATAGACCATGTTATGGGAGACGATGGCATACGGGTGTGACCTCAACCTTGCAGGTCACACCCGTATGCCATCGTCTCTATGCCTGTGGATCCGCCCCGACATAGTCGGGGATTATGAGGATTTCGTACTCGTCGGACTGGTGATTGGGAAACCAGCTACGAAAGACCTTGTATGTCACAGTGCTGTCGTCACCCAAGCTCCGAATCCCAATACTATTGTTGTCGAATAATGACGACAGCGGGTCGGTGTGCCACATATGGTCGAATTCGGGCACTTGGCTGCAGGTCTCCACGATCTGCGTAAGCCGTTCGGAGATAACGCCATGTGACCACAGCTTCAGCACGTACACCATACGATGAGCAATATCCTGCCAATCGACGAAGATCACACGTGACCTCCAGTCGGTCAGCATGATCTCGATCATGTTCGCTGGCGTGGATGAACCCGACGGCGCTGGCCTAAACATCGGATAGGTATCAAGGCAAGCCTGGTTAGAGTAGATTATTTCGCATTCCGGAAGCTTTCGATAAATCGCCGGAAAAGGAAATGACTCGATAACCATGATCTCTTCTGGCGTAATCTTTGGCGGCCACGCTCCAACTTGAACGGAGCTGCCCGACACCAACGACATCATCTCCTGGTATCTCCATTCCTCGGCTCCCATCGCTTTGCAGAGAGTATCCAGATTCTGACGAATGGGACGCCTGACACCTTCCTCCCACTTCGAATATGTCGACACAGAAACTCCCGCCAGTTCAGCAGCCTGTGCTTGCGTCAGCCGAACTCCCTTCTCGGTTTCTTTGGATCGTCGTAGTTCCCGGATCATCGTGCCCAGGCGCAGATCCTGCAAGATGCCGGTTCCCGACTCCGATGTTCCCGCGCTCACTGTGTCCTCCTAGGCCAAGCCGGGCGCGGCCCATAAGTCCGCCAGCTTCCCTGTCACCGACGGACTTGAGTTCGTTCAAAACTCTTACGGCCGCACCTCGTGCAACTTCCCCCTCCGCAGGTCAGCGGTTGAAGATTTCCTAATGGTGTACCGGTATAGCTTCAAGGTGTCAACAAGTCCTTTTTCACACTCAAAGCGAGATTCGTACAGAGCACGAAACGAAAACCATGAACGCCGACACCGATCAGATCAGATAAACCACCTGCTCAGAGGGTGTTTTTGCAGCAAATCCTTCTCGACGAACGGATGCCGCCTCATGTCTGAAAACCGCTAACCAAGCTCACGTCCTCCCCGGATCATCGCCAATCCAGGTCGCATACATGACCTGAGCGCGCCCTGAACGGCGGTCGGGATGAAACCTGCTGGCAGACAAGACATCCTCTGATCGCCTCGCCAACTCCTACTCACGATGACACAGCATCCGGGTAGTCATCGTCGAGACCCCGGTCAAGTCCAAATGCGTGGTGTAAAGAGAACGGTCGCCGCGTGATCCTTGTTGGTCAGGCGGTGAGCGCTTCGGGGTTTTCCTCCTGTTCGATGGTCGGGTCGGTGAGCCCGCGTGAGCGGGTCAGGACATCGAGGCCGAGGTAGCGGCGTCCTTCGATCCATTCGTCGTGTTGTTCGGCCAGGACCGCGCCGACGAGACGGATGATGGCCTGGCGGTCGGGGAAGATGCCGACGACGTCGGTGCGGCGCCGGATTTCCTTGTTCAACCGTTCCTGGGGGTTGTTGGACCAGATCTGGCGCCAGATCTGTTTCGGGAAAGCGGTGAACGCGAGCAGGTCGGCACGGGCGCTGTCGAGGTGCGCGGCAACCTTCGGCAGTTTCTCGCCCAGGGCGTCGAGCATCCGATCATATTGGGCGGCAACCGATTGCGTATCTGCCTGATCGAAGACCGAGTGCAACAGGGTACGAACCCAAGGCCAGGAACTCTTCGGGCATACCGACATGAGATTCACGGTGTAGTGGGTTCTGCATCGTTGCCAGGACGCGCCGGGCAGTGTCGCACCGATCGCCGCGACCAATCCGGCGTGGGCGTCGCTGGTGACCAGGGCGACGCCGGAAAGCCCGCGGGCGACCAGGTCGCGGAAGAACGCCAGCCATCCGGCTCCGTCCTCGCCGCTGGTGACCTGGATACCGAGGATTTCGCGGTAGCCATCGTTGTTGACCCCGGTGGCGACCAGGGTGTGGACGTTGACCACGCGGCCGTCTTCGCGGACTTTCAACACCAGCGCGTCGGCGGCGACGAACGTGTAGGGGCCTTGGTCCAGGGGCCTGGTGCGAAATGCTTCGACCTGGGCGTCGAGCTCGGCGGCCATGATCGAAACCTGGGACTTGGAAAGCTTTGTCACCCCGAGAGATTCGACCAGTTTCTCCATGCGCCGAGTCGAGACACCGAGCAGGTAGCAGGTCGCCACCACCGAGGTCAGAGCCCGTTCGGCGCGTTTGCGGCGCTCGAGCAGCCAGTCCGGGAAATAGCTACCCGATCGCAGCTTCGGGACCGCGACGTCGATCGTGCCGAGGCGGGTGTCGAAATCTCGGTGGCGGTAGCCGTTGCGGGAATTGACCCGCTCGTCGGAACGCTCGCCGTAGCCGGCACCGCAGACGGCGTCGGCCTCGGCGCTCATCAACGCCTGGATGAACGTCGACATCATGTCGCGCAGCAGATCAGGGCTCGCGACGGCGAGTTGTTCGGACAGCATCTTGGACGGGTCGATAGGCTGGACAGAGGTCATCGCGTGGTTCCCCTTCGAAGACTTTGGTCGGTCTTTTGACCGATCACGCGGTGACCGTCCTCTATCCGACTACGACACGCTCAGACTTCGCTGGCGTCTGGTCGTACACCACTCTGCTGGACGCAACCTCGACCCCGTCGTTTCGGTTCGGTCGTGGCGGTGAACGCGTCCGGCATCCATGTCTGCAACTACCCCAAGCAGATTGCCCAAACCCTCAAGCCCCTCAGGCTGGATGGTCAGCACCTTGACTGCTCGGGACTGCTCGGACATGCATGCT
>NZ_JBJZOO010000024.1:0-49777 GCF_047200775.1 Nocardia spongicola | reverse complement strand
CCGGAGCAGACTGTGCTCGGCAAGACCACTACTCCCGGTTTCGCGCGCATCGATATCGATGCCGACGGCAACGGCTGCCATAAGGTGTGGTCCAACACCGTCGAAGCCGCACCGAGCGTGGTGCCGAAACTGTCTCTGGCCACCGGGCTGATCTACACCTACACCAAGGGCACCCAGCTCAGCGATCCCTGGTACTGGACCGCCCTCGACTACCGCACCGGCGAAATGGTGTGGAAACAGCTGGCAGGCACCGGTCCCGCTTTCGGCAATCATTACACCGGTATCGTGCTCGGACCCGACGCGACGGCTTACCTCAGCACGATCGGCGGACTACTGTCGCTGCGCGACGGCAACTGAACGAGAGTACCTACGAGACCGGACCGCCCGCGGTCGCCGATACCCGGCGGGCGTGGAACAGCTTGCCTGACAGCAACTCGACCTATTCCGGGGCAGTTCTGCTGAACCAGTCGATGATCTCTTCACCGGCGAGGATGCCGGTCGCACGGGTAACCGTGAGGTTGGGGTGCGTCCAGTTGAGCTGTTCCAGCTCGCCGTGGCGGGGACGGATGGCGGCATCGGCGGCACGCAGCATCTCGGCGTCGAGAGCACCGTCGCCCGCGGCGAGCGTCTGCGCCTCGTCGGTGAGCTCACCACCTTCTCTGAGGCGCTTGCGCACCTCGGCGACCGCACGGCTCTTACAGACGGTCAGCGGCATGGTGTAGATCTTGCGGCCCTGCTGGGATGCCGACCAGCCACGGGCGCGACACCACGCGTCCCATTCGGAGAGAAACCCTTCGGGAACGGCTTTGGGCTTGACCACCAGATAACAGAACAGATGGTCGGCCATCCGGAACTTCGTTACCCACGAATCATCAATGCGCGTGTGCAGTTGCCTGCTCACTTCCGGCAGGGTCGCGCCACTGGCACGCACCTTGGCATCGATATCGATACGCCAGCTCAGATCTGGGACGCCGTCGACGAGGATGTTCCCCCCATTGCTGGTGATGGCATAACGCCAAGGTGCTCCAGGCAACCGGATCCGGCCGAACTGCTTGATCGTGCGGGTGGTGGTGGGAACGAGGGCGGCGGGTCCGGCCAGAGACTGCATCCTCAGCGCCGCGGTGGTGGTCATATACGACAGCGGCTCCCCTTCTAGATGCTCGACACAGACTGTCTGCACATCGGTGGTGGTGCTGAAGGCGTTGCGCGAATAGATCATCGTCCGGTCCAGGTCGGTTGCGATCAGCACCCGTCTTCGGCGCGTTCTTCGAGATAGGTTCACCGCTGCACATCCTTGATCAGTCCCATACACGAATATGCCAGGTCCTCGACGACCTCCACCGGCACGCCCCGCGCGGCGGCGAGCATCCGGATATGCGCGTGCTCCGGCGCATCCGCCTCGCGCACCAGCACCCGCCACGGAACTCGCCGCAACAACACCCGGGTGGTCTCGCCGACACCGGGTTTCACATAGTTCACGCTGGCGATGCCGTACTGTGCGCGCACCTTCTCCACCGAAGCCCAGCCGGTCCAGGTCGGCGTGCGGTCACTCGCTCGTATCGCCGCGACCTCGGCGGCTACCCGGTCACGCACCGCGTCGAAGGCGCCGCTCACGGTGTCGAGCAGACGGCCGGACACATCGGCATCGGCCAGCTCGCGATAGAACTTGGCGCCGTGGAAATCACCGGGACCGATCAGGGTCTGGTTCAGCACTGTGCGCGATATCAGTCCGGAAACGGTCGAATTCAGGCAAGCCGAGGCGATCAGGAAATCGTCACGAGTGCCGTAGGTACGCACACAGTGCCCAGGATCGGCCAGCACCGCGAGATCATCGTCGAACCGCGGACCACCGGCTGCGTGATAGGCATCCAGCGCCGCGGTGAGTTCGCGGGCGATCGCCCCCTTGCCGGTCCAGCCGTCTACGAACACGATGGAAGCCGGATCGTGGTGTTCGGCCAGATAGTCCAGGGCCACCGTGTCGATACCACGATCGCGCACGATCGACACCGCGTAATGGGGCACCGTGTGGTCCGGCCGCCGCGCCAGCAACCAACGGCGCATCAAGATGCCGATCGGCGTGCCTGCTCGCGCCAGCGACACCAGCACAAGATCCGCACCGCGTTCGGCGAGCAGGAGTTCCGATACGGTCGCTACCGCGAGCGCGAGCCGCTCTGCACTGACCGCGAGCACCTCCTCGAACAGTGCCCGGTACGGCGCGTCCGGCTGGTATTCGATCGGCAGCGACTCCGCGTAATGCGCCTTCCCGGCCTGGATCTGTCGTTCCCGTTCCGCGAGGCCTGCTTCCAGATCCGCACCGGACAGGTCTTTGAGCAGCCAGGAAACCTCTTCGGCCGGATACGATCCGAATTCGGGACCGTGCAGTGGCACTGGCAACGCGGACAGCCTCGTACTTGTCACGGCCTGCTCCCCGCCACGAGCCGCGGCGATTCGGCGCGTTCCGCGTGCAGTTGCCGCGGATCTGCTTCCCGCAACACCGCGAGCAGCACATCCGCACCGGAGGTGGTCAGTACATCGATCAGCCCGCCTTCGGCGACCAGTTCTGCGGTGTCCGCGGGCGAATCGACCACGACGACGAGCACGGGATCGGCCGGGCCGGTGGTATCGCCCGCACCGCGTGCCGGAATCGCAGCGGCGACCAGCGCGCTCGATCCGGCCTCGGCTACTTCCGGCAAATCCGGCGAATCATCCGGCCAATGCGCGTTGTACAGGTAACGCGGCGCGATATCACCCGGTTCCGGTGCGACGAAACGGAAGCCACGCCGCAACGGATATCCCGGCTCGTCCAGCACATACGCGGGCGAACGCGTTGTGGTCTGGAAGCGTGTCGGCCTGCCTGCGTCGGCAAGTAACGCGGCCAGCCGCAAGGGCAGGTACATCAGTTCCTCATGCCCGAGCACGATGGCGGGTCGATCCGCGAAAGCGGTATCCAATCGTACGGTCAGCGCATCGGCCGCTTCGCACAACGCCGCTTCGAACGCATCGGTATCGGAGGCGAGTATCCCGTGCCTGCCCCCCTCCGGTACCGCGGCAGGCCATGGCAGCTCCACCCGGTGGAACGAGCCGGGATGGCCAGCGGTGGGATTGAGCTGGGGCGAGGGGAGTGCGCCGACCGCGTCGATCAGCCCATCGGGCAACGAAGCCCGGCCGGTGGCGAGGCAGACGGTATCGATACGTGCTCCCAACTCCGTCGCGGCGGAGTCGAATGCGATCCGATCCGCTGTGCTGCGCAGATCGACCAGCGAGGCGAGTACATAATGCGCCCGTGGCGAAAAGGCGTGCAGCGCACGCACCGCGTCGATCGCGGTCGCTCCGGTCGAGATCTCGTCGTCGACCAGCACCAGCGGTAAGTCGTTGACGAAGATATCGGCGGGCGTTGGCTGCAGCAGATGCGAGGTGGCGTGTGAATGCCCCTCTTCGAACCCCGCGAGCGTCTGCGCATGCGGTACCGCACGGCGAGTCGAGTGGAGATAGCAGCTCGCCCCGATCCGTGCGGCTACGCAGTGCCCGAGACCTGTCGCGGTCTCGGCGAATCCGAGTACAACCGCTTCCCGTATGCCGAGCACCTCGCGCACCAGATCGCCCAGACGGTTACCAGCGCCGAGCACGAGCCGCGGATCGGTCGGGAGATGCTTACCGAGCACCGTCGACACCAGCAGATGCGCCCGGCGCGGATTGTTGTGACGGACCCCGGGCTGCACCAACGCGGTGACCGGGAGATCGGCCGAACGCAGACTCCGCGAACTGTTGCCACTTACCGGATCATGCTGCAGATGTATACCTAGAGTCCTTGTCGCCCAAGGCATTTCCTTGAGCAAAGGCTCGGCCGCATGCTGCCTCATACGGTAACCAACGCGGTCAACAGATCCACGAAAGACACTCCCTTGTTCGCGACACCGAACACTCTTGCCCGCAGCAGGGTCTGGCGGGCCCAGCTGCGATGTGGCCGCATCTCGTTCATTTTGTTCCGATAACCGGAGGCCGCCACACCCCCGACATCGACGCGCAAGATATCCAGCGCATCCGAGTACTCCTCATGCGTCACCACCGACAGCGCGTGCACCGCGGCCACATGTGACGGATGAATCACCGTCTTGCCCTGGATTCCGTTGGCCCGGTCCAGGGTGATCTCCCGCAGCAGCCCATCCAGGTCCCGGCTGACCAGGTATTGCCGGAACGGCACGGCATCCGATTCCGCGAACGGCGCGGTACGCAACAAGGGGCGGAACATCCGTTCGTGATCGGCGAAGTACTCCCACACCGGTCCGGTGATGACGAAACCTGTTCCGTCCGCCCGCCCCAGATAGTTCACGATATCGGCGATGACGTCGGCGACCACGCGCACGTCGTAGATGGTCAGGTCACGATCGCGCCGGATACCGAAAGTCGAGCACATATC
The DNA here is from genome assembly GCF_047200775.1 of Nocardia spongicola. Taxonomy (NCBI): domain Bacteria; kingdom Bacillati; phylum Actinomycetota; class Actinomycetes; order Mycobacteriales; family Nocardiaceae; genus Nocardia; species Nocardia spongicola. The sequence goes on along the minus strand of NZ_JBJZOO010000024.1, from coordinate 45,360 downwards.
GGTCGCGCCGACCCGAACGGCGAGCACTCGATCCCGATGCGCGGTCAGCAGTGCCGCGATCTGGGCGAGCTCGTAATCCCTGGTCTGCCGGTGCACCAAACCCGCCGACTCCAAGACCGGCATCCCGTACAGTGGTCGGTCCACCCGCTGGGCGGCCGCATGCAGCGCGTGCAGATACTTCGGACCGGAAATACTGTCGAACTTCGGGAACACGAAACCGGTCAGGGCACGGATACCAGGGCCGAGCTGCTCGACGAGCTCGGCGATCGTATCCGCGTCACGCACCCGCACGAACAGCAGCGGATTGGCATCGTGATTCTCCGCGAGCAGATCCAGCGCGGCGACGGTCTGCTGTTTGGCGTACGCCACCTCGTGGTCGGCGATCGCATCCTCTAGGTCGATCACCATCGAGCACACCCCGTACTTGGCGCGTTTTCTTATCGTCAGCGCGAGGTCCGGCTTGGTCGCAGGCGCGTACAGCGTCGCACCGAGGCCGACCGCCAATAGTTCCCGATCTGCGCGGTCATCACCGAAGGGTTCGGGCTGCCGGTGGAAAAGACGCCTCGCCTCCGGACCGTGCAGCTGCCGGAAGTGACGCAGCGGCATTGGCTTCCGCAGGGATATCTCCTGCTGGAGAGCGATGCCTGCGGTCATCGTTGCCCCATCCTCATTCTCGTCGTGATCCTGCTTGCTTTCTCATTCGATCCACTACCCCGGCTATGAACTCGGTGATCGCGTTCAGTTCCATCACATAGGCCCAGTAGTCAGGGTGCTGCCCCGAGAGCGTCTCGCTGGTCCGGTCGATCCGTAACGCCTGTGCGTCGAGTACCGAACCCCAATCGTCGACAAGCCCACGGCTCACCGCGAGCATCTGCGCATCCCGTAGCCGAAATCGTACGGCCTCGAGTTGTTCTTGCGGATCAGCCCGCACCGCACGAAGCAGCGTAAGCCGTTTGGTTACGGCATCGATCTGCTGCTCGGCCTCGGCGAGAAATCCGCGCGCGGATGTGGTCAGATCAAGGGCAAACTCCGGGTTGTGCTCCACCGCTGCCGCGCGCGCCCGGTCCAGGCTGGCGGCCGCGGCCTCGATGGCTTGCTGGCTTTCCCGCTCATTGTCGGCCAGATCCGCTGAACTCGCAGCATTGAACTCACGCAACAGTGCCGAGAACGCGGGCGCGACCGCTTCGGCCTTGGTTCTGGCAGCGGCGAGCCTGGTGGTCACCGATGAGATCGCGGTATTCGCCGCGGCCACCCGAGAAGGGGCCTGCGCCAAGACATCCGCTAACTCCCTGGTAGCTGTTTCCACTTGGTGCACAGTCTCGTGCACCAAGTCCACCGGCGCGTCAGAGGCGATCGCTTCCAGTGTGACTATTGCCTCATCCACCGCGGCGGTGTATTTGCGCACCGAAGGATAGTCCGCGAACGCGGATTCCGCGGCCCGCCCGCGCGTATCCGCGGCGGAGATCTTCACCTCCCGCACGAGTCGCGGAATCGCCTGGCATACGGCAACCGCCTCTTCGAGCCGGTTCTGGTCACCTCGATAGAACTCGTCGACAGCACGGGCCGCATCGGTCAACTGCCGCATCGCGGCGTCGAAACGCTGCTGCCCGTGCGGCACCGACGTACCCGCATGCTGCGCGGTCGTCAGCTCCTCATCCAACCTCAGGTAGACATCCGCCGCGCTATAGCACCTGTCGCGCACCGGTTCCCAGCGCGCACTCGTATGCTGCTGCGGAAAAACCCGATCCGCGGCAGCCACCGCCGCGTCTGCCGCGCTCTGGCGCCGGTCCATATCGAGGAACGCTGTGGCCAATGCCGCGCGGGCGTGCTCGATCCACTCTTTGTTTCCAGACGACCGGAACCATCCACCTCTTCGGCCTGCCACGCCCCGATGGTAGGAGATCTCCTTGTTTTCCCTGGGTTACGCCGGTTGCTACGCAAGTCCGTGGAAACCTACTACTGTCGTATGACGTACCCGGCGATTCGGACATGCTGGGAACCAGTGACGGACTATCGAAAGGGAATCCCACATGGGTGTCAGTTTGTCCAAGGGCGGCAATGTCTCGCTGACCAAGGCTGCGCCTAACTTGACTGCTGTCGCGGTCGGTCTCGGATGGGATGTGCGGACCACCACCGGCACCGACTTCGACCTCGACGCGAGCGCCATCGCGACCGGCGCGGACAAGAAGGTCGTGTCCGACAAGCACTTCATCTTCTTCAACAACCTGCGTTCTCCCGAGGGATCGATCGAGCACGCGGGCGACAACCGGACCGGCGAGGGCGAGGGCGATGACGAAGTCATCAACGTCGACCTGGCGAACACCCCGCCGACCATCGAGAGCATCTTCTTCCCGGTCTCGATCTACGATGCCGACTCCCGCTCGCAGTCGTTCGGTCAGGTCCGCAATGCCTACATCCGGGTCGTCGACCGCAGCAACGGCGAGGAACTCGCCCGCTACGACCTCAGCGAGGACGCCTCGACCGAAACCGCCATGGTCTTCGGCGAGCTGTACCGTAACGGTGCGGAGTGGAAGTTCCGTGCGATCGGCCAGGGCTACGCCTCCGGTCTGGCAGGCATCGCCCGTGATTACGGTGTGAACGTCTGATAGACACTTCGGTGTGCACAAGGGGGCCCGGTGACGGGCCCCCTTGTTATGCGTCCTGGGGATGCCAGCAGTCCGGGCGCAGCGTTGGACAACCGACGGTTCAGCGGCCACGCTGGTAGCAACCGTCGCCGACTCGTTTCACCTCATGAAAGGTCCAAGCGTGGTCCTGCGCATATTCGGCATGTCCCTGCTCGTCACGGTCGTCTCGCTCGTGGTGGCATTCCTGTACGGCGGACCGACCGCCCTGGCGCTCGCCATCATCCTCGGCATCCTCGAGGTGTCACTGTCGTTCGACAATGCCGTGATCAACGCCACCATCCTCGAACGGATGAGTGAGTTCTGGCAGAAGATCTTCCTCACCATCGGCATCTTGATCGCCGTCTTCGGTATGCGCCTGGTCTTCCCGCTCGCCATCGTATGGATCACCGCGGGGCTTGACCCGGTCCGAGCCTTCGACCTGGCACTCAACCCGCCACCGGACGACGCGCTGACCTTCCCGGACGGCAGCCCGAGCTACGAGAAACTGCTGACCGACGCACACCCGCAGATCGCGGCATTCGGCGGGATGTTCCTGGCCCTGCTGTTCCTCAACTTCATCTTCGATGAGCGCGAGATCACCTGGCTCGGCTGGCTGGAACGACCGCTGGCCAGGGCGGGCAAACTGGATATGCTCTCAGTGGTTGTCGCAGGCACCGGCCTGATCCTCACCGCCGAATACCTCGCTGACGACGCCCACCGCTCGACCGTCCTGATCGCGGGCCTGCTCGGCATGATCACCTACATCGCGGTCGACGGACTCGGCTCGATGTTCCACACCGAAGAACAGGCCGCGCGCAGCGAAGGCCCCTCCGAACTGGTGAAGGCCACCGGTAAAGCGGGCTTCTTCCTGTTCCTCTACTTGGAGGTGCTCGACGCGTCGTTCTCCTTCGACGGTGTGATCGGCGCATTCGCCATCACCTCCGACCCGATCATCATCGCCATCGGCCTCGGCCTGATCGGCGCCATGTTCGTCCGGTCGATCACGGTGTTCCTGGTACGTAAAGGCACCCTGTCGGAGTATGTCTATCTGGAGCACGGCGCCCACTGGGCGATCGGCGCGCTGGCGGTGATCCTGCTCGTCTCGATCGGTGTGCACGTCAACGAGATCATCACCGGCCTGATCGGCGTCGCGTTCATCGGCGCCGCGTTCCTCACCAGCATCATCCGAAACCGCCGCGCGGGTGAGACGGAACTGGACAGTAAACGGGAAGTCACACCGGTAGGCTGATCGCCACATACAGCTTCCGGACAGATAACCGAAGACCCGCCGCGGCGGCAGCGTCGTTGTCCCCGATGCTGCCGCCGCATCAGCCCCAGGGGGAACTCGTCATGGCGAGCAATGACAACCTCGGCAGTGCCGACCTCGGCGAAGTGAACCTGTCCAAGGTGACCCTGTCGAAGGCGACGCCGAGCATCACTTTGACCAAGCCCGGTGAACCGCAGGGCATCATGCGGGTGAATCTGAATTGGTCCAGCGGGCCCAAAGGTTTCTTCCGCAGGGCCAAACCCGTGGATCTGGATCTCGGCTGCCTGTATGAACTGTCCGACGGCAGCAAAGGCGTCGTACAGGCGATCGGACATAATTTCGGCGCACTACAGGCCGAGCCCTACATCGCGCTGGACGGTGACGATCGCACAGGTTCGGCGGTAAGCGGCGAGACCATGCACATCAACCTCGCCCGGCCCGAACTGTTCCGCCGCATTCTGATCTTCGCCCTCATCTACGAAGGCGTGCCCAACTGGGCTGCTGCCGATGGGGTCGTGACACTGCACCCAACGGCGGGCCCGCAGATCGAGGTCCGGCTCGACTCACCGGTAGACGGCGCACGGTCCTGCGTCATCGCCCTGCTGCAGAATCAAGGCACCGGGATCACCGTGCATCGCGAAGTGCAGTACATCCACGGCGCCCAGCGTGAGATCGACCAGGCCTATCAGTGGGGTATGCGCTGGCACAACGCGCGCAAATAGCTCAGCGTTCCCGCAGCCACGCCCTGGATATCGCATCCGCTGGTGCGGTAGGGGAGAGAGACCGGCGGGATAGTCCTCAGGACACCGGAATCAGCGCACGGGAGCCTGTCCGCGGCACCGGCGGCAGCGTGGGCCGGTACTCGCGTGCCGAGGCCCGGAGGAAAACGAAGAACAGCACGACCAGCAGGCTCGCCCGACCCCATACACCGAATTGGACAATGCTCTCCATCACCTCCACCGAGGTACCAGCCCCTCCTGACCCCATCGAGTAGAAGTAGCGGAACACCCCGATTCCCACCGCCGCGTCGGCGACGAGATAGCTGCCGATCAGCCACCACGGCACCTCCAGCAGCACCAGGAACGGCACCAACCACAAGGTGTACTGCGGCGAATGCACTTTGTGGAACAGCAAAAATCCACACAGCATCGCACCGCTCACCCCGACCAAGGGGAATGCGCCGGTGGTCAGATAGCGCTTCCAGCCGAGCCACATCGCCAGCGCGAACGCGATGAGCACCAGTACCGGCGAAGCGACCGAGACCGCCTGCTGGAATGTCTCCTCGCTGCGCGCGTCCGGCCCGAACATCGGCCGAAGCCCCCAATACCAAATGGAATTCGTGGTGATATCGGCCTGACGCAACTGCTGGAAAGTAATCGACGCGCGCCATCCCGCGTAGCCTGCCAGTACGAACGGCAGGTTCACCGCGAGGACGGTACCGATCGCCGCGGCCGCGGTGTACAAAGCGCCGCGGACATCCAACCCGCGATCGGAATCATCCGGATCGCGTTCGAGACCGCCGGTGAGCACATATACCAGCAGGGGCAGCACGAAGATCCCTGGATATACCTTGAGACAGAAGCCGAGACCGAGCAGCACCGCGGCCACGATTCCTCTGGTGCGAAGCGAGTATCGGGTCAGCGCGCCGAGAACATAGAACGCCGCTGTTGCCAGGCACACCACCGGAAGCTCCCAGTTGTGGAAGGCATAGAGCACCAACGGTGGTCCGGCCGCCCACAGCAGAGCGGCCCGGCCTGCGCGCCGGACCAGCATCCATGCGGTCAGCAGCGCGAACGGCGCGAGCAACAGAGCGGAGTTGCGCAGGAACTCGGCGTCATCGGCCGCACCGCTCGCACCGAGCCACATCAGCACACCGCTGAGTACCGGATACTCCACAGCGCCACCGACCAGCACACCGCCATCGGTGATGCCGCCGTGCACATAGGGAAAGACATGCTCGTTGATATCCCGGCCGAGCCAGAGGAATTGGATATCCGAGTAGCAGACATCCGAATCCTTGACGACGTCGAAAACCAGGCTGCGTCCGTCTGCGTCGAACGGCGCCCCCGCGCATCGCGCCTTGTTCGCGTACGCCAATGCCAGGGTAAGGCCGCACAGCAGCAGCACAAGCACGGTCCATGCCATACGGCGTCGCGCACGCCCCGCGGAGAGGACGGATGCGGCGAGTCCGGTCGGCATGAAACCACCCTAAGCGGACCGACGGAGCGTCGGCGCTGTTCCCGGGTGAGTTTCGCCGCTGACCGAGAGGTCATGTACCCTTGCCGGGTTGCTGACGCAACGACCCTCCTGCCACGGACCGTCCGTGGCCGTTTCCCAGTCCACAGGAGGTGATTGGTCCGTGCGTCATTACGAAGTAATGGTCATCCTCGACCCCAGCCTGGACGAGCGCATCGTCGGTCCGTCGCTGGACAATCTGCTCAGCGTCGTTCGCACCGATGGTGGCAAGATCGACAAGGTCGATATCTGGGGCCGCCGCAGGCTCGCCTACGAGATCGCCAAGCATGCCGAGGGCATCTACGCTGTGGTCGACCTGACGGCCGAGCCCGCGACCGTGAGCGAGCTCGATCGCCAGCTCGGTCTCAACGAATCGGTGCTGCGCACCAAGGTTCTGCGCCACGACAAGTAGTCCGGCACCCGCGTTCGCGTCGGAGCCTGTGCCTAGGCTCTAGCGCGACAGCCGGACGCGGACTGCATACCGAGCAGGAGGAACCACATGGCAGGCGACACGGTCATCACCGTCATCGGAAATCTGACGGCCGACCCGGAGCTTCGATTCACGCCGGCGGGGCAGGCGGTGGCGAATTTCACCGTCGCGTCGACCCCTAGGGTGTTCGACCGTAATGCGAACGAGTGGCGAGACGGCGAAGCACTGTTCATGCGTTGCAATATCTGGCGCGACGCTGCGGAAAATGTTGCCGAAAGCCTGACAAGAGGTTCCCGCGTCATCGTGAGCGGACGACTCAAGCAGCGCTCCTACGAAACCCGCGAGGGAGAGAAGCGCACGGTCGTCGAGCTCGAGGTCGACGAAATCGGTCCCTCGCTGCGTTACGCCACCGCGAAGGTCAACAAGACCAGCCGCGGCGGTGGAGGCGGCGGCTTCGGGTCCGGTGGCGGGGGCGGTTACGCCTCCTCCGGCAGTGGTGGCGGACGTTCCGGCGGTGCAGAGGACGACCCATGGGGCAGCGCGCCCGCGGCAGGCTCCCTCGGGAGCGGCGGCCGCATGGATGACGAACCGCCGTTCTGAGAACGGCCTCAACGGCCCACTCGATCCGGGCCATCGGATGATTACGGAGTAAAGACCATGCCTAAAGCGCCCGCGCGCGAAAAGGTGCTCAAGAAGAAGGCCTGCTCGTTCTGCAAAGAGAGCAAGACCGGAACTGTCACAATCGACTACAAGGACACGGCGTTGCTGCGCAAGTACGTCAGCGACCGCGGCAAGATCCGTGCCCGCCGGGTCACCGGAAACTGCGTGCAGCACCAGCGCGATATCGCGATCGCGGTCAAGAACTCGCGTGAGGTCGCGCTGCTGCCCTACGTGTCGACGGCTCGCTGAGAAAGGGAGGCACGCACATGAAGCTGATTCTGACCGCTGATGTGGACAACCTCGGCGCCCCCGGCGACACCGTGGAGGTCAAGGACGGCTACGGCCGTAACTACCTGCTGCCGCGCGGCTTGGCGATCGTGGCCAGCCGGGGCGCCCAGAAGCAGGTCGAGGGCATCCGCAGGGCGCAGGACGCCCGTCGGGTTCGCGACCTGGACCACGCCAACGAACTCAAGCAGGCCATCGAGGGCCTCGAGTCGGTCTCACTGACCGTGAAGACCGCGGGCACCGGCAAACTGTTCGGCTCGGTGACCCAGTCGGACGTGGCCGCTGCCATCAAGACCGCGGGTGGCCCCGTGGTGGACAAGCGCAGCATCGAACTACCGAAGGCGCACATCAAGACGACCGGCAAGCATGTGGTCGTGGTGCATCTGCATCCGGATGTGGCGGCCAAGTTCGATCTGACCGTCACCGCCGCCTGATTCGGGAACTGCCTGATTCGGATATCGCGGCGGAGGCCACCTCTCCAGTACCACACACTGAGGTGGCCTCCGCCGCGTGATTCTGCCCTGACCGCTTAATAGCTAATTATTTGCCATACGCCCAGACGTATCATTCCGGGCAATCTCGACGTCGCAAACCAGCACATGGGAACTTCGATACCTCCCCTTGTGGATTACTACCGGAATCAACTGTCCGAAATGTGCTCGAAGTCATGTTCGTGACAAGTCCCGTTAACCCGACACTCCCGGTTGCGCAACTGAGGCAACACGCCGAAGCTTGATTAATCCACACGCGGAAAAACACATAAGCCCATATCTATCTGTGTGTTTGATCGCAGTGGCCCACTTTCTCCCCAAGTTATCCACAAGGGGTGCACACGACTGGGTGAACTCTCCCCCAAGTTATCCACAGTTGTGTACACAGTGCGGTTTGGTAGGGGGCTTTCGGGTCGCCTAGGTTCATCACATCGCCGTACACACACCGTTGCCCGCAACGATGGGAAGCGGTGCGGGAGCGATAGCTGAAACCCTGGTCAGCCTAGGTAACCAAGATGTCGGCGCCGGGGAGTAGAACGAGTCGACAGGGTGCAACCCAGCCGGGGGTAGAGAGGACGGTCGAGTCTGGTGACAACCACCGGTGACCGCGGGCATACGGAATTCCCGCCCGAACCCCCAGGCGAAGACTTCGGCCGTCAGCCACCACACGATATGGCTGCCGAGCAGTCTGTGCTCGGCGGCATGCTGCTGAGCAAAGACGCCATCGCCGATGTGGTCGAGGTGGTTCGCCCCGGCGATTTCTACCGGCCCGCCCATCAAGCCATCTACGACACCATTCTCGATCTCTACGGCCGTGGGGAGCCCGCCGATCCAGTGACCGTCGCCGCCGGGCTGGATCGTCGCGGCGAGCTCAAACGCATCGGTGGCGCACCGTATCTGGTCACCCTCACCCAGACCGTGCCGACAGCGGCCAACGCGGGCTACTACGCCGAGATCGTCGCGGAGAAGGCTATTCTGCGCCGCCTGGTCGAGGCGGGTACCCGCATCGTCCAGTACGGCTACGCCGGTGCCGACGGTCAGGACGTCGCCGAGGTCGTCGACCGCGCCCAAGCCGAGGTCTACGAGGTCACCGAACGCCGGACCAGCGAGGATTTCCTCCCGCTAGAGGAACTGCTCCAGCCGACGATGGACGAGATCGACTCCATCGCCAGCCGCGGCGGTATCTCACTCGGCGTCCCCACCGGGTTCAGCGAACTCGACGAAGTCACCAATGGCCTCCATCCGGGCCAGATGATCATCGTCGCCGCGCGACCCGGTGTCGGCAAAGCCCTGGCCCTCGATACTCCGTTGCCTACCCCGACCGGCTGGACGACCATGGGCGAGGTCGCCGTCGGCGATGAGCTACTCGGCCGCGACGGCCGCCCCACTCTGGTTCTCGCGGCTACCGATGTGCTGACCGGCCGACCCTGCTACGAGGTGGAGTTCTCCGACGGCACAGTCATCGTGGCGGACGAACAGCACCAGTGGCTCACCACCGCGGGTACCGAGGGGCCACATACTTCGGTGCGGACCACCGGCGATATCGCGCACAGCGTCCGGACGGTGGACGGCGCACCGAATCACACAGTCCCCCAGACCGCGTATGCCGAGCCGCGCCGCATTGTCGATGTTCGCAAGATCGACACCCGCCCGGTCCGCTGTGTCGAGGTCGCGGGCGAAGACCACCTCTATCTCGCCGGTCGCTCCAAAATACCGACGCACAACTCCACGCTCGGCATGGACTTCATGCGCAGCTGCTCGGTCAAACACGGTCTCGCCAGCGTCATCTTCTCCTTGGAGATGAGCCGCACCGAGATCGTCATGCGACTGCTGTCGGCGGAGGCGAAGATCAAGCTCGGCGATATGCGGTCCGGGCGGATGAGCGACGACGACTGGACCAAACTGGCGCGGCGAATGAGCGAGATCAGCGAAGCGCCGCTATTCGTGGACGATTCACCGAACCTGACCATGATGGAGATCCGGGCCAAGGCCCGGCGGCTCAAGCAGCGGCACGATCTGCGGCTCGTCGTTGTCGACTACCTTCAGCTGATGACCTCGGGCAAGAAGGTCGAATCCCGCCAACAGGAAGTCTCGGACTTCTCCAGGAACCTGAAGCTGCTGGCCAAAGAACTCGAAGTTCCCGTGGTCGCGATCAGCCAGCTCAACCGTGGTCCGGAACAACGGACCGATAAACGCCCCATGGTCTCTGACCTGCGCGAATCAGGTTGCCTCCCCGCATCGACTCGCATTCTGCGCGCCGACACCGGCGCCGAGACCACTCTCGGTGAACTACTCACCAGTGGCGAGCAGCCGCTGGTGTGGTCGCTGGACGAGCGGATGCGGATGGTCGCCCGGCCCATGGTGAAGGTCTTCTCCAGCGGACGCAAGGAGGTCTTCCGGCTCCGGCTCGCCTCCGGGCGCGAGGTCGAAGCAACAGGCAACCACCCATTCCTGACCGTCGACGGCTGGATTCCCTTGGCGAAGCTGGCAGCCGGCGACCGGCTCGCCATCCCGCGCCACGTCCCCGAGCCCGTGCACACCACTCGGATACCGGACGCCGAGGTGATTCTCCTGGCGCACATGATCGGCGACGGCTCTTGTGTCAAACGTCAGCCGATCCGCTATGCGAGCGTCGACGAGGAAAACCTCACGGTAGTCACACAGGCCGCTACCCACTTCGGTGTGACGGCGGTACGTGATGACTACGCCGCCGCGCGTGCGACTACATTGCGCTTGCGCGCACCGGGGCACCTTACCCACGGTAAGCGCAACCCCATTGCCGCATGGCTCGACGAACTGGGCCTGTTCGGCTTGCGCAGCCACGAGAAGTTCGTTCCCCCGAGTATCTTCACACTCCCCAACGATCAGATCGCCCTGTTCCTGCGGCATCTCTGGGCCACGGACGGCTCGGTGCGCTGGGATGCGAAAGGACGCCAGGCAAAGATCTACTACGCGTCGACCAGCCGCCGTCTGGTCGACGATGTAGTCCAACTGCTGCTTCGCGTAGGCGTGCACGGCCGAATCGAGAAGGTACCCAAGACCGGCTACCGCGACTGCTGGCATCTCACTGTCGACGGCTCGGAGAACCAGATCATCTTCCTGCGCGATATCGGCGTCCACGGCGCGCGTGGACGGTCGGCGCAGGAGGCTCTCGCCGAGTTGGAACCGATGACACGCAATACGAACGTCGATACGGTTCCGCGCGAAATCTGGTCGAAGGTTCGTACCCTCCTCGCCACGAAGAACATGACGCACCGCGAATTCTCGGCGGCGATGGGCTCCCGTTTCTGCGGATCCACAATGTGGAAGCACTCGCCGAGCCGGTCCCGCCTCGCCCGCGTAGCAGCAGTGCTGGACGACGCGGAGATCCAGATGTTCGCGACCAACGACGTGTTCTGGGACAAGATCATCGACATCACTCCGCTCGGTGAGCAAGATGTATTCGATGGCACCGTGCCAGGAACACATAATTTCGTGGCCCAAGGCATTTCGGTACACAATTCGCTGGAACAGGATGCGGATATGGTCATCCTGTTACACCGGCCCGACGCGTTCGAACGTGACGACCCTCGCGGTGGCGAGGCCGACCTGATTCTCGGCAAGCACCGCAACGGCCCCACCGCCACGATCACCGTCGCCCACCAGTTGCATCTGTCGCGCTTCGTGGACATGGCGCGCGGCTGAGTGGTTGCCGCTCGCGGTGTAGGTTCCCAGATCCGATTGAGGTTCCCCCGCTAATCAGGAGAGCGGATTATTTGTTTCCCGCGGGAACCTGGTGATGGTAGCTGGCTTCGTATTCGTCGGGTGATCGCCAGCCGAGCTTCTTCTGGATCCGCTGGGTGTTGTACCAGCCGTCGATGTAAGCGAACAGGGCGTTCTCGGCCTGATCCCGGGTCCGCCACGTGTGTCGGTAAACCAGCTCGGTCTTCAGTGTAGAGAAGAAGTTCTCCATCAGCGCGTTATCGTAGCTGATCACCGCCGGGCCTGGCCGAGCTCCGAGGCGAAATACGCACTCGCAGAGCGCAATATGTCGTTGACACGCTCCAACTCCGCAGCCCCCTTCAGTGCCCGGTTCTCGGCCAGCATATCGGTCGTCGGCCGATCATCGCGTTCGCCGGCATCGGCCTCGGCTCGACGCATCCACAGCCGTGGATGCCCGGCATCGATCCCGTGATCGGGGGCGTGCCCACCCGCCCGCGCTCGTGCATCAGCACGCGCGGCAGCAATGGCCGCCAACGCTTTCGGCGTATCAGCAGCCAGAACGGTCACCAGCCGCGACACCATCGGATCCGACGCCACCAGACCGAACACACCCGGTTCTGCCCGCAGCAACGCCAGGTCCGAAACACAGTCACCGCCGACCGCGAGCGACACAGCCAGATCACACACGATCTTTCCCGAATCGTGTGTGGCCATCGGTTTGCGCCACGGCGCCAGCACCCTCGACAAACCCTCCACCAAACCGACCCGCTGCGCGGTGCGCAGCAACAACACCGCCCCAGCCTGCGACACGACCCCGGACCCGTCACCGCCGGCGACCAACACCGGATACGGCGAGATAGACTTCCGCACCAGAAGGGTGCTCCTCACTTGCGATGATTTTTCCCTCAGCAAGAAGAATTATCGCAAGTCGGAGCACCCTTCGTCGTCCTCAACACACGCTGTCACCAATTTCGGTGCATCCCCGAGGCTAACCAGAGAACGCACCTCCGAACGTGGACATCGCTGCAAAGGCAGTCTTCGGCGCGTCTCGTACACCGTCTTCATGGACGTACCCCGCGCGCGAGACCTGCTGGGTTACCGCCCCCGGTGAGCGTTGGCCGCCGTCGAACTCGCCCACCACATCGGATCGCCGGGCCCATTGTCAGGTAGCCGCTAGCGCACCTGCGATGGGCCCGGTGTGAGGCGCGGGTCGTCTCGACTTATGTTGAGCTCTGCGCCCATCGGGTAGTCGGGATCGGTGCCGCGAGCAATCGCGGCGACCTCAGATCCGGCGGGCTCCGCGAGAAGCAGCGGTGGTCGGGCCTGGCGAGGCGGGATTCACCGGTGCCTTGAGGAACTGGTTGGGCAGTGACAGTCGGATGATTTTGATCCACGCCGAGGCGACCTGCTTGGGCAGCGGTCCGGTCGTGTAGGTCAGGCCGTAGCGTTCGAACACGTCCTGCACCTTTGGCGCGATCTCGTGATAGCGGTTGCTGGGCAGATCCGGGAACAGGTGGTGTTCGATCTGATGGGACAGGTTCCCCGTCATGAAGTGCATGAAGGGGCTTCCCGAGATGTTGGCGGAGCCCAGCATCTGGCGCAGGTACCACTGGCCACGGGTTTCACCGTCGATTGAATCAGTGGCGAAGGTCTGCACACCCTCGGGAAAATGGCCGCACATGATGACCGAATGGGTCCACAGATTGCGGACCAGGTTGGCGGTCAGGTTGGCGGTGAACGTGGTCGGCGCTGAGGGACCCGACAGCATCGGGTGCAGCACGTAGTCGCGGGTGGCGTGGCGGAAGATCTTGCCGAGCACCTTCTTGCTGCGGCGCAGGAAGTCCTTCCTGTCCACGCGACCTTTCAGATACTTGCCGATTTCGAGGTCGTAGAACGCGATTCCGTATTGGAAAAAGCAGGCGTCGAGGGTGTTCGACAGAGGCTGTACGAGATACAGGGGTTTCCAGGGCTGCTGTTCGTCGACCCGCATGATCCCGTAGCCCAGGTCGTTGTCTTTGCCGCGGACGTTGGTGTAGGTGTGGTGCAACTCGTTGTGGGAGTGCTTCCACATGTCCGCCGGTGAAACGTTGTCCCACTCCCACGTGGTGGAGTGGATGGCGGGGTCGCGCATCCAGTCCCATTGACCGTGCATCACGTTGTGCCCGATCTCCATGTTCTCGATGATCTTCGAGATCGACAGGCCGATCGTTCCGGCGACCCATGCCGGCGGGAACAGCGAGCACAACAGGATTGCGCGGCTGGCGAGCTCGAGTTTGCGCTGGGCGTCGATGACGCTACGGATGTAGGCGGCGTCCGCCTCACCTCGGCTGGCGATGACCTCATCACGGATGGCGTTGAGTTCGGCGCCGAGGTTGTCGATGTCGGCCGCGCTGAGGTGAGCTGTTGGGTCGGCGGGCGCGTCGTGTGTTGCGGTGGTGCCGACGGGTTCGTCGTGCAGAGCGGTCATGGTCGGTAGTCCTTTCGGGAAGTGCTTTACAGGTCGATGTCGCAGGGCCCCGCGGCGGCGGAGATGCAGGTTTGGACGACCACACCGTCTCCTTCGGAGGCGGTGGTGACTTCTCCGGTTCGCAGGTCACGCACTGCTCCTCGTCGCAGCGGGGCAACGCAGCCGAAGCAGATGCCCATGCGACATCCGGAGGGCATCAGGACCCCGGCGGATTCGCCGGCATCGAGGAGGCTTTGAGCGCCGTCGTTGTCGACCGTGGTTCCGGTCGTGGTGAAGGTGACTGCGCCGCCCTCACCGATGCCGGTCAGCGCCGCCCGAAACCGTTCGGTGTGCAGGCGATCAGCGATACCCTCTGCTGTCCAATGTGTTTCCACGGCATCCAGCAGCCCGGCGGGACCGCACGCCCAGGTGTGGCGTTCGGCAATATCGCCGACCAGGTTTCCGAGGGTGCCGATTTCGAGCAGACCGTCGACGTCGGTGAGGATCTCGACGAGCCGGATTCGATTCTGGTTGGCGAGCATACGTAGTTCGGCGCCGAAGATCACGTCGCTGGCGGTGAGGGCGCAGTGGACGACGACGACGTCGGACCACGCGCCCGTCGGCATGTTGCGCAGCATCCCCATCACGGGGGTAATGCCGCTGCCGGCGGTGAGGAACAGGACCTTGCCCGGTGCGGGGTCGCCCAGGACGAAATCGCCGGCCGCTTGGTCCAATTGCAACAGGGTCCCCGGGCTGGCCCGCCGCACCAGGAAGTTGCTCACGATCCCGTCGGGAATCGCTTTAACGGTGATGGTGATGCAGCCGTCTGCCCGGTCGGTGGTCGAGGTCAACGAGTACGCACGCCACCGGCGCACGCCGTCGACGTCGACGCCGATGCGGACATACTGACCTGGGATGTGCGTGCGCCATCCTCGGCCGGGTTTGATGACGACGGTGACGGCATCAGGGGTTTCCGGCTCGATGCCGACGATTCGCCCGCGCAGGCGGGCGCCGGAGCGCAGCGGGTCGATCACGTCGAGATAGTCGGCGGGCGCCAGTGGCGTCGTGAGCCGTTCGGCGAACCTCAGCACCCACCCCCGCAGGGTCACGGTTTCAACAATGGGAGCAGTTGTGGTCATACCTCCAGTCTGGACAGTCATCTGAGATAAACTCTTGGCCGTCCAGGGTGGATTTTGAACCTGCGTTTGTTCGAAGGGAACAAATGTCGAAACCGGCGGGTCAATTGTCCGCATTGGCGCTCGCCCCGGGAGTGGTCGCGGCACTGGAAGCCGTGTTGCCCCGGATGGCGGAGCGCACCGTGGCTGCGGTCATCGCTGAGGTGCCTTCCTACACAACCACTTTCAGTGGCCAGACGGGTCGCAACGTGGAGAGGGCGGTCCAGTCCGCACTGCAGGCGTTCCTGCGCCTGGCAACCCGCGCCGAAGATTCCGACCCCGCACCGCCGCTGTCGGCTGCCATCGACGGTGCTTACGATCTCGGTCGTGGCGAGGCCCGCAACGGGCACACGATCGATGCGCTCTTGTCGGCATATCGGGTTGGTGCCCGGGTGGCCTGGCGCGAACTGTCAGAGACCGCAGTGAATGCCGGGCTGAGCGGAGCGACGATTGCCCGATTCGCTGAGCTGGTGTTCGCCTTCATCGACGAATTGTCGGCGTCCAGCGTCTCCGGACACGCCGACGAGTTGGCCACCGTAGGGCGGGCCAGACAGCGATATCTGGACCTACTGACCGCGCAACTCCTTGCCGGCGAGCCCGCCGAAGTGCTACTCGCCAGCGCCGAGGCAGCGAACTGGGCTGTCCCAGCCACTCTTACCGCGGTGCTGCTGCCCGCCGTCCAATCCCGTGGTATTGCAACGCAGCTGAGCGCCGAAGTACTGCAGGCCACCGACGCGCTGCCGGGCTTGGACCCCTCGGAGTCGTGGGCGGTGATGTTGGTCCCCGACATGGACGGCGCGCGTCGCCCCCTGCTGCTCTCCACATTCGCCGGCCGTGCGGCCGTGCTTGGACCCGCACGGCCGTGGCTATCGGCGCGGTCGTCCTACCGACGAGCTGTGCGAGGCCGTCACCTCGGCACCGGCGCCGAGGTCCTCGACACCGACGACCATCTCGTCGAGATCGTGCTCGGGGCTGACCCCGAAGCAGCCGAGGACCTGCGTCGCCGTGCCCTCGCGCCACTGTCGGAGTTACGGCCAGCCACGGCGGATCGGCTCGCCGAGACATTGCGTTCCTGGTTGCTGAATCGGGGTCATCGAGCCGCCGTCGCCGCCGACCTCTTCGTGCACACCCAAACAGTGCGCTACCGGATGACACAGTTGCGCGAACTGTACGGCGACCGGCTCGACGATCCGCAGACGATCTTGGAACTGACTGTGGCGCTGGGCCTCACGCCCTCGCGGAGCCTCCCCATCACTTCAGGTCAAGACTGACCGTGTGGGGCGCCCGAGCCGTCAGATGTTGGCGCCCAGACCGGTGAATCCAGTACTCACCGGGCACGACGATCACGAGGTGTTTCTTGCTGCCGCCCGGTCGGCGAGTGACGAGTTCGAGTGTGGTGGAAGGGGCCGCGGACTGCCGGGGCCCAACGCGTCGAGCATAAGGCTCAGGTAGCGCCGTCGGCGTCGCTGCTGGAGCTTCACGAGGATCCGATAGAGTGCTCGTCCCCAGGGAGGGTGACCGGTTGGCCTCGTTGCCGATGGCCCCATAGGCGTCGTGAACTACGGTGAGCATGGGCATACCTTCTCAACCAGCGCGCCAACGCCGCTGCGGGGACTTCCGTGCCCACGTCGGCAGGACAGCCAAGAAGAACCGCTGCCAGACAACAGAATTGACGAGGATGGCCAACGGCTGGAGTCCGCAACGGCTATCACCAGCCGCGTGAGGCGCTGACTGCGCCTGGGGCCGTCGAGGTCTAGGCACCGCGGGTTAACGACCGCCGTGCGGACCCTGGGCGTAGCAACAAATTACTCGACGGCGCACGATCCGAAGAGGGTTACCACGGAAGCCGTCACGTGACGATACGGCGGCACTGGTTCTCTTTCGAAGGTCCGGACTACCCGGGGACCACTGCATCGGCGCCCGGCGGATACTCACGGGTCGGCTGAAGAAATGCCGCGATGGTCATCGCTACACCGTTAACTTGACAGTCCCGGATTCGGGACCACCGAGAGTCACGGTCGCGCAGCGGCCTCAGCACCGTTGAGTTAGTCACCGTCATCGGACGGTGGCATGGAGCGATCGGCGTTTCCGCACCAGCAGACGCCCCGCGAATCACCGATGATCAGGTCTCCACTCTGATGAATGTTCTTATCGAGACAACAGGATCGATTCAGGAGTAGATCCTACTCAAGCTCCAGGGATCTGTGACAACAGTGGCCAGTCCCCGATAGCGCGATCACCTGGTGGCAGAGTCCAGGTTGTTTCGCCCGTTTTCAGTTGATCCGACCGGGGTGGTGTGGGTACAGGCCGTAGCGTACTCGGTCGGTGTCCGGTATCCGAACCGTCATCGGTGCATCCGCGTCGATCACCGACACCGATGAGGACCCGAGGCGTTTGCGTCGGTGATGCGCGCGAACCTGCAGGCCCTCCTGACGTATCCGTGATGTGGTCCACCCGGACCGAACCATAGAAGTCAGCACCTGCCTCAACCTCCGCTGTGAGCGGCAAGGTAGTAACGCCTGCCGCCTCGACGACGACGTTCCTGGTGACATACGGCCCGTCGGGGCCGGTCCGGGCACTTCGTCGGTGCTGGAATCTTCGTTGGTGACGGAATGGGGACAAGGGCATGACGCTTCGCGAGTTCTTTGCGCGGCATCGCATGGCGGCGGCTGTTGTGGCACCGGCAACGCTGGGCGTAGCAGCGCTGGTCGCAGGCTCTTTAGCGCTGTCATCGGCACCACGCACCGACGATACGCAGCTCACCTCGTCGGTTACCGAGTGCCGCGATATGGTGACCATCTCGGTGGCAGGCCGCGGCGATACACCTGTCGAGGGGACCACGAAGCTACTCGTCGGGGCCGATGGGGCGGCATTACCCGCCGCGCTGGCCGGCGACCACAACAGCGAATGGGTCGATCCGGTGGTCAACGCACCGGCCGCTGCCGTCGATCCCGGCTCCTACGCCGCGATCTATATCGCTTATCCGGCGAACCTGGCCACCTACGAAGACGCGGTCAACACCGGTGTGGCGAATACCGAGCAGGTGATGCGCGAAATCTCGGCGGCATGTCCCGATACCAAGTTCTCGATTGTCGGATACAGCGAAGGCGCTGATGTCGTGCGCCGCGTCGCGACGAATATCGGGCACCAGGACTCCGGCCCTGATGGTGGATACGGGATCGTCGACCCCGCCGATGTCGTCGGTGTCGTCATCCTCGCCGATACGGGGCGTTCGGCGGGGGAGGGGCCGTTCCCCGGTGCGCAGAATCCGTTCGGCAATCCGGACGGCTTCGACCAGAAATATCAGAACGGCACCAACCCGGTGTCCGGCCAGGGTGCCCTGCCCGACACCAGCGGTGACTTCGGCGCGCTGAACGGCAAGATCGCATCTTTCTGCTCCGATGGTGATCTCACCTGCGCGGCGCCGGAGAACATCTCCCTATTGCAGTTGACGGTCAATGTGGGCAGGCAATTGAACGCCGACGCACTCGAACGCGACGGGTTGACCCCGGCGACCGGGCAGGATGTCGCCGTCGTTCTCGGCAGGATCGCCATGGCGGCATTCGCGGATATCCGGTCGCAGCCGAACTGGATGCAGAGCGATGAGACCTTTCTCGAAGTGCTGTTACGCGTATCGGATCCGGCCTACCAGCCGGGAGAAGCGCCGAAACAGCCGGTAGCGGCGGAATCGATCTCGACCGATGAGATGTCGCCGCTGGCCTATCTGCCGAAGAAGGTGTTCAACGAGGTCATCGGTCTCATCGTGACGAACCAGAACACGATCCCCGTGATCATGAGCGATCCCTACCAGCTCACACTCGGGCCGAACGCGACCGGCCATCACTTCGACTATTGGCGGGACGCCGATCCGGAGAACGACAAACCGCTGTCCTCCGCCGAGTACGCCGCCGCCTGGCTCACCCACTTGGCGCAGCAAGCCCAAGCAGGCGAGCCGGTCGACACCACCGCCAAACCGGAAGCGGCGGACCTGGCTGCCGTGTACCAAGCGGTGGCGTCCTCCTCCGCGGCACGGACCAGCACACCGACCGAGACCTCTAGCACGACACCCGAGAGCACCAGCACTACGTCTACCAAGACCACCGGCACTACACCCACCAAGTCCACAAGCAGTACACCTACCGAGACCACCGGTGCCGAGCCGACGAAAACCTCCGGTACTACGCCGACGAAAACCGAGGCAGGCGCCAGCAGGACCACCCCGGCGCCGACGACTTCGGTACCGCCGTCTGCATCCGGGAGCACAACAGTCCCATCGAAGGTGACCACCTCACCGGCTTCATCCTCGGTTACCTCCACCACTGAGCCCAGTGCATCCGGCACCACCGGCGCAGCCGCTGCTGCCACCGCATCCGCTCCACCGGCTACCACCACAGCATCCGCGACGCCTACCACGGGCACGAGCACACAGACAGTCCCCGACTGATCCGTTGGCTCCGGCCTCGGCAGCGCTATGGCGTCTTATCGGGCCGAGGCCACAACGCTAGTGCCACGTCAGGGCAGACTCCGAATGACCCGGCACGGGTTACCCGCGGCGAAGACTCCAGGTGGCAGTTCCCTCGTAACCACGCTTCCCGCCCCGACCACAGTGTTCGCGCCGATCGTCACCCCAGGGCAGACAATCACACCGCCGCCGAGCCACACGTTGTCGCCGATGGTGATCGGCGCGGCGGTCTCCCAGCGCTGCCGCCGCAGTTCGTGGTCGTCCATCGGATGCAACGCGGTCAGCAATTGGGCGCGCGGCCCGATGGACACGTCATCGCCGATGACAACCGGGGCACAGTCGAGCACGATGGCGTCGTAATTCAGGAAACTATTGCGGCCCACACTGATCAGATAACCGTAGTCGCACTGGAAACGCGGCATGATCCAGGAACCCTCGCCGAGGGTGCCGAGCAACCGTTCGAGGATCTCGCGGCGTTGTGCGTCCTGGCCCGCACGCGTCTCGTTGAAGCGATCCAGTAACTCCTGACAGGAACGGCGTTCGGCGACCAGTTCCGGATCACTGTCCCGATAGGGTTCCCCGCGCAACATCCGTTCCTTATGCGTACTCATGCCGACGATAGTGCCCGAACCACGACAATCCGCTGTTGCCCTGGACCGGAGAATCCGCTCGAATCGGCAGGGGGATGGACGATCTCAGCAGTTCCGGATCAGGCGAGCGCTGCGCGCAGCGTGGCCGCCAGCACATCGACGCGGTGGCGCTGAAGGTCGGTGAATTCTTCCGGGTGGTGGATTTCCACGCTCAACCTGTCGGCGAAGGTGCTGATGATGCAGGTACCGTCGCCTGGTTGCTTGGGTCTGCGGCCGGTCGGATCCGGTTTCGCGAGCATGGTGGAGTGAAAGTCCTCGATGCGCAGTCCATCCTGCGCGGAGAGCGCCGGGATGGTGCCCCAGTTGGTCGCCACGACCACTCCGGGCAGCGCGGGCGGCGGTGCGGCCGCTACCTCGGGGATGTGCAGCGGGGTGCGCTGCACGATGCCAGCGGTCACACCGGCGTGCAGGGCCGCGCTGATGCCGCGGGCCAGTTCCACCAACGGCATAGCCGCCTCTGGCGATAGGTAGTTGGCGAAGCCGAGGACGTTCGTGCCCTCGGTGGCGGCGATCTCGGGGCTCACTCTGGTCCGCAGGTCGACGGAGTACAGGTAGAGCAGTTCGGTCAGTGGAAGTTCACGAATCTCGGCCTCGGTGTGCAATAGCGCCGCCGACACCAGACCGTGCATCGTGACGGCTTCCCGATGCCCGAGTTCGACCAGTGCCGCGGTCTCGTCCTCGGTGAGCCTGCATCGAGTCGTACGCAACTCCGGATACTCGCCACGCGACTGCTGGACCGGCGGCGGAGCCGGAGACTCGGCGGTGGGCGGGGAGCCGGGCAGACTCATCTTCTCGATACCCCTGGCCAGAAGCAGCTGCTCTACCGGCATGGGGAAGGTGTGCACCGGAAGCTCCGGGGTACGGCCGTCGACTACGTCCCGATACGCGGTCCAGAGCGCGGTGACGACAGCGAAGGCGTGCGCGGCATCCGCAACGCTGTGATGGATCAGCAATGTGACGCAGGCGGTCGCACCGTCGCGTATCACGCATAGTGCGCACACACCCGCGCGTTGATCCGATTTCGCACCGGTGAGCGGGAATTCGGGATCCGCGTCGGTAATGAAGATCTCCGGGGTGGTATCCGAGACGGTGAACATGTACTCGCCCGCTTCGGACACGTCGATACGGGCTCGCAGAACTGGATGCGCGCGGGCGACTGCCGCGAAAGCGGTCGTCAAAGCCACCGGATCGAGATAACCCGATACCCGCACCGAATAACCGATGAAGACCTCACCTACGGCGAACATGACTTCGCTCGGAGCAAGTCGCCGGACCATGTCGACCACGATCATGCCTTCCCTTCGCTCGGGACGAGACTAGCTCGAACGTTGTTGTGCCCACAGCACATTCCCGGAAATAGAACGAATAGCACGCAGGCATACGCGGTGGCAGTCGCCTGCACCGGATCGGAGTTCACCCCGAGCAGGGTCCGTCATCCACTCCCCGGAAAAACTAGAACGTGTTACTGTCAAATGATGATGCGGAGCACGTGCGCGGCATCCACGGGCAGTTACTGGGCATACCAGTGCTTGCGCCGGTATCGACCTGCGGCATGTCTCCACAACCAGGCGACAATAATGTAACTAGTTCTAGAACATCTGCGCCGCGCTGTTCGCGGTGGAGCAGTGAGGGAGACCAGCACGCCATGCGTACCGAAATCTGCGAACGACTCGGGATCGAATTCCCCATCTTCGCTTTCACCCACTGCCGTGATGTGGCGGCCGCGGTCAGCAACGCCGGCGGGCTCGGCGTCCTCGGCGCGGTCGGCTTCACCGCCGAGCAGCTCGAGGTGGAACTGGCCTGGCTCGATGAGCATGTGCACGGCGGCTACGGTGTCGACCTGGTTATTCCCTCCAAGTACGAGGGCAAGGGAATCGAAGGCCTGACTCCGGAACAGCTGGAAGCCGAACTGGCCGAATTGGTTCCACAAGGGCATCGCGACTTCGCCGAGAAGATCCTCGCCGACCACGGTGTGCCGAAGCTGCCCGAAGAAGAGCATCACAACCAATTGCTCGGCTGGACCGCCACCACCGCGGGCCCCCAGGTGGAGGTGATTCTGCGGCATCCGAAGGCAAAGCTGGTCGCCAATGCGCTCGGCACCCCGCCCGCGGATGTGATCAAGCAGGTCCAGGACTCCGGCAGACTGATCGGCGCACTGTGCGGTTCGGTCAAGCACGCGCTCAACCACAAGCAGGCCGGCCTGGATTTCGTGGTCTGCCAGGGCACCGAGGGTGGCGGACACTGCGGTGAGGTCTCCTCGCTGGTGCTGTGGCCGCAGGTGATCGACGCGGTTGGCGAGCTACCGGTACTGGCCGCGGGCGGTATCGGCAATGGTCGCCAGGTAGCCGCCGCCATGGCGATGGGCGCCGCGGGCGCATGGACCGGCTCGGTGTGGCTGACCGTGGAGGAGGCCAACGTTCCGCCCGAGCAGATGGAGACCTACATTCAGGCCACCAGCCACGACACCGTACGTTCGCGTGCATGGACCGGCAAACCCGCCCGGATGCTGCGCAATGATTGGACCGACGCGTGGGAGCAGGCCGATGCCCCGGATCCGCTGCCGATGCCGCTGCAGATGATGGTCGCCTTGGACGGCGTGAAACGCGGCCACCGTTACCCGGAGGCCGCCAAGGAGGTCAACTTCAACCCGGTCGGCCAGATCGTCGGCATGATGAACCGGGTGGAGCGCTCTGCCGAAGTGGTGAACCGACTGATCGAGGAATATGTCGAGGCGTGCGAACGGCTCAACAAGATCAACGGCGGGCTCTGAGCCGCGGGCGCGAGTACACGTCGAGATCTGGGTGAGTGGCCACGCGATACCGTCACGGCCACTCACCCCGCCGGGACAACGCGCCTATGCTGTCGCGGCGCAGGGTTCGCCGACACGCTCTCCTACCCCGCCGACCAGCTCCGTGAACCGGGTGATGACCCGCTGGTGGTAGGCGTCGAACAGATTCTCGAATAGATCCAGCTGCGCCTCGGTCGGCCCGGCCCCTGAGTCCCATACCGCGGCGAGTGCTCGCCAGAGCAACGCGTGCAGGCCGGGTGCGCTGGGGAAGAACGCAGCGACCGCCTCTGGTACCTCTAGTACCATCTCGCCGATCGAGTTCAGCATCGCGCGTTGCATCGGGAGACCGAGCGCGGTCAGCATCCTGCGCACCAGCATGATCTCGATGTGCAGGATCTGCCGCAGATCAGGAACAGCTTGCCCGGCTGCCAGCTCCAGTTCGCCGATACCGGCCTTCAGCTCGGCCGGAGGAGCGATCGGTGGCGCGCTACTGGTGTACCTGAGCAGCGCGTGGAGCACGAGGGTGCGTTCGACCTCGACAATGTCGCGGAACATCTCGATCGCGGTGTCCGGCATCGGAATCGAGAACCGGAACAACCGACGGTATACATCGACACCACCGGTCTCCCACACATCCCGGATCGCGAATCCTTTGCCTCGCTCGGCTTCGACGAAGCCATACGATTCCAGTCTGCCGAGCACCAACTGCGCGGTAGCGCGATTCATCTCGAACTCTTCCGCGACCTGACGTACCGACGGCACGAGCTTCCCCGGCTGATAGTCCCCGGCGGTAATCCGGCGCGCCAGTTCGTCGGCGACATCGGCAACCACTGTCCGGGGTTCCATCGAAATAACCTTTCGACCGCTTTCACATACGTCCGAGACAGACTAAGCCTTACTATGCGGTAGTGCATTCGGTAAAATCGCAGGTCATAGCACTGAGAATGCCCCGATTACAAGGTACTTCACCACATGCTCGGCGCTGGATGCCGGCAGACCACCTTCGTAGGAAACGATCAGTACGACAGCCACTCCCGCCGATACGGCGCGATCAGTGCGGTGATCTCGTCATAACCGGCCGCGCCGGGATGGGCACCGTCACCCTCGCACACCTCGGCGGTCCACAGCACGTTGTCGCACAAAGGTTGGTGCACACGCAGGTACGGTACGTCCGAAGCCGCACAGATTCGCGTGAACCGCTCGTCGAGCGCGGCGGTACGCGCATTGTGCTCGGCATCCGCGATCGGCGGGGCGAGCATCAGTACCGACCAGTCACGCTCAGCGGCCTGCGCAAGCATACTGTCCAGATTCGCCGACGACTCAGCGAGTCGCACACGGGGGCCGCCGTTATCGTGCATGGTGTCGATCACCCCGGAAGTATTCTGCTATCGGCCCGATCCGATACCGGTGAGCCGTTCGGACATCGCCCACAGGCGCTGCGCCAGTTCGGTATCAACCGCTTGTTTGTTCTTCGGCTGCTCCGGTTTCACCAAGTGGAAGTACTGGCCGTTGCTCGCCGCTCCGTCGGTAAGGGTGACCAAGTGCACCAGCGACTCGGCGCCCTTATCGGGTCCGATGAAAAACGGGCGCGCCAGCGGAGAACGGATGAGCCAGCGCAGGGCAGGCGGAAAGTTCTCGTAGATATTGGTGGCGACCGAGCCGGGATGGAAGGCCACGGCGGTCAGACCCGTGCCCTCGGTGCGGCGAGCGAGTTCCCTGGTGAACAGAACGGTCGCCAGCTTCGACACGCTGTAGGCACTGAACTGACTGTACGTTCCTGTTGCCGCGTTGACCTCGTCCAAGTCCAGCTTGCCCCTCCGATACATCATGCTCCCGGTGTTGACCACCCTGGCCTGCGACTGTGTCAGACGCTCGAGCAGCAGGTTGGTGAGCAAGAACGGTGCCAGATGGTTGACCTGGAAAGTCAGCTCATTGCCGTCCTCGGTGACAGTGCGGTCGGACCAGGTACCGCCCGCGTTATTGGCCAGGATATCGATCCGCTGATAGCGGTCGAGCAACTGACCGGCCAGCTTGCGCACATCATCGAGCCGGGCGAAATCCGCGACGAACGACTCGGCACCCACCTCCGAGGCGACCTTCGCCGTGCGCTCGGGCGATCGGCCGACCACCGCGACCGTGGCCCCACGGGTGGCGAACCGCTGTGCAGCCGCAGCGCCGATTCCCGAACTGGAACCGGTCACCACCACTGTTTTCCCGGACAGATCCCTACCATCGGACATCTGATCTCGCGCTGCCATCTTCCGCCTCCAGAACCTCGGCCAACTTGCCCGATTGTTATCGGATCCAACACGTTCGGCAAGCAGAGAAATATTCACGACGGGTTCGGCGGCCTCGGCGACCGATGGTCACACCGCATGATCTGGCACACAACGCGTGCCGGAACAGCGTAGCGGCCGACGCCGCAGCAGCGTGTCGGTGTGTATCGTCCACGCTGGGTACCAGCATAGAAGCTCCCATCGATCCGAAAGTATCTGAAATCCATGCGAGTCGACGGGCGGGAAATCCCAGTCACGGGCAGCCTGCTACAACCGCTTATCCGGCGGACAAGTGATATCGTCCGAGTCGTTTTCGCGTCACTGTGGGTAGCCGTTGTCATCGCGGCGTCGCTGATCACCCGCCCGGAATGGCTGGCCCTGGAACGCTCGGTCTCCAATATCGTCGGTTTCCTCAATCCCGAGCAATCGAACCTGGTGTATCTGGTTTACGGCATGGCGATCCTGGTGCTGCCGTTCGCGATCTTGATCGAGCTGATCATCGGCAGGCAATGGAAGTTGCTCGCCGGCTACGCCGCCGCGGGTGTGCTCGCCGGCCTGCTGCTTTCCATCACCGGCACCGGCCTGTCCGCGCCGAAATGGCATCTGCAAGTG
This sequence comes from Nocardia spongicola, assembly GCF_047200775.1. Taxonomy (NCBI): domain Bacteria; kingdom Bacillati; phylum Actinomycetota; class Actinomycetes; order Mycobacteriales; family Nocardiaceae; genus Nocardia; species Nocardia spongicola. Next base: position 19,257 of record NZ_JBJZOO010000024.1, on the reverse strand, counting down.
CCGGACCGATTGGACACCTTCCTGTCCCAGTTCCTGGATGACCCGCGCTGGATCGCGATGATCGCCGCCATGCTCACTGTCTCCAGCCCATGGTTGCCCACCCGGCCCCGCCGCTGGCTGTGGGTGTTACTGCTCGCGTTCGCGCCGATGCACCTGGTGGTCAGCACGGTGGTGCCCGCGCGAGCGATGTTCGGCCTCGCAGTCGGCTGGCTGGTCGGCGCGGTGATCGTACTTGTGGTGGGAACGCCAGCACTCGAGGTTCCGCTGGATGCCGCCGTCCGTCTGCTCGCCAGACGCGGCCATACCGTCACCGGGTTCACCGTGATGCATCCAGCCGGTCGCGGGCCGCTGGTGCTCGCCGCCGCTACCGAAGGGCCGGAACGCGAGCTCGTCGTCGAGATGTTCGGCAAGAACCAGCGCTCCTTCGGCGCGCTGCGTCAGCTGTGGCGCTGGCTCACCTTCCGCAGCAGCGAAACCGCGGCCATCCACGGTTCCATGCACCGTATGGTCGAGCATCGGGCGCTGATGGCGATCGCAGTCGGCGACCTCGGGCTCGCCAGCTGCAGCCCGGTCGCGGTGGCCGGGCTCTCCCGCGGCTGGGTGCTGCTCACCAACACCCGACAGCGGGGCGCACCGATCACCGAACAATCCGTCGAGGCACTGCCCGGCGTGTGGCAGGCACTCAGCACCTTGCACCAGCAACAGATCTCGCACGGCGACCTGCGACCGGCCGATATTCGCATCGATGACGGCACAACCAGGTTCGGCGGCTTCGGCAGCGCCGAATTCGGGGCCTCGGACACACAGCTACAGTCCGATATCGCCCAGCTGCTCGTGACAACCACCGCGGCGTTCGGTAAGGAGCAGGCCGTCCGCGCGGCTATCGATGCGCTGGGGGAAACACGGGTGCTCGCGGCAGCGGGACGATTGACCAAGTCCGCTATACCCGCTGGGATCCGCAAGTCGGTTCCTGAGTGGAAGACCGCATTGTCCGAGGCACGCGAGGAGCTGCGGGAACAGACCGGGAAGGATCGGATCGAGGCCGAACAGATCACCCGATTCTCCCGCAACCAGATCATTCAACTGGCACTGCTGATCGGACTCGTGTACGTCGCCTATCCATTCATCAGCGCGGTTCCGACCTTCTTCACTCAGTTGAAAACGGCGAACTGGTGGTGGGCGCTGCTCGGGCTCGCGATCTCGGCGCTGACCTATATCGGCGCGGCGGCGTCGCTGTGGGCATGCGCGTTCGGTGCGGTGCGCCTCGGGAATCTACTGATCATGCAGGTCGCCAACACCTTCGCCGCGACCACCACCCCCGCAGGTGTCGGCGGGCTCGCGCTGAGCGTGCGTTTTCTGCAGAAAGCGGGTATCGGCGCGGTGCGCGCAACCGCGGCCGTGGCACTGCAACAGTCGGTGCAGGTGATCACGCATATCGGCCTGCTGCTCATATTCAGTATCGTGGCGGGCACTTCTATGGATCTCTCGCATTTCGTCCCCGACGTCACGGTGCTGTATCTGCTCGCCGGTGTCGGGGTCGGTATCGTCGGTGCCTTCATGTTCGTGCCGAAACTGCGGCGCTGGCTGAACAATGCCGTCCGGCCGCAACTGCAGGAAGTCCTCGGTGAACTCGCCAGACTCGCCCGCGATCCACGGCGGTTCTCGGTGATCATCCTCGGCTGTGCCGCGATCACCCTCGGCCTCGCAGGCGCACTGTGGGCCAGTGTCGCGGCGTTCGGCGGCAGCACCACCTTTGTCACCGTCACCATTGTGACCATGATCGGCGGCACTTTGGCCGCGGCCGCTCCGACCCCAGGTGGCGTCGGAGCGGTCGAGGCCGCGCTGATCGGCGGTCTGGCCGCCTTCGGCCTGCCCGCGACCATCGCGGTGCCTTCTGTGCTGTTGTACCGCGTACTCACCTGCTGGCTTCCGGTGTTCTGCGGCTGGGCCGCCATGCGCTGGCTGACCGCGAAGAATCTGATCTAGAGTCCGGCCGACCCGGCCGCGCGGGCGGTAACGGCCTCGTAATCGTGTGCGGCGATGACTTCGATACCGTCGGGCAGCGCGTGTAAGCGATGAATGGTGGTGAATGCGGCGTCCCGGTCGGCATCGAACAGTTGGCCCGGCATCTGCGCCTTCTCCCGCAGCAGATCGATCTGCAATTTGCTCCAGACGGCATCACCGGCGAGCAGCACCCGGCTGCCGTCGTCCACCGCGAGCAATACGCCCACGCTGCCCGGTGTATGGCCGGCGAGATCGACCAACACCACCGACCCGTCACCGAACAGATCTTTGCTACGGGGGAAGGTGAGTACCGGCGGCCCATCGAGCTCGAAACGGTCGAAGGTACGACCTCGAAGCGGCCCACGCACCACACTGACCGGGGCATGTGATCCGCTCATCGCCCAGTCGTATTCGACCGCGGGCAAGCGGACCTCGACCGAGGAAGGCAATTCCAGCAGGCCCGAGACATGATCCCAGTGCAGATGCGTTGGCACCACGAAATCGATATCGCCGACCGCGATATCGTGCGCGGCCAGCGCATCGGACAGCCCGAGCACCGGCTTGTCCGGCGCGACCAGCGTGGGGATCGGGAACGGCAGTTCGGGCAGCACACGCTCGTGCACGCCCGCGCACAGGGCTGGATCGATCAGGAACCGCGCCTTGGGATGTTCCACCAGGAACGCCCCCATCGACATCGGTATCTTCCGCAGGCTACGCACACCCTCGGCCACGATGGGGGCCGCGGCCGACATGGTGCTCTGCGTCAGTACCGTGAGCCGGACCTCGGTACTCGCCGTCGGCAGCGGACGCACCTCGAGGCGCTCCAGCAGAGCGTGGTCGGGGCGACGCGGCCAGAGGAACCGGCCAGGCACCGCCGCCAGCGCGACGCAACAGCGCAGCACAGTGGGCAGAGTCGGAGTGCGCTCGGAACGGGTGTCGGCACCGCTGTCCGGTTCGTTCACGGATACCACAGTAAGCGATCACCACCTCCGGCACCGGCAGACATCCTGATCCCCTTGCCTCGAAATACCCCTTGCCTCTGGCTGTTCCTCCGGCATAATCGCCTGGGTACCGTTCTTCTGTGGGTAATACCGGCCGGGAGTACGGGGAGAGCGTGATGTGCCCCGGACTTCCGGAGGAAAGCGACACACGAGAGAGCGCACAGAAAGCCTGCGGTTCGATCGGCGCTCGCCGAAGGCCCGCATCCGCCTATGCCGCTGTCCTCACGGTCGCTGATCCGCTAGACGTCGACGCCGCGGCGGTGTCGACGAGTTCTATCTCGACCGATCTCGCTTGACCCATCTCGGCCTCGGTTCCACCCAGCGGACGAGGTCGACCGCACATCAAGAGGACGCCATGGCAGTCGAGGTTGCACCGATCACACTCCACCATCATCCGGATATCGAACAGCTTGCCGAGTATCTCGCGATGCGATGAACAGCCTGGCTATCGACCCCGTCGGCGTACACCCACCCGTCGCCATCATCGGTATCGGTTGCCTGCTGTCAGGAGCGGCGAACGTGGCGGAGTTCCGGCAGCTGCTGTTCGACGGCCGCGGCGGCCATCTCGATACGGGCGAAGCATTCGACAACGACTGGTTCACCCACTCCGAGCGAGAAGCCCTCGACACGGACCCACGACAGCCGCTCCACCTCATGGTCGCGGTAGCCGCACTCGATGACGCCGGAATCGGTTATTGCGCAGGTGGTTCCGATGCAGCGGTAGTGTTCGGAGTGTCCGGCTACGACCACGGCAACGCGGTGCGTGGGTCTGCGCTCGGCGCCATCGCCAACCAGGTTTCCGCCGCACTCGAGCTGCGCGGGCCGAGCCTGGTACTCGACAGTTCCTGCTCCTCCTCGCTCACCGCGATAGATCTCGCGGTCCGGCTGCTCGCGGACCACACCGTACCGTTCGCCATTGTCGGCGGTATCGATCTCGTATTCCCGACGCACACCTCGGAGCACTCGGCCGAGAACGGTTTCCTGTCCACCGCCGGACGAACCTACGCGGGCGGAGACAGACCATTCGATATCGCCACGGACGGCGCTGCCCGTGATACGGCCTGCGCGGTAGTAGTCCTGCAGCGGACCGCGGACGCGCAGCGGGCGGGCAACCGGATATATGCCGAGATCATCGTGACGACGCCAGGAGTGGAGAAACACTCGAACGGCTCGGATACACCGAACACCCCCGCACAACAGGAGACCATGCGCACCACCCCGGCACATGCCGGACTCCCGCCGCACCGTGTCGGCTACATCGAAGGACACGGTACCGGTACCACACCTGGCGATGTGATGGCGGTCAGCGGGACGGCTACTGCCCCCGATACCGTTATGGCGCATCCGATCCGGTCCGGTGCGGGCAACGCCGACAGCGGATATCCTTCAGCCGCAGGGGGAATCGCCGGGTTGATCGAGACCGCGCTGTCCATCCAGCACGGCATACTCGCGGCGACCAACGGTATTCGCGGCGAGCGCCCCGCGCCCAGCCCGGCCGAGCACGGACTGCGCGAGCCGGACCTGCCGGTGGATCGGCACCGAATACCCACACCTGAGCACACAGCGCGCGTCCATTCGTTCGGATCCGGTGGCACGAACGTACGCACCGTGCTGCGTGGAGTCACTCCGGCGCGATATACCCGGGGCGAACAGTTCCCGGTACTGCTCGCGTTGTCCGCCCCCGACGCGGAAGAGCTACGCGAGCGCGCGCTGCGGTGGGCCGATGAACTGGCCGCAACGCGCCCGCCGCTGCGCGAGTTCGCCGCCGCCATGGCCCGATCGTTTCCCGAACCGACCAGGGCCGCGGTTGTGGCGCGTGATCACGACGACGCGGTACGCAGGCTGCGCGCACTCGGCCACGGCGCAGCCGACGCCGCACTCGGTCCGGCGTCCATCCGCCACCGTGGTGGCCTGCTGCTGCTGTTCTCCGGAGCCGGTGGCCACCATTCCACGATGGGGCGCGCGTTGGCGGCCCGCTATCCAGTATTCGCCGCCGCGCTCGCCGAGGTAACCGACGCGATCACAGCAGCGGGCGGACCACGGATCTGGACGCCACGGCATGGTTTCGCCTCCGCCCGCGAAACGTCCACCACCGAGTCGGTGCAGCCCGCCCTGTTCGCGTTTCATGTGGCGCTGGCGCAACTGCTGGCAGAGTGGGGTATCCGGCCCGACGCGGTGGCCGGACACGGTCCGGGAGAGATCGCGGCAGCGGTTGTGAGTGGCGCGTTGTCCCTGCGCGACGCGGCCCGTGTCATAGTGCTGCGCAGCGCCGTCCAGGCCCGCTCTGACAATCCTGACGCGCTGGCCGCGCTGGCCGCGGACCACGCCGATGTCGCGACCTTGGTAGAGCCGATGCGCAAGGAAGTACGCATCATCGCGGTCAACGGCCCCCGCTCGGTGGTCGTATCCGGCACACCGCGCTACATCGAAATCTTGCTGCGCCGTGCTGCCCGGCGCAATATATCGGCACATAGGCTAGCGGTCGATTTCGCCGCGCACAGTCCGCTGACCGCTACCGCGCTTCCTCAGTTCGTCGCGGCTCTGGACGAGCTCACCCCACTGCCTCCGCATGTGCCGGTGTATTCGACCACCCGGCGCAGCGCGAGAATCACCACTGCGACGATGGACCGCACCTACTGGGCCGAAAATGCCACGGCCACAGTCGAATTGGCTGCAGCGCTGGACCATGCCGCCGAAGACGGAATCTCGACCGTACTCGAGCTCGCCCCGCGACCGATGTCGCTCTCCGCGATACAGGAACACCAGGAATTCCGGGAAAGCACCTATCCGGTCACCCTTCCCGAAGACGAAGTGCGCGGGTTCCTTACCTGCCTGGCACGGCTGCACCTGGAAGGGCGAGCTGTCGACTGGTCGGCGCTCGGGCCCTGCACCGCGGCATTGCCCCGGCAGCAGCGCCCCCGAAAATTTCCGCTTCCCGTACTCGTTCCGGCGGAACGTTTTCCGTTTACCAGTAGGAATGACACTGAATTCACTTGTGCTACAGCGGAATCAACTGACCACATGACGAGGAGTGACAGCACGGTACCCACCGTGTTCTGGCTGCGCAGACTGCTGCGCTTGGCCCGCGACACCACCGGGGCAACCGCTCTCGCCGATTTCGCGGTACACGAGAAAATCGAGCAGGACTCGCTGCCGGAGGTCCGCTATCACGGACCAGGAGCAGAGAGAAGTATGCGGGCGGAGGTCACCGGTACCGGAACGCTGGCATCGGCCCGGCCCACCGGTGACCCCACGCCCGCGGATATCGTCGCATGGATACGGATGGTCGACGCGAACCGGGCGGCTCGTCCGCATATGCACATCATTCCCACCGGAACTTTCTATGCGGAACTACGCCGTAGACGACTGGAGTACGGTCCACGCTCTCGTGCGTTGCGTAGTATCGCCGCGGGGGCGGGCCGAGCGCTCGGCCTGCTCGACACCGCCGAGTTACACTACGACACAACACTGGACAGTTGTCTGCAGTTGCTGTTCGCGGCGGTATTCGACGAATTGCCAGGTATCCCGATTCCGCAGCCGATCGGCATGGATTCCGCCTGGCTGTCGCATGAACCGAAACACACCGTACTAGAGGTCCACGCACTGGTCCGGGAACGGATCGATACCGGACTGATCGGCGATGTCGTAGCGACCGACCAGCACGGTGTGCCCTGCCTCGCTTTATCCGGTGTGCGCATGCACTACGTCGATGCCGCTCTCGCGAGCGGAACCGGCACGCTTCGAACACCGTACGAAGCACGAGATACGTACCCCATGGTGTTCCGCCGAGAAATTTGGGAGCCGAGCGATCCGGAGTCCTCGGGGATCTACGATGCGCCCGAACCTCATGTGCGGCACGCAGTCGTGATCGGTGCCTCGGAGCTGGCCGCCCAGCTCGGAAGAGCGCTCGGCGCCACTATCGCCACCGAACTGATACCAAGGGAACCCGACAACGCGAGCTCACTCGTCACTACGGCGCTGACCGAACGCAGTGGCACAGATACCGCGGTAGTGGTGGTCTGGCCCGCAGCGGCTCTCGAAGGACAGGAACTCATCACAGCGCTCGGCCGAGTCCTCGACTTATTACAGCGGATCAGCACCACCACTGCTCTGGCATCTGTGATATTCGTGCTGCCGCAGCACGATACCGTTGCCTCTGTCGCGCGAGCCGCATTAGGTCCTGCGGCTATCGCCGGTCTGGTGCGCTCGCTACAGCTGGAGACAGAACGGGTAGTACGCCTGGTCTGGACCGACACCGACCCCCGAAATCTGCCGCTGCTCTGTCGTCTGGTGACCGCTGCCGGTACCACTACCCCCGACGAACTGCGCCTGTGCGCCGGCGAGGTCGCCACCCGGCACTTCACCCCCGCGGCAGCGCGAGTGCTGCCCGGCGCGAACATCGATACGGATGGAACCTACGTGGTCATCGGTGGGCTCGGGACACCGGGCTCGGTCGCCGTGCGCTGGTTACTCGATGCGGGCGCCCGAGATGTTGTGGTGCTGACACGGGCGCCACGTCCGGTGCCCGCGCTACTCGACGGCATGGAGAATCGCCTCATCGTGATGCGCTGCGATGCCACCGACCGGGACGATCTGGCCAACGCGCTCAACGATATCCGAGCCTGTGGCTCCACTATCCGCGGCGTCGTACACGCTGCGGCGGTACTGGAGGACACCGCGTTCGACGCGGTCACAGCAGCGCATTTGAGCAGAATGTTCGCCGCGAAACTCACCGCGGCGAGCAATATGATCGAGTTGACCGCGACCGACCCGACCGATTTCGTCTTACTGTTCTCCTCGGCAACCGGAGCACTCGGAGGCCAGAGGCAGGCCGCCTACGCCGCGGCCAACGCGGCCATGGACGCCTTGGCACAACGCGAACCCGGCAGGAGAATTCTCAGTATCGGTTGGGGACCATGGGATTTCGGCCCATCCACTATGGCGGATGGGCCGAAGCAGCTGCTGGGCACCACTATGCTGCACCAAGCTCTGCGTTATGCGGGCCCTTATCTGCTCGCCGTCGACTACAGCCCGACCACCGATACCTCACCATCGGCGACACGCTTGGCACAGCTACTGGCGCCGCCGCACGCTCCGGGACAGGCTCCGGGCCGCGGACAGAATCATCATCCGGCCGGTACCGCTCGATGCTCGATCAGTGCTCGGTCCGCCCCATAAGACGATCGGTCTCACGACGCTCACGTTTGGTGGGTCGCCCGGCACCGCGATCACGCCGGGGCATAGCGGCCGATATTTCCCGGGGTGGAGGTGCTGGGCTGCGATCTATCAGACATTGCGCGGCGAGGGGAGCACTGACCCGCTTGGTGATGATGCGCTCGACGACGACGATGCGCTCGACCCCGCTCACTCGAATACGCACCTCGTCACCAGGGCGCACAGGTTGCGCGGGTTTGGCCGTAGCGCCGTTCACCCGGACATGTCCGCCACGACATGCCTCGGCGGCGGCGGATCGGGTTTTGAATAGACGTACCGCCCAAGTCCAGGAATCGACACGAGCCTGGGTAGCAGAGCTCTGAATACCGGACTCGACGCGGGCCACTCTTTAAACGATACGGCGTGCGGTAACCACCATATCGGGGCGCAGCGGCGTGTAGGACACCGGCTGACCCGCCTGTACCGCATTCAACAGCATGTTGTCACCCGCGTAGATGCCGACATGACCACCGCCGTTGGTGATGACGATGTCACCCGGCCGCAGGTTCTGGTAGGAGACCGGAGCGCCGACATGGGACTGTTCGAAGCTGGTGCGGGGAAGGTCGACGCCTGCCTGCCGGAAAGCCCACTGAACCAAGCCGGAGCAATCGAAGGAGACCGGACCGGCCGCGCCCCAAGAATACTGGGCGCCGACCTTGGTCTTGGCGGCATCTAGAGCGACGTCACCGGCGGTGGCCGGCTGCGCGAACAGCTCCGGCATCGCCGCCTGGGGGAGACCAAGGGCCTGCGGAGCCACCTGCGGGAGGCCGGGGCCCTGGGGAGCCGGGGCGGCCGCGAACGCCTCCTGGATCTGCTGATTGAGCTGTTCGACCGACTGCTCGAATTCCGGCGGGACGGGAACGTCGAAGTCGCCGATACCGGGGACATTGATGGTCGCGGCCATGGCGGGGATCGCGGGCAGCGCACCGGTGGCGGCCACCGCACCCATGACAATCGCACCCTTGACGGAATTCGGAACTCGAGAATCCCGCTGCAAGCTGTGTTTACCCACCGAGCTACGTCTCCGATCTCGCTACTCTCCCGCCGACCGGATCAGCTGACGGGTTCGGACCGGGAGAGCGGCCCTACCTCGCGACCGAAAAACGGCCGCAAGGATGCACCCGGATGAACCTGCGGATCCCCGGCACGACAACCGAGACCGATCGGCCCCGCATGTCGTCAAGGCGGTAACCAGTGGCGCCGTTTCTCTTACAAAACGACTTGTTCCACGAAGTCACGAAGAGATTACGATGCCGGAGCGTGCTTGTCCAGCGCACAGAGCTGCCAGTTTTCCTACCGCCATGGCCGCGACGCGATCGACGAGCAGCAACCACGCATCGCCGGATCACGATCAGGTCTCGCCTGCCCCGCCGCACCCCGTGCCATATCGACCGCCGTACCTCGGTAGACAGCCCGCTCCGTACACCGCACCACGGGCGGTACTACACCGCGTCGCGCACCATACGTTCGAGTTCGTCGATTCTGCCCCGCGCGTCGGCCAGTTCGACCTCCAACCTGCCCAGCGCCATCACCAGCGGACCCACTGCGAGGTCGGCGACCAACTGCGGGTCGTCATACCCCTGCTCGATCGCGATGAGGATATTGGTTTTGATGCGTTGGGCCACCGCGGCACCCGCTGGGACGTTCCACGATCCGACGACCTCGGCGGTAGTGGCCGGGGCTACTTCTTCGGACATACCCCTCCGTTTTCACAGACCGTTCCGGCGAACCGCCGGCTTCGAGCCGGCGACAGGACCAATAGTGCAATACGGATCGCTAAGGCTATCTAGGACACGCCGTAGATGTGCCCAGATCATCGAATGTGACGCGCTACGGTGTCAGAGCATGGACCCCGTGCGGAATCCCTATGCCCCTGGCGCGGGACAGCGCCCGCCCGAATTGGCCGGGCGCGATAAGCAACTCACAGCTTTCGATATCGTGCTTGAACGCATCGCACGTGGTCGGCCCGAACGTAGTGTCATGCTCACCGGACTGCGTGGAGTCGGAAAGACCGTACTGCTCAACCAGCTTCGTTCAGCCGCGATCTCGCGTGGCTGGGGCACCGGCAAGATCGAGGCACGGCCGGACCAAGAACTGCGCCGCCCGCTGTCCTCAGCGCTGCATATGGCGGTGCGCGCGATCGCGATGGCGCATCGGAATCCGGAGCGGGTAGACGATTTTCTCGGCATCCTCAAAGCTTTCGCGCTGCGGGCCACAGCGGACAAGGGAATGCGGGAGCGCTGGCAGCCAGGTATCGATGTCCCCGCGGTGCGCGGCAGGGCCGATTCCGGCGATATCGAGATCGATGTGGTGGAGTTGTTGATGGAAGCGGCCGCGCTGGCCGGTGATATCGGCGTCGGCATCGCGATCTTCATCGACGAGATACAGGATCTCGGACCCGCCGATATCTCCGCGATCTGTGGCGCATGCCATGAGCTGAGCCAGGACGCCGCTCCGCTGATCGTGGTCGGCGCGGGCCTCCCACATGTTCCCGCGGTACTGTCCGCCTCGAAAAGCTACTCGGAGCGACTGTTCAGCTACCACCGCATCGACCGCTTGGACCGAGAGTCGGCGGATCAAGCGTTGATCGCACCGGCCCAGCGCGAGGACGTGAAATTCACCAGTACGGCACTGGATGCCCTGTACCACAAGGCCGACGGCTACCCCTATTTCGTCCAAGCGTATGGCAAGGCGACCTGGGACCAGGCACCGGAGAGCCCGATCACGGCCGAAGATGTCGAGGTCGCCGCCCCCGCGGCCGAGGAAGAACTGGCGGTGGGGTTCTTCGGTTCCCGTTATGAGCGAGCAACGCCGGCTGAACGCGAATACATGCGCGCCATGGCCGATCTTTCCGGCGACGACGGCCCGGTAGCCACGGCGGCGGTGGCCAATGAACTGGGGCGCAAACCGGCCTCGCTGTCGCCCGCCCGCGACGGCCTGATCAAGAAGGGGCTGATCTACTCCGCCGAACGCGGCACTATCGGTTTCACCGTGCCGCACTTCGGTCGTTATCTCCGCTCGGTCTGATCCGCCCTGACCTTGCTCGGCCGACCTCGACCGAGAATGCATCACCGATTCTGAACCTTTCTTCTAAAAATAGTAGATTTTCGTATATTTCTCTCGACCGTTTCTGCTACCGGCAAGTAACCAAGCCTCCTACACTCGAATGTGATTCTCATCACCTCCGAGGGAGGACACCATGGCGACACCAGCGAAAGTCGACGCCACCGAAGAACAAGCCCGCGCACTGGTCGAGGAATCCCGCGAAAAAGGTTGGGCCAAGCCGTCATTCGCGAAGGAGATGTTTCTGGGGCGATTCCGGCTCGATCTGATCCATCCCTACCCGAAGCCCAGTCCCGAAGACGCCGCGCGCACTGAGGCATTTCTGAGTCGGCTACGCGCGTTGTGCGAGTCCCTCGACGGATCGGTGATCGAGGCCGAGGGCCGAATCCCGGACGAATACGTCAGGGCCCTGGCCGAACTCGGTTGCTTCGGCCTGAAGATCCCACAATCGTACGGTGGCCAGGGGCTGTCTCAGTACGGCTACAACCGGGCGATGATGCTGGTCGGCTCGGTGCACACCAGCTTGAATGTACTGCTGTCTGCGCATCAGTCCATCGGCGTGCCCGAACCGCTGAAACTGGCGGGTACCCCGGAACAGAAGGCGGAATTCCTTCCCCGCTGCGCAGCCGGCGCGATCAGCGCGTTCCTGCTCACCGAACCCGATGTCGGCTCCGATCCGGCCAGGATCGCCAGCACCGCGACCCCCACCGAAGACGGCGAGGCCTACGAACTCAACGGCGTCAAGCTGTGGACCACCAATGGCACCGTCGCCGAACTGCTGGTCGTGATGGCGCGGGTGCCGAAGAGCGAAGGACATCGCGGTGGCGTCTCGGCATTCGTGGTCGAAGCCGATTCACCGGGGATCACCGTGGAGCGGCGCAACGCGTTCATGGGTCTGCGCGGCATCGAGAACGGGCTGACCAGGATGCACAACGTCCTTGTGCCGAAGCGCAATCTGATCGGTCGCGAGGGTGATGGCCTCAAGATCGCGCTCACCACACTGAACGCGGGCAGGCTGGCGATCATCGCGACGTGCACCGCGTCCGCGAAGTGGTCGTTGAAGATCGCGCGGGAGTGGAGCGCGCAGCGGGTGCAGTGGGGCAGGCCGGTCGGCGAGCACGCGGCTGTCGGCCAGAAGATCGCATTCATCGCGGCCACCACGTTCGCACTGGAGGCGACGCTCGATCTATCGGCCGTCATGTGCGATGAAGACCGCAACGACATCCGGATCGAGGCGGCACTCGGCAAGCTGTGGGCCAGCGAGATGGGCTGCCGGATCGCCGACGAACTCGTGCAGATCCGCGGCGGCCGCGGCTACGAGACGGCGGCCTCGCTCGCCGCTCGGGGTGAGCGCGCCGTCCCCGCCGAGCAATGGGCACGCGATCTGCGGATCAATCGCATCTTCGAGGGCTCCAGCGAGATCATGCGACTGCTGATCGCCAGGGAGATGGCCGATGCGCATATGGCGGCGGCGGGTGCACTGGTCGACCGCAATGCCGATCTCAAAGACAAGGCGAAGGCAGCGGTCGGAGCGACCGGCTTCTATGCCAAGTGGTTCCCGCAGCTGGCCGTCGGCTCGGGAACAGTACCCGCGGCCTATACCGAATTCGGTGTGCTGGCCCGGCACATGCGATTCGTCGAGCGCAATGCGCGTAAACAGGCCAGATCGCTGATGTACGCGATGGGGCGCTGGCAGACCGGTCTGGAATACCGGCAGAATTTCCTCGGCCGGATCGTCGATATCGGCGCAGAGCTGTTCGCCATGTCGGCTGCCTGTGTGCGTGCCAAGGAAATGCGCGCATCGGGTGCACCGGAGGGTAAGGCCGCCGAAGAACTGGCCGATACCTTCTGCAGGCAATCGAGGGTGCGGGTGCGTACCCTGTTCGACGCGCTGTGGGACAACACCGACGACGACGATCGCACGCTCACCCGCGGTGTGCTCGACGGCCGCTATCAATGGCTGGAAGACGGGCCGCTGGATCCGAGCGAGGGCACCGGTCCATGGATCGCGGAGTGGCAGATGGGCCCGTCGACCGAGGCGAACCTCCTACACCCGTTCCTCCCTTCCACTCGCAACCGGACGAAGGCCTGAACCGACTCACGGGCGAACCCGTCGTCACAGCCGGAAGCCGCGTGACCACTGTTGACGGCGGGCGCTCGTGCATTATTCGGAAGTATCGAATTATCAGTAGAGAGCAGCAGATTTCTCTGATTCAGCCGACTGCCCTTCGGCCCGCACCGTGAGCAACCGGGTCGGTGAAGAGGTGACGAGGGTTGCCCTGGCATGTATAGTAAATTCCCTATTCTCTCGTAGATTCACCTGACAAGTATTCGAGCAGTCTGCGGCATCAGTTGTACAACTTGTGCATAACAGCAGGTATTCTGCTGTAACGAGGGGGCATTCCGAGTCGACAACTGGACAAGAAGCGCCGATAAGACGCCTCGCCTCAGGAGTGCGCCATGTCCACGACTATCGCCCCTCGCGCAGCGGACTACGACGGCCACCACGTCACAGTGTCAGCCGATGACGGTGTACCGCTCGCGGTGCACATCCTCGGCGCCGAGAACGCTCCCGCAACCGTCGTATTCGTCCACGGGCACTGCCTGCGGGCCGAGTCCTGGTCCGCCCTGCGCGAGCGCCTGCTCCAGCAGTGGGGAATCGGCACCAGAATGGTGTTCTACGACCACCGCGGCCACGGCGCGTCCGGAGCGGGGCATCCGTCGACCTACACCATCGAGCAACTCGGCCATGATCTGGATACCGTACTGCGATCGGTCGTCCCGGTCGGTCCGGTGATCTTGATCGGCCATTCGATGGGCGCCATGGTCGTACTCGCCTACGCCCGGCTACACCCGGAGGCCATCGGCAGGCGGATCGTCGGCGTCGGCCTGCTCGCGGGTGTGGCCAATGGACTCACCGAAGTAGGACCTGCCCGCCTCCTGACTCGGCGCGCGGTGAATTCACTGCAGGTCGCCATCCTCCGCGCACCCCACCTCATGCGGGCATCCCAGTGGCTGACCCGGCATCTGCTCCGATCGATCGTGCGTGGGGCAGAGTTCGGCGCGGGCAGGATGAACGCACGCATAGCCGCACTGGCCACCGCGATACTGAACGACACCCCATTGCTGACCATGTCGGGCTTCCTGCACTCGCTGATCACCTTCGACGAGACAGCCACCCTGCACCGCCTCGACACCATCCCGGTCCTGGTGCTTTCCGGCTCCTCCGACATCATCGTCCCGTTCGCGCACTCGGTGGTGCTGGCCTCCCAATTGGCAGGCGCGGAACTGGTACGCCTGGAAGGAGCAGGGCACGGCGTGATACTCGAGCGGGCCGAAGAAGTCGCGCTGTCTATCGTCGGACTTGTCGAACGAGCTTTCTCCGCACTGCGCATCGGCCCCGAATACCCCGCCGCTTGCTGACCTGTGACAGCTCCTCAGCGCCGACGATTTCGGCCGCATACGAGCCAAAATCGCATTCTTTCTGTACTGTGTTGTAGATCACGTTGTGTGGTGAGTCACACAACTCGGTGACATGTGATCCGAGGCAGACAGGCGCCCGCGTCCCTCCCGCCGAGTTCGCTTGTCCGCCACGGAGTACAGGAGGTATCGATGACACACAGTGATTTCGCGGAATTGCGCTATGCGGTAGGCCAGCTCCGGCAGTCCATCGGCGTCCTGCGCACCCACTACGGTGACGTCGGCAGTGTCCGCCGATTGGAGAACGACCTCGAGCGCTTGGTCATCGATGCCGACGAACTCGAACAGTCACCTCCTACCGAAGTGCACCGCCGCCCACAGGAGATCATCTACGTGCCGGACAGCAAATCCGACGAGGCCGCCTGGATGGGTGCGCAAGACGAGGGGCTGGGCTTTCATTCCCGCCCGCGGACCACATAGCACCACCACGGAGCGGCAGGCCCGCCTCGGCAACCGAGGCGGACTCACCTGCCGTTACCCATAACCACTCGCCATAGGCGAGCCATACCGGCGGCACCCATCAGGTCATCCGAGCCGGGTGCGGGAGATACCGCATCCGGTCATCGCTACGTGAGGCACACCACCAGAAGCGACAGCGTGGCTCCGGCGATCATGTCGTACGAGATGACGTGCTGCCGAGCACCGCGCGAGATCACCGCGGTAGCGGCTTCATCACACTGAGCCCCGCACACCGGATTCACGGCACGATCGCCGGGCACGATCGCCACCCGAATCAGCAGTAGATTGTGTCGCAAATCACTGATACCGCGGCCGGATCGGGCTATCAGCCCGTTCATCCGATAGCAGTGTTGTCGTAAGGTGCACAGCATCACATTCGATCGCGGAGGTAATGATGACCACCCGCATACAAGATCAGCGAGGCATCCTCCTGTGAATGCCGCACCGACCGCCGCCCCGGAATCGGGCACCGGCGTATTCAGTACAACGAGAGCCCGAATCTCACAACGCACGTTGCGCACCGACCGATGGTGGGTCCCCCCACTATTCACAGCGCTCGGACTAGCCGCGTTCGTGATCTACGCGACGGTCAGATCGTATGTGCGCACGGCATATTGGGTCCCGGACTACCACTACCTGACACCGTTCTACTCACCGTGCCTGAGCACCTCGTGTGTCGAGGGGGCGAGTCACTTCGGCACCCCGATCGGCGAGGTACCCGCGATTCTGCCGCTCGGTTTCGTGGCATTGCCGTTCCTGCTCGGCTTCCGGCTGACGTGCTACTACTACCGCAAGGCCTATTACCGGTCGGTATGGTTCTCCCCGCCCGCCTGCGCCGTGGCCGAACCACACGCGAAGTACACCGGTGAGACCAAGCTGCCGCTGATCATCCAGAACGCGCACCGCTACTTCTTCTACGTGGCGGTGGTGATCTCGGTGATCAACACCTACGACGCCATCATCGCCTTCCATGGCAAGAGCGGGGGCTTCGGCTTCGGCCTCGGCAATATCGTGCTACTCGGCAATGTGCTCTTGCTGTGGGCCTACACCTTGTCGTGCCATTCCTGCAGGCACATCGCGGGCGGGCGGCTCAAGCACTTCTCCGAGCATCCGGTGCGCTATTGGTTCTGGACTCAGGTCTCCAAGCTGAACACCCGGCATATGACGCTGGCCTGGACCACGCTCGGAACGCTCGTGCTGACCGACTTCTACGTCATGTTGGTCGCCAGTAACACGATTTCGGACTTGCGGTTCATCGACTGACCGCCGCACTGAGGAGTTTCTCCGCATGGTAGAAGTGGAACGGCACAATTACGACGTCGTTGTGATCGGCGCGGGTGGCGCCGGATTACGGGCGGTGATCGAGGCCAGAGAACACGGGCTGTCCGTCGCGGTGGTCTGCAAGTCGCTGTTCGGCAAAGCGCACACGGTAATGGCCGAAGGCGGCTGCGCCGCATCGATGGGTAACGCCAATGAAAAAGACAGCTGGCAGGTCCATTTCCGGGACACGATGCGCGGTGGAAAGTTTCTGAACAACTGGCGCATGGCCGAATTGCATGCCCAAGAGGCACCCGACCGGGTGTGGGAACTGGAAACCTATGGCGCCCTGTTCGATCGGACTACCGACGGCCGGATCAGCCAGCGTAACTTCGGCGGCCACACCTATCCACGGCTCGCGCATGTCGGCGACCGGACCGGCCTGGAGATCATCCGCACCATGCAGCAGAAAATCGTCTCGCTGCAACAGGAGGATTTCGCGGAGACCGGCGACTACGAATCCCGCATCAAAGTGTTCGCCGAGTGCACCATCACCGAATTGCTCAAGGATGGCGACCGGATTTCCGGCGCATTCGGTTATTGGCGCGAATCCGGCCGCTTCATCCTGTTCGAGACCCCCGCCGTGGTATTGGCGACCGGCGGTATCGGCAAATCGTACAAGGTGACCTCGAACTCCTGGGAGTACACCGGCGACGGACACGCACTGGCCCTGCGCGCGGGCGCGACGCTGATCAATATGGAGTTCCTGCAATTCCACCCGACCGGTATGGTCTGGCCACCGAGTGTGAAGGGCATCCTGGTCACCGAGGGGGTACGCGGCGACGGCGGAGTGCTGAAGAACACCGAGGACAAACGGTTCATGTTCGACTACATTCCGCCGGTCTTCAAAGGGCAATACGCCGAGACCGAAGCGGAAGCCGACCAGTGGTTGCGCGATAACGATTCCGCGCGCCGCACGCCCGACCTGCTGCCACGTGACGAAGTCGCGCGCGCGATCAACGAAGAGGTCAAAGCGGGCCGTGGCACCGAACACGGCGGCGTCTACCTGGATATCGCTTCCCGGATGCCCGCCGAAGAGATCGTGCGACGGCTGCCGTCGATGCATCACCAGTTCAAAGAGCTCGCGGACGTGGACATCACGAAAGAGCCGATGGAAGTCGGGCCGACCTGCCACTACGTAATGGGTGGAGTCGAGGTCGACCCGGATACCGGAGCGGCGACGGTACCCGGTCTGTTCGCCGCGGGAGAATGCTCCGGCGGAATGCACGGGTCCAATCGGCTCGGCGGGAACTCGCTGTCGGATCTGCTGGTGTTCGGCAGGCGCGCGGGCCTCGGTGCCTCCGCCTATGTGGAACAGCTGGACACGCGGCCGTCGATTGCCGAGACCGACGTCGCCGAAGCAGCGAAAAACGCACTGGCACCGTTCGATCCCGCCTCGGACGGCACCGGGGAGAACCCTTACACCTTGCACACCGATCTGCAGCAGTCGATGAACGATTTGGTCGGCATCATCCGCAAAGAGCACGAAATACATTCGGCGATCGAGAAGCTCGCCGAGCTGCGCTCTCGCTTCCAGCAGGTCACCGTGGAGGGGCATCGCCAGTTCAATCCCGGCTGGCATCTCGCGCTCGATATGCAGAACATGCTGCTGGTCAGCGAATGCGTAGCGCAGGCTGCACTGCTGCGCACCGAGAGCCGTGGCGGACACACCAGAGACGATCACCCGGCGATGGACCCGGACTGGCGAAACACCTTGCTTGTCTGTGCGGTGAACCCGCGCACGGCAGGCGACCCGATCCCCACTGTTGTGGTGGAACGCAAGGAGCAGGTCCCCATGCGACCGGATCTGCTCGCCCTTTTCGATCTCGGCGAGCTCGAAAAGTACTACACCCCGGTAGAACTCGCCGGGCATCCGGCTACGGCCGGTAATTCGACGGAGCGAGAGGCGTAAAGATGGGTTACGACGCCAAATTCCGCGTCTGGCGCGGCGATCTCGACGGCGGCGAGCTGCGCGACTTCACCGTACTGGTGAACGAAGGCGAAGTCGTGCTCGACATCATCCACCGGCTACAGGCCACCCAGGCACCCGACTTGGCTGTCCGCTGGAACTGCAAGGCAGGCAAGTGTGGTTCCTGTTCGGCCGAGGTCAACGGTCGGCCACGGCTACTGTGCATGACACGGATGTCGAGCTTCACCGAGGACGAAGTGATCACCGTGACGCCGATGCGCACTTTTCCGGTAATCAAGGATCTGGTCACCGATGTCTCGTTCAACTACGAAAAAGCCAGGGAAATACCCTCCTTCACACCACGGGATGATCTCAAGCCAGGCGATTACCGGATGCGGCAGATAGATGTGGAGCGCTCACAGGAGTTCCGCAAATGCATCGAATGCTTCCTGTGCCAGAACACCTGTCACGTAGTACGTGACCACGAGGAGAACAAGAAATCGTTTGCCGGGCCACGGTTCTTGATGCGAATCGCCGAGTTGGAGATGCATCCACTGGATGTCGGCGACCGCAGGGATCTGGCACAGGACGAGCAGGGACTCGGCTTATGCAATATCACCAAGTGCTGTACCGAGGTCTGCCCAGAGCACATCAAGATTACCGATAACGCCTTGATCCCGATGAAGGAGCGGGTCGCCGATCGAAAATACGACCCACTGGTCTGGTTGGGCAACAAGCTCTTCCGTCGCTAGTACGTAGTACACCGAACGGCCGACCGGGTTCGACTATCTGCCGATCGGCGTCGCATTG
>NZ_JBJZOO010000023.1:0-51294 GCF_047200775.1 Nocardia spongicola | reverse complement strand
TAGTCCGGGATGTAGGCGCTGACAGTTGTGCCGTGACTGCCGTAATGGAATTCATTTCTCGGGAGTCGAGTTCGGCTCGGTGGTGTCGGGTTCACGCCAGCTGCGGGCCCGGATGATCGTCAGTTTCTGGTCGACGGCGATGGTCAGGTCGATGTCGAGTGCGGCCGCGATCGTCTCGGCGGTATCCACTACTTCGGCGAGCGCATCGACCATCTCGGTGGGCAGCGTGGTCTGGCCTGATTCGGTCCACCGCTGATGGGTGGCGATGAATGCGCCAGCGGCAACATTCATCGCCAGTACCTGACTGTTGCTTTGTGTCAGGGACGGCGTTGCTGGGATTCGGACGGTGTCGGGTAGGACTATGCCGAGTTCGGTGGCGGTCACCCAGGCCACGATCACCACATCCGCCAGTTCGGCCTCCACATCAGCGAATTTGCCGCGCCGGCGAGCCTGCCCGGACCACCGGCGGTAGGCGCCGGTGAGTTCACCGACCTCTTCGGCCAGGGCCAACACTTGCCGATCGGCGGCGCCGTCGGCAGGGAATCCGTTGGCGCGTAAGTTGTCCACGATCTCGGCGGCGATCTGCCGCATGGGTGTGGTCATGGTCTGGTCCTCCAGGTCGGGCACCCAGCTGTGTACATCCGGGTTAAGGTCCGCAGGGGACCAACGGGTTTCTCGGTCGGTCCGGTCCTCGCCCAGGATGTGGGCGGAGAAGTTGTAGTTATAGCGGTAGATCCGTGCATCGCTGTCACCGTAGAACTCGGCCGGCCTCTTGTAGACACCTTGTCGACGACAGTCGAGACAGGCGATCGGGGGTGGTGTCGGTGTATCCACCGGCCATCTCCGGGCCGCCTACCCACACTGCGAGAAGCGACTGACACCCGTTTCGGTGACCGGCCAATGCGGATAGGTGCGTGGGGTAGTAGAACGGGTGATGGCGTCGTGTATGTGCTGTTCGGCGGCGCACTGTAAGTAGGAGATGAGGGTGGGGTTGCGGTGTGTGGCGGCGGTGAGTTGAGGCAGCGTGATGAGCAGCTCATCTAAGGCGTCGCGTCCGGCGGCGGCGTTATTGACAGCTTCGTCCGGGTCGGCGGAGATGAGGTGATTGAGCAGCCCGAGTAGTGCGTGGGTGATGAACCCGATCTCGCGGGCGACTCGGTCGGCGATTTGATTCTCGGCTGCGGTGGTGGGGGTGTCGAGTGAGGTGCTCATAGGTGCCGTCCCGTAAGCAGGGATCCGGCGAGTAAGCCGACGGCGGCGCTGAACGCGGCGAGCGCGGCGGCAGCGGAAAGGGTCAGGCCAGGGCCAGTGGGAGTGATGCGTATGTTCGCCCGTACCGGCATGAGGTGTGGTGGTGTGGGTGAGCTCGTGGTGATGTGCATGAGTGTGTGTGCGCTCGATTCGTGAAATGGATTGAGTGTGGTGTGTTTTAGGGCACGGCGTGCCCGCGGTGGTGATTGATCAGGGGCTGGGCAGGCGTCCGATTGTTCGCAGCCGCTTCCAAAGTTATCATAATTCTAGCATTCTAGATTATTTGTGTGGGTTGATCGTTGAGTAGTGAAGCCATTGAAGGCGAGGTTGAGGACCACGCACTCGTTACTGGTCCGGGCTCGGGTGGGCTGTCGAGCCCGGTGTCGATGTTCTTGTCCGGTTGTGGGTCCGGGTTCGCTGACCCCGACTGGAAGCCAGGTGGGTTTCGATGTGGGGGAGGTGATGGGGTCGTCCGGTTGGTGGGGCGCATCGTCACATAGTGGTGTGGGGTTTGCCGGGGTGGACTATTGATGCGCACTCAGCGTGTGTGGTCCGGGTAATTGGCTGGCGCTGCGCCACCTGCAAGCCGGCTACGACAAGTTCCGGCGCAAACAAGCCGGGTATCTGCAGTTCTAGTTCAAGAAGAGTGTGCGAAGGAGTCGGTGGCCATTTCTCGAACTGCTTCACCTGCTGATACTGAGACGGACACCTCAAGTTCGCCAAACATGCTGAACTGTTGGATATTCGCTGATCCCGGCCGCTCGTGGAGGGGTGGTGCCTTCGCAGACGATTGTGTCGCGAGATGGTGAAAAACTGTACGTCCTAGAGCGTACATTTGTGATATCAACACTGAAGATCGCCACCGAAGCCGACAGGATAGCCGCAGCTCTGGTCGTGCTGACCGGCCACGGATTCGTGAAGTTCATGACCGAGGTCGAGGAGGACTGCACGCTGGACACAGGCCAACAACCGTTGGCGGCTGCTAAACCGACCCCCCCGGGGACTCCACCGTCCCGGGGCCGCTCGCTTCCGAACGGAAGTACGGAAGTATCGCGCCGGTCGGCCGGCGCCGACAACATGAGGAGGCTTAATCCCTGAATCCAGATAGGTGTTGAACTGGGTGTCGGTGACCTTGGCGCGCATAGCTTTCGCTTGCTCGGCGTAGTCGGCTTCCTCGGATTCGCGGCCATAGAAGTACGCCTTAGAAGTACGCCTTGTCGCAGAGGTCACTGAACCGGAAATACTCGTTGATTGTGTTGATGACCTCGGGGGTCAGGCTGGTGGCTGCTTCCGGTTCGTGCTGGGGTTGATATCGCTCTGTCGTCGGCTGCGCTGCTGTGGTGTTGGCTACGGTGTGTTCGCCCACCGCAGCCAGGACCGAGAGGTCGTCTGTGGTGAGTTCTCGCTCGTAATGAACGATGAATCCGCACCGGTACCCCATATCGTGTGCGCTGGTGTCCCGTAAGAGTTTTGTGTCGAGGATCGCGGCCTGTGTGACCGCGGTGGTGCGTCTCCGTCGGGGACTGGTTGCCGGGCACAAGGTCTCCTACTGGGGATGGGCGCTGTCCGGATCCGTGAAGCCGGGCTGGCAGTGCGCGGTTTCATCGTCGCGGTCGCTGCCGCATGCTCGGCCGCTGCCCCGTACACGCGGTGTGCCCTCAACGTTTCATTTGTCCGGTCCCACTGAAGCAGGTCTCTCCGTGATGCTTTACAATGGGAGTTCGTTTACTGCGCAACTCGACCCGGATGGCTGCTGAGTTCTCGCCGAACGGCATGTCCTTCTGTGTAGTTGCAGTGATCTCGTCCGCGACACACTCGCCCACACCGAGACCCCGCAACTTCTGGATTGAAAGCCGCAGTTTCTTAGTGCGATTCGATCCGGACCCGCAGCGCGAAGCTGGACAGCATCCCACACAACCACAGCACTATGCTGGTGCCATGATCGGTGAATGTGATTGTGTTGTAAGCCATTCTGGGTAGACCGGACTTTCAATGAATACTGCGGGAGTAGGGGAGCAACTCGATGGCATCGATTACGAGCGGTGATGAACTAGGCCCCGACGGGCGCCTACACATGCCATCACCAGTTCCGAACGTCGTCAACGGCATAGCGCCGACGTACAGCATCGCCGATCTGCGGGTGGTGCGACATGGCCAGAGTGCAGCCAATGTCGCCTTTGCCGACCCGACGACTGCCGCCATGCCTTTACCCGGCCGCGACGCAGACATCGGGCTATCAGCACGGGGACACGAACAAGCCGTCGCGTTGGGCAAGTGGCTGGCGGGACTCGACGAGTTCGAGCGACCACAGTTGGTTGTGTGCTCGCCGTATCTGCGGGCGCAGCAAACATGGACTGTGATGGCTCGTACCGCGGAGTCGTCCAACGCCGGTGCGGGTTGCATGCGAACTGTCATCGATGAGCGAGTACGAGACCGCGAAATGGGTGTGTTCGAGTTGTACCCGCCGACTGCGATCCAATCCAGCGCTCCGGAAGAGGCCAGACGCCGGGCTCAGATCGGTGATTGGTACTACAGGCCGCCAGGAGGGGAATCTCTCGCAGACCTTTGCCTGCGGGTACGTGATGTCCTCAATGAGCTCGATCGAACTGCCGAGACATCTCGCGTGTTGATAATCAGCCACGACGCTGTCGCAGCAGCCACCAGACATGTACTGGCCGGCATCGGCGCACCGCCGCCCACAGATCTGGCCGCAGTCACGAATGGATCAATCTCGCGCTGGCAAAGCAACCGCCAGCATCTCCATGTCATGCAATGGTCCGACACCAGCCACCTGCAGGAAGTGATGCCATGACCGGCGACGAAAGGCCTATCATCCCCCGGTTTGAAATCGGATCCGCCAGCGCAGGACTGAACTGGGCCGCCGCTTACGAAGTCGTAT
The DNA here is from genome assembly GCF_047200775.1 of Nocardia spongicola. Taxonomy (NCBI): domain Bacteria; kingdom Bacillati; phylum Actinomycetota; class Actinomycetes; order Mycobacteriales; family Nocardiaceae; genus Nocardia; species Nocardia spongicola. The sequence continues at coordinate 47,144 of NZ_JBJZOO010000023.1, read as the reverse complement.
GCGAGGATATTCAAGCCACGCTAGCGCTGGTGTCCGAGAAGCTGGCCCATGCAAGCGGTGACCGGGCCGAAAACCTGCGGGGCTTCCAACGTCAGCTGGTGTCTTGCCAGCGCGAACTGTTGCCCACAGACACCGCCGCGATCACCGCCGCGCACTCACTGTGTGACCGCATCCGAACCAGTCTCGGCAGAAGCGTGTGAACCCAACCTCTGCTGAGGGACAGCTTTCGCCTGAGGAAAACCAACGTATCTTCGCCGAAGACATTGTGCCCGCCCACCTTTTCGGGCTCACTCCACGCCGCAGACCTGTGGCGGTACTAGTCGTCGGACAAACCGGCGCAGGAAAAACCGCGATCACTGCCTTGATCAGGCAAACCCTCGGGCGAAACAAGCAGATCGCATGGATCAACATGGATTTCTACAACCCGTTCCATCCCAAGTACGCCGAATGGCAAGCCGAGCGGCCTACAGAAGCCGATCGACTGGTGCGTGCCGACGGTGAACGGTGGTGGGAACAGGCCCAGGAGTTCGCGCTCTCGCGCCACGCGGACATTCTGCTTGAGTCTGCTGCGGTGAGCCCTGCTGAATTCGAAGACATTTGCCGACGTATCAAGGCTGCGGAGATCCCAGTGGGCGCTGCGCCATATCGGATCGAAGCGGTGTTCGTAGCAGTACCCGGCGCGGTCAGTCAGTTTGGAATCTTGAGTCGGTTCATCGCGGAAGTGGCTCGACGCGGACGCGGTCGCTTGATCCCCGCTGAGATCCATGACGCCTCGCAACGGGGGGTCCTACGAGCAGCCTCAGCCTTCGAGGCGAAAGGGCTGGGAGAATTTGCTGTTGTCATGAACCGCAGTGCCGAAGCGGTGTTCATGACCCAGATCCCGTCAGGAGGAATCGCAAACGAAGCAGACCGAAAGTTGGTCGCCGCGATCACACAGGAACGGCAGCGGCAGTTGAGACCTACGGAGACACACATGTTCGCCGCTGAACTGGCGATAGCCATCCTGCGCGCGCCACCCGAAGTACTGCCGGAACTTCATCGAGTCACAGCCGCCGGCATTGAACTGATGCCTGGTGATCCACAAGACTGGCATGCTCTGATCGCATATGCCACAAGCGCTCGCACGCAGCATCCTCGCGAAACTCACTCGCCGTTGATGCGGGAGATGTCCGACACAGATTTGTCTGCACACTTGGCCACGGCACTTGCTAACTGGTCAAACACGTCATATGACTTCAACCGCCCTCGTCTCTCCATGCCGGTCGCACTGATCCTCGACGAGATAACACAGCGAAGCCTTCACCGCGACGATCCCACCCGAGGAACTGCAGGAAGCGCTCACCAAGGCGGGAGCGCCTATCTCCTGCAGAGTCTGCAGGAGGGTTTGTCCGCTGCCGCAACCCCGCACGCTCGAACCACGCAGCCTTCGAATCCGCCACCGCTGGCATCCAGCATCGACAACCTCGCAGGTATCAACACCGACACCGGTTTGGATGATTTACCTGACACCACCGAGCTCGACGCGGGAACAGCACTGTAATCCCCCACCTCACCGCGTATTAGCGCGCTGGACCGGGGATCGCCGCCTTTGCCACAACGCCCTGGACGGGCACCATATCGCCGCACCGTGTTTGGCCTGGGGGACAGGAGCCCTGTACTAGCGATCGGCCTCGATGTATGTGGCGACCAATTCCCGAGTCCACCCGAGCCAAGCGCGGCGGCCATCGTAGGGCAGATGTGGGTTGGCGCCGTGTCTGTGTGGTGTGGCCGGAGCAGCGAGCTCTCGTGCCTTCTACTCGTCCACCCGAGAGAGGTGCGCAGCCTTGCCCATGACCGCTTCTCTCACTCAGAGAGGATCGGTGTCACCGACGAATTTTTGATGCAGACTTTCCAGTGCCCGATAGCAACTGCATGCTGGGGCAATAGTTCCGTAAGGGCTGACTGCGGAGCAGTCGTCGTAGACCCGATGTGGGGCCGCCGCGCCCCAATGCCTCCACTTCTGATAAGAGAAACGCGACGGCGGCCAGCAGATCCTCGGCGTTGTGGACTATGCCCTCGAGGCGTAATTGGGGGCGTCGGTGGTGATGGCGACGTCGTGCGGGTGGCTTTCGCGCATCCCTGCCGCCGTGATCCGCATCAGTTGTGCTTGCTGCAACTCCGGGATTGTGCAGGTGCCAGCGAATCCCATCCCGGCGCGGAGGCCACCCACAAGCTGGTGCAGGACATCCTCCAGGGGGCCACGGAACGGTGTGCGGCCCTCGATGCCTTGGGGGACGAGTTGCTCCTCGGAGAGCACGTCGTCCTGGAAGTAGCGGTCCTTTGAGTAGGACTTGCTGCCCGCACCACGGCCACGCATGGCGGCCAGTGAACCCATGCCTCGGTACACCTTGTACTGCTTGCTGCCGACCAGCACGATGTCACCGGTGGACTCGGTCGTACCCGCGAGCAGGCTACCCAACATCACCGAACTGGCCCCTGCTGCGATGGCTTTTGTTATGTCTCCGGAGTACTGGATCCCGCCGTCGGCGATGACCGGGACACCCGCAGGGCCACACGCGGCATACGCCTCGGCTATTGCGGTGATCTGCGGAACTCCGACACCGGCCACGACACGGGTAGTGCAGATCGAGCCGGGGCCGACACCCACTTTGACGCCGTCGGCACCGGCATCGACCAGAGCTTGTGCTCCTGCGCGGGTGGCGACGTTACCGCCGACGACGTCAACCTTGTTGCCGAGATCCTTCTTGATTCGGGCGACCATATCGAGGACGTCGCGGTGATGGCCGTGTGCGGTGTCGACCATGATCACGTCGATCTCCGCGTCCGCTAACGCCATGGCCCGGGTGTAGCCATCCTCACCCACGCCGATCGCCGCACCGACCAGCAGGCGGCCCTGGTCGTCACGTACGGCCAGGGGATAGTTTTCGGATTTCACGAAATCCTTGACCGTGCGCAGGCCGACCAGCTTTCCGGTGGTATCTACGATCGGAAGTTTCTCAACCTTGTTGGCGCGCATGATGTTCAGGGCTTCGTCCGGTGTCACTCCGACGCCGGCTGTGATCAGTCGCTCGGTGGTCATGACCGCGGAGACGGGCCGGGTCATATCGCGTTCGAACCGCATGTCGCGGTTGGTGATGATCCCTACGAGCAGTCCAGTTCCATCGACCACAGGGACACCCGAGATCCGGAATCGGGCACACAGGTCGTCGACGTCCTGCAAGGTTGCCTCCGGTGTGCAGGTGACGGGATCGGAGACCATTCCCGACTCGGAGCGCTTCACGATCTCGACCTGTCCGGCTTGGGCATCCACGGGCAGATTGCGGTGTAGTACACCGATCCCTCCGTGGCGGGCCATCGCGATAGCCATGCGGGCCTCGGTGACAGTATCCATCGCCGCCGAGACGATCGGCACATGCAGCGCGACGTTACGGGAGACACGGGTTGTGGTGTCGACCCCGCTCGGGATCACATCCGAGGCTGCCGGGACGAGCAGCACATCATCGAATGTCAGACCGATCGGCAGATCGGACAGCTCTACTTCAACACGGGTGTTCATAAGGATGACCAGCTCCTCAACGGATATGAGTCTAGGACAAGCGAAGGGGGAAACCGATGGCGAAAGTGCACGACGGTGGGGCGAGTCTAGCGGGCAAGCTGAGCCGTTCGTGCTGTCGCCCCATCGTCAAGACCGGCCTGTGCTGCTCCATCGGCCGGGTTGTCAGATCTTCATCAGCCGGGCTCGCGAACAGGCTCATGATCAGCGGGCGGGGGAGGGTGTCAGGCCGTCGGCGACTGCTCCATCGGCCGTCGACGGCATCGAGTGGGTTGCAACAGCGTGGTGGAGTTCACCGGCGGTGAGGATGCTCTCGTGGTTTCCGGGGACCGTGGTAACAGTCACGCTGACGCTCAGGGCGCACCACGTTTCGGCTGCGTTCTCGGTGCCTGGCGTGACTATTTCGGGCAGGTACAGCCTTATATGGGGTATCTGTCCGCGGGGTTGCCACGCGGACATGGCCGCGTGGCAGCTCAAGCGCATCCGCATCTGGCCCAGCAACGGGTAGTCGCGAGTGCCAGGACCAGCGGGGCCGAGGATATCGATGAGAGTTGCCGCGCGGTCCGGGAGCGGGAGGTGTGTGGTGGCAGCGAGTGCCTCGATGATGGCGGGCCTGCTCTGGTGCGGGACTGCGAACTGCACATGCGCGATCAGGGCGTTGTCAGCGTCTGATGGCTGTTCGGCGCGCGGCGGGTCGATCACGATGATGTCCTCGATGCGGTCGCCGTCTCCGTCGTCGTGTGCTTGGCGGGCGATCTCGTAGGCCAGCGGCCCGCCCATGCACCAGCCGACCAGGGTGAACGGGCCGCTGGGTTTCGCTGCGCGGATCTGGGACAGATACTGGCGGGCCAACGCGTTCATTGTCGTGTTCGTGCAGGTGTGGTCGTGCGGCAGGCCGTAGCACTCCCAGTCGGGCCCGAGAGCACGCGCCAGGGGCGTGTACCAGTCGATCAGTCCGCCGATCGGGTGGATCATGAACACCGTGCGCGTGGGGTGGGTGATCGGGGCGGTGGTGAGAGGAACCGTGCGGGCGGCGGTTTCTATCTGAGCGGCGAACCGGTCGGCGGCCTGCGCCGTCTCACTGGTGGTGAGTAGCCCCGGATCGACGGAGAAGCGGCAGGTGAGCGAGCCGTCCATGTTGGGGGCGACGGTCACATCGATCGGTGTCGGGAGCACGTTGGCGGCACCGATCGCCGCCTCTTCGGGAACGGCACCCGGCCGCAGAACGTGATCGTTGAGGGGCTGCTGGTATCCGCCGAGGTAGTTGAACGTGATCTGAGGTGGCGCCAGTGTGCTCAACTGTCGCCCGAGGGACGAGTCGGCATGCAGGTAGCGCGCCCGGCCGAAGCCGGTTCCCGCATCGGGGACGGTGGCGAGTTGTCGATCGATGGTGATCGCGGTGTCGGCCAGGTGTGCGTGATGGGTGTCTGGATCGGTGAACAGGATCGGGTAGAGACAGGTCAGCCAGCCGACCACGTTGTCGAGATTGCTTGTGCCAGAGTTGGTTCGGCCGTGCCCCTCCAGCCACACGTAAAGGTCCGGGCGGTCGCTGTGTGGGGCGAGCGTGCGGTGCAGTGCCGCGAGCAAAACGGCTTGGGCGCTGATGTCGTGCAATCGGCGGACGTCGTGACGCAGGTACATCGCGGCCCGGTACGACAGGCGGCGGCTCACCTGAATCCGGTGTCCAGCTTGCGCGGGCGGCCCGGCGGTGCCGCCACCGAAAATGACCGGCTTCGATGCCTTGACCAGGGTTTCCCAGTGCCCATCGGGTCCGGTTTCGATCACGGCCTGGGTCGGCATGCCCGGTGCCGCACCATCGGGGAGAGCTCGGCCCTCTCGCAGTATCCGGTAAGCGTGTTCGATGTCGTCGGTGAGAATCTGCCAGGACACTGCGTCGACGATCAGGTGGTGGGCAATCAGATACAGCCACCAACGGGCACTGGCGATATCGTGCACGAACGCGAAGACCGCAGTCCGGCCGCTGGCGATGTTGATGGGCCGGTGCAGGTCGCGCAGGCTGGTGTCCAGCCGCTCGGTCAGCGGGCGAGGGTCGTCAGGCAACGTGCGCTCTGTGAGCACACGTGTGGTCGGCTTCTCGTCGAGAACGGCGGTCCATGTGTCACCGCGGCGGGTGAACCGGGTGCGAAATGCGTCGTGACGGCCGATCACCCACGCCAGCGCTGCCCGCAGTGTGGCTGGTTCGCAATCGCCTGCGATCTCGAACAGCCGTGCCTGATGGAAGTGGTCGGGGTCGGTGAACTGTTGGGCGAAGAACCATTCCTGGATCGGTGTCAGGGCAACAGCGGTGCCGCCTGGGCGGCGTTGCATCACCACAGCGACGCCGCTGTCCGGACGGCTTGCGATCAACCGGTCCAGAGCACGCACGCTCGGCGCCGCGAGAAGATCAGCGACGCTGATGTCCACGCCGAGGGCTCGCGCCCGGGCGGCGGCCTGGATCGCTTGCAGGGAGTCCCCTCCGCTAGCGAAGAAGTCATCGTCCACACCGATGTCGGCGCGGCCCAGCAGCGCTCGCCACACCCGCAACAGTCGATCGATGATCGAGCCGTCCACGACACCGAACTGCTGCGGCCCCTGGGCCGTCACGGCAGGGAACGGCATCCGGTCGCGGTCGGGCTTTCCGACAGCGGTGAGAGGCAGGTCGTCCAGAATCACGACCACCGACGGCACCATATAGCCGGGCAGCAGATCACCGGCCCAATCGCGTAGGTCCGCCGCCAGGCCCGGGCCGCACCCGGGTGCAGCGACAAACGCCACCAGTTGGGGGTCGCCGTCGGGGGTCAGCTGTGTGGTCACGAATACCTCGCGGGCGACGGGGTGGGCGGCCAGGCAGGCGGTGACCTCGCCGGTGTCGATGCGGAATCCGCGGATCTTGACCTGATCGTCGTCGCGGCCGAGGAATTCGAAGTCCCCGCTGGGGCGCACCCGGGCAGTATCGCCGGTCCGATACGCCCGTCTGCCCTTCATCGAGGTGATGCTCAACGGTACGAAGCGGCGGCTGGTCAGCTCGGGCCGATCGAGATAGCCTGCGGCGACGCCCGCTCCGGCGATGACCAGCTCGCCGCGGGCGCCGATCGGTGCGAGTTGCCCGCGCGGATCCAGCACGAACATCGCGGAATTCGCGATCGGGCCGCCGATCGTGACTCGCTCACTGTCAGCGGGAGGGGTCGGTGGATGCACGCGCGCGGCTGAGCACCACACGGTCGCCTCCGTCGGGCCGTACTCGTTGTACAACGCGGTATCGGCCAGCAGCTTCGCGTGCTGGCGCACCATCTCGCCCGTGCAGATCTCACCACCTACCGCGACTACGTGAAGTGAACTCGGCCAAGGGGTTTGAATGCTCGACAGCATCGCCGCGTAGAACGAGGCCACGAAATTGACGTGGGTGACCGAGTGGGCGTCGATCAGTGTGCGGATCGCGTCGGGATCGGCTTCGCTGGCATTGCTGTCGGGCAGGACCACGGTCCCGCCGAGCCACAGCGTCCACCACGCCATCGAGGCGGCGACGTCGAAGATCGGCGGCAGGGTGATCAAAGTCCGTGGCGGGGTCCACCCGAACTCGACGGTGCGCGCGTGGATCGCGGCGACCGCGTTGGCATGAGTGGCCACAACAGCTTTCGGTGTCCCCGTCGATCCCGAGGTGAAGGTCAGGTAGGCCGCCTCATCGGGGTACAGCGCAGGGCGTGGCGGCACGATCTCGACAGCATCGATCCGGTCGGGATCCAGGCCGATCACCGGCACACCACAGCCGCCGAACGCCGTGATGGACTCAGGCGCGCACAGCACCGCGGCGGCGTGGCTGCTGGTGAGCACCGTCAACAGCCGCTTCTGCGGCTGGGTCGGGTCGACGGTGAGATAGGTGCCGCCGCGGCGCAGCACCGCCAACCAAGCGGCGAGCAGTTCCGGGGACTTGCCGTAGCCGATCGCGACCGTCGCCCTGGTGCCGAGCCCGAGCTGGTCGAGGAGATTCTCGAACTCGATCGTGAGCCGGTCCAGCTCGCGGTAGGTCAGTGTGCGCGAGCGGTGAATCACGGCGACGGCTTCCGGGATGCGGGCGATGCTGGCCTCGATGCCGGCGGGCACCGTCTCGAACGCCGGTGGGGAGTCCGGCCCGGTGCCGGCGGCCAGGAGACGGCGCGTCATCGCGGGCCCGAGCAGGTCCAGGTCGGTGACCGGGATGTCCCAGTGGTCGGCGAGCGCGGCGACGATATGCGCGAACTGCCCGGCATGGGATTGGGCTGTGGCCTGGTCGAACAGGTCGCTGTTGTACTCCCACAGGATCTCGATCCCGCCGCCGCTCTCGGCCGGCTGGGGGACGCACACAACGTTGACATCGTTCTTCGCCGAGCCGTTGTGGTCGATGCGCAGCTCACCGCGCAGGCCCGGCAGATCGAAGCGGGGCCGCGGGCTGTCGTGGAAGGCGAACATCAGCGAGAACAACGCGTTGCGGGCCGGATCGCGCGGCAACGCCAAGTTCTCGACCAGGTCGACGAGCGGAAATTCCTGATGATCCTGCGCGCCCAGCAGGATCCGCATGGTCTCGTCGACGACCGTGCCCACGGTGGCCGAGTCGTCGACACGCAGCCGCAGCGGCAGCGCGTTGACGAACATGCCCAACAGCGGCGCGGTTCCGGGCTGACGGCGGTTGGCCAGCGCGGACCCGATCACCATGTCCGTCTCGTTGGTGTGACGCCACACCAACAGCGCGAACGCCGACAAGAACACCGCGAATCTGGTCACGCCATGGCGCGCGCACGCCGCGTCGATCGCCGAGAGCGTCTGGGCTGTCAGACCCAGCCGTACGCAGCCGCCAGTGAAGGTCTGCCTCGGCGGGCGCGGACGGTCCGGCTCGAAACTGACGCCCACCGGCGGACACCCGTCGAGGATGGCCGACCAGTACCGCAGTTGCTGCTGGTAATGCTCGCTGGTGCGCCACAGCTGATGCCAGCGGGCGTAGTCGCGGTACTGCACCGGCAACGGCGGATGCGGATACGGCTGCATGCCCAGCTCGGCGGCGTAGGCGTCACGGATCTCTGCCAGCAGCAGCGTCGCAGACCAGCCGTCGTGCACCATGTGGTGCTCTACCTGGAACAACTGCCAACGCCGGGATGCGAGCCGATACAGCTGCCACCGCACCAGCGGCAACGCCGCGATATCGAATCCGGTGCTCATCGCCGAACGCTTGCGCTGCTCCAGCGCCTCGCGCTGAGCCTGCGCATCCAGATCGGTGAGGTCCACCTGCTCGACCCGCACTGTCCACGGAGCGTGGATACGCTGCACCGGACCGTGCGGCCCCTCGTGGAAAGTGGTCGCCATGATCTCGTGGCGAGCGACAACACGAGTCAACGCCCGCTCCAGGGCCGCCACGTCGACTTCCCCGGTCAGCTCCAGGGTGCACTGGGTGGTGTAGGCCAGCGCGTTCGGCGCCAGGTGATGCAAGATCCAGATCTGACGCTGCTGAGCACTCAGCGGCGCGGTGTCGCGGTCGCGGTCGGTGACCACCAGCGCGGGCCGTCCGGTCGGGACCGCCTCTCGCACATGCGCGGCGATCTGGCGAATGTCGCTCGCGGCGAACAGCACGCTCATCGGGATCTCGACATCGAACCGGCGGCTTATCGCCGCGGACAGTCGCACATGCGCTAGCGATCCGAGCCCGAGCTCGCCCAGTTCAGCTGTGACCGGGATCTGCGGGACGCCAACGGCGTCGGCCAACATCTCGACCAGGGCCTGTTCGACCGGATCCACACAGGCGGGTCCTGCCACCGGCGCCGGAGATCCCGGTTGCGGGAGAGCCCGCTCATCGATCTTGCCGTTGACGGTGCGCGGCAGCGCCGCCACGCTGACCCAGGCCGTGGGGATCATGTACCGCGGCAGCCGCGCGACCACATGCGCGCGGGCGGCCTCGATCGTGACCGCACCCTCTCGGGTCGGCACCAGGTAGCCCACCAAGGCGGTATCGGCGCCCAGATCCTGGCGGACGCACACATGGGCCTGTTCCACGCCGGGATGGGTCATCAACACGGTTTCGATGTGCCCGAGTTCGACCCGGTTCCCGCCGATCTTGACCTGGCGATCGCCCCGACCACGGAACACGTACCGGCCGGGTTCGGTGTATTCAACGAGATCGCCGGTGCGGTAGGCCGGTGTGCCGTCGGGCAATTCGATGAACCGGTCAGCGGTGAGCTCGGGACGAGCCAGGTAGCCGATCGCGATGTTGGGGCCGGTGATGGCCAGTTCACCGACCAGGCCGGGCGAAGGCTCGAGGACGGTGCCGTCGGCGTCGAGCAGGTGGTACCCGGTGTTCAGCAGCGGTTCACCGATCGTCAGCGGGAACCGGCTACCGGTGTCGGCGCAGTACACCTGCGCGTAGCTCGCCCAGACGCACGCCTCGGTCGGCCCGTACTCGTTGTACAGCGAGGCATGGCTCAGAACCCGGGCATGGCGGTCGATAAGAACCTCGCTCCAGCGTTCACTGCCGATCATCACCGCTGTCAACGCCATGGGCGGATCGGCCGAAACTCTTTCCAGAAACGCCGGATACAGCGAGGCGGCGTACACCAGATGCGTGATCCGCTCACGTCGGACCAGATCCACCGTGGCCGCGACATCGGCCATCGGCGACGAGTTCACCACCAGTGTGCCGCCACACAGCAGCGCGTAGAACACCACGCCGGAAGCGACATCGAATCCAGGTGAGTGCAGCAGCGGGATCCGCTCGGGCCGACCGTAGGCCAGCATCCGCGCCTGCGTCGAGTTCAGCATCGACTGATGCGACAGAACAACACCTTTGGGGTTCCCAGTCGAACCGGACGTGAAGATCACATAGGCCGGATCCTTCACACTCGGCACGGTCGAGGCTTGCGTGCTCGCCGCTTCGGACAACTGCGGAACTGTCACCCAGTGGGCGCAGTCCGCAGAGTTCGGGATCCGCTGGCCAGTGGTCACGACCACCGCCGGGCGGATCTGATCGAGCAAGTCGGCGATATAGCGCTGCGGAGCCTGCGGGTCGATCGGTACATAGGTCATGCCCGCCGTGACCGTGGCGATCAGAGTCGCGGCGAATTCCATGGACCGATCCAGCAGCACCGCAACCATCCCCTGGTCACGATCACGGCCCGCCAGTGCGGTCAATCCGCGGGAGACAGTGGCGGCCAGTTCGGCGAACTCGCCATAGGTCCACGACTCGGTTCCGCACACGACCGCGATCCGATCGCCATGGCGTTGCGCCGAAGCAGCGAAGGCGGCGCCCAAGTTCGGGTAGTTGTTGAGCGAGATGTCCATGGTCATCGTCCCATCGCGGTAAGTGTTCGCTGGACGTGGTCGACAGCGGCAGCCGAGGCGCGGCCGGCGACATGGTCAAGCCACCAGCCGAGCAACCGCTGTCGGTGTGGGCCCGGCCGGTCCAGGAACAAGATGTCGTGAGAAGTCAGCGCGCGCACCGCGAACATCGGCACCGGCGACTGCATCACCGGAAACGCCGGATTATGCACACTGCCAACCGAACTGGCTGGATGGAACTCACCGAGCATCAGCCCGCGCCGCACGAAGTCCGAGCGAATGCGCGCATGGCCGTCGTCGATGAACGCCGCAGCGGAGGCTGGGTCGAGGTCCGGAAAGACCGCCAGCAGCGTTCCGCGCCGGAAATCGTCGTCGGTGGTGAACAGCTCGCCGAACAGGTCCGCGAGGATCCAGGCTGTCTGGACTGACTCGACCACCGTGGCACTGGTCGTGGAGATGGTGACCAGCCAGACCTGGTTGCGGTCGATCGAGGAGGCCAGCCGCGGACATACCGCACCGGGCCGCGCCAGCCGAGGGTCCGGGGCGAGTACGAAGTCGGTGATCCATCCCAGCACCGCCTCGTAGTGCGGGAACCGCTCGAAGTGCTTGTCCGCGCTCGCGATATCGGTCAGCGAGCCGGAGATGAACGGAGGGCTGTCGACAAGGCTCATCGGTCGGCGCTCCCGAACGATCGCCCGGTCACTCCATAAGAGGTGAACCCGTCGGGGCCGACGGGGATGTCGCCGACCAGAGTGACCCGATGCAGGATCCGTGACCCGTCGGCGGCGTTCACATCAGCGACGCCGATGTGCGCGGTACAACGGTTGTCCCAGAAAGCGACACTGCCTGGCGCCCAACGGAATCGGACAGTGTACTCGGGCCGGGTGATCTGCTCGTACAGCAAATCCAGCAACCGCCGACTCTCCACCCTGCTCATCCCGAGGATATGGCTGGTCCGCGACGGGGACACAAACAACGCCTTCTCATCGGTCTCCGGGTGCACCCGAACGACCGGGTGCACCGAGACCATGGCCCGCGCATTGACCATCTCCAAAATCGGGCGGTCCACCTCATCGTGCTCAGCCATCTGATAGCCCGCCCAGAAGCTGTGCTCGGCCTGCAATCCGTCGACCAGCCGCCGCAACGGCACCGACAGACCCTCGTAGGCCGCCACCAAGTTCGTCCACTGGGTATCGCCTCCGAATGCCGGTGCGGTCTCCGCGCGCAGGATCGAGGCCATCGGAGGGTTCACCGCGTGCGTCATGTCGGTGTGCCAGCCGCCGATCGCCGAGGTCCAGCGGCTGCGGAAATGAGCCTCGATATCGCGGCCGTACCGCTCGAGATCGACGGTCGGGGAAATGGTGCAGATCTCCGGGAACTCGTCCAGGTCACCGCCGCTCTGCGGGCGAGGGCGCAAGGTCAGCTCACCGAAACGGCGGCCGAATGCGATCTGTTCGGCGTGACCGATCTCCTGATCGCGGAAGAACACCACTTTGTGCGACAGCAGCGCATCGCGGATCTCGGCGATGGTCTCGCGGTCGAGGGGTGCCGACAGATCGACACCCTCGATGTCGGCACCGATATGCCCGGCTACCCGAGTCACACTGATGCGCTGATGGACTTTCTTGCTCATGGGATCCTCCGAATCGACAGCGCGAGCAGCTCGCGCTGTGGTGCTATGACCAAGCAGTTCGAGCACACCGCGAATACCTCGGCCACGGCAGTGGTGCGCTTGGTGCGTTTCGGTGCGTTTGGTGCCAAACATCGGCGTTCAGCGCTAGAGTCGGCGCATCACACCGCCGATAGCTCGCGATCAGGAGGCCAGGTGAGGTGAACAACTCCCTTCTGGCGACATCGCTCAAAGAGCTGGGATGGCGCGCAGAAACCTTGGCCCGCAAGCTCAACGAGCACGCCGCGCTCCAGGGATGTCGCGCACATGTCCACGAGAAGACGCCGTACAAATGGCTGCGCGGCGAACGCCCGCGCCCACCATGGCCGGAGCTGATCTCCGCACTTCTCAGCGCCGAGCTCGCACGACCGATCAGCCCGTCAGCGCTGGGGTGGCCACCCAGCGGCCAAAACGAGCAGCAGCCGTTACTACCCGCCGACAGTGGACTGCAACTACCGTGGACAGCCGAAGGGGCCGCGCGCGCAATGCGGGCAGTAACGGAGGCTGACCCTATGGACCGGAGGATATTCCTTACCATGATGGGGGCCGCGATGAGCGCCCCCGCCCACCAATGGCTTCTGGCCGACCCTGCCCCCCACCTCACCCGCTTGGGCAAGTCCCGCCAAGTCAGCGTCGGTACCGTCGACGAACTCGACCTCATGACCGCCAGCCTTCGCAGGCTCGATGATGGAGGCGGCGGTGACACGGTGCTGCTCATGGTCCGTGCGCACCTGCGTCAGGTCGTGCAGCTGATAGACAACAGCAGCTACACCGACGCCGTGGGTCGCCGACTGTTCAGCAACGCCGGAGAATTGCTGCGATTGGCCGGCTGGCTAGCCTTCGACGGCGGACAGCACGCCCGTGCCCAGCGCTATTGGCTAGCCGCATTACGCGCCGCCCACACCGCGGGCGACCGAGCCCTGGCCGCCAACACCCTCGGGTTCATGAGCTGCCAGGCAAAAGACATCAAGCAACCACACGAAGCTGTCACTATCGCCGAATCAGCCAGGGCTGGGTATCGCGGTGCCAGCCCGCGGGTCTCAGCCATCCTGGCGTTGCGTGCGGCGGAAGCCTACGCCACCAACGGATCGGCCGACCGATGCCGCCGTGCCATCGACGACGCATTCAGCAATCTCGATTCCCCAAACACCACCGCACCGGACTGGAGCTACTGGCTCAACCCCGGACACGCGCATGGCCAAGCTGGATTCTGCTTTCTGAAACTCAGCGATCACTCCGCCGCCCGCCGACACTTCCGCCAAGCGCTACGCCTGCAAGACTCGAGCGCTGCCCGCGAAGGCGCCCTGCGCTACACCCTGCTCGCCACCACCTATGTGCGCCAGGCCGACCCCGATCTTGACCAGGCCCTAGCCCTCGCCGACCAGGCTGTCAGCATCCTCACCGACGATGTCAGCTCGAACCGCTGCGTCGAGCACTTGAACACCCTCCTGCGTGATCTGGCTCCTCACAGCCGTCGGCCCGCAGTTCGCCAACTCGCCGAGCATGTCCAATTACTGCGATCGTCGGCCACCCGGCAACCATCCCCGCAATTAGCGTGACCAGCTTCGGCGCTGGATTCGCTGCTCCGGAGGGCACCCGAGACGATCGACACCCCTTCAACCAATGCGGCAACCCTGCCCAAGGAGTCCAGTGCTGGTCAACTCCTGGCGGTCAAAGACGGCGTCGAACCGAAAGCACGCCGATGATCGCTGCTATTAGCCGATTCGAACCGGAATGGGCTGTTCCCGCGACATTCATGGCAACGGTGTCGGGTATTTCCAGGTCATAGCGCGGTATCGATTGCGGGTCCGTACCGGACATAGAGCACGATAGCCTGTGCTTATGTGGGAGCCGATTTTCCTCGAGGCGTTGAACCAGCGCATCCACGACAAGCTCGCTCACCAGCGTCTCGACCGGACGGAGCTGGCCATCCGGTCCGGTCACGGGACCGAACCGAACTGCTCGATCAGATCCTCAACGGCAACCGCAAGTTCAGCATCGCCGAGGGGTGTGGGTCGACTTGATGGGGATTCCGCTATACGGGGTGGCGTGTGGACATCACGACGAGCGCAGGATACCGAGGATCGCATGGCATGGGACGTGTTGTCTTGGCTTGCCGCAGCCCATGTCCGACTGGAGTGATGTCTCTCGACTCGGTTGCCTGCCATCGACTTGAGTGATGTGTCCAGCTGACCTGCGGGGCACTGGGGCCTCGATGGACACGGACCCTATTGGCGGGTTGGTGGGCGACTGAGTTTCCGGAAGTTCTTGTACCGGCTGGGAATTTCGATGAACCCTAGGTCGGTGTAGTGGTAGACATACTCTTCGTGTGCGACGGCGGTGATGGTCGTGTCCTCATCGACGGCGTCGATGACGGCTTGGACAAGTTGCGGGCGTAGGTCGTCGTGATCGGGTGCGACGTAGCAGGATTCGGTGTGCACGGTGCCGTCCCGCTTGACGAAGTGGACGATGAATCCGGCGACGGTGTTGTGGTGGTGCGCGACGATCCAGGTCTTTCCGGGATCGTCGTGGGGGGTGTCTCCGAGTTGCTTGGTGACTGCCCGGTTGGCGAGGTAAGGGCCTAGGGTTGGGTAGAACTCAGGGTCGGTGTTGGTGAGGGCGGTGAAGGTGTAGTCGCTGTTCACAGCCTCTTTCTGGCCGGTGGGTGTCATTCGGGTGCCTCGGAGAAGTCGCGGTCGCCGAACAATGCGGCCAGACCGGTGAGTTGTTTGAGTCGCAGCAGTTCATCAGCGTCCATGCCGATGTGACGCATGATCCAGGCATCGCCCATGCCGGCGTCGACGAGGTCTTGGACGATCGCGGTCATCAACTCGACGCCGTGAACGCCGCGGGCGCGGTTGTGCCGGATGGTCGAGGCCATCCGGTGGGAGATGTCGCCCTCGATGAGTACGACCGGGATCAGGCCCTTTTCACGGTCACGGATCCGTTTGCTGGTCGTCATTACCAGGTAGCGGTGGTAGCCGTCGACGATCTCGTAGGTGTCGTCCTCGGGGATGTGGCAGCAGACCACCGGCTGGGTGTAGCCGTCCTCCCAGATCGACAGCTCCAGAAGCTTGAATTCGGGTGGGGCGACGGAATTCGGGTTGTAGGCGTTGGCGCGGAGCTTGTCCAGGGGGATCGGGCGCACGCCGTAGACCGGGGACCGGAACGGTGTGGTGGCGGTGGTGGTCACAGGATCTCCTTGTATTTCGCGATGGCGGCTTTGCGGCGTTCGGTTTCGAGTTTCGTCGGCCCGAATCCCATGGTCTTGCAGCTCACGTCGTTGCGCAGGATGGTGATGACCTGGCGTTTGTAGGTGGGGGCCAGGGCGGTGGCGCTGATGGGCAGATCGTCGGGGTACTCAGCGAACTTGACCATCTCGGCAGGCTGGGAGCGTTTGCGGGCGTCGGTGGGTGGGCCGAGGTACTCCACGCCGGGGGTTCCGGCGTCACGCAGTTCGTGCACGTGCTGCACCGGGAGCGCAGCACCCCGGGTCCAGTACGTTTCGGAGGTGGCGAATTTCGCTTCGTAGCGTGCACGGATGTCCTCGGGCAGGGTCGTGAGCAGGAAGTCACGGTAGCTCTTCCACGTATGCCCCGGTGGCAGCGTCACTTTCCCGGCGCCCATGGCCGAGGTCCCGGCGTAGATCGCGGTGAAATTAACCCCGTTGACCCGGCCGACCAGTTTGACCCACAGCTCGGGCTCGATGACCCGGAACATTTTCAAGCTCTCGATGGCCTGCTGATGAAACGGGGAGGAGACCCGCATCGCATGCAGTGGGACACCGGCGAGGTGCATCAGGTCGTAGAGTCGGTTGTAGGACCAGCCGAAGCGTGCGTTGGCCACCCAAATATCCTCGGTCAGCCAGTCGTGGATCGGGTAGGCGTTCCAGACGCCGGTGTAGATGCGTGAAGTCCACCGCAGTCCCTGGTACATGGAGTCGTCAAGCTTGTCGGCGCGGTTGATCGCGGCCCACCGGTGCAGGGACTCCTGCTCACGGATCCCGACCAGGACCGCGGTCCGCTCCGCACGGGCACGCTGGTGCAGCCAGCGCGTCACCTGGGACTGGAAGGTGTAGTCACGCACGCCCCGGTACGCTGGGAACCCGGCTGGGATGTTGCCCTCGTGGATGACGCCGGGATGATCGGGAAGGTCCCGCACCCACAGGTCGCGGTCCTCCTCGGCCCAGGGCAGCCAGTGGTCGGTGGTCATGGTGACCGAGCAGCCCGCGGCGATCGGCAGGCAGATCCACACCGGGTCGATGACATCGAGATCGGAGGTCATGACTTGCGTGACGTAGTCGGTGGTGGCGCTGTACTGGGCTTCGTAGTCGATGTGCAGGACGGTGATCCGGCGGCCGGGGTGGTGCACGCGTGCGTAGTCGATGACGGCGTGCAGCATCACTGCGGAGTCCTTGCCGCCGGAAAACGCCACTACGAGATGCTCGAACTCGCCGAAGATGGTGGCCAGGCGTTCCTGCGTGGCGTCCCACACAGTTTTCACGAGTGTGGTGCTCCTTTCTCAGATCAGAGTTGGTCGTTGGGGTCGATACTGCGCCGCATCAGCTGCGCGAGCCAATCCTTGCGTTGTTGATTCTTCAGGATCATCCGGTCGATGCCGTGCTCGGACAGGTGGTGCGTGGAGTAGATGATGTCGCTGGTCTGCCCGATCCGCCGGATTCGTGAGGCGGCCTGGGTGGTGCGTCCGTAGTCGAAGGTCGGCGAGGCGAAGTGGGCGCGGGAGATGTGCTGGAGGTTGAGCCCGAAAGCTCCGACACCGTAGGTCAGCAGCAGCGGTACCCGCTCGGTACGGGACCGCTGGAACAGGATGTCGCGGTCGGCGGGGCTGTGCTCGCCGTTGACCAGCAGATGCGCCTGGCCCAGGGCATCAGCGATGAGGCGTTGTTCGTGCAGATAGTTGCAGAACACCAGACAATGTTGGCCGGCCACGGCCGCGGCGATGCTCGCGCATTTGACAGGGTCGTTCGCCGCGATCCGTGTCAGGTGGGAAAATAGCTGGTAGAGCACGATTTCCGAGCCCTGGCTGTCGTTCCATGCCTGCAGGAACTCATCGCGGGTCTGCTCGTATTCGGTGCGGGTCTTTTCCGAGGACGGATGCACGGTGTGCGCGTCGAGTTGGGTGACCCCCAACTCCAGGCGTGCCTCGAAAACATATGGTGCGATCAGCGAACGCAGATGCTTGACGTTGATCGTGGACGACTCGTACCAGATCCGCTCACTACCCCATTGGTCGACCACCCGGCATTCCCGGAAATAGCGTTTCCGGTAGGCACGGTCGTCGGTGGCGATGATCTTCGGTGACAGGAAGTCCATCTGCCTCTTGATGTCCCACAGATCCCGCGTCAATGGTGTGCCGTTGAGTACGAGGGCGTAGTCGGCGTGTTTGCGCAGCTCATACATGCGTGTAGTCCGTTTGGACTTCAAGTTCTTGATGAAGATCGACTCGTCTGCCACCACCAGCAGACGGGGCCGCTGCACCCATTCCAGGACTTCCAGCCAGGTCCGCCCGGACTGCGACAGGGTCTCGTAGCCGAGCACACGCACCGGCACCGGTGAACCCCACAGCGCGATCTCGGCTTCGATCGTCGCGGTGACCGAGCACGGCGCGACCCACAGCACCGCGTCCAGCTTCGCGGCGCGGTGGGCGATCAGATGCAGCGCCAGCCGCGTCTTGCCCATCCCCTGCTCCATGAACAGCGCCCCGACCCGCAGGCGAGCGAACTGCGCGAACGCCGCTTCCTGGGCACCGGTCAGCGGTGCGTCAGTCATCGAGGAGGTCATAGGGAATCACCACCTCGGTCACCGGCGCCACCGGATCGGGATCGACGGTTTCCACACCCCTGGTCGGGGTCGGCGTGATGTAAGCCCAAGGCCGGACCATGCCGACGAATTCCGGCGCGGGAAGCTCCACAACCGCGTCGTCGACGGTGTGCACGCGCACGGTGTGGTCGGCGGGCAGGCGCAGGGTCGACACGCCCTCGCGCTCCTCGACGAACCCGCGCGGCAGCCAGACCCGGGCCTGGGGCCAGCAGTCGGCGAAGCGGGGAAACCGTAGCACTCGGCGTGCCCCGTACTGGGTGGTGACCCGGCGCAGGTGGCATGCCTGGATCGGCAGTCGCAGCCATTCGGTCTGCTCGACTGCGAGGCACGGTCCCGGTTCGGGCAGCGGGTGCGCGCGGTCGGTGAACAGCTCCTGCGCGGTGACCACGACCGGTGCCTTGCCACCGCGCAGGGTGATGTGGGACTGGGTGCGGTCCAGGGTGATCCGCCGTTCGTGTTCACCCACCGCGGCGACCCGGAAATTCGGGACATCGAGGTGCAGGCCCTCCCAGCGCGAGCACCGCAGCACGATCCGCTGGGACTTCCCGGACGGATTGGCGGACACGTCGTCGGCGGCGACGATGACAATGTTGTGGCGCCCGGGCTGCCACACCGCGGGGACTTGCCAGCACGGGCCGGATTCGGGGGTGGGATGGCGGCGGTCGCGCCAGAGCTCCTCGGCGGTGATCCACTCGCTGTAGCGGCCGTCGGTGACCTCGCAGCGCTGCCGGGTACCGGGAGGGATCCTGACCGTGGCCACCTCGTCGTGGATGCCGACCCAGTCGGCCCACACCGACACGACGCAGCCTTCCCACCGGGACCGGTGCAACCGGATCCACACCTTCTCCCCGTCGCGACTCGTTTCCGCGGCCGCCACATCGAAGGTGTTGACCGCATCGGGGCGCCACACCTCAGGATCGGAGGTGAGGTGACGGGCGCCGAAGGCGTCGAGCAGACCCACCCTCACTACTCCGGCTCGGTCTCGCCCAAGACCTCGGGCAGGGGTCGGTCGAAAAGCTCAGGCCAGCGGCCGGTCGGCACGAAAATGTCGTGGACCCAGTGCCCGGGCCACACGATGTCGGGATAGGCCAGCTGCAGCGTTGACTGCCACAGCCCCCGGATGGCAGGCACACCGCTCTGCTCGGCCATCGCCAGCAGCACCCAGCCGAAGGGGTGGAATCCGTGCACGGTGTCAGCGTGGTCGAGCCACCAACGGCTCACCACGATCCCGCGATAGGCCTCGGCCACCAATTCGAAAACTGGCGTCCACGAATCGTGCGCCGACCAACCCGGGGTACCGCAGGGCCGCGATCCGTGGCCACGACGCGTCACGAGGTCGATCGCGGTCCGGCGAATGCCGATCGCCGCATCGATCTGACGGTCGGTACCGCCTTCCATCACAGGCAGGGGGTCGGTCACGAGCAGTCCTCCGAGGCGTAGAGATCGCGGTACTCACCGGGCGCGCACAAACTCACCAACACCCCGGTAGCGCCGTCGTTTCGCAAATCGATCCAGCGTTTGGCGCGCGTCTCGCGCAGCAGGATCGCCCGCACCCGCTCCCGAAGAGGGCCGGTATCACTGAAGCGGTGATCGACGTCGGTCAAGATCTGGTCCCGGATCGTGACCGCCCACGCGATCTGCTTATCGCTGCCGCTGGTGAATGCGGGAAGGTCGGCCTCGACAGCGCGTGCAGCCGAGGCCGTATTCTGCTCTGCGCGGTCACAATCCCAGCAGTCCTGCTCTGCGAGCCACTTTTCTTTGCTGGTGCGGTGTGAACGGTTGCCGAAGAGGTGATGCTCACGTTCGTGGCCGCATGCGTGCACGATGTGATGCCTACTCATCGCGACCACCGCCCCGGCCGGGGGGCCACCTGGTCGGTGAACTCGGAAGCGGATGCCGTACGCCTGCTGCGATCGGTTTCGCGCGGAGTGGCTGCTCGTCGAGTGGCGCCGTACCCATGTTCTACTGCGTACCAGGCCATTTGATCGACCTCCTGCTGTTGAGATAGGGGATTTTCGGCTTCTCGTGCGGTCTGGGTCTTCGCTCAGCCGCCGTCGGTGGTGCGGATATAGGAGTGATTGCAGGGCGCGCAGTGGTACCGGTGCACGATGAGCTCGTCGAAGCCGGTGCCGCGGAAGGCGACGGTGCCCGTCGTCGGTGGACGATCGCAGCGGGGGCACTGGTCGTAGTCCTCGGGCAGGAAAGTGATCGGCCGTGGCTCGGTCTCGACGTAGGTCGTTTTACAGTCCCCGCAGACGAGGGTGAAGCGGCGCGATGCGGTGATCAGGAGACGCGGCTCTTCGGTGCCCGAGACCGGGAGACCGCCACAGCGGGGGCAGTCGATAGCGGGAAGGTCGGCAGCATCGAGGGGGATCGGCGTCGGCCGCGGTGGGAGGCGGTAGGCATCGCCATCGGCGTGGGCGTAGAAGTAGGCCAGGCAGCGACACAGTCGGGCCCAGGCTCGGACGGCGCCACCTGTCGTGGACTTCATAGTGACCGCCTTCCTCATGGGGGTGGCTAGTGGGAGCGGGGATGTAGGTAGATTACTACCTAGCTAGGTAGAGTACAACCTATGGCGATGCGGATGACGTTTTCGATGGTGCGGGTGGCGCTCACATTGATGGACGCACCCGCCGCACAGCACTACGGGTACGCCCTGCGACGTCAGACCGGACTGGCTTCCGGTGTGCTGCACCCGATCCTCGGCCGCATGACCGCAGCCGGATGGCTTGAGGCCGCCGACGAACCGGTCGCCGATTCCGATGGCGATCGACCGCTGCGCCGCTACTACACCCTCACCGACGAGGGGCGCAGCGAGTTGACCGAGGTGCTGACGAAAGCACGTACCGATCGACGGTTCGAAACGCTGTTCAGCGCGTCCGAGGAGGAAAGTCTGAGGTGACGTGGTCGGGTCCGGGCGGCCGGACTTCGCCCGGTTGGATCGACGCCTGGATGCGGTACGGCCGAGCCGGACCTTGGCGGGAGATTTCGGTAGAGGTTGCCGGGCAGCGAGCCGTGCCCTGGTGCCCGGCAACCGCAGATGCCTGTCGGTTCAGGAGATGTTTCATCTGTTCTGTCCGCGGCAGCACGTTCGGTGTGTGAAGATCCAGGTTGACGCTACCGGGTGTATCGGGCTGACCGAGGATGTGGTGTTACCGCAGCCAGTGCATTGGTCCGCCGAGTTGCATCCCGACGAACGACGCGAAATTGGCTGTGTGGGCTGCGGCGCGGCGCTGGTCGAACTGGGCAGTGTCGTCGCGGGCGACCCGGTCACAGTGCAGCTGCAGCTGCAAGTGCTCGGCGATGTCGAGATTCGGGCCTACCCAGTACAGCATCGGATCGGCCGGCCGGTCGCCGGTGATCGAGTGCCGCAGGCGCAGGTAGTCGCCGATCACGAGCATGAGTTGGGCGTTGAGCTGATCGGCGTGGTCGACGATGGGTGGGTGGTGCTCCGGAGCCGGAACGCAGTGCTCGGTGAGTAGGGAACCAGCAACGCTGATCGCGGTGACTGCGCGATGGGAGCGGGTCAAGACCAGCACGGCGGGCGTCATGGTGGTGGTGGGCGTGGTCGAGCATGGCCAGGACCCCGCCGGCATCGTCGGGGTCCTGGGTCTGGTGTGGGTCGGGGTCGGGGCGTCGCCATCCGGCGCGGACGGCATTGAGTGCGCGGGTGTAGTTGGCGTCGGGGTGCAGGGCGCGGTAAGCGGCGATGTCGGCGCGAACGCGGTGACTACTCATCCGGATCTCCTCCGGCGGGGTGCCCACGTCACCCCGCGAAGTCGTCCCGGCCAGCCGGGTAGATCGGCCCCAGGTTGGGGAAAGGTGTTGTGGCACTTGCGACTATGGCCGTCTTGTCCTCGATGCCGGGTGATCACGTGGGGATCGGTGCGGCTCGGAGTCCGGACCGTGCACGGGCCCGGACGTCGATGCTACGCAGTCGGCGAGCGCCGCCTTCTGCTGGGGTGGGACGTGTTGTTTCGGCTGGTAAAGACGGATTTCGGGGTACGCGCTTCCTCGGTCGTGGCCGGGATGGGGGTCGTGTTGGACGCGGAACTGTTCCGGGTCTGCTGGTCGAGATCCTCGGGACGGACGTAGATATGGCGCCGGAAGCCGGATGATGGCTGGTTCGCCTCGATGTCGGTGGGGCCGGGCAAGCCGGTGGCCATCCGGTGCAGCTGTTCCAGATCGGCGCGGGCCTGGACGGGCAGGTGGTTTCGTTGCGTGGTCCAGGTCTTCTCGTCGAGCGTGAGTGGGGGACGCCCACGCAGTGCCAACGTGCTGTGGCCATCCGGGGCCCAGGTCCCTGCCGGTCCTGGGTTGGTTGGCGGGCTAGTGAAGCCAATAGCCGTACCAGTGTTCGCAGTCGTGCGCCGCCGGTGTTGACCAAGGATCGGGCAGCGGCAGGTCCGGGAGCCGTCGGGACATGCGGTTCAAGCCATGGTTGGCATTGCGCCAGGCGATGATTCGGCGGCGCTGAAGTGGTTGCAGGAGTTCGGTGAGCGCGGCGGGGCTGAGGGCGTCGCGGGTAGCGCGGCGTTCTTCGGCGGACAGCCAGTCCAGAGCGAACTCGCCGACCAGCTCCACGGATCCGGTGATGTTCTCGGCTGGCACCTCAACGCCGCCGAGACCGGCGACGAACTGTACCGGCCCGATGCCGGGATCTCCATCGGGATCGGCGCGCCCGACATGCCCACCGCACTGGCTAGGCTACGGTCGCTCGATGCCGCAAGACCTGCGGATCTTCTCTGTGGGCTGGGACGAGGGCCGCGTGCTCGCGGTGCACCGCTTCATCCCCTGCGTGCGCTCTGTGCTGGAGGCTGGGACCTACGGAGGGACGGTCACCTCTGAGATGCTCGACTTCATCAAGATGGTGCTCTCCGTCCGGTTCGACCTCTGACGACTCCGGCCGGGCGCGCCGCCCCGGGCATACTGAGCGGGAACATGTCGGTCGCTTGAGCGACTCTGAAGGCGAACCCACCCCGGCCGGAGGAGAGATCGAACATGGCCGCGCCCGAGACCCGATGAACAGCCGACAGTACGGCTCGTCGTGCACTGCCATCGTCGGTGCCATGGCTGGCTGCTCTCGGCGGCCTTGGTGAGTGCTGACATCGGCCTGACTTGCGCTGCCAGGGAACGCCGAGCAGCGTGCGGTCGCCGGGTCAGGCGGTGATGTCGATCGGACTCCAACTCGTCCAGGCGCGGCAGCATCTTGGGGTCGACCGAGAGACTGAGCGGCAAGGTGGAGCGAGATGCTATGCAGGGGAGATACTCCAGTGATCCAACGAGCAGATTCGGGTGTCTTCACCGCTGACCCGGAGATCTCGACCGCGCCGGCGGTCTACGATGTTGCTGTTGTGCGTGCCAGCCAGCTCGACCACCCGGGCGAGTTGTGGTCGGAACACCTGCGCGAGGCAGTCGACCGGCCGCAAAGAGCGCAGCTCCGTGAGCTTCCGACGCCGGGCCCGGGCGCGGCGGCTATGCGCATGGTTCGCGATCCGGACCCGGGCGAAGAGCTTGTTTCCTTGCTCGAAACGCGTGTAGCGCAGGTGAATTCGGTTGGGAAGCAGGTAAGACGGATAGCGGTCTTCGGTTCGGACACCGTTCCTCACGCCTGTGACGGCGAGCCGGGGAAGGCGCACTATTGCGGATCGCAGTCCGATCGCTGCGGTGCTGCGATTCGGCTGGCATCAGCGGCGCCATCGAGGTCGAGCAACACCTCTTCGGCGCAGTCCTCGACCCACACCCCTCACGCCTGCCGGTCGATCCCCAGGAAAATCCTGTCGCCTTGGCCTTACAGATCGTCTGCCACGACCACCAGCAGGCCCTCACGGGCTCTGAACCTGGAATCCTCTCGTTTGGGTTTGTCCTGGTTCAGTGGTCGGGGTTTGGGCGCGCAGGGCCGGGCAGGAAGGTCAAGGACGGATACATCGATTCAGGTGAGCACTGGCCGGGTTTGCTGAAGAAGATCACTTCGGGGTTCATGCTGGGGAATGCTGTTGCAGCGGTGGTCTTCATCAACTCGATCCCGGTGGTGTCGATGACGTAGGCGATGCAGTCGAGCTCGGCGATGCTGAACTTGCGGTCGCCGTTGAGGATCTGATCGAGCAGTTCGGCCCCGAGACCGGACCGGATGGCCAGCTCCGTCCGGTCGAGACGATGGTGAGCGAGCTTGTCGTGGATGCGCTGGTTCAACGCCTCGAGGAAAATCGGCTCCCACATAAGCACAGGCTATCGTGCTCTATGTCCGGTACGGACCCGCAATCGATACCGCGCTATGACCTGGAAATACCCGACACCGTTGCCATGAATGCCGCGGGAACAGCCCATTGCGGTTCGAATCGGCCGATAACAGCGATCATCGGCGTGGTTTCGGTGCCGGGTTCGTTTGTTGGTTAGGAGGTTGGGCCGAGGTCGGCGACCGGATTCCCGAGTGGGGTTGATGGTGTGGCGGCAGTGAGTTCTTCGCCGGGTACGGATGTGTCCACGCTGACGGCCGCGTGTGGTTGGTGGGCGGCGAGTATCGCAGGGTGAGGTGGGGTGGAGTCGATTCCTGTTTGGTCTGCTGCGGCAGTGGCGGTGGGGTCGATGTAGATGTTGAGGATGTCGGCGATGTGGTGACGTAGTTGGTTGGCGGGAATGTTGTCGAACCGGTGGAGGACCCCGCCTCGGCCGGAGGCGTAGTCGTAGCGGCGGATCTCGAGTCGGCCTTCCAAGGTGCCGGCGACTCGGATCTCGTTTTCCCATCGGCCCGATCGGTGACAGAACCGGAACCCGCTGTGGAGGGTCTCAGCGGGTGAGGCGCCTGCAGCGCGCAGACAGATCAGCGCCGCGTTCGGGGTCGGTGTGTCGGTGAGTGCGCAGAGCAGGGCCGCTCGGCCACCGTCCACGGTCGCGGGATCGATCAGTGTCGGCTGGTGGTCGGTCCATGGCAGCCACGATGGATAGTTCTGCGCCCAGTCGGGTGTTGGTGGTGCGTACATCCTTACCCGTGGGTTCGGCGGCGGCGGAGAGACGGGTTGGTCGGTTGCGGCCAAGGTGAGGTTGTCTGCCAGGTATATCAATGCGTCGACATCGGGATCGACGAGGTCGATCGTTCCGATAATTCGACAGTCTGCATCGACGATATCTCTCGTGCGGGCGATGCCTTCGATGATGTCGGGGTTGGCGCCCATCAGGTACGCGGCGCGTGCGCTGACGTGTTCGTGTAGGTCGGACACGCGGTGGGTGAGGTCGTAGTTGCTGCGGTCCGGGGTCGCGGGATCGGTGATCGCGCGCGCGAAGTCGGTCAGTTGGTTACGGGCTAGCAGGTCGGTGTGCTGGGCCAATAGCGTGCGGATCGTGGCGTTGGGCGTCATGGACTGTCCTCGGACTCAGAGGCTTGGGGGCATGATGTTCAGCGTTTTCGGGGTAGAGGCTAGGTGTGTGGTCGTGGTCGTGGCTGGGTGAGTCATACCGGGGGCGTGCGCAAGTGATGCGGAATGGACGTTGTCAGCTGACTGTGCAGTAGCCCCGACCCTCAGCTTGGTGGTTTTTAGGGTTGGTCAGTTTTCGGGTAGGAGTGCGCGGATTGCGGGATCGGTGGGTGGCCAGAGTGGTTTGGCCATATCGGTGATCCAGTCGATGTAGTGCTGGTGTAGGTGCGCGCTCGCGGTCTCGAGTGCTGGTTCGGAGATTTGGAGGGCCTCGAGCACGTTGTTGGCTTGCTCTGGGTGTTGTTTCTGGTTCCAGGTGAGGTGGTAGTCAGCGAGGATGCGGGCCGCGAGCAGGACGCCGTCCAGTCTCGGGTATCGGCGCAGAAGCTCACGGCTGACGGCGTTGCCGTCTTCGAGGAACGGCACATGTAGCAGCCCGGCGTCCAGGTCGCGTAGGTGTGCTGCGGCCAGGCGCTGGGTGCTCCACTCGGTGACGTCGTCGGTGTCGGCGTGGGTGAGGTAGGTTTCACGCCAGTTCAGCAGGGTAGGGCGCGTCAGACCAGTCAGTTCGGCTGCGCGACGCACTGAGGGGGTGGACACGTCTCGTCCTGACGGTGGCGTCGGACGCCGGTCGAAGTGTGCACGGTCCGCGCCGATTTGGCGGGCTGTGTCCAGCAGTTCGCCAACTTCGCGGCGCACCGCCGAAGCGTAGGTCTCCGCGGCGGCGAGTAAGCCCGGGATTGTGCGCAGCCGGTCCTCGATTTCGGTGGCGGCTTCGGTGGCGTAGTGGATCCCGGTGATCCGTGCATCGCTGTCATCAGTGAGGTCGGGCATTCTGGGGAGTCCTTTCTCGGGTCGGGTGCGGATGGTTTTGGTGTTGCGAGGAAATGGTTGTAAAGCTACTATACCATCGTGGTATAGTAGCTTTACAACTTGCGTCCCGTATTTATCGCCGGAGGAATTATGAATCACTCCAACACCTCTCGACGCCACCCGCACATCGGTCGCCACCTCGCCTACCACACGTTGGCACCGTTGCGGATAGTCGGGCGGATATCGTCCCGCGCGCTGATGGGACTGTGCCTGCTGGCCGCAGTGGGCATGGGTGTGTTGTCGCTGTTCGTACTGACCACCGACCGCGACACCGTGCACCGGGTGGCGGTCCTCGCGGCCCCGGCATCAGCCACCAGTCACACGCCCGAACATGTCCAGGACGCCACCATGGGCGGCCCTTCGCCGCAGTACCCTGACTTCGCTGTGAGCGCGCCGAGGGCACAGTGGCCCTTCGCCGACACCGCCACCACGACCACTGGGGCTCTCCGTCTGGACTTAGCTGGAGCCAGCGGCTGGCGTCTGGACATCTAGCTCCAGTTCGACCCGCCCGCGACCGGCTACCTCCATCTGCTACCGCTTCGGTAGCGCGCCAACCCGAAAGGAATCCGAACATCATGAGCGACAACGCATCCGATGCAGCCGCCGACCATTCTGATATGAACAGGATTCCGCACCGCAGATACCCATGTGTCGAATGCCCCTGGCGTCGGGATGTCACACCGGGCCAGTTCCCGCTGGAGGCATTCGAAGCATTGACCCGCACCGTTGGTGGCCCTGGTCGCGAGGTGTCGGACACGGCACCGATGTTCGCTTGCCATAAGTCACCAGAGGGTGACGAAGCTGCGTGCGCGGGATGGCTGGCCGTCGCGGGGTGGGACCACTTCGGGATACGTAGGGCAGTCATCGAGGGGCGGATAGACCCCTCCGTGTTGAGGCCGGGCCACAACTGGCCCCCGCTGCATGCGTCGTACACGGAAATGGTCACTAAGAAAGCGGCGCGGACACCAAAGAGCACCCCCGCTGTAACCGAAACCAGCGACCCGGACATGGTCTAAGACTTTTACGCGGATGCTCACGGTGACCGAGTCGGTGGTGGGTCGATGTCTCCGGTTGCCTCCCCATCCAAGAACAGGCAGCGCAGTCACCGCGCGGACGGTGAATGACCTACGCGCCTGACGTAATCGCGTTGCGAGCAAACGGTCCAAGAAGGTTGCCAGCAGGTACTTCCTTCGGTGTCAACGTCACCGTGACGGAACCCGAACGGCTTCTGGGCGCCTTGCCCGTTCTACGTCCCGAAAGACTCCAGCTGCGGCTAACTGCTCGCCGCCGAGGACGACAATCAGCAGACGCGCGAGCAACTCCAGCTCACCGACGGCGAACACGAAGCCCTCGAAGGCACCAGGGACGCATTCACCCAGCTCACCGCACGCCTGGCGAAAGTGCCCATACCGGCAGTTCCGATCCTTGAGTAGATCGGTGCCGATACCGTGTTCATCGCGCTGACGACCATGCGAGAAACTGTCCCCACGCGGGCGAGACCGGATGTTTGACCTCGCAGTGTGTCGAACCCGGAGGTCGGCAAGTGATCAGTGATCCATGAAGTTGCGCGCGGGCGGTGTACAACGACGCCCTGCGTGCCCGCCGGACCGCCCACACCAGCGGGCTGCCATATCCATCGGATGCTATGTCCCGCAAAATGTTTCGAAGAATCGGGCCAAGGCCCGCCTGCGGGTAGCGAAAGCGCACGCACGGGTGGCCGATACCCGCCGCGACTGGGCACACAAACAGTCCACGAGGATCAACGGAGGACGTCAAGCGCTGCGAGGATGGGCGCTGGTACATGTTTCGGCGGTGGCAGCACCGAGGCACATGGTCGGCCGCTGAACATCCCGGCGGTGCACCGATATGGTGTGATGCTCATATGCCCTGCGAGTGCGGGGATTTGGGTTAGGTTACAGGGAAGGATTTGGTGATGGCGCTCAACTTGAAGCTCGGGCCACGCCGTCAGATCGAAGACGACAGCGCATGGGGACGATCCTGGGTCGGATGGGAGCCTGGCCAGTCTGCTCGGGATACCTACGACAACAACCGCGGTGTGTGGAATCTTGACCCGCGGGTGACGAAGGAACGGTATGCGACGTTCTCCGTGGACGGAACCATCATCGCGGTTGTCGAGATCGATCACATCGAAGACGTCCCGATACGCGGCGGTGGCATGAAGCAGGCTGTCGTCGGCCGAGTCCTCGAGCCCGGGGATGCGGGCCACGATCTGTTGATCGACCGTACAGTCGACGACCACCGTAACCCGGTGACCTACATCCCCGACGATCAATTCACCTATGCATGGGATTACAGTGCACGGGTGAGCGGCGGGCGGACCCATCTTCCACGCCACGACCAGAACACAGACCACGACCGCCCCGTCAGCACCGTCAGCACCGTCAGCACCGTCAACATCATCGACTGGTTCGGCATCGACTGGCTCGACGAGGAGAACATCGAGCGGTACGTCACCGAGGCCCGCCAACTGTGGGAGATGGTCCAGCGGAGCTAACCTGAGACTGGGGAGGAGCGCAACGTGTCCGTTCACATCAAGGGATCCTCAGGCAAGCCGTTCACAATCGTCGAGACCGTCTATCTTTGGGACCGCCAGTTGGAAGACAGTTAACCACTATGCGCGATGCGTGCCGCGCACTACCCCTCGCCCAGGCTGGAATTATCGGTCGCGGTAGTGCGCGGCCTTTTCGCCGCTCTGGCCGAGTCTCATGTTTCGAGTGCGGACATCACTTCATCCAACCGTTGGGCCACCTCGCCGACGTTCGGCTCGGACAGCATGTTCAGGTTGTCGCCGGGTACCTCGATCACCGTGAATTCGCGGGCTGCGTACTGCTGCCAGCCATTGTCCGCCTTGTCGGACATGGCGCTGATGGTTTGATGTACCAGGTCGATGCCCGATGGCAGTTCCTCGGTCGCGCGCAGCAGCGTTATATCACGCTCGTAGGGCTCGAGCTGGTAGTTCAGCATTGCTGAGTAATTGGCGTGAAACGTCTCGTAGAGCCGTTTCATCGTCTGGGGTGGACTGTCCGCGGGCAGAATGCCCACGCGCACCGCCTCGTCGAGCATTGCCGCGAGCAACTCTTCGGACCCGTGTACGTCGGGCTCGAATTCGACCGGGGCGGAATGGCTTCCGCGCGTGGACCACAGCAATTCGGAAAAGAACGACCGGATTAGCGGTTCCTCCTCGATCACCGTGCGCGCGTGGTTACGCAGCGCCATGGTGTCCAGCAGTGTCACACTGGACACCTCGTGCTCGGGCAACTGGCGCGCGATCTCCAACGCGACATAGCCACCGAATGACCAGCCGGCCAGATGATACGGCCCGGTCGGATGCACCCTGCGCAGCGCTTGCAGATACGACTCGGCGAGTGCCGCCATGGTTGTCTCCGGCGTACTGCCGGTGTCGGCACCCGCCGCCTGCAATCCGTATATCGGGCGGTCCGAATTCAGATGCCGTGCCAGGGCCAGATAGCACAACACGTTTCCGCCTATGGGGTGCACCAAGAACAACGGTGGTTTGCCGCCACCAAGGTTGAGCGGCACGAGCGGGTCGAACGTTTGGTTGACCTCGCCGGCGCGTATGAGCGCGGCGAGCCTGGCCCCGGTGGGTGCGCTGATAAATGCGTCCAGTTGCACCTGTACTCCCCACCGGCGCGATAACGCCATCACCACACGCATAGCTCCGATCGAGGTCCCGCCTGCTGCGAAGAAATCGTCGTCCACCCCGATTGTGCGCAGCCCAGCGTATTCGGCGAGCAGCTCTACGGCCGACTGTTCGTACTCGTCAGCTGGTTCTCTCTGGGCCATAGCCGGATCTGTGACCGCAGCGCCAACGCTGTACTTCGCCTTGATATCACGCATCTGCGCTACTCTTCCACAACCTAGGTGGGGCATCTCATTAGGTGTTCAAGTCGGGTGATAGGCGTTGAGCTTGCCGCCGTTTGTCCATGA
The DNA here is from genome assembly GCF_047200775.1 of Nocardia spongicola. Classification (NCBI taxonomy): domain Bacteria; kingdom Bacillati; phylum Actinomycetota; class Actinomycetes; order Mycobacteriales; family Nocardiaceae; genus Nocardia; species Nocardia spongicola. Next base: position 16,532 of record NZ_JBJZOO010000023.1, on the reverse strand, counting down.
TGAGAGCGTGTGTGTGCGACAGCTTTCACCGATCAAGTCGATGTAGGGGCGACTGGGGGTCTTCCGGTGCCGGGATCCGGTTCTCGAACCGAGCCCAGGTCAGCGTTGAGCCAGAGCGCGACCTGTGGAAACACACCGTCCTTGCGTACCGCTGCCGTTGATCGCTGTCGATAAGTTCGGAGCCCGAATCGGATTCGTGCGTGACCTGCATGTTCACCGTCCGGTTTTTATCAGGGAGGTCAGTTCTGTGCATGAGAAGCTCCCACTGACCGCTACAACCGAGATGCGGTCGTGTGGATCGTCGTACTCTTTCGGGATCACTGTCCCGCGGCCGGTGAACACCAATGACGACTTGTCTTCTGATACCTCGACCGCGAAATCTGTTTTCGACCAGGAATCATTATCGGGGTTGATTTCGATGCGATGGGAGTTGGTTCTCTCGTCGTCGAAAAGGAACCCGAAGTCCGTGTAGTAGGGATGGCGGGTGCCGGTGACCGGGTTCTTTCGCAGTTGTACTCCGAACCACAGGCCGTCGGTGCTTTTAGCGCGATACTCCCAAGTGTCCCCCGCGGGTACGCTTGTCTGGCAGGTCACTTCTTCGGTGGACAGTGCGATGTCCGCGGTCCATCCGCCTGTGATGGTCAGCGTCGCTGTTGTCGTGCCGATGGATGGGAGCGGCGGCATCGGTAGTGCGGCGACGGAATCGACTTCGGTCACGAACACTGGTCGCTCTACCGGTGTGGTTGTGGGTGGGCTGGTGACGTCGGTGTTCGGTTCGCGCTGTGTAGCAGCCCCTGGTGCAGTGGAGGTGTCGGGGTGGCAGCCGCCGAGTGCGACGGCTGCACTGATGGACATCAACGCGACCACGGATATCGGTGACACGCGATTTGTCGGGGACATGTATCCGAAGGTTACCGGGGGTTGTTCCGGGGTTGCGCCGTCGGCTGCCCGGTGATGGCGGCCGGTCATCGGTGGTCGGGGAAGGTCACCGATCGCGGCCGTGGTCGTGTGTGTCGAGCGGGGTGGGCACGCCGAGGATCACCGGAGCAGTTCAGCGCCTGAACTGCTGGCGGGTGTGGTGACGATCAGTTGATTCCGCCGGGATAGGGCTGGCCAGCCAAGTAGGCGTCCATGTTGGCGAGGATGCCGTCGATCCGGTCGTGTCCCCACTCTGCTACGGATGCGTTGGTCAGGGCCCCACTGACGAAGTTCAGTACGAAGCAGTCGCGCAGGATCAGATACGGCTCGAGCAGGTCGTCGAGATTGTCGGGCAGAGCGAAGACCTCGGCATAGCCGGTGAGGAAGTCCTTCGCGAACTTCTCGTACGCGTCTGGGATGGTGTGGGCGATCCGGTGGATTGAGGAGAGCACGGTCGCGATGTCGAGGATGGGGTTTCCCCAACCGCAGTCGTCGAAGTCGATGACTCCGACGCCGCCGGTCGGCAGGGCGATCATGTTTTCGCGGTGCAGATCACCGTGGATACGTGTGTGCTCCGAGGGATGTGTTCCAGCGAGTGCTCGGGTAACTCGGTCGGCGACGGTGCGCAAGGTTTCCCGGCCGTGGTCTCCGAGGTGCACGGTGGCATCGGGATCGGTCAGAGCGGCTCCCTTCAGCAGAATCGTTTCGTAATCCCATGTCGGCCGGTCGAAGTCGGGGAGGTCGATGGTGGCGGCGTTGCGGTGCAGGTGTGCGGTGGCGGCGCCCATCTGTTCGGCGACCCCGGGCTGTTGGTAGGACGGCTCGGCTTTGCCGGGTACCCAGTGCAGCAGAGCCAGGGTGGCCGGCTGGTCGTGGCCGGGAACCGTGACTGGTACGACGTGGTCGCCGCTGGTCGTGGTCACGGGACCGGGAACGGCGACGCCCCCTGATGCGGCGAGGCTTTCCAGCCACGCCATTTCGCTGCGCTGCTGGTCGGCTGGTCGGCCGTCGCGGATGGACAGGCGCGCGACGTAGGAGGTTTCGCTTCCGGCGGGGGTGACTCGCCAGACGGCGTTGTCCTCGTACTGCTGAAGCTCCAATTCGGCGGTTTCGGCGATGCCGTAGTGGGTCGGCAGGGCTGAGCGGGTCAGACCGTCGAGCACGCTGAGCTGGTCGCTGTGGCTGAGGTCGGAGAACGTGGTTGGTGGCATGGCTTCCTCACGGTTGGGTTCCCGGCATGGTCAGGCCGGGCGGGGCAGATTACACCTGGTGGCGCGGATCGAGTCGAGATGTCGATGGCGCGGAGTCGCATGAAGGCGAAGTTATTAGGATACGGAAATTGAGGGAGTTTGAACAGGTATTTTCGTCCCGCTGGCCCGGTTGATGATGCTCAGAAACTGGTTGCGGTAGGTGGCCCATTCCAGGGTGAGTGCGTCGATATCTGTATCTGTGTTGCGGGCCACCGTGGTGGGGGCGGTGTCGATGACCAGTTCACGGATGTGGGAGGCGAACGTGGCGTTGTCGTCGATTGCGACGAACACGGCGGGACCGTGGGCACCCGCGCCGTCACGGTGGCCGGGGATGTCGGTCAGGATCAGTGGCAAACCGTGCTGGCGGGCCTCGAGGACCGAGATCGGCACTCCTTCGAAACGGCTCATCGAGACGAACCCGGAAGCGCCGGCGAGCACGCTGTCGACCAGATCACGCTGCCAGACCCCGCCGAGCCAGACGATGCGATCGGCGATGCCGAGTGTCGCGGCGAGTTGGCGAAGCGCGATGGTCTGGTCTCCGTCACCGATGATGACCAGGCGTGCGGGTGTCGTGGTGTGGGCGATCGCGCGGGCGAAGGCGTGCAGGAGGCTGTTGTGGCCCTTGTGCGGGTAGAGGCTCTGTACGGCAACGATGTAGGGGTCCTGCGCCCATGCTGCGCCCGGCGGGGCGACAGCGGCGGTGCGGGTTTCGATCGCGTTGGTCAAGGTGGTGACCTTGGTAGCCGGGATCCTGACGTCGTCGAGGAGGAACCGAGTGGACCTGCCTCCGACTGCGACGATGTGGTCTTCGCCGCGGGAAAGGGCCCGGTCGAGCCGGTTCTTGCTACGGCTGCGCAAGTGGGAGTAGTCGGAGTGGCAGAACCGGATGACGGTGCGCGCCCGGCGAAGAGCGGGCCGGATCGACGGATAGAGACGTCCGTCGCCGAATTCGAGCACCACGACCTTGTCGCGAACCAGTGCGGCCAGGAAAAGATTGCGGTGCAGCCGGTTTCGGGGCGCGATGACGAGTTCGACCGCGGTGGGGAGCTCGGCGACGAGGGCGTTGTCGCGGCCGGGGTCGAGCACGCAAACGGTGACCTGGTATCCGGCGTCGAGCAGGACGCGGGTGTGTGAGAGCAGCACCCGTTCCAGGCCGCCGACAGTGAAGTGCCGCAGGATGAGGACGATCCGGGTGGTGGACATCGTGTTTCTCCTTGATGAGGGGCTGGGCCCGGTGCCTCAGGCTGGGCCCAGCCGGGGGTGATCAGGCGGTGCGGTGGACCTTGTTCTGGGAGGCTTGGGCCAGAGGGCGGACCTCGAGCAAATCGATGTCGACGTGCGGGGGCCGTGTGGCGCACCAGACGATGATCTCGGCGATGTCGGCGGGAACCAGCGGGTTCTCGATACCCTGGTAGACCGCGTCGATGGCGGTCTGGTCGTTGCCGAATCGGGCGCGCATGAATTCGCCGCCGCGTTCGTCGCCGCGCATCATGCCGGGGGCGACTTCGGTGATTCGGACGGGTTCACCGTTGAGCTCCAGGCGCAGGGTCTGCACCATCGCGGTGAGGGCGTGTTTGCTGGCGGCGTAGGCAGCGCCTCGTTCGTAGGCGACGCGGCCGACGGTGGAACCGAGGAACACGATGTGGCCGCGGTTGTCGATGAGTTGTGGGAGTAGGGCCTGGCTGGTCCGGAGGCTGCCGACGACGTTGGTGTCGTAGGTGGCGTGCCAGTCGGCGATGTCGCTGTCGGCGATTGTGGCTGCGGGAGTGGGGATTCCGGCGTTGTTGACCAACAAGGTCAGCGGTTGGGGGTGATCGGTGACGGTTTGGGCGAGGGCTGCGACGGAATCGGCGTCGGTGACGTCGAGGTGGTGGTGGGTGATGCCGGTGGCGGCGGGTTCCTCGGTGTTCAGGCGCCGTGATGCCGCCAGCACGGTGTAGCCGGCTTCGTGCAGGGCGTGTGCGGTGGCCGCGCCGATGCCGGCGCTCGCGCCGGTGACGACGGCCAGGCCCCGCGATTCGGTGGTGGTCATGGGTGTGCCTTCCTCAGGGATGGGGTTGTCGGGTGACGGTGCTCAGGTGTTGAGCAGCCAGGCGTGGTCGGGGTCGGTGTGGAGGGCGAAGTGGTGATCGGTGTCGCCGTGGGCGGCCCACAGGTAGTAGAGGTCGTGGCCGCCGGCTGCGGCGATCGCGTGGTAGCCGTGGGTGACCGTGGTGATGCTGGTGTCGGTGACGACGGTGGCGCAGGCGTCGGTGACGGTGTCGTCGTAGGTGAGCAGCACACCGAAGCCGGTTGCGGGACGGACCCGGAACGCGAAGGCTTCCTGCAGCGCCGTTTCGTGGGGTGGGTCGCTGATCGAGTGGCGATGCGGTGGGTAGGTCGACCAGCGGCCGTCGCGGGCGATGGTCTCTCCGAGCAGCAATCCACCGGTTCGGGGTGGGGCGAGTAGCGTGGTGACCTCGCGTTCCCAGCTTCGGTGCCCGCGCGTTTCCGGTGTCACCGCGGTGATGGGGGTAGCGGGTCCGGTGGTGCGGTTGTCGCCGAGCGGAGCGTAGACCTGCACCAGGTCCGCGCCGTCTGGTCCGGCGGTAACCGATGCCGCGGTGGCGGGCGGGAAGTACCAGCCGGTGGCTGGCGCGGTGAAGGGGTCGGTGCGCTCGGCGGTGTGGGTGTCGTCGGAAGTTCGGGTAGTGATTCGGCCGGCGATCAGGATCAGCGCGGTCTCCTGGTCGGGGTGTGCCGCGATAGCGAGATCCTCGGCCGCGGTGAGGATATGTCGGGTCAACGTCAGGCCGTTGGGTGTGCGAGCCAGCGCGGTGGTCATTTCGATGCTCCGAACGTTGTCGTGGGATTTGGAATGGGCAGGGGGCGGTTGGCGAGGCTGGCGGTGTGCATGGTGGCGCCGGTGGCGACAGCGCGCGCCGCGTCGGCCGCGGTGGCGAATGGTGTGGTGAGCTGGTCGGTCAGGGCGTCGGTTAGGGCGGCCAGCATCGCGGTGTCGGCGCCGGCGTGGGTGCCCGGTTCGCGCGGGATCTGGTAGCGGGTGTCGGGGCCGTTGTGCGGATGCAGGTCGATCAGGTGTGGGCCGACGTGCGCGTCGTAGTGGATCGTGAGGGCACCCCGGGTGCCGAATAGGTGGCAGGTGTAGCCCTCGTCAGCAGCGTTGGTGGTGAGTGTGTAGCGCGCGTGCACACCGGTGTCGTAGGTGATGTCGGCGGCGATCGTGTCGTGGATATCGGTGCCGGGCAGGCACATTCGGTCATCTGGCTGGTAGTGGCGGTGTTGCAGGGTCGCGGTGACGGTGCTCGGGTGTGCGTGCAGCCACCAGGCGAGCAGATCAAGGTGGTGGCAGGCCTTGGTGACCTCGAGCCCGCCCGAGGCCACGCGGCGACGGTGCCAGCGCTGGAAGTAGCTGACCGAATGGGAAACGTTGAGGCGGTAGTGGAATTCGGCGTCGGTCACCGTACCGATCAGGCCGTCGGCAAGTATCTGGTGGACCTGGGTGTGGACGTTGGTGAACCGCAGATTGTGCGCGACGAGCAGCGCAACACCGGCCTGTTGTCCGGCGTGTGCGAGGGCGAACGCATCCTCGACGGTGGTCGCCAGCGGTTTCTCGACCAGCACTGCGCACCGCGCGACCAGTGCTCGTTCCACGTAGTGGCGGTGGACGGCATCCGGTGTGGCGATGACAACCAGGTCGGGTTCGGTGTCGACGAGGACCAGGTCGATGTCGTCGGGCCCAGCGATGGCGCCTGAAAATCGGTGGCTGTCGTGGTCGAGAGCATGCCGATCCAGGTCTATCACGGCGACCAGTTCCGCCGCCGCCCGCGCGCCGAAGGCGCCGTTCAACCACGGCAGGTAGAGCTTCCGGGCGCGAGTGCCCGCCCCGATCAATACGACTCGCAGAGGTGTGCTCATCGGGGGCTGCCCGCGTCGTCGACGACGAGCCGGCCGTCGAGCACGACCGAGCGCAAGGTCAGGTCGGCATTCCAGATCGTGAGGTTCGCGCGCGCACCGGGCAGCAGCGTCCCGATCCACGGGTAGCGGCCCAGAACTTTGGCTGGTGTCGCGGTGGCCATCGTCAGGACCTCACCGATCGAGGCGCCTGTCAGCGCCCGCATCCGCCCCAGCGTGTCAGATAGCGCGACGATGCTGCCGCACAGGCTGTTCGCCGTGGTTGTGGTGGCGTAACCGTCGTGTACGCGACCGGTAGCCGCACCGGTGCGGAACGTGTGACCGGGCTGCAGGCCCATCCCAGCTGTCGCGTCCGACACCAGGCACAGCCGGTCCGGTCCGAGGCAGCGCAGCGCGATGGTCAGTAGTTCGGCCGGAAGGTGATGGCCGTCAGCGATGAGTTCGGCGCTGAACTCATCGGAAGCTAGAGACGCCTCGAGCAGGCCGGGGATCCGGTGCACACCGGGCCGAGTGAGCGCGGATTGGCCGCTCCACAGGTGCGCAAGGTGGGTCGCTCCCCTGTTCCGTGCGGTCTGGAGCTGGGCCGGGGTTGCCTGGCTATGGCCGACCGAGACCCGCACACCGTGGTCGACGAGGTAGGAGATCACCGTGTCGGACTCGGGCAGTTCGGGTGCGAGGGTCACCATCCGCAGGGCGGACGGCAGCGGAGTCAGCTCGGCGAGCAGCTGGGCCGGGGAACGGAGATGAGTGAGGTCGTGGGCTCCGCGCTGGTCGGGGGCCAGGCAGGGGCCTTCCAGCTGCACACCGGCCAGGGTCGGCGCGTCCTCGCCGGCGAGGAGATCAGCCGCCGTGGCCAGGGCCGCAGCGGTGGCCACGGCGGTCGTGCTGGCAAGGGTAGCCAGCACGGTGGTCGTTCCGGCGCGCAGATGGGTGTCGAGGATGTGGTGCCAGGCAGCCGGGTCGGATTCGGTGAAGTCGTGCCCGCGCGCACCGTGCAGATGCAGGTCGACCAGGCCGGGCCCGACCAGTTCGTCGTTGACCTCGAGCACGCGCGGGTGGTGGCCGCAACCGGTGGGGTCGGCCGCGACAGTCCCTTCACAGATCGCGACCTGGCCGCGGGCGGTGTGCGTGGGGTCGGACAGCACGAGGTTGGTCGACCGCACGATCAGGCAACCGGGCGTCCTCATGCGTGCACCATGGATACACGCCGTGGCGAGCTCACACAGGCGCACCGCGTCCCGATGTCGGAGCCGGGCAGGTGACGGTCGTAGGAGCCGCCGTCCCACAGGTAGCGCGTGCTGTCAGCGATGATCGGATCATGCAGGGCGCGCACGACTTCAGCGTCAAGGGCCCCGGCCAGCGCCTCGGCGAGACCGACTTTGCGCAGGATTCCGAGCTGGTGCAGCCGCTGGGAGTGGACCCGCTGCTCGACCTCACGGATCTGGCGCGGGATCGCGATCGTGTTGGCGGCGGTCGCGAGCACTTCGCCGAGCATGTTCGCGCCCGCAGCGCCGATGAACAGATCCGCGGCCCGCATCCACGGCTTCAGATCCGCCTCGTACTCGCGGACCTCGACCATGTCATCGTCGGCCCAATACTGTTGCAGCGCACGCAGATCCGACGGTTCGAGATAAGGCCCGGTGACCAACAGCGCCCGATCGAACGCGCCACGTCGTGTGGTCAACGCCCGCGAGAGCGCTTGCCACAGACCACCCGCGCCTTGGCCGCCGCCCATGGCCGCAACCACCAGCCGCTCGTCAGCGTCGATACCGAGTAGCGTGCGTGCCTGGTCGCGGGTGTAGGAGACCGGTTCGGCGAGATAGCCGGTGTAGTGCAACCGTTGCGCGGCTTCACCGGTGAGCCGGTAGTACTCGGCGAGGTCGAATACCTCGGGGTGAATGTGGACGTTGAACTGGCAGTAGTGATCGAGCACCCAGGGACCACGATGCTGCTGACCGAAATATTTGCGCATGGTCTTGTCCCGGTCGAACAGCACCCCACGCAGGCTCAACACCGCGTGCGTGGGGTACCGCGCTTCCAGCGCGGGCACCAGTTCGTCGTCGGTGCCTCGCGGAATGTGATCGCTGATCAGGACATCGGGCCGGAAGTGCCGCAGGAATGTCGTGATCAGGTCGGTGCGGGCCTGGTGCAGAGTCGCTTCGCTGATGGCCAGCCGCGGACGCAGGTTCCATCCGCTCGGGTCGTCGACGTTGGTGAACGACGGGATCTTGATGAGATCGACCTGGTCTGGCAGCAGGTCCAGGCCGCGGTAGGCGCCGGTAATCCCGGCGATCGAGTACACCTCGGGTGAACGCAGCAGGTGCTGTGCGACTTTAGCTGCTCCGGAGGTGTGGCCGAGGGACCTGCCGTTGTGCCAGTACAGCGCGACGGTGCGCGGGTGCAGGGTCATCGTGATACTCCTGAGGTTCGGTCGGCGGCGGTGTCGACGCGTCGGGCGCGGTGCTGGGCTGTCGCCGGGTCGGTGTCGCTGTCGAGCGCGGCCTGGAACGCGGTCAGGCTCCAGCTCGGGTCGACCTGGATGCGCGGCAGACTGTAGGGGTGGCTGAGGTCGACGCAGTGATGTTCGTCGGTCGCCATCGCCAACGGATAGACGCGCGCCACCATCCGCTGCACCCGCAGGTCGTAGGCACCGTAGGGGTAGACGAACGTGGCCGGTGGAGCGCCGAGCAGCTCGGTGAGCGCTTCTCGGTCTCCCAGGACCTGCCAGGACAGGCCGAGATCGGTTGCGGTGGTGAGTCGTTGATGGGTGTAGCTGTGGGCGGCGACAGTACGCCCGGTCTCAAGCCACCGGCGCACCTCGGCCAGGTCCGCCATCTGATCGACGACATGCGGTGTTCGGCGTGGTAAGTCGGTAGTGAGATAGCCGCCGCACACGGCCATTACCGCGGGCAACCCGTGCTGCTCGAGGACCGGTAGGACCGTGGTGATCGTGTTGGTGTAGCCGTCGTCGAAGGTGAGCAGCACCGACCTGTCCGGCGGCTGAATACCGGAGGCGAGTATCTGGTGCAGGTCGGCCTCGGTCAGCACTGTGTAGTGCTCGGCGAGCAGCGTCATCTGGTCACGAAATCGGTGCAGGGGCACTGACATCGGGTCGGTCACCGCGTCGTCGACAAGGTGATACATCAGGATGTGCATCGGCTCACCTCGCTCAGCTCGTGATGCCAGGCGATGGTGCGCGCGAGGCCCTCACGCAGGCTGCAGGTGGTGACGGAGGGAAACAGCGCACGCAGTCGCGTCGGATCGGCATGGGAGTGGGCGACATCGCCGGGGCGGGGCGCGGTGTGTTCGATAGTGAACTCGCACCCGAGGAGGTCCGCGATCTCGTTGGCGACCTCGAGGACCGAATACTGGGTGCCGAGGGCCAGATTCACCGGCCACGGGCTGGTCACCCGGTCGACGATCGCGGTGCTGATCACCTGACACACGGTGTCCACGAAGGTCCAGTCCCGGGTCTGAGTGCCGTCACCGTGCACCCGGATCGGTTCCCCGGCCAACATGGCGGCGATGAACCGCGGAATGACCGCGGCGTAGGGGTGTCCAGCCCGCTGACCTGGTCCGAAGACGTTGAAGAACCGCAGCGGCAGAACCGGCAGCCCGAAGCTGGCGTGGTAAGCGCCCAGGTATGCCTCCGATGCCAGTTTGGTCACCGCGTACGGACTCACCGGCATGGTCGCAGAGTCCTCCACGCGCGGCAGCTGGGGATTCGCCCCGTACACCGACGACGAAGACGCCACGATCACCAGCGGACCACTGGCCTGGCGGCAGGCTTCCAGGACCTGCAGTGTGCCAGTGGCATTGGCATGGTGGCTGGCCAGCGGGTTCTGGATCGAGCGCGGTACCGACCCGAGCGCGGCGAGATGAACGACCGCGTCGGCGCCGACGACCGCGTCGGCGACCGCATCAGCGTTCAGGATGCTGGCGAGGCGGAAATCGATCGCGGACCGGTCGGTGCCCAAACGCTCCACGGTGCCGGTCGAGCAGTCGTCGATGACGGTGACCGCGCCGATCGCCGGGGTCCGTAGCAGTCGGTGCACCAGATTCGAGCCGATGAACCCGGCCCCGCCGGTCACCGTGACCCGCAGACCCGGCTTCACAGCTGCTCCACGGTCGAGCTCACGGCCAGGCGCCCGCGGCAGTCCAACACGAACGCCGCCTCTGTGGCGATCCGTTCGTAGTCGAAGCAGTCGTGGTCGGTCATCACCACCACCGCGTCCACGGAGACCAGCTCAAGGCCCACGTCGTCGGCCAAGACGATCCCCGCGTCCGCGGCTGCGCGCGCTGACACGAACGGATCGCACGCCACGACGTGGGCGCCGTGCGCGGTGAGCGACTGAGCGACCTCGATGGCCGGGGATTCGCGGATATCCCCGCTGCCCGGCTTGTAGGCTAGCCCCAACAGCAGGATCTGTGCCCCGGCCAGGTCACGGTCTCGGGTGCGCAGGGCGTGCGCGAGCCGATCGACGACCTGGCCGGGTCGGCTGTTGTTGATCTGAGCGGCCGTGTCGATCAGAGCGGACCGGTTGCCGCCGGCCTGCTCCGCCCACCAGGACAGGTAGATCGGGTCGACTGGCAGGCAGTGCCCGCCGATGCCAGGTCCGGGGTCGAACGCCATGAACCCGAACGGCTTGGTCGCTGCTGCGGCCAGCGCCCGCCGGAGATCGACACCGGCCCGCCGGGCGATCTCGGCCAGCTCGTTGACCAGGGCTACGTTCACTGCCCGAAAGGTGTTTTCCAGCAGCTTGGCCAGCTCGGCTTCCTCGCACCGGTCCACCAACACAACCCGATCGATCAGGCCGTTGTAGAACTCCGCGACACGGGCCAGCGAGACTGTGTCGATGCCGGAGACGATCTTGGGTGTCGTCGCCACCGTCCAGTACCGATTGCCCGGATCGATGCGTTCGGGGCTGAAGCCCAACCCGAAATCGACACCGCGCTTCAACCCCGAGGCGGACTCGAGCACGTCGCCCAGGATCTGGGTGGTGCCCGGATAGCTCGTGGACTCCAGTACCACGAGCGCACCCGCGCGCAGGTGAACACCCGCGAGATGCCCGGCGGCCCGGACGAAGGACAGATCAGGTGCTCCGCCAGCAAGCGGCGTGGGTACAGCGATCACCGCAATGTCGAAGCCGACCAGATCTCGTGGCCGAGATGACGGCCGGTACCGTCCGCCGCGCAGGGCCGACCGCAACTGGTCGTCGGCGATGTCCTCGATCGGCGAGCGACCCGATTTCAGGTCCTCGATCTTGGCGCGGTCGGTGTCGAATCCGATGACATGGTGTCCGGCATCGGCCGCGTGCAGGGCCAGTGGCAGCCCGACGTAACCCTGACCCACCACCACGACCCGCATGGGGCGCACAGCAACTCGTGAAGCTATTCCTCCGCCGACCGGGCCGTAATCGGGCGCGGTGAGACTCTCCTCGCGATCAGCCTTCACTTCGCGGGTGACTGGTTGCGTGCACGAGACGATCTGGACCATGGATTGCCGCCTTCCCGACGCGGTGGCCACACCGTCACCGCTAGCAATCGGCGCGCACCGATTGCTTCGCGAAACGTCTTGCAGCCTTTCGTTGTTCATCGAGGATTCACCCGATGGCCCGTTGCAGGTAAGTGGAATCACCGGTCTACCTGGCTCGTCACTTCAATGACAGGCGGCACTAGTCAATTCTTTTGGCGCTGACCAATTCCCGGAGATCTGACCGAAGACCTGGGAACGTGGTCGAAACACGTGGCCACCAAATCGGGATGGAGATATCGCGTTGAGCCCACAGCAAAGTGAAGTCGCACCGGCGATTTGGGAATCACCGCAAATGCGCCGGGCACTGGCCGTCCACGATCTCAATGTGGTGTTCGATCTGCTGCAGCGCAGCGGGATCGGCCAACGCCAGATCGCACGGATGACCGGCTTGTACCAGTCCGAGGTCTACGAGGTAATCCGAAAGGGTAGGCGGATCCAAGCATGGGACGTCCTCGTGCGGATCGCCGACGGGCTCGCCATCCCGCGGGGCTACATGGGTTTGGCATTCGACGATCCGCTCAGCCACAGCCTCGACCAAGCCGCCGCAGCGTGCACCGCAGACGCAACCGAGCGTGAAGAGGTCAAACAACTACTATCCCACGCAGCCAACGTCACGATGGGCACCGACGACGACACCGTCGCCACCTGGTGGCAACCCCTCGACGCAGAGACAGCGCCCGCCCCCGATCGCATCGGTCGCACCGACATCGACCGCATCACATCGCTGACCTCCGCCATGCGCACTCTCGACTACCAATTCGGAGGTGGTGCCTGCCGGGACGCCGTCGCAGCCCAGGTCCGTTGGTCACAGCAATTACTCAACTCCCGCGGCACCGAGACCATCAAACGTCTGCTGCGCTCGGCACTAGCCGACATGCACAACCTCGCCGCCTGGACCAGCTTCGACCTGGGGCTGTACCGATCCGCACGCAAACACTTCAAACGCGCCCACACGATCGCACACAAAGTCGGCGACCACTCCCTCGCCGCCAACGTGCTCTACCGCGCTGGCCGCCTACACCTACACCGCGGCGGCGAAGACGCCGATCCGACGATGCATCACATCGCACTGAAGTTCTTCCAGCTCGGCCAGCTCGAGGCCCAGAACGCTGGCTGTCCGCTCACCGTGGCCATGCTGTGCGCCAACGAGGCCTGGGCATATGCGCTGCTCGACGAACGTGCGCAGATGCAGCGGTCCCTCGGCCGAGCCCAAGACGAGTTCACCCGCTCCACCCCCGACAACGTGCAAGCCTGGATCCGCTTCTTCGGCGTCGCTGACCTCAACGCCACGATCGGAGTCGCTCTCACCGCTCAACCCTCACCGACACCGACGGATATGCAAGCCGGTATCGACCACCTCACGCGAGCAATCAGCATGCGCGGACCCGAGATGACCCGCAGCCAATGCTTCGAATCCACCGCCCTGGGATGCGCATACCTGCGCATAGGAGCCACCGAACTCGGCCAGCAGGCCGGACGACAAGCCGTCACCACAGCCTCTACAGTACGGTCAGTGCGCACCATCCACCGACTCAAACCACTACGCGACCTCGCGCTCCAACACCCGACCGACGCAGAATTGGCCGAGCTCGCTCAGTCCATCAACACACTGCAGGAGGCGACGTGACCGATCACGCGACCTCTGACAGATCCGTCCGGAAAACGAACTGGACACAGGGTGTCCTGGAAGTGGTCTGCGCTGAACTCGGCCTCGACGCCACCGGCGCACAGCTGGCGAAGTTCACCAACAACGCTGTCTACAACCTCGCCTCCAAACCAATCACTGTCCGGATCCCGGGCTCGACCGCCATTCGCCAACGGGTACCCAAGGTCATCGCAGTCGCCCGCTGGCTCGCCCACCACGACCTACCATCAGTCCGGCTCGTCGCCGACCTCCCACAACCGCTCCGCCTGGGCAAGCACACCATCACCTTCTGGCACACCGTCACCCCGGCGCCGGCCGAGACGTCTCCGCCGAACGGCGTCGAGCTCGGCGAGATCCTGCGCCGGCTTCACGCACTTCCACCGCCAGCCGTGCCACTGCCTGACTGGAACCCGCTGCACCCGATCTCACAGCGAATCCGAGAGGAGCAAGTCCTCAGCCCAATCGACCACCAGTTCCTGCTCGACACCGTCGAGGAACTCGCCAACGGGCTCGCATCCATCGAGCCGATGATGCCCCCCGGACCGATTCACGGCGACGCCTTCACCGGCAACCTGATCCCGAGCAGCACCAGCGCGGTCATCTGCGACTTCGACGGAGCCGCACTCGGCCCTCGCGAATGGGACCTCACACCCGTCGCGGTAGGACATCTTCGAATGGACTACGCCACGAACTTCCATCAGCAGGTCGTCGAAAGGTACGGCGTGGACGTGACTGAGTGGAGCGGGTTCCCTACACTACGACGACTGCGCGAGTTTCAGCTGGTCACGAGTGTTCTTCCTGTACTGTCCGCCAATCCTTCTCTGTACGAGCAGTGGCGTTATCGCTTCACCAGCTTCCAACGCAACGACGATGCACGCTGGTCACCATACAGATAGGCCGCATCCTGTCTTGTCGTGATCTACTCGCACGTACCTCCGTTCGCCAACGATCAGGGGGTGATGCTGAGTAGCCACATCACGATGGTTGTGATGGTGAGGAGGTATCCGAGTGCGATCAGGAGTGTGATCGACAGTAGTGTGATGGTGCCGAGTGCGCCGAGGTCACCGGTGTACTTGTAACGCAGTGGGGGGATGCGGATTTCGTAGTCGGTCACGGGTGGTGGTCCTTACGTGGTTGCTGATATCTCAGCGAATGTTCCTGGGCTGACCGGTAGTGTGTCGAGCTGGGCGAAAATGATGCGCAGTCTTGTGGTTTCGCCGCGACGGAGCGCGCCGGTTGGAACGATGATCGGGTGCCAGTTCATTTCGATCAACGAGGAGTCTCTTGAGCGAGTTCGATTCGACTGCAAGGGCGTTTATTGCAGCCTCGTTCGAGGTATTGCGGGCTGAGAACGCGATTCCGACGTCCACGTCGCACCGGTACCTACAACACGGCCTCGACTTCAACGGGATGACGATCGAGAAGCTTCCGGAGTACTCCCATCTTTCCGATGAAGTACTGGCTGCTGCGCCCGTGGGGCTACCTGACGACAGTGACTTCGTTGGCCCCGGATACACGGTGTCGCTGCTGTTGTTCAGCTTCCTTGAGCTCTGCGTAGAGAAATGCTCCCGCGCGGACAATTACGATCCAGACAACGACGAAGTCACGGCAGCCATCATCCAGTTCGCCGATGTTCTATCCGGCCAGCCCTATGACATGGTCTTGGCCCGCCATGTCTCACACCTTGTACCCACTGCAGGGCAGGAGATCGAGATCAGCGGCATCACCATCGTTCCCGACGATTCATGGGACCTGCGGCATCGAATCATGAAGGAAATCCCTGATGCCGATCATGCCTGGAAACGTCGGGCGCCTAATCCCGGCCGTCCTCCACATGCCCTCCTAATCGTGCGTAGGCAGGTCTCAGGTGTGGGCTATCACGACCATGGAGCTTTGGAGGACGTCCTGGATCGGTTCCAGCTCGGCGTTTGTCTGCTGACTGGCGCGAATGTGCAAGGGATGTATCAGGTGTCGGGAGCGAGCACCCGGATCTCTGCTCGCCCAGCTTCACTCGAGCATTTGATCCGAGACACCGACGTTCCCCTGGTTCGACGGACTGCACGGCTCACCGGCTCGCAGGAGCAAACACTTTCCGCCTTGACCGATCTGATCGACTCAGTCCAGCAGGGGATGGGCGGTCAGGACATTTGGCTCAGCTCGTTCGGCGAAGCGCTCGAGAAGTTCGCCAAATTCGACGATACGACGAGCCATTTCGAGCAGGTGGTGGAACTCTCGACTGCGTTGGAGGGTGTGATACTCGGCGCAAACGAGGGTGAAGGTCTGACGTTGCGGTTGTGCACCCGTGTGACCGCCTTGCTCGCTGATGAAGATGACCCCGCCCGAACACTGTTCGAAGACCTGAAACGGCTGTACAACTTCAGATCGACCATCGTGCACGGTGGAGAGCTGACAACCAAGCAGATCCGCAAAGACCTGGAAGCCATGGAGTGCGTACCGGACGAGACCAATCAGATGAGCGAACTCGCTCGAGTGGGATATGCCGTCGACCGGTTACGAGACATCGTGAGAAGAGCCATCCTCGCCCGCATCTGCCTAGCGGTAGGCGATTCCCCTCTGTGGCCGCTCAAAGACAAGGGAAAGGTAAAGATCGACACCGTTCTATCCGATGACACGAACCGGGCAAAATGGCGTGCGCACTGGCGTGGCACGCTGGATTCGTTGGGGGCGGGTAGCGCGGCCAGCCGATCCGGCTCGCCGGTTTACTCGTTGAGCGACGAGGACCTCTGAACCCCTCTAGTTCGAGCACGTTAATTTATGGCTGGATAATATTTGTCCGAAAGTTAAGGGTGCGCATTCGACGAGTTCGGTGATCAGGGGGTGTCCCTATGGTGTTCGTCAAGCTGCTGGGGTTGCCGGTGTCCGGTAGGGCTGTTTGTGGTGGAGCATGGCGTAGAGGACGTCGCAGCGGCGTTGGGCCAGGCAGATGAGGGCTGCGTTGTGTTTCTTGCCTTCGGCGCGTTTGCGGTTGTAGTAGGCGCGGCTGGTCGGGTCGTGCAGGGCGGCGAATGCGGACAGGAACAGGGCTCGTTTGAGTTTGTGGTTACCGGATCGGGCGGGGTGTTCGCCGCGGATGGAGCTGCCGGATCGGTGGGTGATGGGGGCGATGCCGGCGTAGGAGGCCAGATGCCCGGCCGAGGCGAAGGCGGTGCCGTCACCGATTTCGAGCAGGATGCGGGTGCCGGTCCTGACTCCGATGCCGGGCATCGAGGTCAGGACCTCGGCAAGAGGGTGATCGGTGAACATCTCC
>NZ_JBJZOO010000022.1:0-62569 GCF_047200775.1 Nocardia spongicola | reverse complement strand
GTATGCCATGGCTTTCTCCCATCTGTTTTCGGGCGCTGCTCGGTGGCTACGCACTCGGCCGCGCCGAATGATTCACCGAACTTCGGCGGATAACCCGGTGAACAGCCGGATCAGCGTTCCACTGGCGATTCGACGGCAGGAAGCACGTGCGCCTGCGCATTGAATACCTCGGGCGAACCACCTGTGCGGGCCATACCTTCGATGGCGCTCCAGGACAACATGGTGAGGTAGTCGATCACGGTATCGCGGGGCAGTGATTTGTCGGTGGTCCACCAATGCGTCGCCAGCTGGATACCACCGACGAGCACGTACGATGTCAGCGCCGCGCCTTCGGTCCGAACGCCGCGTTCCCGTGCTCGATCGGTCATGATCGCGCACACCACTTCGGCGAAGATTTTTTCGAACTCCGCGAGCGAGGATTGGTCGGCCGATCCGTTGCCCATGATGAAGCGGTAGACCTCGGGATCTTCGTCGACGGTGCCGACATACTCGGTCAGCGCGGAGCGGACCAGCTGATATTCATCGGCGTCCAGGCTGATCGCGTTGTACACCCGTGGCATCAATGTGGTCTCGATGAACCGTTGCATGGTCGCCCGGACGAGGTCGTTCTTATCGGAGAAGTACCGATAGAGCACGGTCTTGGAGACACCGATCTCCGCGGCGATCTCGTCCATACCCGCAGTGCTGCCGCGGGCGCGTACTGCCGCGAGAGTCCCGTCGACAAGTTCTGCGCGGCGGTCGATTTTGTGCTGCCGCCACCGGCGTTTGCGGCCGTCCATCCGGCCGCCGCGCATCGCGGGCGGTTGCTCGTCGGTGTCGACAAGATTCTCGGTGGACAGCGTGTACCCCCTTGCTCTGTGGTTCTCTTTCTTCGCTCTTACGTCCCGCTCTGTCTCCAGCTTATGTGTCGGACACCTGTAGTACGCCCGTTTAGGTGCCGGATGCGGTAGGAACCACAGTTTCGGATGCGTTCGGCGTGCCGGGGTTCGCTTGCCTGCGCGCACGGTTGCCTGGGCACAGCAGAATGGGAGGCATGGAGAAAGCCCCCAGCAATACCGTGGTGCTGGATGCCTCTGCCGCGTCCACCGCCGCACCTCTCGGGCTGGCCGCCGTGCTCGACGAGGCAGCCAAGCGCCGTGATCTCTGGCGGATGAAGGCGCTCGCCACCGGTCTGCTCGCGCTGGCCACCGCCATCTATCTGTTCTGTCGCTGGACCGAATCGCGGGGTGCGGGCGGCGAATGGGTCGGCTATCTTCGGGCGGCCTCGGAGGCGGGTATGGTCGGCGCTTTGGCGGACTGGTTCGCGGTGACCGCGCTGTTTCGGCACCCGCTCGGCTTACCTATCCCGCACACCGCGATCATCCGGCGGAAGAAAGATCAGCTCGGTGCCAGCCTCGGCACCTTCGTCGGAACTAATTTCCTCGCACCGGAAGTCGTTTCGGCGAAGTTGTCTTCCGCGCAGATCTCATGGCGGGTGGGGTCCTGGATCGCCGATCCAGGACATGCTGCCAGGGTGGCGCAGGAGAGTTCGACGATCCTGCGTGCCATTATCGGAGCACTGCGGGACGAAGATGTCGAACAGGTGATCGACAACACCATTGTCAAGCGGATCGCCGAACCACTGTGGGGTCCGCCCCTCGGGCGGGTGCTGGCGGAATTGCTTGCCGACGACCGGCAGAAGGCCCTTTTGGATCTGCTCGCCGAACGGGCGCATCAGTGGGCGCTCGGGTCACAGGAGACGATCGATCGAATCGTATTCCGAGACGCACCGCAGTGGGCACCGAAATTCGTCAACGTCATGCTTTCCGAACGGATCTACCGGGAGCTGGTCGAGTTCACCTGGAGAATTCGTGCCGATCCCGAGCATGAGGTGCGTGCGGCGGCGAATCGCTTTCTGCAGGAATTCGCCGATGATCTGCAATATGACGAGGCCATGATCAAGAAGGCGGAACGGGTCAAGGCGCAGATCATGGGCCGTGCGGAAATCACCGGGCTGGCCGAGGCCACCTGGCGTGCGGCTAAGCGGTTGATCCTGGAGTCCGCCGAGGATCCGAATAGCACGCTGCGGCGTAAGGTCGCCGAGAATGTCCAGCAGCTGGGTGAGCGGTTACGTGACGATTCCGGTATGCGCGCACAGGTGGATGGCTGGATCGATCGTGGTGCTCGCTATCTGGTGGAGAACTATGCTGAGGAAATCAGCACCCTGGTCACCGACACAGTTGCCAAGTGGGATGCCGAGGAAGCCAGTAAGAAGATCGAATTGCAGGTCGGTAGGGATCTACAGTTCATCCGGATCAACGGAACGGTGGTCGGATCGTTTGCCGGACTGGCGATCTACACGATTTCGCATCTGATGTTCGGCGGCTGATCCATGGCATATGGATTGTTTGCCGAGACTCTGCTAGCAGAGTGCTTGCAATTGCTAGCACTCTATCCTAGAATCGAACCCGTACAACCGCCAGAAGGTGAGTGATGGCAGACCAGCCCGAGGTTTCCGCCGAGTACACCGGCTCATCGGACGAGTATTCGTCCGATGCCGGGGAGCGAGGGGGGCGTGTCGTCAGCGCGGCGCACGATATCGGAAGCTTCATCAGGGCGCAGCGTGAAGCCGCGCAAGTTTCGCTGCGCCAACTCGCCCAGCTGGCGGGGGTTAGTAATCCGTATCTCAGTCAGATCGAGCGCGGATTGCGTAACCCGTCCGCCGAAGTGCTCACGCAGATCGCCAAGGCGTTACGCGTGTCGTCGGAGGTCTTGTATGTACGGGCAGGCTACCTCGAACAGCGGGCCCACAGCCCGGTCCGGGACGCCTTGCTTGCCGATGCATCGATCAGTGAGCGGCAGAAGCAGGTGCTACTGGATATCTATGAATCGTTTCGCCGGGAAAACGGAGGAAGCGAGGCCGGGGGGGACACATGGGACAGCGAGGTTCCACGCACGACAACCGATACTCCGCCATGCCAGGAGAACGAAACATCATGACAGAGAAGACCGCAACTGTAACCAAGCCACTGTTCGCCACCGTCGGCGCGGGCGATGCCCTCTACGCCGCTGTCAACGATGTCGTCGCACAGGTACGTGAGCGTACGGCTACTGCTGAGGTACAGGCGCGAGTGGAGGAAGCGCGCGAGCGTTTCGCCAATGTGCCCGCGGATGTGCAGGCCCAGTTCGGCTCGTTGCGCGAGCGGTTGGCAGGGCTGCCTTCCGAGCTGCCGGAGGATCTTGCCGAGCTGCGGGAGAAGTTCACTCCTGAAGAGCTCCGCACCCTGGCCGAGAAGTACTACCAGCAAGCGCTCGATATCTACACCGATCTCGCCGTCCGTGGTGAGGAGACCATCGAGCGTTTGCGTACCAACCAGGTCGTCGATGAGCGTCTCGGCCAGGTCGAAACCCTCTACGACGATGCCATGAGCCGGGCCGAGGGAGTGCTCGGGCGAGTCAACGAGCTGCTCGGTCGTCCGGCGGGCGTCGAAGGGGATGGGGCCGCGGACACCTCGGTCGTCGAGGCCGAGGTCGTCGAGGTGACCACCGAGTCGACCCCGGCTCCCGCGACGAACGGTGCGCCGAAGAAGGCTCCGGCCAAGAAGGCAGCCCCCGCTGCCAAGAAGGCTCCGGCGAAGAAGGCTCCCACGAAGGAAGCCTGAACGCCGCACTGCCATCTGTTTGCTAGCCGATGCCTCCGTGCACCTTGGTGGTGCACGGAGGCATTGCTTCTATGATGGGTGGGGTGAACATGGTGCACGGATTGACCGGGGCGATCCTGTGGGTGCTGTGGCTGGCTTTGCTCGGTGCGACGATTTTCGCGCTGATCCATGCCGTGCGTCAGCGTCCGGACGCTTTCACTGCGGTGGACAAACTGACCAAGCCGATCTGGCTGGCGATTCTCGGGGCCGCCGTGCTCTTGCTATTGCTCTTCTCGGCGGGTCTGAGCCTGATTTCCTTTATCGCGGCCATCGCGACCGGTATCTACCTGGCCGATGTGCGGCCCAAGGTGGACGAAGTGCAGCGCGGTCCGCGGTGGTGAGGCGATAGCCCGCCGCCGGATCCGGAGAAGCTGGGTCAGGCGAAGACGACTGTCCGGTGCCGGTGCACCAGTACCCGTCCCTCCAAATGCCAACGCAGGCCACGGGCCAGCACTACTCGCTCGATATCGCGTCCCTGCCGGATCATGTCGTGCACCTGATCGCCATGGTCGATGCGGATGACGTCCTGTTCGATGATCGGGCCCGCGTCCAGTTCCGCGGTCACGTAGTGACAGGTGGCGCCGATCAACTTCACCCCACGTGTGAACGCTTGATGGTAGGGGCGAGCGCCGACGAACGACGGCAAGAAGCTGTGGTGGATGTTGATCGCTTTGCCCGTCCAGTGCTCGCACAATTCGGCGGGTAGCACTTGCATGAACCTGGCGAGAACCACCGCGTCCGGAGCGTACGAGTCCACCAGGGCACGGACCTCGGCGAAGGCAGGGCCACGCTCGGACGGATCTTTGGGAAACGGCACATGATGGAACTTCACATCGTGTGCCGCGGTCATCGCGGCAAGATCCTGGTGATTGCTGATCACTGCCTCGATAGTGGCGGGGAGCTCGCCACTGGCCGCGCGGCCGAGCAGGTCGTGCAGACAATGGCCATCCTTACTGACCAGCAGGACGGTACGGCGGCGCTCTCCGGAGTCAAGCAGCTGCCAGGTGGCCGTAGGCCACAGGTCGGTGGCCATCCCGGCGAAACGGTCACGCAATTCGGTGATTCCGAACGGAACTGTGGTGGCTTCGATCGCCTGGCGGGTGAAGAACCAGCCGGTATCGGGATCGGAGTGGTAGCCGGCCTCCACGATCGAGCCGCCGAACTCGGCGATGAATGAGGTGATCTCGGCGATGATGCCAGGGCGGTCAGGACAGCCCATGGTCAATACGTAGCGGCGATTGCCCTGATCGGATAGAGCGGAACTCATGGCTCCATCCTTCCAGGTGGGCTGTGTTCGATTTGCCGCGCATTCGCGCGGCGGGTTCGCGGCCCCTCGGAGTCTCGCGTCCGGCCGCCCGCGACTCGCGACTTCGTCGCATGCGCTGCGGGCGGCCGGACGCGAGACGGGCCGCGAACGGCGCTCGTCGGGCTCGCGCGGTGCGGGGTTGGGGATGCTTGTGGGTGTCCGGGCTCGCGCGGTGCGGGGGCGGGATGCTTGTGGGTGGGGGAGGTGTCGCCGGGGTCAGTGGGGGTAGAACGGCTCGGGATAGTGGAATTCGCCGGTGATTTGTGAGTCGTAGGCAGACAGCGGCCGTACTTGGAAGTGGCCGGCCCATTCGGGCTCGTCGGGGGTGATGCTGAGCCGGGCCGCTGGGACGAAGCCGAAGCGTGGATAGAACTCCAGGCTGCCGAGCAGACCGACCAACGGTTCGTCGAGCGCGTCGGCGGCGCCGAGGCCCGCGTGGATGAGAGCCGTGCCGATCCCGATGCCCTGATGGTCGGTGAGTACCCCGACCGGGCCGAGTGCCAGTGCCGGAAACGGGCCTACCGTGGCTCTGGTCAGGCACAGGTGGCCGACGACTCTATCGTGTTCGATGGCGACCAGGGAGAGCGTGGGGATCCAGCCCGCATCGCTGCGTAGGTGGGCGACGAGGTCTACCTCGGGAGGATCGGTTTCGCCCCGGCCGCCGGCGGTCGCGCCGCTATCGGTGGTACGGGTGTAGTGCGGTGCGAATGCGCTGCGGTGCACCGCGGCGATAGCGGCGGCGTCCTCGGCGCGTTCGCGACGGATCAGCACGGTCGTCTCCTCCCGAACGAAGTAGGGCTCATCCGCCCACGGTAGTCATTCGGCCGCGGTGGCCCGGTCTCCGATGCGCCATCAGCTACGAGTGTGCGGTAAGCCCAGGAGGTGCGCAATGGAATACATCCTTCGTATGCAAGACTCTCAGCCCATGGCACAGTGCGCGTCACAGACCAGGACCGAAGTAGCCGCCATGATCGACCACACGCTGTTGGCTCAGGAAGCCACCCAAGCCGAGGTCGCGGCACTGGTGGAAGACGCACGGGCACTTGGTGTTCTCGCAATCTGTGTGTCGCCGTCGATGCTGCCGGTTACCGCGCCGGGGCTCGTGGTCGCCACGGTAGCCGGATTCCCTTCGGGGAAGCATCATTCGCTGGTGAAGGGGGCCGAGGCGCGGCTGGCGGTAGAGCAGGGGGCAGCTGAGATCGACATGGTTATCGATGTCGGCGCGGCCCGTTCCGGTGACTACACCGCAGTACTCGCGGATATCGTCACGGTGCGTGAGGCGGTGGGCGACCGGGCATTGCTCAAGGTGATCATCGAATCCGCCGCGTTGCCGGACGAGGCGATCGTGGAGGTGTGCCGGATCGCCGAGCGCGCTGGAGCCGATTTCGTGAAGACCTCTACGGGATTTCACCCTGCGGGCGGCGCCAGCGCCCATGCGGTGCGACTGATGGCGGATACGGTCGGCGGCAGGCTCGGCGTCAAGGCCAGCGGTGGTATCCGGACCGCGGAAGCGGCCGCCGAGTTGATCGCGGCGGGCGCGACCAGGCTCGGATTGTCGAGGCCTCGTGCCGTGCTGGACGGTTTTCCGGACTGACCACCGGCCGCGACCATGCTGCGGGCTTACGGACCGGCAGGTGGGGCGCGGAAATTCGATCAGGATGTGATGCGGAAGAACAGCTTTCAGCAAAGCACTGCCGTATCTCCCTGGGCGGGCTCCAGTTGGGTGCGACCGCCTGCGAGCTTGACCTCGATACCGGAATCGGTGACCCGTACGTCGGTTGCCTTCATATCGAGCGGGTAGTTCTCCAAGCTCTGCGTGAAGGTGTCCAGAATGCTCTGCGCCAGATCGGAGGGCAGGCCGATGCCGAGCAGTCGCGCCGATGTCGTCTCCATCCGCACCGCGCCATCCTGAATCCGGGGCTTCAGCTGGAGTTGACCGATACCACCGAGTACCGACAGGGTGAGCGTGCCGGAGGCAGCGGAAGAGCTCACATCGCTGACCAATCCGCCGAGTGTCTCCTTGATGCCCTCATTGCTCCAGTCGACATCGGCGGAGGAGCTGCCGACCGAGCCGCCGTTCTGCTCGTCGACCTCGACATCGTGCAGTACAGCGTGGACCTCCATCCCGATGGCCGGACCGAACTTGGTGTCATCACTGTTCACCCGTACCGAGGAAACCTTGCCATCGATCAAAGTGATCAGCAGTGGCTTGGGACCGAAGCGTACGGTGATCTTCGATCCCATCTCCTTTTCGAATTGGGAACTGATACAGCTCGCCACCGAGTGCCTGGCGTACAGCTCTCCGCCGACAAGGAGGGTGGCGAGCAGGGTTACTACTACCGCTAGTGCGATCAGCAGCGTGCGCCGGCTGATCGTCGAGGTGGACGGAACTGTTGTACCCATAGGGCCGATTCTTCCCGACCTTTCTGTGTTGTCTCTGTGGAGGCATTGAGGGGTTCGAACGTGATATGTAACACAGGAGCCGAGCGTAGTCTGGTGCGCATGGCCGGTGATACGGCGAGTCGCGTAACCGGATCCGCGGAACAAGGGTGGCGGGTGCTGCGGAGGTGGGCCGGTCGGCACGCCGGTTTCTTCACTATCGAGCAGGTATCCCGCACCGGGTGCACGGCATACGTGCGGGCCGGTCTCAGCGATGGTTCGGTGATCAGGGTCGGGGTGGGCGTGCTCCGATTATCCGGGTGGCCGGAGGGACCGTTCGACGAATACGCGATGTGGGCGGCATGGTTCAACGGTGCCGCGGTGTTCTCGCATCAGAGCGCGGCGGAATTGCATGGACTCGGCAGACTGCGCCCACGGTTCCTGCATCTGTCGGTGGCCGCCGATCGTATGCCTGCGACATCCCGGTTGGTGGTGCTGCGCCGCGTGCCGAGCGGTGCCGATGTGGAATCGGCCGGCTCGTTCCTGGTGACGACACCGGTACGCACCGTACTCGACCTGGCCGAATCCGATATCGGACAAGCAGCCTTGAACGAGGTGGTAGCCGACGCGGTCGCCATCCATCGCTGCGCGGGCACGGAGATCGCCGCTGCCGGGACGCGATTGTCGCCGCGCGCTGCGAAAAGAATGTATTCGGCGCTCACCGCGGCATAACCGGAGCGGTCAGGAATCGGTGCGGTGGCCGGGGTGAACCATCACGGAGGGGACCACGGCCGACCATGGCACGGACAACACATTGTCGCGTAGCCTGCGGCGGTAATGACGGATCGGGAAACCGTCCTCGCGTAGCAACCGCGCGGCCGCCCGCCAACGGATTCGGGGACCGAAGGGCGCCAGCGGCGCGGCCCTGGCCCAGGCGAGGTCCGCGGCGGCGAGCAGGGTGTGAATCGGCTCACCGGGGATATTGCGGTGAATCAATGCTTTGGGCAGCCGTTCGGCCAGATCGGATGGCCGCTCGACGGTGAACGGATCCCAGGCGAGGGTGAGTGAACGCGGGCCGTCTTTGTCGAGCAGCACCCATGCGCATCGCCTGCCCAGTTCGTCGCAGGTACCGTCGACCAGCAACCCGTCGGGTGCCAGCCCGGACCGGATGGTCGACCATGCCTCGGGGACCGCTGATTCCGGATACTGCCGCAAGACATTGAATGCGCGCACCAGG
Source organism: Nocardia spongicola (assembly GCF_047200775.1). Classification (NCBI taxonomy): domain Bacteria; kingdom Bacillati; phylum Actinomycetota; class Actinomycetes; order Mycobacteriales; family Nocardiaceae; genus Nocardia; species Nocardia spongicola. Next base: position 53,967 of record NZ_JBJZOO010000022.1, on the reverse strand, counting down.
ACCGGCCGCAGCCCGGCCAGCTCGAATCCGCCGCGAGCGAAGGTGACACCGTCCCGGCCTGGCACCACGCGCTGCGGGTCGATCTCCAGTCCGACCACTTGTATGTCGGCGCGGATTGCACGCAGCCGAGTGGCCAGTTCGAAGGTGGTCCATGGGCTCGCGCCGTACCCGAGGTCTACTACCAGCGGCTCGGTCGCATCGCGCAGGCGTGCGGCAACGAACTCGTCGTTGATCAGCCAGCGGTCACTGCGACGGAGGCGATTGACGGCAGTGGTGCCGCGGGTGATGGTGCCGACCGGCTTGGTCAGCGGGTGGGGTGGTTTTCTTCCAGCCACTGTGCCGTGAACTCGGCCTCTGCCCGGAACAGGTCGATCACGTTGATCAGCATCAGCTGTTCCAAGCGCGGTCCGACCATGGGGATGAATACCTTGGCTTCCGAGGAGAAGCGCATGGTGCAACCGGTTTCGGTGGGGAAAAGGCGCATGGTGCCGCCGAGGCTGCCCGGACCGGCCGGAATGGACGCCGAGTACTTGCCGGTGGTCTCGTCCAACCCATAGGCGCTGTAGCGCTCCTTGCGCGTGATCACCATATCCTTGCGGATGATCGTCTGCGCGATCTCGGGAAGCATGTCACGGGGGAGAATATGCAGCAGTTCGATTTCGATGCCGCTATCGCCTGCCTCCAGCCGGTTCACCTCGTTGCGTGGTGTGTGCTTCCGCATTTCCGTCATCCGTGCTTCCCAGTAGTCACGACTCGACAGCGCCCCGTACAGCTCTTTCGTGGTGTGCAGCGGGTAGCGAGCGGAGTAGTCCAGTCGGCGTGCCATGGGCCAACACGTTACTGGGTCCGGAGCGGGTACTCCGACGGGTGGCGGTATGCGGCGGCGGGAACCCGGCGTATGGCTGTCGGGGCGCATACGCCGGGTTCGGATCAGCGCGCCGCGAGCCAGCCCGCGGTGAATTCCGCCTCGTTCTTCAGCAGCGCGGTGAGGTGCTCGGCGATCGCTTTCTCGATCTTGCCGCCGAACAGCGGGATCTTCACCTCGATGGTGCCTTCGGCGGTGACGGTGGCACTGTCGCCGCCTGTCAGCGTGAGGGTGCCACGTACCTCGGCGGGCGCGCCATCGACGCGTGCTTCGAAGGTGCCCGTATCACCGGTCCACTGTTCGACGCGCGGAATGATCAGGTCGCCGGGGCGCACCGCGGTGATCGCGGCAGGCAACAGTTCGGCGGCGATGGACTGCACCATCTCGGCGCGCACCTGCTCACCGCTGATGGTGAGTGATTCCAGGCGGGCGTCGAGGCCGCCGACCTGCGCGAGGCGATCCTTCCAGTACTGGTCGTCGGCGAGGGCCGCGCGCACAGCGGCGGGGGAGTGGGAATAGCGGGCCGTGTACGCCAGCGGTGTAGCCATGAGCCGACACGCTACCGTCTGGTCGTGCGAAGTTCACAAGTAGTGCTGTCGGATCTCCTCGCAGGTACCGGCGCGCGGCTGGGTGCCGATGCGCGGCTGGCGGAGCTGACCACACTGCGGGTGGGTGGGCCCGCTGTGCTGGCTGAGTGCACGACGACCGAAGCGCTGGTCGCGACGGTGCGTGCGCTGGACGCGGCGGGTGTGCCGCTGCTGCTGCTCGCAGGCGGTTCCAATCTGCTCATCGGTGATGACGGCTTCGACGGTGTGGTGGTCCGGATCGCCACTACCGGTATCGAAATCGGCGCGGATGGCGTGGTCGCCGAGGCCGGCGCGAACTGGGACGAGGTGGTCCGCGCGACGGTCGATGCCGGGTTCGGCGGGCTGGAGTGTCTATCGGGCATCCCTGGTTCGGCGGGAGCGACACCGGTGCAGAATGTCGGCGCCTATGGCGCCGAAGTGGCGAACCTGCTGCGCGGGGTGCGGCTGCTGGACCGGGCCAGTGGTGAGATCCGCTGGGTGAAGCCGGCGGAACTCGGGTTCGGTTACCGCACCAGTGTGCTGAAGCAGCATGCCGGTGCGGTGGTGCTCGCGGTCGAATTCGCACTGCGCACCGACGGTTCCAGCGTGCCGCTGCGCTTCGGTGAACTCGCTACCGCGCTGGGTGCGGAGGTCGGTGAAACCCGCCCGGCCGCACAGGTCAGGGCGGAGGTGTTGCGATTGCGGGCGGGTAAGGGCATGGTGCTCGACCCGGCCGATCACGACACCTGGAGCGCGGGTTCGTTCTTCACCAACCCGGTGCTCACCCCGGACCAGGCGGAGCGGGCTTTGGCAGCGATCGCCGCCCATATCGGTGAGGTTTCGGTGCCTGCCTACCCGGTTGCGGACGGGATCAAGTTCTCCGCGGGCTGGCTGATCGAACGCGCGGGTTTCGGTAAGGGTTTCCCCGGGGACGAGGCGCAGGCCCGGCTGTCGACAAAGCACGCATTGGCATTGACCAATCGTGGCGGTGCCAGTGCGGCCGATCTGGTGGCACTGGCCAGGACAGTGCGGGACGGGGTCGCCGAACGTTTCGGCATCCGATTGGAGCCGGAACCGGTGATTGTCGGCGTCACGCTCTGAAGCACCGGCATCGGCGCTATCAGCTGCGGCAACAGACCAGGCGGCATATTCCGCGTAGATTCGACCAGATGAGCAACCGTCTGATGATCGGCCGACCGGTTGCGGTGCTATCGGCTGTGCTACTGGCTGCGGTCATCGTCCTGACCGCGGGCTGTACGGCTGATCGCGGTCAGGACCGGTCGCCGCGGGAAACCGGTCCGATCGCCGTGGCCGAGTTCCATCCAGGCGATAACGCCACCGATGTCAACCCGACCGCGCCGATTTCGGTGACGATCAGTCACGGCACGATCGATCAGATCGCGCTGACCAACGCCGCGGGTAAGCAGGTCCGCGGTGAACTCGCGCCGGATAAGCGCAGCTATACCATCACAGAACCGCTCGGATACGACGCCACCTACACCTGGTCGGGGACCGCGGTGGGAACCGACAGCAAGCCGATCCCGATCGAGGGTTCCTTCCACACCCTGGCACCGGAAAGCACCGTCCCCGCGACGATCAATATCGGCGACGGTCAGGAAGTCGGTATCGCGGCACCGATCATCCTGCAGTTCAAATCCACCGTAACGAACAAGGCGGCGGTCGAGCAGGCGCTGACCGTCACCACTGATCCGCCGACCGAGGGTGCGTGGGCCTGGTTCCCGGACGACGGCGGCTCACGGGTGCACTGGCGGCCGAAGAATTACTGGATGCCGGGCACTGGGGTGCATGTCTCGGCGCGGCTGTACGGCCTCGATCTCGGTGACGGCGCATGGGGCTACTCCGATCTGACCTCGGACTTCCGTATCGGTCGCAGCCAGATCGTCGAGGCGAATGCCCCGAGCCACCGTATTCAGGTGGTCCGGGACGGACAGACCGTCTTCGATTTCGCGGCCAGCTACGGGGAGGGGAACGAGCCGCGCAATGTCACCCGGTCCGGCATTCATGTGGTCACCGAGAAATACGAAGACTTCATGATGTCGAATCCGCCGTACTACACCGATGTCAGGGAACGGTGGGCGGTGCGCATCTCCGATAACGGCGAATTCATCCACGCCAATCCGGCGTCGTTGGCGGCGCAGGGCTCGGCGAATGTCACCAATGGCTGTATCAATCTGTCGCCTGCCGATGCCAAGGCGTATTTCCCCACTGCGCTTTACGGCGATCCGGTCGAAGTGACCGGTACTTCGATTCCGCTTTCAGCCGCGGACGGCGACCTCTACGACTGGGCCATCGATTGGCCGACCTGGCAGAGTATGTCGGCGTTGCCGAGCACACCTGTGGCGTCGACTATGCCGGTGCCACCGGGCGGCAACTGAACAGGTCGCGGTTGAACAGGTGGTGCTCGGACCGGTCGAGAGTGGCTAGCCGCGCCGGGCGAATCGGGACGCAGCCGCCTGATCGCGCGGTTGGATGATGATCTGGTCCAGGTTGACATGCGCGGGCCGGGACGCCACGAAGCCGACTACTTCCGCGATGTCCTCGGCGACCAGCGGGTCGATGCCCTCGTACACCTTCGCCGCCCGTTCGGCATCGCCGCCGAAGCGAACCAGGGAGAACTCGGTTTCCACTGCCCCCGGTGCGATTTCGGTCAATCGCACCGGCTTTCCCAGCAGCTCGCCGCGCAGCGTGCGGTGCAACACCGCTTGTGCGTGTTTGGCCGAGGTGTAGCCGGAGCCGTTGTCATAGGCACTGAACGCGGCGACCGACGTGATGGTGACGATCAATCCGTCTCCGGAGGCGATCAACGCGGGCAGCAGGGCTTTGGTGACGCGCAGGGTGCCGAGCACATTGGTTTCCCACATCCAGCGCCAGTCGTCCAGGTCTGCCTCGGTGACCGGAGCCAGGCCCTTGGCGCCGCCCGCGTTGTTGACCAGTACGTCGGCGCGTTCGATCGCCTCGGTGAACGAGCGCACCGACTCATCCGAGGTGACATCGAGTTCCAGTGCGGTGCCGCCGATTTCGTCGGCAAGACGACGAAGGCGGTCGAGCCTGCGCGCACCGACATACACGTGGTAGCCCTGTGCGGCCAGTTCCCTGGCGGTGGCTTCCCCGATACCCGAGCTGGCTCCGGTGACGACGGCGATACGAGTGCTCATGGCCTCGATCGTAGGTGTGCGGTTTCTGTCGCATCCGAGAGCTATCACGCTACGTCCGGTTAGCCTGATCGGCATGGCTATTCGGGATGTGGTCAGCGCGGACGGTACGACCATCGTTTATCAGGTGAGCGGCAAGGCCGACGCGAGGCCGCTGGTACTGCTGCACGGCTGGTCGGCGAATCTGCGCTGCTGGGGAGCCGCCGCCGATGACTTCGCCACGCGCTTCCGGGTGATCGCGATCGACCTGCGCGGCCACGGTTACTCGGACGCGCCTGCCGCGGGGTACGACGATCCGAAGAACTGGGCCGCCGACGTCGAGGCGGTGCTGACCGCGGAGGGCATCACATCGGGCGCGCTGTTACTCGGCTGGTCTTATGGCGGGATCGTATTGTCGGACTATCTGACTGCGTGCGGCACCGGTGCGGTCGCAGGCGTGGTCTATACCGGCTCGATGGCGAATATCGGCCCCCATATGCCTGGCGCGGCGACCGGAAGCTTGATGCAGGCGGCGATTCCTGGTGTCTTCGCCGAGAGCGCGGGCCACGCGGTACGCGCCTTCAGCGTATTCGGCAACGCCAACACCGGACCGGGTCCGGATAAAGGGCCGGATGCGCAGCGCCTGTTCGGGGTGAGCCTCGCCACTGCGCCCTCGGTGCGCAAGGCGCTGTTCTACCGGAGCGTCGACAACACCGACATGCTGCGCGCACTGGATATCCCGGTGCTGGTCTTGCACGGCACCGCCGACCGGGTCGTCCCGGTCGAGAACGGCCGCTACATCGCCGATATCGCCCCGAACGCGCACGCCTCGTTCTGGGAAGGCGCTCAGCACGGTTTGTTCATCGAGGATCGTTCCCGGTTCGTCGCCGAGGTGAGTGCGTTCGCCGAGCGTCTGTGATCTGCCGCACTTCTGCAATGTGATAGCCCTCACTCGATCAGGTCGGGGTGTCTGGGTCCGGTAAGTCGCCATGCACTATGGAGTGCGTGAGTCAGCGCCTGGATCTGCGGCCGAACCGTATTGCCGTGTTATCGGTGCACACCTCACCACTGGCCCAGCCGGGAACCGGCGATGCGGGTGGCATGAATGTCTACATCGTGCAAACGGCTATCGAGCTGGCTCGCCGTGGTATCGAGGTGGAGATTTTCACTCGGGCCACCGCCTCGGACATCCCCCCGGTACAGGAGGCGGCGCCCGGCGTGCTGGTGCGCAATGTGGTGGCCGGTCCGTTCGAAGGGTTGGACAAGTACGACCTGCCGACCCAGCTGTGCCCGTTCGCGGCGGAAGTGTTACGACAAGAAGCCAGGCAGTCTCCCGGTTACTACGATTTGGTGCATTCGCATTACTGGCTGTCCGGCCAGGTCGGCTGGCTGGCCAGGGACCGCTGGCGGGTTCCGCTTGTGCATACGGCCCATACGCTGGCGGCGGTGAAGAACGCCGCCCTGGCCGATGGCGATAGTCCTGAACCGGTGACCAGGGAGATCGGTGAGAAACAAGTGATCACCGAGGCCGATCGGCTGGTTGCCAACACCGCGGAGGAAGCGGGCCAGCTGGTCGGGCTCTATGGCGCTGCCGCTGAGCGCATCGATGTTGTACCACCCGGTGCGGACCTGGCCCGCTACTGTCCCGGAGACAAGAGCGCGGCGCGCGCGGCACTCGGTGTGCCTGCCGGTGAGCAGATCGTCGCATTCGTCGGCCGTATCCAGCCGCTGAAGGCGCCCGATGTGCTGATCCGCGCTGCCGCCGAGGTCGTGCGTATGGATCCGGCGAGCACACTGCGCGTGCTGATCGTCGGAGGTCCATCAGGTAGCGGGCTACAGCGCCCCGACGCATTGATCGAGCTGGCCGCCGAGCTCGGCATCACCGAGCGGGTCAGCTTTCTCCCTCCGCAGCCACCGCAGCGGCTGGCCTTGGTCTATCGTGCCGCCGATCTGGTCGCGGTACCGAGCTATAGCGAGTCCTTCGGGCTGGTCGCGATCGAAGCGCAGGCCAGCGGCACACCGGTGATCGCGGCCGAGGTCGGTGGGCTCGGCACGGCCGTGCGGCACGAGGTCTCTGGTCTGCTCGTACCCGGACATCGGATTACGGACTGGGCGAGCGCGCTGCGTTATCTGCTCGCCGATTCCGACCGGCTGTCTCGGATGAGCGAAAATGCCGTCGAGCATGCCGGGAACTTCTCCTGGGCGCATACCGCCGATGGGTTGGTTGCCAGTTACCGCGCGGCGCTGACCGGTTATCGCGAGGATCATAGGGGACTCGGCGGATACGGTCTCGCGCGCAGCCCGGTGCGCGCCGATGCTTACGGCGCTGTCTCCGGAGAACGCACTAATCTGGCTGAAGAACGGGCTGCCGATCTCCTCGGCGAGAGCAGCCAGGTCAGATCGCGGGCGCTGTGGCGGCGCCGGATGGGAGTACGCCGGTGAACGAGGCGCAGGCAACCGCGCACCTCATTGACGCGACGCTGCGGGAACGCGAGATCGAGTACACCAAACCCGGTGAGACGACTTTTGTCGTCGTTCTGCCCGGTGAGCGGAAGTTGCAGACCACGGTGATGCTCACGGTGGGTAAGCATGGGGTCAGGGTCGAATCGTTCGTCTGTCGTAAGCCGGACGAGAACTTCGAGGGTGTCTACAAGTACCTGCTTCGCCGTAATCGCAAGCTCTACGCGGTTGCCTACACTCTGGATCGGGTCGGCGATATCTACTTGGTCGGCAGGATGGCCGCTCATGCGGTCACCGCGGATGAGCTGGACCGGGTATTCGGTCAGATTCTCGAGGCCGTCGACGCCGATTTCAACGTGCTATTGGAATTGGGTTTCGCCGAATCCATTCGGCGAGAATGGAAATGGCGGATCTCGCGTGGCGAGTCGTTGCAGAATCTGCGTGCCTTCGAGCATTTGGTCGATTCCGCCGACGGATCGTGAACCGGGCGGAGGGGCCCGCCCGCTCGGTCCTGGTCCGGTGTGTGGATCGCTGTCGCTGCCGGTGATGCCGACCCCGATGACCCGGAGTGGTGGAGGAGTACGGCAGTGACGGTGCTCGCTGTGGACATCGGTGCGACGAAGTTCGCGGCTGGTGTGGTGCACCCCGGTCCGGTGGTTGGTGATGTGCGCCGCGTCGAGGTGCCTTCGGCCGGGGTGTGGGAGGCCTGCCGGAAGCTGCTGCTGGAGGTTGCCGGGGCAGAGCCGGTCACCGCGATCGGTATCGGTGCGGCCGGACCGGTGGATATACGTACCGGGGTCACCGGACCGTTGAATATCCCCGAGTGGAAATCGGGTTTCCCGATTGTCTCCGCCGTGCGGGAAGTATTTCCCTCCGCCGCGATTCGTTTCGCTGTCGACGGTGCCTGTCTCGCATTGGCCGAACAGCGTGTCGGAGCATTGCGCGGGGTATCGGACGCGCTCGCCATGACCGTGTCATCGGGTATCGGCGGTGGGCTCATCGCAGGCGGTGTTGTGCTGTTGGGGCGCACCGGGAATGCCGGGCATATCGGGCATATTGTCGTGCCGGGCTGGGATACTCCCTGTGCGTGCGGTGGTACCGGGTGCGTCGAGGCGGTCGCAGGCGGTATGGCGTCGGTGCGGTGGGCGCGTGCGCAGGGCTGGTCCGGTACCACCGGTGCGCAATTGGCCGAGGCCGCCGAGCGGGGGGAGGAGATCGCCGTCGCCGCCCTGCATCGGGCGGGCACCGCGCTCGGCACGGCAATCGCTTCCGCCGCGGCCTTGCTCGACATCGACAGGGTGGTGATCGGCGGTGGCTTCGCGCAATCCGGTGCGCCGCTGTGGGATCCGTTGCTTGCCGCGGTGCGCGAGCATGCTCGGCTCGGATTTCTGCGGCAGCTTGGCGTTGAGCAGTCCGGGATCACGCACGGTGCCACCCTGGTCGGTGCCGGCGTGCTCGCCACGGACGAAACGGTGCGCTCGGTGTAGCGCTGCGGGGAGCGAGCAGGTCCGGTAGCGGGAACCGCTGAGCTCCGGTCGAGGCCGCATGGAAGGATGGCGAGTATGACGTACACCCTCGTGCTGCTGCGCCACGGCGAAAGCGAATGGAACGCTCTGAACCTGTTCACCGGCTGGGTGGACGTGCACCTGACCGATAAGGGCATCGCCGAGGGCAAGCGCGCTGGGGAGTTGCTGGCCGAGCACGGCATTCTGCCGGATATCGTGTACACCTCGCTGCTGCGTCGCGCGATCTCCACGGCGAACATCGCATTGGATGCGGCGGACCGGCACTGGATTCCCGTGGTCCGTGACTGGCGGCTCAATGAGCGGCACTACGGCGAATTGCAGGGCAAGAACAAGGCGCAGATCCGGGACAAGTACGGCGAAGATCAGTTCATGCTGTGGCGCCGCAGCTATGACACCCCGCCGCCGTCGATCGACCCGACCAACGAGTACAGCCAGGAAGGCGACCCGCGCTACGCGGGTATCGAGGTCCCGGAGACCGAGTGCCTGCTCGATGTGGTGAACCGGATGGTCCCGTACTGGGAATCGACCATCTCCAAGGATCTGCTGTCCGGGCGGACGGTGCTGGTCGCCGCGCACGGCAATTCGCTGCGCGCGCTGGTCAAGCATCTCGACCAGATCTCCGATGAAGATATCGCCGGCCTGAACATCCCCACCGGTATCCCGCTGCGTTACGAGCTCGACGAGAATCTCCGTCCGGTGCGGCCGCGTGAATACCTCGACCCGGAAGCGGCCGCCGCGGGTGCCGCCGCTGTCGCCGGGCAGGGTGGTAAGTAGCCGTCGGTAAACGATCTCACCGCGCCGTCGCCCCTGTGGGTGGCGGCGCGGTGTTTTCCGGTCCTGCGCATCGCGCGATATGACACATGCGATATGACATATATCGTCCTGCGATATGCCCTATGCGACTACGGATTGATATTCGCGATTACTACCACTGCACGGTGCAATAATTCTGTGGATCGGTGTGCCGTGATCGACCTGACCAGCTCGCTGGATATGCACAGGGGAATGAAGTGCAGTTGATGTTACCCATTGTTCTAGTCCGGGGTCGGATATGTACACTCGGCTGACCCGAACAGCCGAGAGGTGGATCACGTCCGATGAAGCACGCGTTGCGGTTCGTGGTGGCGGTGGTGGCCATCACGGTGCTTGCCCCCTTTTTCACCGGTGGTGCCGTGGCCGCACCGCTGCCGACCGGCCCTGATGGTGGTGCCGCAGGCGCGGCGTGGGCGGCGACACACGACGCCCCGCAGGAGTATCCGAACATCCACATCCAGTGGGACGTCCCCATCACGATGAGTGACGGCACCGTCTTGAAGGGCAATATCTATCGGCCCGCGGATGTCTCCGGCCTGCCGATAGCCACTCCGACACCGACGATCGTCAATCTCACGCCCTATACCAAGCTGGTGTCGAATCTGTCCGATCACGCGCAGGCCGTTCCCGGCCTGTCCGACGCGCTGCTCGAGGCGTTCCGGCAGAACGATTTGAGCGGTACCCCGCTGTCCGGTGTCACCGACCTGACCAAGGCGTTCGGCGGTGGCGAGTTGCGCAGTTTCTCCGTCGACCGCCAGTTGATCAAGAGCGGTTACACCCAGATGGTCGTCGATGTGCGCGGTACCGGGTTCTCGCAGGGCACCTGGGATATGTTGCGCGGGCGCGAGCAGCAGGACACCGTCGAGGTGATCGAGTGGGCGGCACGGCAGCCATGGTCCAACGGGCGCGTCGGCATGAGCGGAATCTCTTACTCCGGGATCAACCAGGTGCAGGCGGCTCAGAAGCGTCCGCCCGCGCTGGAAGCGATCTTCCCGATCGTGCCGGGTGACGATCTGGTCAACGATGTGCTGGTACCCGGCGGTGGCTTCGGCCTCACCTTCATTCCGGTGTGGCTCACCGCGGTCAACGGGCTCAAGCACATTCCCGATCTGGCCTCGATCCTGAACGGGCAGCTCGACACCACGCTGCTGGCCGATCGCGCGCGAGACCCATGGACCTATATGGACGTTCTGCTCAATGTCTTGTCCACCGTGCGGATGGAGGATCTCCATCCGCAAGCCAAGCAGTTGCTCACCGACAGTTCCCAGTCACGTAAGGACTGGCTCGGGGATCCGAGCCTGATCCAGGTACCGACCTTCATCACCGGCGGATGGCACGATCTGTTCGCCTATTCGCAATCGAAGATCTACAACGAGATTCCGTTGCCCGCGGGGCAGAAGCAGTTGCTTATGGGCAATACCTATCACCTCAACTCGGGTAATGAGTACGGCAAACCGGGATTGCCGCCGCGGTTGGACATCCTGCAGCGAGCGTGGTTCGACAAGTGGCTCAAGGACATCGATAACGGTATCGAGCAGTATGGTCCGATCACATTGCGCCAGCAGGGCGGTGGCTGGATCACCACCGATTCCTTCGCTGCCCCTGGAGGCGAAACAGGGCCGGGACAGGCGGAGCATCGCAGGATGTACCTGTCGGCGGCGCCGAGTGGTACCGCGGCGCACAGCGTCTACGACGGCACACTCAGCCCGCAGGCCCCTGGTGAGCTCGCGCGCCTGACCGTCGCACCGGGGGTGAGCGGTCTGTGTTCCAATGACGCCGCGCAGGGCAGCGGCGGTGTGCTGTCGGTGATCGATGGCTGCGCCAAGGACTCGAGGATCCAGGAACTGAACGGCCTGACCTTCACCAGCGCTCCGGTGGCCGAGCCGACCACGATCTCGGGTCAGATCGCGGTGCGGCTGAACACCGTTCAGGATGCCGTCGACGGGTACTGGTCGGTCACCGTGAACGATGTCGCGCCGGACGGACAGTCGACGGTGCTGTCGTCCGGGCAGCTCATGGCCTCGCTGCGTGAGATCGATGACACCAAGAGCAGTAAGTCGGCCAATGGCGACTACACCGATCCGCGTCCGTTCACCTCGCTGGACCGGCGACAGCTGACGGTCCCTGGAGAGGCGACCACACTGGATATCGCGCTGCCTGCCACGGAGGCGATCCTGAAGCCGGGCCATCGGCTGCGCGTGGATGTATACGCGGGCAATTTCCCCAAGGGGTTGCCGATCCTTCCGATGCTCGTCGACACCGGCCTGCGGCCCCAGCACCTGCAGCTGGATCCGAACCGGCCGAGTTTCGTCAATATCCCGGTGCGCGGAAATCCGGGCTGGTAGCCCAAAGGCGTGGTCCAGGCGTGTGCCGCGTACTTTCCGCTGTCTCGGTGGCGGAGGTGGTACGGGCACACGCCGTGCCTGGTCGGTTGCCAGGCATGCTGTGCTATAGCGGGATGCTTATAGCGGGATAGCGAATACAGTGGATGGCACACCGGCACCTCCGATGCGGCACGGCGATATCGAACATTGCGTGAACATGTGGCCAACGGGGTCGGAAGGCGTTGTGACCTGCGCGGAACTTTATGCACCCGGAGTCGGTCGGTCGGTCGGCGACCGTACGATTCAAGTGTGAGTGTTCCGCAGGCCGTGCTGTTCGCAGTCCTCGCGGCTGTTGTCGGCTTGGCGGTAGGCGGATTGCTGATCCCGTATATGAATGCCAGGCAGGCCGCACGGCGGCAGGCCGAGTCGGGCCTCACCACCTCGCAGGTGCTCGATCTGATCGTGCTCGCTTCGGAAAGCGGGATCGCGGTCGTCGACGAGTATCGCGATGTAGTGCTGGCCAATCCTCGTGCGGAAGAGCTCGGTCTGGTCCGCGAACGCCTGCTCGACGAGCGTGCCTGGGCGGCGGTGGAGAAAGCCAGGGCTACCGGTGAGTCCGCCGAATTCGATCTCACTGCCAAGAACCCGGTGCCAGGCCGCGGCCGTATCGCCGTGCGGGGTATCGCCAGGCAGTTGTCGCGTGAAGAAACCACCTTCACCGTGCTGTTCGCCGACGACGATTCCGAGCAGGCTCGGATGGAGGCCACCCGGCGGGATTTCGTCGCCAATGTCAGCCATGAGCTCAAAACACCGGTCGGTGCGATGAGCCTGCTGGCCGAGGCGTTGCTGGAATCGGCGGAGGACCCGGAGGCCGTGCGTCATTTCGGACAGCGGGTGCTCGGCGAATCACGTCGGCTCGGGAAGATGGTGACCGAACTCATCGCGCTCTCGCGCCTACAGGGTGCGGAGAAGCTGCCCGAGCTCGAAGTGGTGGACGTGGACACTGTGGTGGCACAGGCGGTCGACCGGTCGCGTACCGCTGCCGAAGCCGTGGGTATCACGGTCAGCACCGACCGCCCGAGCGGGCTTGAGGTGCTCGGTGACGAAACCCTGCTGATCACCGCGTTATCCAATCTGGTTGAGAACGCGATCGCCTACTCACCACGCGGCTCGCATGTGTCGGTGAGCCGATCGCTGCGCGGCGAGCAGGTCGCGATGGCGGTCACCGATCGTGGTATCGGCATCGCCAAGGAAGATCAGGAGCGGGTATTCGAGCGGTTCTTCCGCTCCGATAAGGCGCGCTCGCGGGCTACCGGAGGCACCGGGCTCGGCCTGGCTATCGTCAAGCACGTCGCCGCCAATCACAACGGGGAAATCACCCTGTGGAGCAAGCTCGGTACCGGATCGACATTCACATTGCGCATACCCGCGCACCACGAAGCAAGCGCTGAGGACAGCGGTGCTGTGGTGCGCACGAAAGAAACCAGCCCGCGCCCCCTTGGCCCGGGCCGACCGAATGGTGTGGAGGCACGCAGATGACCAGTGTTCTGATCGTCGAGGATGAGGAGTCGTTGGCCGATCCGCTTGCGTTCCTGCTGCGTAAAGAGGGTTTCGAGGTCACGGTGGTCGGTGACGGGCCATCGGCGCTCGCCGAGTTCGACAGGTCCGGTGCGGATATCGTCTTGCTCGACCTCATGCTGCCCGGTATGAGCGGTACCGATGTGTGTAAGCAACTACGCACCCGCAGTGGCGTTCCGGTGATCATGGTCACCGCGCGTGACAGTGAGATCGACAAGGTGGTCGGCCTGGAACTCGGTGCTGACGACTATGTCACCAAACCGTATTCCGCGCGGGAGCTCATCGCGCGTATCCGCGCGGTACTGCGCCGCGGTGCCGGCGACGAATTGGACGGCGCCGGCGAAAATGGGGTGCTGGAAGCCGGTCCGGTCCGGATGGACGTCGATCGGCATACCGTCATGGTGAACGGCAAGTCGGTGACCCTGCCGCTCAAAGAATTCGATCTGCTCGAATACCTGTTGCGCAATTCCGGGCGGGTACTCACCCGCGGTCAGTTGATCGATCGGGTGTGGGGTGCCGACTATGTCGGTGATACCAAAACCTTGGATGTGCACGTCAAGCGGCTGCGCTCGAAGATAGAGGCGGATCCGGCCAAACCGGAGCATCTGGTTACCGTTCGCGGTCTCGGCTACAAACTGGAGGCATGACCGCCGCCTGTCGGTGGGTGAACCATCAGGTGGGCGGGTCGGTGGGGGTACGCATCCGCTCGGCATGCACAGTGGCGGGGTGGATGGCGATGAGGCCGAGCCCAGCACGGCGTTCGCAGTGCCTGGCCAGCTCGGCATAGGCGGGTGCGCCGAGTAGTTCGGTCAGTTCCGGCGCGTAGGTCTGCCAGACCGGCTTGCTGCCGACGTGCGCATCGGGGGAGCCGGAGCAGTACCAGTCCAGGTCGGCTCCGCCGGGACCCCAACCGCGACGGTCGTATTCGGTGATCACGGTGCGCAGGATCTCCACGCCGTCGGGCCGGTCCACCCATTCCTGGGTACGCCGGATCGGTAGTTGCCAGCACACATCCGGCTTCACCTCCAGCGGTTCGATACCACGGCGCAGCGCCATGGTGTGCAATGCGCAGCCGACACCGCCCGCGAAGCCGGGACGGTTGAGGAAGATGCAGGCACCGTCTACACGGCGGGTGCGAAGCGCGGGTTCGTCGTCCAGCTCATCGGATTCCAGATAGCCCTTTTTGGTGATTTTGCCCTCCGCATCGGTGGCCTCGTCCATGAGCTGCCAATCCTTGGGTGTGAGCATTTTCACAGCACGTTGTAGTCGCTTGCGATCATCGTCATCGGAGAGGAACGCACCGTGTGAGCAGCAACCGTCCGCCGGGCGGTCGGACAGGATGCCTTGACAGGCCGGTGTGCCGAATACACACGTCCATCTCGATAAAAGCCAGGTCAGATCGGCGACGATGAGATGCTCATCGTTTGCGGGATCGAGAAATTCGATCCATTCGCGAGGAAAGTCGGGATCGACCTCGGGGGCTGGAACAAGCTTTCCCGCTGGTATGGGCCTGGCCGGGCCGTTCGCGGATGCGCCTACCGTCACAGTTGAGGACGCTAACAGTTCGGTCGCCTGGGCTGAAGTGCCACGGCACCCAGTACCGTATTGATGTGCGGCTTGGGGTACTGGATGTCGGAAGCAATACGGTCCATCTGCTGGTGGTGGATGCGCATCGCGGTGGTCACCCCTTGCCTATGAGTTCCACGAAGGCCACGCTCCGGCTTTCGGAGAACATCGACGAAGCCGGTCGTATCACCGAGGCGGGCGCGCGGCGGCTGATCGACACCGTCGCCGAATTCGCCAGCATCGCCGAGACCTCCCGTTGTGTCGAGCTGATGCCGTTCGCCACCTCGGCGCTGCGTGAGGCGACCAATTCCGATGCGGTCCTCGCCGAGGTGCGCAAGTCGACCGGTGTCGACTTGCAGGTGCTTTCCGGCGTCGACGAGGCGCGGCTGACGTTCCTCGCGGTGCGCCGATGGTTCGGTTGGAGTGCGGGCCGCATTCTCGATCTGGATATCGGTGGCGGATCGCTGGAAATGAGCAATGGCGGTGACGAAGAACCCGACGTAGCGCTTTCGCTGCAACTCGGCGCCGGTCGGCTGACGCGGGAGTGGTTGCGTGAGGACCCGCCTGGTAAGCGCCGGGTGGCCGTGCTGCGCGATTGGCTCGACGCCGAGCTGGTGGTTCCGGCGAAAAAGTTGATCGAGCCGGGCAGGCCTGATCTGGCTGTCGGTACCTCGAAGACATTTCGTTCACTCGCGCGGTTGACCGGCGCCGCGCCTTCGGGGGCGGGGCTGCGGGTACGTCGCACACTCACCAGTTCCAGTCTGCGCCAACTGATTGCGTTCATCTCACGGATGACGGCGGCCGACCGTGCAGAATTGGAAGGCGTAAGTTCCGATCGGTCACAGCAATTGGTGGCCGGTGCACTGGTCGCGGAGGCGAGTATGCGGGCGCTGTCGCTGGATACCTTGGAGATCTGTCCGTGGGCGCTGCGCGAGGGGCTCATTCTGCGCAAACTGGATACCGAGATGAATGGTGGACCCGAAGCGACCTGCTCAGCGGAGCCCGAGGCCGGAGAGGGCACACAGGCAGGCGGTAGCACACGATTGTCGGGCTCGATCGGGACGGTGTCGTCATGAGCGAGGATTCCAAACAACTATCGGTGGCGGAGCTGCTGGCGCGTAACGGCAGGCAGGGGGGCGCGGCGACCAGCGGGGGCAGGCGCCGCCGCAATGGACGGGGTATCTCCGTCGCCGAATTGACCGGCGATCTGCCGATCGTCCGGGAGAACGGTCATTCCGCGCATGCCGCGCCGGATTCCGAGGCGGAAGAGCCCGCGTATCCGGCGCCCGCGCCCGATCCGTCTGCTCCTGAACCGGTTTCCATCACGCCGGAGCCGTCGTCCTACGGTGGTGCCGAGCTGCCACCGCCTTCCGGCGGTAGACGCAGGCGAGCCGAGCCCGCTGTCGTGGACGCGGAAGTCGTGGACCAGGAAGCCGCAGAGGCACGCCGCCTGCACGAGATCGAGCCGCTCGGCCAGGGGGGGATATCCGGCCCCGCTACTGTCGGCTCGGGCACTGACAGTGACGAGGGACGCGCTGATCCCGGTGCAGGTGGGCCGGAGCGCGAGCCTCCGCTCCGGCTTTCCGAGTACATCGGTATTCGGGGTGGTCGTGCGGCCAGGCGCAGAGCCGCTGAGGCGGCGGCTGAGGAATCCGGCCCGTCCACTGCGGCGTGGACACCGGCTACCGGCGATGACGATGCTCCTGATCCGGAAACACCGCTCGGCCGGGAATCCGGCGTTGCCACCGATATCGAGCAGCGGGCGCCCGGGAGATCGTCTCGGCGCAACGGTACAGGTGGGGACGGTCTTCCTGCCTGGTCCGCTCGACGAAACCAGAACTGGGAACCGTCACGTGATATGGCACAGGTATCCGGCGGTATTCCGACCGCCGCGTTATCCCTGGCCAGCCAGGATCAGCAACTGGTCTCCGGTCAGACGGTTGCGGGCGACTTGTTGCGCGACGGTGTCGAGCGGGCTGAGCGTGCCGGGGGGAGTGGTGGTGAGCGCGATGGCAGATCTTCCCCTGCCGATATCACGGAAGCCGACGGTGCCACCGATGTGCACGAGCCGATCGAAGCGGATGACGAGCAGCGGCCTGGGCCTGCCCGTGCGGTATCGTCGCGCCGGTCGCGTGCGACGAAGAAGTCGGCCGACGATGCCAACCGGCGTCAGTGGTTGATCCTGGGTGGTCAGAGTGTCGGTGCGGCCATCGCTGGGATGTTGCTGTTCAAGGGGTTCGAGCGTATGTGGGAGGTGCTTCCCTTGGGAGCGCTGGCCTTGGCGACGATCGTAATTCTCGGTTTGGTGGCTCTCGTTCGAATTCTGCGTAGGACCGACGACATCCTCAGCATTGTGATCGCCGTCGTCGTGGGCACCTTTGTCACGTTGGGGCCGCTAGCCTTTCTTCTCAGTACGAGCTGAGCAGGGAGCGGTTGTGGGGAATATCAGGCAGGCGAGCGAGACCGGGCAACAGTACGCACCCGGTCCAGGGGCGCGGCAGGGAACTGTCGCATCGAGTGCCCTGGGTGGGGCGATCAAACGCAAGCCCATCCAGGTCGGCCTGTCCACCGCGTCGGTGTATCCACAGAATGCCGAGGCCGCGTTCTACTATGCGGCCGAGCTCGGCTATGACGGTGTCGAACTGATGGTGTGGGCCGAACCGGCCAGCCAGAGCATCGACGCAGTACAGGCTTATTCCCGTAAGTACGGTGTTCCGGTGCTCGCGGTACACGCGCCGTGTCTGCTCATCTCGCAGCGGGTGTGGGGCGCGGACCCGGTTGCCAAGCTCGCGCGCAGTGTGCGCACCGCGGAGGCGCTCGGTGCGCACACCGTAGTGGTGCATCCACCGTTCCGCTGGCAGCGTCGCTATGCGGCGGGGTTCGTCGCGCAGGTCGCCGAACTGGAAGAGACCAGCCCGGTGATCGTCGCGGTGGAGAATATGTTCCCGATGCGCGCGGACACACTGTTCGGCCGAGGGGGCGGAGCGGTGCGAAGACTGGAACGGCGCGGTGGCCCCGGCCCCGCGCTCACGGCGTTCAGCCCGTCCTACGATCCGACCGACACCGGTTTCCGGCACTACACTCTCGATCTGTCGCATACGGCTACCGCGGGTGCCGATCCGCTGGCTATGGCGGCCCGTATGGGTTCGGGTCTGGCGCATCTGCACTTGGCCGACGGTCGCGGTGCCGCCCATGACGAGCACCTCGTTCCCGGTACGGGCACTCAGCCCTGTGCGCAGGTGTGTGCGCATCTGGTCCGCACGGGCTTCTCCGGCCAGGCGGTGGCAGAGATCAACACCCAGAACGCGCGTACCGTCGGAGAGCGGGCGGCCATGCTGCACCAGACGCTGATCTTCGCGCGCAGGCACTTGGATACTTCCCCTGCCCCAGCGTCGGCACCTCCCGACCAGGGTCGAGTCCCGGCCGATCCGCCGATGTGACTCTCATCCCATCCCGGATAGGGAGAACTGATTCTCCGATTCTCGCTGTTGTACGTTGTACGAATTCTGGTCGCCGATCTGTGACCGGAGCTGTGCGAGACCCCGCAACCCCATCGGCGCGGTCCATGGAGGACAGGAGTGAGGATGACGACGGAGCTGGCAGCCGACTTAGGCCCTGCGCTAACCATCGATGCGCCGTTCAGCCGAGTATGTGCGTTGACCGAGCTGCAGGCGGCAAACCAGGACATCGGCCGTTACGCGGGTGTTATCGACGAGATCTGGACCGTCGGAACGAAGGTGCACGGCGGCACTATGGTCGCGGCGAGTGCGGCAGCGGCGACCAAGTGGTTGCGGTCCCGCGATCCGGCTCTGGCCGAAATGGCCCCACTTGCCGCGAGTTCCGATTTCCTCGGTGCGCCCAACCCCGGTGCGGTGGTGTATGAGGTGCACATCCGTAAGGTAGGTCGCCAGATCTGTCTTGCCGATACCGAACTCATTCAGGACGGGCGTGTGTTGGTGCGCACGGCGTTCACTTTCGGTCGGCTGGACGACACCGATCCGATGTATGTGGCGGAAGGCCCTGATATGCCGGTGCAGCCGCCTGCCGATGCGATCGGTTATGAGCCGGGTTCACCGATGGGCGAGGCGGTGCACGTGGGTCGCGGCGCTGAGGTCTATCTCGACCGTGCGTGGGCTCGCTTCGCCGAAGGTGAGCAGGGGCAGCCGCGTCTGCGGATGTGGATGCGTCCGCGACCCGGTGACGAGCAGGATTCCGACGTCGCCATGTTCTTCGCGATGATGTGTGCCGATATGAGTCCGCCGGTACCGTTCAATCTCGGTCGCTTGGGTTGGGCGCCCACGGTGCAGATGACCACCTATTTGCGGCGCAGGCCCGCACCGGGCTGGCTGCGGATCATCGCTACCGCGAATGAGGTCGGTGACCGCATGTTCGACGAGGACCAGCTGGTGCTCGATTCCAGCGGGGCCATTGTCGCACAGAGCCGTCAGCTGGGCTTGGTTCCCCAGGTTCCCCAGCGCGGTAGGTGAGCCGCGCGCCGTCTAGCCTTGAGGCCCATGACGAGAATTGCGGTGATCGGTGGCGGTCGTATCGGGGAGGCGTTGATCGCCGGGCTGCTGGAGTCCGGGTGGATGACCAAGGATTTGGTCATTGTGGAGACGCACCGGGAGCGGGCAGATCTGATCGTCGATCGTTTCGGTATCCGGGTTACCGATGATGTGGCCGATGCGGTTGTCGGCGCGGATTTGCTGGTGATCGCGGTGAAGCCGGGTGATGTGGACGGTGTGCTCACTGCGCTCGGCAAAGCCGAGTTGAGCAGTGATCGCGATCAAGTGCTGGTCTCTCTGGCTGCCGGGGTGTCCACCTCCCGGCTGGAGAGCAAACTGCCCGCAGGCTTCCCCGTGGTACGGGGGATGTCGAATACGCCGATGCTGGTAGGCCAGGGCATGAACGTGATCGCACCAGGTCGTTACGCGCGGGAGCAACATCTGGAATTGGTGACCGAGGTGCTCGGTGCGGTGGGCAAGGTAACGGCCGTCGTGGAGACCCAGATGGACGCGGTCACCGCGGTATCCGGGTCGGGGCCCGCGTATTTCTTCCTGGTCGCCGAGGCCATGGCGGATGCGGGTGTCGGGCTCGGGCTACCGAGGGATGTCGCCACCGAACTCGTGGTGCAGACCATGATCGGCTCGGCGGCGTTACTGGATAGTTCCGGCCAGTCCGCGGCGGATCTGCGCGCCGCGGTCACCTCGCCTGCGGGTACTACCGCGGCCGCGCTGCGCGAACTGGAGCGCGGTGGATTGCGCTCGTTGTTCTTGGAAGCACTGCACGCGGCTAAACAGAGGTCGGTCGAGCAGGGCAATTCAGCCGAGTGATCGGTCCGTTTCCGCTGGGAAACGCTGATTTCTCACTCTCGTCGCAGTAACACCACTGGTCCCGCTAAGCTGCAAGGAGCACGTGCGTGTCTGTTCCGCCGGTGGGGAAGCCGGCGGCGCGGACGTGCCGGAGGTCGATGGTGCAATGATGTCTTCGATGTCTTCGAACAAGATGTCTGCAGATTCCGGCGGCTCCGGACCCGCGGGTGACCCGGGGAATCCCCGGGTACAGCGGGAGGCGGTGTCGCAGGGGCAACCTGTGCTCGGTGGTGGTACCCAGTTCCTCACCGTCGCGGAAGTGGCGACTCTGATGCGGGTATCCAAGATGACGGTATATCGCCTCGTGCATTCGGGTGAGTTGCCCGCTGTGCGAGTCGGTCGATCGTTCCGGGTGCATGCCAAGGCGGTGCACGACTATCTGGAAGCGTCCTATTTCGACGCCGGTTGAGGCGGTTTCGGGACCAGAGCGGAGTGCCGGTACGATAGCTCCTCGGTTCGTGCTCGCCCGCCGGCGGCATCGCTGTTGGTTGCCCGGTGGTATCCGGCGGCGCGGACACGGGGCGTGAAGCTTGCCGAGCAACCCCGGCCGTCCGGCCGGGGATCTCGGTGGACGGACGTCCGGCAATCGCGCACGGTGAGCGTGCGCGCCGAGTAGAGAGAACGCGAGGACACCCTATGGGTTCTGTGATCAAGAAGCGCCGCAAGCGCATGTCGAAGAAGAAGCATCGTAAGCTGCTTCGCCGCACGCGTGTTCAGCGTCGCAAACTCGGCAAGTAAATCATCGCTGCGCGGTAGCCGAAAGGGTCCGTCACCAATTGGTGACGGACCCTTTTTTGTGAAATTTCAAATTTTGAAATCTTCCGCTCAATCACGTGACTGAAGTCATCGTTAGATCCTGGTTAATAATCCCGGTGATCGGGTAGACAACCGCTACGCTAGGGGCTGGGAATAAACGCTCTGGCGGCTGGCAACGGGAAGCGGGTGCCGTGGTTTCTGAGGGTCGGGAAGGGCATGTGCCGAGGGTCGTACTGGTCACTGGAGCCAGCAGATACTTCGGCGGCACAGTTGTCTCTCGGCTGGCCCAGGATCCCGGGATCGAACGCATTCTCGCCGTAGATACGATGACGCCGGGCAGGGAGGCGTTGCGGCGCATAGGTCGTGCCGAGTTCGTCCGCGCGGATATCCGAAACCCATTGATTCGTAAAGTAATCGATGGTGGTGGCGTGGATACCGTGGTGCATGCGGCGGTGATGTCGCGTCCACCTGCCGGTGGCGGACGGACGGTGATGAAGGATCACAACGTCCTCGGTGCGATGCAGCTGTTCGCGGTGTGTCAGAAGGCGCCATCGGTGCGGCGAGTCGTGCTGCGTTCCTCATCGGCGGTATATGGGTGCAGTGCGAAGGACCCCGCGAAATTCAGCGAGGAAATGAGCGCACGCAGGCCGCCGCGTGGCGGGTTCGCCCACGATATGATCGAGATCGAGGGTTATGTTCGAGGGCTCGCCCGGAGGCGTCCCGATATCGCCACGTCAATTCTCCGATTCGCTCCGATCGTGGGGCCTCGATTGGCCGCACACGGAACGCAATATTTCGGTTGGCCGATAGCACCCACCGTATTCGGCCGGGACGCCCGGATACAGCTGCTGCACGAAGAAGACGCGGTAGCGGCCTTGACCGCGGCGGCACAGACCGCGGCGAGCGGCACGTACAACATCGCGGGCGACGGCGCGCTGACACTGTCGCAAGCGGTCAGGCGGGCGGGCCGGATCGAATTACCACTGCCCTTCACGCTGTTCCGTACCGCGGGGCGGCTGCTGATGGGCCCGGTGATGCACCAGTTCTCCACAGAGCAACTCGACTATTTCCACTTCGGTTGTGGCCTCGACACCACACGGATGCGTGCCGAACTCGGGTTCGAGCCACGCTGGACAACGGTGCAGGCGTTCGACGATTTCATCGGGGGCGCAGCGTTGCGGCCCGTGGTCGATCCCGCATGGATCGACGCCGCAGAACACAAACTGCTCGGCCTGCTCGGGGCCGGTACGGGAGCACATCAATGAGTGACGTAGCAAAGGTCATCCAACTGCACGACTCCCAGCTAGAGGCGCGCCATCGGCCCGCCCAGCGGAGCTTGCCCACCCCGAGACCGGTGACATCGCTCCTGGAGCGACGGGCAGCGGTGGAGCCATCCCCACCGCCGTCGCTGTCGGAAATGGTGCGCGGTGCGCTGGGCAAACGGATCAGCAAGACCGCCGATTTCGCACGGCGCAGGCTCGCAGGCGATTACCAAGTCGATGAGTTCGGTTTCGACGAACATTTCCTCTCCTCGGTTTTCCTGCCCGCACTGCGCCCGCTGTCAGATCTGTGGTTCCGGGTGGAGGTCAACGGGATGGAGAACATCCCGGAAACAGGCGGGGCCCTCATCGTGTCGAACCACGCGGGCACCGTGCCGATGGATGGCTTGATGCTGCAAG
Source organism: Nocardia spongicola (assembly GCF_047200775.1). Classification (NCBI taxonomy): domain Bacteria; kingdom Bacillati; phylum Actinomycetota; class Actinomycetes; order Mycobacteriales; family Nocardiaceae; genus Nocardia; species Nocardia spongicola. The sequence goes on along the minus strand of NZ_JBJZOO010000022.1, from coordinate 31,310 downwards.
TGGCCGTGCACGACCGCCACCCCAAAGAACGCTTGGTGCGCTTGCTCGCCGCCGACCTGATGTTCGAGGTGCCGGTACTCGGCGTACTGGCCCGCCGGGCCGGACACACTCTGGCCTGCCCGGAAGACGCCGAGCGACTGTTGCGCTCCGGTGAGCTGACCGGCGTGTTCCCCGAAGGCTTCAAAGGCGTCGGCAAAAAGTACACCGACCGCTACAAACTGCAGCGTTTCGGCCGCGGCGGTTTCGTTGCCGCGGCGGTACGTACCGGCGTACCGATCATCCCGTGCTCCATCGTCGGCTCCGAGGAGATCTACCCGAAGCTCGCCGACATCAAGCCGCTGGCCCGACTACTCGGGATGCCGTACTTTCCGGTGACGCCGCTGTTCCCGCATCTCGGCGCGCTCGGGGCGCTGCCGCTGCCCTCGAAGTGGTACATCGAGTTCGGTGCCCCCATCCAGACCAACGCCTACGAACCGGAAGCGGCCGATGACCCGATGACCATGTTCGAGGTCACCGACCAGGTGCGCGAAACCATCCAGCAGACGCTCTACAAACTGCTCACCAAGCGCCGCAACGTTTTCATGGGTTGAGCTGTGTTGTCGGCCGCGCGGGCGCGGCGGGTTCGCGGCCCCTGGAGGGCTTGCGTCCGAGCGGCCGAGACTCGCGCCTGCGGCGCATGCGCTTCGGCCGCTCGGACGCAAGCCGGGCCGCGAACGCGCTCGTAAGACTCGCGCTGGGCGGGGCTGGATGGGTGGGGATCGGGTGGTTTTGTTTCGGGTGAGCGTTGTTGTGGTTGGACTTTGTCTCGGTTGGGGCCCTGTTTTGGTTGGGCGCTGTTTCGGCGGTTAGGCGCTGTCGCGGTGGCGGGTGACTGCGGCGGCGACGGCGCCGCCTGCCGCGCCTAGGGCGAGGGCGGTAGGTACGCCGATTTTGGCTGCTTTGCGTCCGGTGCGGAAGTCGCGGATCTCCCAGCCGCGATTCTTGGCTACTTCACGGAGATCCGAATCCGGATTGATCGCCACCGCGGTACCGACCAGCGAAAGCATCGGCACATCGTTGTGGCTGTCGGAATACGCGGTGCATCGCCTGAGGTTCAGGCCTTCGCGAATCGCGAGTGTGCGCACCGCGTGTGCTTTGCCTAGGCCGTGCAGGATGTCGCCTACCAAGCGGCCGGTGAATTTCCCGTCCGTGCTCTCGGCGACGGTGCCGAGCGCGCCGGTCAACCCGAGCCGCTTGGCGATCACCTGGGCCAGCTCTACTGGTGTCGCGGTCACCAGCCATACTTGCTGGCCCGCGTCCAGGTGCATCTGCGCCAGTGCACGGGTGCCCGGCCAGATTTTATCGGCGATGATCTCGTCGTAGATTTCCTCGCCGAGCGCGGCCAACTCGGCGGTCGAGCGCCCAGCGATGAATGCCAGTGCTTTTTCTTTGCCGCTGGCCATATCGGTGCTGCTCTCTCTGCCGGTGACCCGGAACTTCACTTGTTTCCAGGCGACATCCAGCAGATCGGAGGTCTTGAAGTACTTACGCGCAGCCAGGCCGCGGGCGAAATGCACGATCGACGCACCCTGCACCATGGTGTTGTCCACATCGAAGAATGCCGCAGCGGTCAGATCTCGTGGTATTTCCGGGTACGTGGTATCCGGTTCGCCCGCAGCCAGTTCCGCGTCGTGCAGCGTCAGCGCGGCATCCGCGCTCGCCTCACCGGCCAGGTTGGCGCGTAATTCCTCTTCGCTCGGGCCGAAAGGACTACGCGAGATGCGGGCGAGCTGGTCCTGCAGCCCCTGGCCCATCTGGCTCAGGTTCCATCGCACCGGAAACTCACCGAAGCGTCCTGCGATGAATCCGGTTCTCACCAACTTCGATCGTTCCGGCACCCGTACCTCCGCCCTTCGCACGAACCATGTCAACACTAGTCGGATCGGGTGGCAGTCACCGCATAAGTCGGTGTGCGACACAACTGTGTGCGGGGTACCGGCTCGCGGAGAGGGTCTGGACCTCGATGTAATATCCGCCATGACCACTCCCACGCATTCGGTGATATTGCTTACTCGGGCGGGCTGCGGCCTATGCGCGACGGCGCTGGAGCAGCTGCGCGTAATCTGCGCGGAATTCGGTATCGAACCGGGGACCATCGATGTCGATGTCGCCGCCGCGACCGACCCTGGCCTGCGCGCGGAGTACGGCGATCGGCTTCCTGTCGTCCTGTTGGACGGTCGTGAGCACAGCTATTTCGATGTCGATGAACGACGATTGCGCGCGGATCTGCTGCACTGAGCGGCGCTGCGGCATGCTTATCTCGGCGCGGGTTGGTCGCTGTGCTGGTCGCGGCGGAAAATGAGGCCAATTTCACCGACTTTGTGCAGGGCTTCACAAGCAGTTACGGTGGTGGCACGCGACCCGCACGCCGAGGCCTGCGGGTCCGCCCCGAAATCCGAAACTTCGACACTACGGCACCGGTCCGCCCCGGGTCAGTGGGTCGAGCGACGAACCGGTTGCCCGAAAGGCCGGGACGAGGAGCCGAAGACGTGACAGAGCAGCATGAGGCGCCGAGTGGCGTCTCCGGCAGGGCTCTGCAGAAGGAAATCCCGCAGGCCACGGTCGCGCGACTGGCTACCTATCTTCGTGTCCTCGCTGTATTGGCCGATGACGATGTTGCCATCGTATCGAGCGAGGAACTGGCTGTCGCGGCGGGTGTCAATTCGGCGAAATTACGCAAGGACTTGTCGTTCCTCGGCCCCAACGGCGTTCGTGGCGTCGGTTATGACGTGGCCAAGTTGCGCTCTCGTATCGAGAGTGTGCTCGGTCTGGCGCAGGGACATCGTGTGGTGCTGGTCGGTGCGGGAAATCTGGGCCGGGCGCTGGTCGGCTACGGCGGGTTTCGACGGCGCGGTTTCACCGTGGTCGGCATGTTCGACAGCCACCCCGAAGTCATCGGTATGCCGGTCGCCGGTCTTGTGGTGCGTGCTGTCGCCGAGCTGGCCGCCGCGGTCGCCGAGTTGAAGCCGACCATCGCGGTCATCGCTGTTCCGGAAGCCGCGGCCCAAGAAGTATGCGACCGGCTCGTCGCCGCCGGATTGCAATCTATTCTGAGCTTCGCCCCGTGTGAGTTGATCGCGCCGGCGACGGTCGAGGTGCGTCGGGTGGATCTGGCTGTCGAAATGCAGATGCTGTCGTTCGAGCGGGTACGCAATGCGGAGCAGGCGCCACTGCCGGAGGTCGCGCACGCTGGGCCTGGTCACATCGCCCACTGTCTGCCCGCGCCGCATCCGGCGCTCCAGAACTCGGCGACTTCGCATACGGCAACGGAGCCAAGTAGCAAGGGATCGGTGGTTACACCATGAGTGTTCTCCTCGTCGGCATATCGCACCGCAGCGCTCCGGTATCGGTGCTGGAGAAAGTAGCCATCACCGATACCGATAGGCCGAAGCTGATCGATCGCTTACTCGCCTCGGGCCGGGTGTCCGAAGCCATGATCGTTTCCACCTGCAACCGGGTGGAGATCTACGCGGTGGTCGACGCCTTCCACGGTGGTCTCGCCGAGATCAGCGATCTGCTGACCAAGCACTCCCAGCTGCCATTGGCCGAGCTGACCAAGCACGCCTACGTCCGTTATTCCGAGGCCGCTACCGAGCATCTGTTCGCGGTGGCCAGCGGTCTGGACTCGATGGTGATCGGCGAGCAGCAGGTGCTCAGCCAGATCCGTGGCGCCTACGCCGCCGCCGATGCACAGCAGGCGGTCGGACGAACCTTGCACGAGCTGGCGCAGCACGCATTGCGGGTCGGTAAGCGAGTGCATGCCGAAACCGGTATCGATCGCGCGGGTGCCTCGGTGGTGTCGGTAGCACTGGATCGGGCACAGCAGGTGCTCGGGCCATTGGCAGGCCGGACTGCCGCGGTGGTCGGCGCTGGTGCGATGGGTGGCCTTGCGGTCGCGCATCTTTCGCGCGCCGGGATCGAGCGGATCATCGTGGTGAACCGCACCATCGAGCGGGCACACCGGCTCGCCGAGACCGCGGGCACCTATGGCGTCACATCGGATGCGAGGGAATTGTCCAGGCTCACCCAGGCATTGGCGGAAGCCGATGTGGTGGTCACCTGCACCGGTGCTGTCGGTGCGGTCATTACCCTCGCCGACACCTATCGCGCGCTCACCGAACGCGAGCGCGACAAGGAATCCGCCGCGGTGGAAAGACCTCTGGTGTTCTGCGATCTTGGCCTGCCCCGTGATGTCGAGCACACGGTGGCCGGACTCCCCGGTGTCGCGCTCGTCGATATCGAGACACTGCAGCGTGATCCCGCGGCGGGCGCCGCGGCCACCGATACCGTGGCCGCTCGTTCGATCATCGCCGAAGAGCTGACCAAATACTTTGCCGGCCAGCGGATGGCTGAGGTCACTCCGACGGTCGCCGCGCTGCGACAGCGGGCGGCCGAGGTGGTCGAGGCGGAATTGCTCCGCCTGGATTCGCGGCTACCCGGGCTCGCCGATCCGGAACGTGACGAGGTGGCGCGCACGGTGCGCCGAGTGGTCGACAAGCTGCTGCACGCACCGACGGTACGGGTCAAACAGCTGGCGTCCACACCGGGTGGCGACAGTTATGCCGAGGCATTGCGCGAGCTGTTCGAATTGAAACCTGGTGCCGCGCAAGCGGTGGCCGCACCGATGGAGCTCACCGCGCTCAGCGGCGAGCATGCCGAAATCGTATCGGCCGACGGAAAAAAGATCACGCTGGCCGACGATTTCACCGTGGGACACCGCGGCGAGGAACAGGGGCAGACAACATGACCATGGTGTACCGAGCAGGCGAAGCGGCTACCGATGGGACGCGCTCGCCGTGGCGAATCGGCACCAGGGGGAGTCTGCTAGCGCTGACCCAGGCGGGTACGGTGCGGGATGCGCTGATCGCGGCGGGGCACCCGGCCGAGCTGGTCATCGTCAAATCCGCCGGTGATCTGTCCGCGGACCCCGTGCAGAAGATCGGCGTCGGTGTGTTCACCACCGCGTTGCGCGATGAGCTGGCCGCTGGTGCCATCGATATCGCGGTGCACTCCTACAAGGATCTGCCGACTGCGCCGGACCCACGCTTCACCATCGCCGCTATCCCGGCAAGGGAAGATCCGCGGGATGCCTTGGTCGCGCGCGACGGCGCGGTGCTCGGTGAATTGCCGGTAGGCGCCAAGATCGGCACCTCGGCGCCGCGTCGGATGGCGCAGTTACGGGCGCTCGGTCTCGGTCTGGATGTCGTCCCGCTGCGCGGCAACCTGGATACCCGGATACGCAAGGTCCACGAGGGAGAACTGGACGCCGTTGTGGTGGCCAGGGCCGGTTTGGCTCGTATCGAGCGGTTGGACGAGGTTACCGAGGCGCTGGAACCGGTGCAGATGCTGCCCGCTCCTGCCCAAGGTGCGCTAGCGGTGGAATGTCGTAGCGATGACGCTGCCCTTGTGCAGATCTTGGCCGGCTTGGACGATCCGGTTGCCCGAGCGACGGTACTGGCCGAGCGGTCACTGCTGGCCGAGCTGGAGGCAGGCTGTACCGCTCCGATCGGTGCGCTCGCTGAGGTGGTCGAGTCGCTCGACGACGAAGGGCGAGTCGTGGATGAGCTATCGCTGCGGGCGTGTGCGGCAGCCATCGACGGATCCGATGTCTTGCGTGCTTCGGTGATCGGCGCCCCCGCGGACGCGGCGGAACTCGGTCGTTCGCTGGCCCGTGAGTTACTCGACCTGGGCGCACGCGAGCTACTCGTCATCGAACCGGACGATGGTTCACCCAGCGAGGCGACGACTTCGCCCGCGACAGACTCGACCAATCCCAGTCCAATGGAGAACAGCCAATGAGCGAGCGCATCGAGCGAACCACAGGCGCCAAGCCTTCGGACCTGCCCGAGCCGGGCGCTAGCGAGGTGCAGGCATGAGCGGTCAGGCTCGGAGGAGGCAGTGCAGCGTGACCACGCAGGGGCCCGCTCGTGCCGGAAAGGACGCGTCATGAGCCGAGTTACGAAGAAGAACCCAGGCCGGATTCTTTTCGTCGGATCGGGTCCAGGTGACCCGGCGTTGCTCACGGTGCGGGCCCGTGCGGCGATCGGGCGGGCGACCTTGGCGTTCACCGACCCCGATGTCGACAAAGGCGTGCTCGCTCTGATCGGTACCGAAGTAGAGCCAGGCCCCGACGGTGAACGCCCGGTCGATGTGCGGCCCGCGCTCGGTGAACCAGCCGAGGTGGCCAAGACGCTGATCGCGGAGGCGCGTGCCGGGCACAATGTGGTCCGTGTTGTCGCGGGTGATCCGCTGACGACCGACTCGGTGATCGCCGAGGTCAATGCCGTCACCCGGTCACATATGGTCTTCGAGGTGCTGCCCGGTCTGCCCAACGGTTCGGCGGTACCCAGTTATGCGGGCATCGCGCTCGGCTCCGGACACACCGAGGCCGATGTACGCGGTGAGGTCGACTGGGCCGCATTGGCCGCCGCGCCGGGTCCGCTCGTACTGCACGCGACATCCGGGCATCTGGCCGAGACCGCGAGTGCGTTGGTCGAGCATGGTATGGCGCCACAGACTCCGGTCGCGGTGACCGTGCGCGGTACCACCCGCCAGCAGCGCACCATCGAGGCCACCCTGGCTACGTTGAACAGCGCGGCATCGGAGTTGGTCGGTCCGCTGGTGGTCACCATCGGCAAGGTGGTCGGGCACCGGGCGAAGATGTCGTGGTGGGAGTCGCGTGCGCTGTACGGCTGGACTGTGCTCGTGCCGCGCACCAAGGACCAGGCTGCCGAGATGAGCGAGCGTCTGGTCACGCATGGTGCCATTCCGATGGAAGTCCCCACCATCGCGGTCGAGCCGCCACGTAGCCCGGCCCAGATGGAGCGCGCGGTCAAAGGCCTGGTCGATGGTCGTTACCAGTGGGTGGTGTTCACTTCGACCAACGCGGTGCGCGCGGTGTGGGAGAAGTTCGCCGAGTTCGGCCTGGACGCGCGGGCATTCTCCGGTGTGAAGATCGCTTGTGTCGGTGAGGCCACCGCGGACAAGGTGCGCTCGTTCGGCATCAACCCCGAGCTGGTGCCGAGCGGGGAACAGTCCTCAGAGGGATTGCTGGCCGACTTCCCGCCTTATGACGATGTTTTCGACCCGGTGAACCGGGTGCTGTTACCCCGCGCGGATATCGCCACCGAGACGTTGGCCGAGGGGCTGCGCGACCGTGGCTGGGAGATCGACGATGTGACGGCCTACCGCACGGTGCGCGCCTCACCGCCGCCCGCGGAGACGCGCGAGATGATCAAGACCGGCGGGTTCGACGCGGTCCTGTTCACTTCGTCCTCCACGGTGCGCAATCTGGTGGGTATCGCGGGCAAGCCGCATGCGCGCACGATCGTTGCCTGCATCGGTCCCAAGACCGCGGAAACGGCCATCGAGTTCGGTCTCCGGGTGGACGTGCAGCCGGAGGTGGCCCAGGTCGGTCCTCTGGTCGAGGCATTGGCCGAGCACGCGGCTCGCCTGCGTGCCGAGGGACTGTTGCCGCCGCCGCGCAAGAAGAGCCGCCGTAGCCGCTGATCCGTCGGGGTTTCGGGTGGTACGCGGCGTCGAGTACCACCCGAAGGAGAGGCTCAGTACCGCTTGCGCATCAGCGTGCGAACCAGCGCACAGGTGGCGTCGGAGGGTGGCCGGACGCCGATTGCCTCGGCGGTATGCCTGATCCGTTTATTCGTCGCGTAGCTCGGTGCGTAGACGCCCGAGTCGAGCAGAGCGATCGCCAACCGCATCGCCTTCAGTTGCCGGTTGTGCATGATGTACCACGCCCGGGGACGGCCCGGCGGCAGCGGACGCTTCTGCACGGGGGTGTAGGGGTGATCGATGAGAACGGTGTGTGGTGTGCGCACTGGCATCCCTCCCGTGACGACCAGGGGTAGCCGACCCCTCGAACATATCTTCGATTCTACCGTGCGGTACCGACACTTCTGCTGGACAAAGGGCGCAGAAATCGCGCTATCCGATCAGCGTGACCCCCCTACTGGGGTCGGATAGCCGTATTCACGCGCGTAGGCGGTCAGTTGTGCGTCGTAGTTACCGAGGCTGTCCAGTAACCAGGCATGCCCGGTGTCCTTCACCACGACGATCGGTCCCCGGCTACCCGGCGGGAGCATGGGCACCGCGCCGCCGGTATACCAGGACACGGTCGACCACGGGAAAATGAAGGCCCAGCCGATGTCGGTAACCCGCTCCGGGGGGCCCAGTTGCATGGGGTCGTCCGGAGGAGCATGCCGTGCACTGTGCTCGGCGAGCAGATGCCGGGCGCTGTTGCGGGCCACGCGCACATCCAGCGGTCCTGTCATGGTGTTCGGGAACGGCAGAGTCGCTTCGGCCCCGGCGAGCAGTCGCAGGCCCGCCTCTGGAACCACCTGGCAGGTGCGGCTGCGCAGCCGCACGAAAACGGAGTGCTCGGTATCGGAGAACCACAACTCGACAGCGGAATTTGCGGTGCTGCCCAGCAGGTGTGTGCCACAACTGTCCGCCCATTCGCGTTCATCGGTCCGGATGCCGAGCGTGGTGAAGGCAGCGTGTGCGCTCGGCAGCACTCGCGGCTCGGTGTGCTGCTCGGCGAGAAGTTCTACCTGGAAGTTCTGCCCTGTGGTGTCGGCGGTGTGCCACTCTCTCCGGAGGGTCGCGGGTGGTGGCAGATCGCCGGTCAGTGTCGGCCACCAGTCCGCCAGCAGTACCGCCACCCATGATTCGAAGTCGGCGGCTGTGGCCAGCGAGATATCGATATGCGGATCGGGCATGCTATCCCCCAAGGGGTCTCGCCTAGTCGAAGTATTACCCGCCGAACTTCGCCACGGGTGATATTGCACACACTGTTATCCGACGGAGTTCATCCGCTCCACATACCGGCCGTCGGTTGCTCACCCCCGTTGTCGGATGCTCGGATCGTGATCGGGGTCGTTGCATGCCGAAGCGTGTGGCGGTGGCGGTGCGGACCGGGTTGTCCAGAGCGGATTCGGTGCACCAGTACTGCTTGCGACGACCGATCGGACCGGGCGTATCGTGCGGTTCATGACCGGAATGGACCGCCCGCGGCGATTGCGCCGGACCCCGGCCTTGCGTCGACTCGTGGCTGAGACAACCCTGCAACCAAGGCAACTGGTATTGCCGATGTTCGTGGCCGACGGTCTGGAAGAGCCGCGCCCGATCAGTTCGATGCCAGGAGTTACACAGCATTCGCTCGATTCACTGCGCAAAACGGCTGTCGAAGCGGTAACCGCTGGTGTCGGTGGGATCATGCTGTTCGGTGTACCCCGCCCGGAGGACAAGGACGCCGTCGGCAGCCGAGCGGATGACCCGCAGGGCATACTCAATCGAGGTCTGCGCGCGCTCGCCGATGAAGTAGGCGATTCGACCGTGCTCATGGCAGACACCTGCTTGGACGAGTTCACCGACCACGGTCACTGCGGTGTGCTCGCCGCCGATGGTTCTGTCGACAACGACGCGACTCTCGACCGTTATGTCGAGATGGCGCTCGCCCAGGCCGATGCCGGCGCCGATCTGCTCGGTACCAGCGGCATGATGGACGGACAGGTAGGTGCGATCCGGCGCGGGCTGGACGCGGTGGGGCGCACCGACATCGGCATCCTGGCCTACTCCGCGAAATATGCCTCGGCGTTCTACGGCCCGTTCCGTGAGGCCGTTGGTTCCTCGTTGAACGGTGATCGGCGTACTTATCAGCAGGACCCGGCCAATCGTCGCGAGGCGATCCGCGAACTGGAACTGGATCTGGCCGAGGGCGCGGATATCGTCATGGTGAAGCCGGCGATGTCGTACCTGGATATTCTGCGCGATGTCGCCGATCGATCGACTGTCCCGGTCGCCGCCTATCAGATCTCCGGTGAGTACGCGATGATCACGGCGGCAGCTGAGCGGGGGTGGATCGATCGCCGCGGCGCCATTCTCGAATCAATACTCGGCATCCGGCGGGCAGGCGCGGATATCGTGCTCACCTACTGGGCGACCGAGGTCGCGCACTGGCTGTCGTGACGAACATGGTGCGACCATCGGATGCTCGACCCGGCCGGGCTCCGATGCCGGAAGATGTGGGTACCGCACGGCAATTATGGTGGGGTGTCATCTGTTTCGGCGTTGTGCAGTTGTTAGCATCGGTCATCGCCGCGCTGCCGCAGCGGCATACCTTCGCCGAGGAGGTGCTCGAGCGGGCCCGTGAGCAGGGCTCGGAGGTCAGCATGGCTGGCGCCGAACTGGCGGTGGCGTTGGTGTACGTGGTCATCGTGCTGGCCGGGCTGGGTTTCTCGGCGCTCGTGCTGGTGATCGTGCACCAGTTCGGCCGAGGCAAGCCATGGGCGCGGACCGTGCTGACGGTATTGGGTGTGTGGGCTGTGCTGGCCGGGTTCGGTTCGCTGCTGGCGATCGATGAGGTGACCGGAATGGCCTCGCTGGTGGCCGGTGGTGCCTCGATCGTACAAGCCGTACTCGCGATCGGCGCGATCTATCTGGCTCATCGCGCGGAGTCCACTGCGTACTTTCAGCTGGGCGGGCGCTGAACCAGAGTTGGAACAGGTTTTCAGTTTGTCCGGGGCGATTCGGCATGTATGGTGAGGGTTGTCACAGTGGACATGGAAACCGGCAGTCGTTTGTCATATCTGATCGTGCGTTGCGTGCGGAAAATAGGCAGAGGGCTCTGGATGATCGGAGGCAACGATGCGAGTGGTGATCCAGCAGCCGCACAGCATTCGGCGAGATCTGGCCGTATGGACTCTGCTCATCCTGTTCGCGGTGCTGACCATCGCTGTGCTGTTGCTGCCCAGCTCGACGCACTGATCGCGTTTCCTGTGCTTTCGCCGTATCCCGCGGTGCCGGCCTCGGCGTGACCGACGAGGCCATCCTGTTCGCCGAACCGGGCGCCCGTTGGCGTGCGGTGTCTTATGGTCCGATCCTGTGCGCGGCCATTCTTGCCTTCGAACTCGGTACCGAAGGAACCGCGCACTGGTTCGCGCTGACGTTCTGTGCCGCACTGATCGCGGGTTTCGTCGCCTTACAAGTGGTCGCGGGTAAGCGACATATCAGTGTCGAACTGACTCCGACAGCGTTGCGCTCGGGGACGGAGTCGTTATCGCTGAATTCGATCGCCGAGGTCTTCCCGGAACGGGACGAACACTCTCGCCGTGAGGAACCGTGGGAATCGGCCAGGGCGCTCGGCGAATTGACTGGTGTACCGCGTCGCCGTACGGGTATCGGATTGCGGCTGGCCGATGGAGCCACGGTGCAGGCGTGGGCCAAGGACCACCGGGCGTTACGGGAGGCATTGACCGAAGCCATATCCCGCAGTGAGAACGGAGCGGACCGTTGAAGCGCTGGCTCATCGCGGTGTTCGTCGAATTGGATCTGATCGCGCTTGCTTTGGTCGGAGCGGTGCTGTGCTGGCGGAACAGTGTGCACACCACCACCTTCCGGCCTTCCGGTGATGTACCTGGGTTCACCGCGACCCGTTATGCCGCGCCATGGCAACTGCTGGCCGCGGTACTTGTCGCGGCTGCCGGGCTGCTCGCGATCGACACAACGGCCCGGCTTGTACGTGGTATCCGTGGTCAGGTACGGACCGAGCGCTGAGCGCTGGTTTCGCAGGCTGTGCTCGGTTGACCGCGTAAACCGCGGTCGTCTTCTATTTGCATCGTTACCGTACGCGCCGTTGCCGGTACGGGCGTGCTATCGCCGATAGTGCTCTTTTAGTGATCTTCGCCAGGAATTCTGCTGTGGCCACTAGTATTTCGGCTGCATTCGGAATACGCGTCGATGAAAGAAGTGCCTGATGAACCGGTTTACCGTGAAGATTTGTATCGTGTTGGCCGCGGCGGCCCTTGGGGCTCCGGCCGTGCAGGCCAATGCCGATCCCGGCCTGCCGCCTGCGGCTCCAGCCGTTATCGACGGGCCGAGCTACGCGCCGGAATCGGGCTCGGCGGGCGCGTACAACTCGTTCATGTGCCTGCTGCACACCATGTCGGCACAGGTGCCCTGCATGTATACCTGAGCGCGGGAGCGTGCTGTCGCCTGCTCAGTTCCAGTGCTGGTAGATGTCGAGTATGCGCCCGTCGCGAGTGCCGGGCGCATTCAGGTAGACGGTGACCGTCCCATCCGGACGGTTGGCCGCTTCCAGTACTACTTGGCGCAACGAGGCGTGCACCGCACCGTATTCGTCCCGGTAGATCGCGGAGTCGTCCTTCAGTCCGGCGCCGATTCGATTGGGCGGAATGACCATGGTGATCACGGCGGGAATCGGTCCATCGGCCAATGTGGTGGTCGCGTTGTGGTCCAGGTGAATGCCGATACGTCCCTGCCCGAGTTGATCGAGCGGCTCCGCGTGGGCGGAACCGGTGCCGAATGCCACCGTGCTGGCGGCGCCCGCGGCAAGCGCACTGATGATGCCGATCCGCATACAGACCCTCCCGGCCGATAGGTGATATCCCCGACACTACGCACTGGCAACTGCTCAGCCATCGAAATCCGCGCTAACCGCCACTTCGGCGTGTTGCCCGTCGGATGCGGCATACATCACTGCGTTATACCCTGTCGTCGAGCTATTTCCCGTGGGCTGAGACACTGGAGCACGTGAGTTCTTCTCCACGTGTGGCCGGTACGGCGGTGTCGGTTTCCACCCAGCTCTTCGACCGGGCAAGTTCGGTAATCCCCGGTGGCGTCAACTCGCCGGTGCGAGCTTTCCGATCCGTCGGCGGTACGCCGAGGTTCATCGCCTCGGCCGATGGGTACACGCTCATCGATGCCGATGGCAACCACTATGTCGATCTGGTCTGTTCCTGGGGTCCGATGATTCTCGGACACGCACACCCTGCGGTCGTCGAGGCGGTACAGCGGGTGGCGGGCGGCGGACTGTCGTTCGGTGCGCCGACCGAGGCCGAGATCGAACTGGCCGAAGCGATCGTACAGCGAGTCGAGCCGGTGGAACGGGTGCGCTTGGTGAACTCGGGAACCGAGGCCACTATGAGCGCGGTCCGGCTGGCCCGCGGCTACACCGGGCGTAGCAAGATCATCAAATTCGCCGGTTGTTATCACGGCCACGTGGACGCGCTGCTCGCCGACGCGGGCTCCGGCGTGGCCACACTAGGATTGCCGACCTCGCCGGGTGTGACCGGCGCACAAGCGGCCGACACCATTGTGCTGCCCTATAACGACCTGGATGCGGTTACCGCCGCATTCGCCGCGAACCCTGGCCAGATCGCGTGCGTGATCACCGAAGCCGCGGCAGGCAACATGGGTGCGGTCGCCCCGCTGCCCGGGTTCAACGCAGGCTTGCGCGCGCTGACCGCCGAGCACGGCGCACTGCTGATCATGGACGAGGTGATGACCGGATTCCGGGTCAGCCGTGCGGGCTGGTTCGGCCGGGACGGCGTTGCGGGTGATCTGTACACCTTCGGCAAGGTGATGAGCGGTGGGCTGCCCGCCGCCGCGTTCGGCGGGCGCGCCGACATCATGAACCACCTCGCCCCGCTCGGGCCGGTCTATCAAGCGGGCACCTTGTCGGGTAATCCGGTGGCAGTGGCAGCGGGCCTGGCCACCCTGCGAGCGGCCGATGAGCAGGTCTATGCCGCACTGGATCGCAATGCCGAACGGCTCGGCGATATGCTCAGCGCGGCACTGACCGCCGCGGGGGTGGGGCATCAGGTTCAGTTCGCGGGCAATATGGTGAGCGTGTTCTTCACCGAACGCCCGGTCACCGGCTATGCCGCCGCCAAGGCAAGCGAGACTTGGCGCTACCCAGCGTTTTTCCATGCTTTGCTCCGCGATGGCGTGTACGCGCCACCGAGCGCGTTCGAGGCATGGTTCGTCTCCGCCGCGCTCGATGAGAATGCATTCGACCGTATCGCTGCCGCCCTGCCCGCTGCCGCGCACGCGGCGGCGGCCGCCACCCCCGAAGGATCCCGCGCGTGAGCTTCGATCTCGATCAGCCCGATGCCGACCGGCTCGAGCTAGCCAAGCCCACTGGCGCTACCGCCGAAGCGGTCGCTGCCGACCCGAATGCCGCTGACCCCGATTCCGCCGACGCGGGTATCGATTCCGCTGATTCCGATGCCATCGCGGAGGCTGATACTGCGCAGGTCGATACTACGGAGGCGACTGTGATCGATGCCGGGGAACAGTTCGCCGCCGCCGCGCTCGAGTCCGTGTCCATCGACAGTGAAAACACCGGTATCGAGACCGATGACGCCGAGACCACGGTATCGAGTGTGGTCGATGCGGGGGCGCACTTCGCAGCGGCGGCCGCGCAGCTCACCGCCGCGGGCGAGGAGCGTGGCGCCGTTTCGGCCGCCGACGAGGTCTCCTCCGGTGAGCACGCCGAATCGGTCGAGTCCGCCGGTCACCGGACCGGGGCCGGCGACCGGTCGCGCGGTGGTGGTACCACGGCGGTCGAGACGATCGTGCACGTGCTGCGACACGGCGAAGTACACAATCCCAACGGCATTCTCTACGGTCGTTTGCCCGGTTTCAGCCTTTCGGTAACGGGTCGGGCGCAAGCGGGTGCGGTTGCCCGGACGTTGGCCGATCACGACATCGCGCTGGTGATCGCCTCTCCGCTGCAGCGGGCGCAGGAGACCGCCGAGCCGATCGCCGTACGCCACCAGCTGGCCGTGCATACCGATGAGAACCTCATCGAGGCGGGTAACACCTTCGAGGGCCTGCGCGTTTCGGTCGGTGATGGGGCGCTGCGCAAGCCACGGCACTGGTGGAAGTTGCGTGACCCGTTCACCCCGTCCTGGGGGGAGCCCTACTTACAGATCGCGCACCGCATGCTTGCCGTGGTGAACAAGGCGAGGGTCGAAGCGGCGGGGCGTGAGGCGGTGCTCGTATCACATCAGCTACCCGTGTGGACGTTGCGTCGGTTCCTCCAGGGGCAGCGGCTCTGGCACGACCCGCGTAACCGGCAGTGTTCGCTCGCCTCGTTGACCTCGTTGGTCTACCAGGGGGACACCCTCGTGGACATCGTCTACTCCGAGCCCGCGGGTGGTTCGGATCCAGCGGTACACGGCGCATGACCCGCCGCACCGTGTTCGCTTCGCGCACAACCGGCGCGGGCCGGGGGTTGCAGGTTCTGCTCGTATGCGCGGCACTGGTTGTCGCGCTCGCGGGATGTTCGACCGGTTCGGACGCGGTGGCTTCTGGCGGTACTTTCGAGTTCGTCTCGCCCGGAGGCAAGACCGACATCTTCTACGATCCGCCCGCCACCCGTGGCACTATCGGCGAGCTATTCGGTCCGGATCTGATGCGGCCGGAGAAGACCATCTCGGTCGACGATTACCCTGGCAAGGTCGTGGTGCTCAACACATGGGGCCAGTGGTGCGGTCCGTGCCGCGCCGAGGCGCCCGCACTGGAGCAGGTCTACGAGGCGACCAAGGATATGGGCGTCGAGTTCCTCGGCATCAATGTCCGCGACGATAACCGGGACAAGGCCCAAGACTTCGTTGTCAGCAACAAGGTGGGCTATCCATCCATCTATGACCCACCGATGCGCACTCTGCTCGCGCTCGGCGGCAATTTCCCCACCAGTGTCATCCCAACCACCCTCGTCCTGGATCGGCACCATCGGGTCGCCGCGGTCTTCCTGCGGTCCCTGCTCGCCGAAGATTTGCAACCGGTGGTCGAACGCATCGCCGAGGAGGAATTTCAGTGAATCGCGACCGTCGTACCCGCAACCCACGTGCCTGTAGGCCACGCCAGGGCCCTCGACGCGTCGGCGGTGGATGGGCCGTCGATGATCGGTGGGCGGGGATCGCCACCGTGCCACGCAGCGCGGCTGCCGACTCCCTGCTGGAGTTCATCGTGGTCGACGCGGTCGAGCACGAGGTAGCGCAGGAGCACACCGTGTCAGGGCGACGGGCGTCGTTATGCGGTGATGCGGGGCGATCAGCCGAGGACGCACAGGAGGAATCGGTGTGAGACCTGCGCCAACCACACCGCGTAACGAGGAGATCAGGTGGTAGTGCTCGCCGGGGTCGGTGAGTCGTTCCAGCAGACCGCGGCTTCCGGGCCGCTGTTGCTGGCGCTCGGCGCCTGTCTGCTCGCGGGTCTGGTGTCGTTCGCCTCGCCGTGTGTGGTGCCGCTGGTGCCTGGATATCTGTCGTATCTCGCCGGACTGGTCGGTGCGGAGGCGCCGCCTGCCACCGTCGCGGAAGCCGCCGGAGCCCGTGCTGTCCCCGCTGGGTCGGCAGGCGCCACCCAACCGATGCCGGACAGCGCCGCATCGTCGGCACGCTCCGGACGGATACGGGTCGCTGGTGCGGCCGGGCTGTTCGTCGCCGGCTTCACCGTGGTCTTCGTGCTGGCCACTGCCACAGTCTTCGGGTTCATCCAGACACTCAATATGAATCGGGAGTTGTTGCAGCGGGTCGGTGGCGTGGTGACGATTCTGATGGGGTTGGTGTTCATCGGCTTGGTGCCCGTGTTGCAGCGCGACACCAGGATGGCCCCGCGCAGGCTCACCAGCATCATGGGCGCACCGTTGCTCGGCGGGGTCTTCGCACTCGGTTGGACGCCATGTCTCGGCCCGACTCTTTCCGGTGTCATGGCGGTGGCCGCGGGCACCGAAGGGATGACAGCGGTGCGTGGTGTCGTGCTGATCGTGGCCTACTGCCTCGGGCTCGGCCTGCCGTTCGTCGTGCTGGCCTTCGGATCGGCCAGTGCGCTGCGCGGGGTCGGCTGGCTGCGCCGTAATTCCCGTATCATCCAGGTCATCGGGGGCATGCTGCTCGTAACGGTTGGCATCGCGCTGGTCACCGGAATGTGGGAGCAGTTCATCGCCTGGGTGCGTGACGCATTCGTCTCCGAGGTGACTTTGCCGATATGACCGCGACCGATATGACCACGACCGACCAGCAGAAGACCGAAACTTCCGCGCCGCCGCCGCGTCAATCAACGGTGGGCCGGGCTTGGGCGTTGCTGCGCAATACCTGGCGCGGGCTCACCAGTATGCGCACTGCCTTGGTGCTGCTGTTCTTGCTCGCGCTGGCCGCGATCCCAGGTGCGCTCCTGCCGCAGCGCAGTCTCAACGAGCAGAAGGTCGCGCAGTACATCGCCAACCGGCCGACGCTCGGTCCGTGGATGGATCGTTTCGAGCTGTTCGACGTGTTCTCCAGCTTCTGGTTCACGGCTGTCTACGCGCTGCTGTTCATCTCCTTGGTCGGTTGTATCTTGCCGAGGACCTTCGACCACTACCGTGCCCTGCGCACGCCACCAGTGCGGGCGCCGCGCAATTTGGGCAGGTTGCCGCACCATTACGCGGGTCGCGTCACGCAATCACCGAACGAAGTGATCGACTACGCCCGGGCGCAGTTGCGTGGCTGGCGCCTCGAGGTCCGACCCGGTTCCCGCGAAGGTGAGCTGGCGCTGTCCGCGGAGAAAGGCTATACCCGCGAACTCGGCAATCTGGTGTTCCATCTCGCGCTTGTCGGTTTGCTGATCGCCATCGCGCTGGGCAAGTTGTTCGGCTACGAAGGCAATGTCATCGTGCTGGCGAACAACGGCCCCGGTTTCTGCACCACTTCGCCCGCCGTGTTCGACTCGTTCAAGGCAGGCAACGTCAACGACGGCACCGGCATGACCCCGATCTGTGTGCGGGTCAAAAATTTCAAGGCCGACTACCTGCCCAATGGGCAGGCCGAGATGTTCACCGCGGATATCTCCTACCAGGCGGGCGAGGACCTGAGCAGCAACACCTGGCGCGATACTCGGCTGCAGGTGAATCATCCACTGCGTGTCGCAGGTGATCGGATCTACCTGCAGGGCCATGGTTACGCTCCGACCTTCACAGTCACCTTTCCCGATGGCCGGACCCGCACGGAAACGATCCAGTGGCGCCCCGATGACGCCTCCACCTTCTTGTCCAGCGGTGTGTTCCGGATCGACCCTCCCGGTGATATGTACGCCACCGATACGGAGCGCCGTAAGAACCAGATCGCCATCGAGGGCCTGTTCGCACCCACCGCTATGTTCCAGGGAACGCTGCTGACCTCAGTGTTCCCCGAGATGAACGATCCAGCTGTTGCCGTGGACATCTATCGGGGCGATACCGGACTCGACACCGGAAAACCGCAGTCGCTGTTCGCGCTGGACCCAGAACAGATCAAACAGGGCCGGTTGACCAAGGAGGCCAGAGTCAATTTGCGCCCCGGTGAGTCGACCACGCTGCCCAATGGCACCGAGGTCACCTTCGATGGTGCGCAGGAGTTCGTGAATCTGCAGGTTTCGCACGATCCCGCGCAGCAGTGGGTGCTGGTGAGTTCATTGCTGATGATGGCGGGTCTGCTGGTCTCGTTGCTGATCAAGCGCAGGCGGATCTGGGTGCGGGCCTACCCAGCCGGGGACGAGGGTGAAGCCGGTACCGTTGATAAACGACGCACTGTCGTAGAGATGGGTGGGCTCGCCAGGACCGATCAGGCGGGTTGGGGCGGCGAGTTCGATCGGCTGTGCGCGCGCCTGCTCGACGAGCAGCAGGACGCTGGAACCACGGGAGAGTGACCATGCCGATCGAAGAAACCTTCGCCAGATACAGCGATCTCGCCTTCAAGACGACGATCGTGGTGTACGGGCTGGTGCTGGTGCTGCTGATCTGGCAGTACGCGACGGCACGCAGCCGTCAGGTCGTCGAGCGTGAATTGGTGTCGGTTGGCGGCGGAGTGCCGCCGCAGGCGCCGGGCCGGATCGCTGAATCCACCCGCCCTCCGCTGTCGGAACGACTCGGCAATATGGCGTTCTCGGTGTTGCTGGTAGCCATCGGGCTGCATATCGCCGCGATCGTATTACGTGGCTTCGCGACCCAGCGCTTCCCGCTGGGGAACATGTACGAGTTCGTCACCATGGCGACCGCCGCCGCGGTGCTCGTCGGCCTGCTGTTCCTCCGTGGCAGCCGGTATCGAGCGATGTGGGTGTTCCTGCTGGTGCCGGTGCTTATCCTGCTGTTCCTCGCAGGCACCGTGCTCTATGCCGACGCCGCGCCGGTCGTGCCGGCGTTGAAGTCGTTCTGGTTACCGGTGCACGTCACCATCGTCAGCGTCGGTAGTGGGGTGTTCCTGTTCGCGGGGGTGGCGAGCGTACTGTTCCTGTACCGGCTGCGGCAGCCAGACGGACAGGAATCGAGCAATATCTTCGGCCTCGTCGCCCGGCGTCTGCCCGATGCCCGCACGTTGGACCGCCTGGCGTACAAGGCCACCATCATCGGTTTCCCGCTGTTCGGTGCGGGCGTCATCTTGGGCGCCATCTGGGCCGAGGCCGCCTGGGGCCGCTTCTGGGGCTGGGATCCCAAGGAGACCTGCTCCTTCATCGCCTGGGTCCTCTATGCCGCCTACTTGCACGCCCGCGCGACCTCCGGCTGGCGCGATACCAAAGCCGCCTGGATCAATATCGCCGGTTTCGTCGCCATGCTGTTCAACTTGTTCATCATCAACATCGTGATCAGCGGGTTGCACTCCTACGCGGGGCTGAACTGAGCCGAACGCGGGCTTGCACCGTCTTGATGTCCGCGCCCTAGCGGACATCAAGAGTCAGGCGTAGTAGTGCCATAGCTCATCGTCTCCGCCGAACCCGACCTTGCGGAACGGGCAAAGCAGATCCTTCGGGACGAACTCGACCGGGACACGGCCGAGTGATAGTTGGCGATAAAAGCGCCGAGGAGCACACGAGTCACCGCATGCCACCCGGCGCGTGATTATCGCGCGAATCGCCGGACGCGCTGGGTCAACGTTCGGTGGAACCGGACTCGCCGTCGCGATGCTGGCGGGATAGCCGCCAGAGAAACTCCGGGTCGTCGTCGGGTCCGATAACGCGTCTGCGCTGTGGTGAACGCTCTTGCGGGGCAGTGGGCCCAGTCCGCTCAGGACTGAATGCCTTCCAGCACAACACCGCGATTGTCACCACTGCGATGAGTGCCAACAGGTACGTCACGTCGCTCACCTCCTACCTACGAGGGTAGCTGTGGACGTGACTCCAGCGCACCGCAGGCATGAAATTCGCCTACGAGTGAGCGTGGGCCCGAGTGCGTCGGGCCCACGTGCCCTGCGATCAGCTTGCGGTCGCCTCGGTGGTCAGCGACTCGAGCAGTTGGAGTACTTCCGATTCGCGGAACCGGCGGTGTCCGCCCGGTGTGCGCAATGACCCGAGACGCCCGGCATGGGCCCAGCGCGTCACGGTTTTGGGATCGACGTGGAACAGGGCCGCAACCTGGCCTGGAGTCAGCAGGGTGTCCTGGCCGCCGACGGTGATCGCAGTCATAGCAAACCTCTCCGTTCTCGACAGTTCCCTCATCAGATGGCGCCATCGTCGCACTGAAACCCCTAGGTACTCGAACCATCTACAGTTGGTAAAGCGGAGGTAATAGACAAAACGGATGTGCGCCTGCCCTCGGTTTTCGGGGGTACACCGGGGTGGGCAACAGCTTCGCATAGGCTGGTGGTTGTGCGTGAGGTAACTCCACCAGAAAGTGGTTCGGGACGGCAAAATGCCGGTGTAGGTCGTCGGTTGGTCCGGAATCTGGTGCTTTATACGGTCGCCAGGTTGGGAATGATAGTCGCGCTTACCGCGGTGATCGTGTTGGTCGCCCAGGTGGTGTCGGTGGACGTCCCCCTAGTGGTCGCGGCGCTGTTCGCACTGATCATCGCGATGCCGCTCTCGCTGACCTTGTTCAAGCGGCTGCGCGTCAAGGTCAACGAGGACATCGCCCTGGTCGACGAGCGCCGCCGTCAGGACAAAGCCCAGTTACGGGCCAGGCTGCGCGGTGACGACCAGCAGAGTCCACCGGACGACCGGGCATCACCGTGAAGTCCTGCGATCGCGCCACACCGCGTGCCTGGGTCGACAACGCGGTGCGGCTGATCGATGCGGACGCTCAGCGCAGCGCGGATACCCATCTGCTGCGCTATCCGCTGCCCGTCGAGTGGAACGTGCAGCTGTACCTCAAGGACGAGTCCACGCACATCACCGGCAGTCTCAAGCACCGTTTGGCTCGTTCGCTGTTCCTGTACGCGATCTGCAATGGCTGGATCACCGAAGGCACCACGGTGGTTGAGGCTTCTTCCGGTTCGACCGCGGTCAGTGAGGCGTACTTCGCGAAGCTGCTCGGCCTCGATTTCATCGCGGTGATGCCTGCCAGTACTTCCCCGCAGAAGATCGCATTGATCGAGGCACATGGCGGCCGTTGTCATTTCGTACGGTGCCCGCCGGATATGTACACCGAGGCGGCCAGGCTGGCAGCCGAATGCGGTGGTCACTACATGGATCAGTTCACCCACGCCGAACGTGCCACCGATTGGCGTGGCAACAACAACATCGCCGAGTCCGTTTTCCAGCAGATGGCATTGGAGACCAACCCGGTGCCGGAATGGATCGTTGTCGGCGCGGGAACCGGTGGCACCAGTGCCACCATCGGCCGCTACATCCGATATCGCAGGCACGCGACGAAATTGGCCGTGGTCGATCCGGAGAACTCCGCCTTCTACGGTGGTTATGAGCTCGGCGATGCGTCATATCAGACCGGTATGTCCTCGCGTATCGAAGGAATCGGCAGGCCAAGGGTGGAACCGTCGTTCGTCGGACAGGTTGTCGACCGCATGCTCGAGGTGCCGGACGCGGCCTCTATCGCCACCGCCAGGCATGCGAGTGCGCGGCTCGGCCGCCGGGTCGGCGGGTCGACCGGAACCAATCTGTGGGGTGTGTTCGCCCTCATCGCCGAGATGATCGCCGCAGGCCGCGGCGGAAGTGTGGTCACGTTGCTCTGCGATGGCGGGGATCGTTACGCGGGAACCTATTTCGATGACGAGTGGGTCGCTTCTCAAGGGTTGAGTCTTGCCGAACCCGCCGCGATCCTGGACAAATTCCTCGCGACCGGAAACTGGGAAGCCTGAGCGGTTCCCAGCTTTCTTCGGCCGGCGCTCTGGTGCGCCATACGGGTGAGCGGATAGGTATCGGCGCAGTTCACATTGTGTGGCAACATATGTCCACTCGCGGGCCTACCATGGGCCCATGCAGCTCCTGATTCGGTTGATCATCAATGCGGTGGCGATTTGGCTGGCCGCTGTCTGGGTCGACAAAATCGATATCATCACCCCCGATGAGGGCAATGGCGCGAAGATCGTCGTCCTGCTCGCCGTGGCCGCGGTGTTCACCGCGGTGAACGCACTGGTCAAACCGATCGTCAAGCTGCTTTCGCTACCGTTGGTGATCGTCACGCTCGGCTTGTTCCTGCTCGTGGTCAACGCGCTCATGCTGTGGCTCACCGCGGAGCTCACGGCGTTGACCGACTACGGTCTGCGTGTCGAGGGTTTCTGGACAGCGGTGCTCGGCGGCGTCATCGTCTCGATCGTCAACTGGGTGCTCGGCGTCCTCGTTCCCGACGGTGACTAGGCGCGGGGGTATTCGCTGACCGTGGCTAGCCGAGGCCGAGCGCGAGGGCGGTGATCGCCGACCAGACCAGCAGGGCCAAGCCCGAATCCCGCAGCGCGGGAATCAGCTCCAGACCGCCTTTGCCGCCACGTACCGGAGCGTTGGCGCGCACGGCCAGGGGAATGGCGAGCAAGCCTGCCAGCGCCAACGGGGTGCGGACAACAAGTACCAGCGTCGTGACGAATGGCACAGTGAGCAGGGCGAGGTGCAGTGTGCGGGTGCGGGCGTCACCGAGTTTCACAGCGAGCGTGACTTTTCCAGCGGTGGTATCGGTCGGGATATCGCGCAAGTTGTTCGCGACGAGTACCGCGCTGGAGAACGCGCCCACCGAGACCGCGAGCAGCGCACCCACCCAGTCGATTCGGTTCGCCTGTACGAATTGGGTGCCGAGCACGCCGATCAGACCGAAGAAGACGAATACCGCGAGTTCGCCGAATCCGCTGTAGCCATAAGGCTTGTTTCCCCCGGTGTAATACCAGGCTCCGGCCAGGCAGGCCGCACCGATGAGCAGTAGCCACCACGCGCTGGTGGCGACGAGTACCAGTCCGAAGAACGCGCCGACGGCGAGGCTGGCCACCGCGGCACTCTTCACCGCCGCAGGCGGAGCCAGTTGTTGTCCGACCAGCCGCAACGGGCCGACCCGGACATCGTCGGTGCCACGGATACCGTCGGAGTAGTCATTGGCGTAGTTCACGCCGATGATCAGCGCCAGCGAGACCAGGAGGGCGAGAATCGCTTTCCACCACACCGCGCCGTCGATGGACATGGCGGCGCCGGTACCGGCGAGGACGGGGGCGATCGCGTTCGGCAGAGTGCGCGGACGCGCGCCCTCGATCCATTGCGCTGCAGTAGCCATATCCGCAGCCTAATGCGCGTGTACCGATCAGGCCGGTTCGGCGGTGGCGGCTTCCTGCAGCCGGGCGAGTCCGGCCTCGAAGTCCCGGCCGATCAAGGTATCCATCGGTACGAGTTTGCCGATCAATCCCATCAGGCCGGACCGCTGTCCGGTCATCTGCCAGGTCACTTCGGTACCGGTTTCGACGGGGTCCAGAATGAAGGTCACCTGGTTGGTGGCCTTGACGGGCTTCAGGAATTCCAGGCGCAGCTCGATCTTGCGCTGGGTGCTTTCGGTGATCTCGATGCTGCCTGCCCCGGCCTTGCGGTTGCCGCTCCAGGCGTAGCACGCACCGACACCGGAATCCGCACCGGAATAGCTGCGCTGCATCTGTGGATCACTGTTTTCCCATGGCGACCATTTGACCCACTCGTGGAAGTTATGGATCAGCGCGTGCACTCGCGCGGGTTCTGCCGTGATGACGGCCGAACGGACCACCTCGAACTCACTCATGGCGTCAGCCTATGCGACCGATCACCGGCAATCGCGGTAAAGAAACCGTGTCTGCCCGCCCCGGCTCGCTCGCTTACCATGAGCACAGGATGTCTTCCGAACGTAGCGGCCCACCCGGCCACAGTCGAGTATTGACGACGCCCGCAGGCGAATTGGTTGTGGTGGCCTTGCTGGGCGAGATCGCACTGCGACGCGACGGCGTATTGACCCCGTTGCCAGGTGCGCGCGCTCGACTGCTGCTCGCCGCTCTCGCTCTGCGCCCTGGGCGCAGCCGCAGTGTACAAGCGCTCATCGAGGACATCTGGGCGCAACAGCCGCCACGGGCGCCGATAAACGCCCTGCACACTCAGGTTTCCCGGCTGCGGTCAGCGCTGCCGGAGGGAGTGCTCGAGATCGGCCCTGCGGGCTACCGGCTGGCCTTGACTGCCGAACAAGTCGATGTGACTTCGGTCGGTGCGCAGATAAGGCTGGCGCGCCGCTGCCGTGATACCGGCGATCTCGCCGGTTGTCTGGCGGCGGTCGAGCGGGCACGGGCGCTGTGGCGTGGTGAAGCAGGCGCGGATCTGCCCCAAGGCGGCTTGGCCGACGATCTGCATGCGGTTGCCGGGCGGCATCTCGCCGAACTCGACGAGATCGAGCTATCCGCGCGTGCGGATAGCGGCGATATCGATGGTGCGTTGCGCGTGGCGCATCGTCGCGCAGCTGCCGATCCGTTGGACGAATGCGCACAGCAGACCCTGATGCGGCTGTTCACCGCGGCAGGCCGGGCCAACGAAGCGTTGGCCTCCTTCGCGGACTTCCGTTCCCGGCTGGTCGAGCGACTCGGCACCGATCCGGGGCCCGCGCTCACCGCGACGCATACCGCGATCTTGCGGGGGGAGCCGCTGCACCATACGGGCACTGTGCCGCGATCCGATCCAGGAGGCGCCGTAGCGGTGGCCACTGCTACCGGCTTCGGCAGCGGTTTCCCGGTGCGCTCGGACGATGATATCGCCGCGGCGCAACCGCAGGCTATGGCGATCGGCCTGCGCGCCGCACCCAACGCGCTACTCGGCCGGGTGGCCGATCTGGCCGCGCTCACCGACCTGTTGTCCGAGTCAAGGGTAGTGACCGTGCTCGGGCCAGGCGGGGTGGGAAAAACCAGGGTCGCCAATGAGATCGGCGCTCGGGTGGCGGGCTCGCGTCCGGTGGCGCTGGTCGAACTGGCCTCGGTGCGCGCAGAAAGCGGCGAGGCCAGAGTCGAGGTGGAGGCGGTGATCGCCGCGACACTCGGGCTGCGTGAGGTGACCCTCGATTCCGCGACATTGCGCTCCGGGCAGACCAGCGATATCCGCCGCAGGCTGCACGACGCGGTGTCGGCGCGCTCGATGGTGCTGATCCTGGACAATTGCGAGCATCTGATCGATGCGGTCGCGGTAGTGGTCGCCGACTTGATCAGCGTCGCGAGCAGGCTGACCGTGCTCACCACGAGCCGCTCGCCGCTGGAAATCACCGCGGAGACCGTGTATCCGTTGCTGCCGTTGACCATCGACTCGGCGGATTCACCCGCGACCGAGCTGTTCACCGCGCGCGCCAGGGCGGTGCGACCCGGCGTCCGGTTGAATCCAGCTGTGGTAGACCAGCTCTGTCACACCCTGGACGGGCTTCCGCTGGCCATCGAGCTGGCCGCCGCCCGGGTACGGGTTATGAGCGTCGAGGAGATCAACGCGGGGTTGTCCGACCGGTTCGCGCTGCTGCGCCATGGCGACCGCAGTTCCCCCGATCGGCATCGCACGCTGCACGCGGTGATCGATTGGAGCTGGCACCTGCTCGATTACCAGCAGCAAGTGGCACTGCGTCGCCTATGCCGTTTCCCGGCGGGTTTCACGTTGTCTGCTGCCGAGGTCATGATGGGTGGCGGCGGTACGGCTGTCGACGGCCTGGTCAACCAATCGCTGCTCACCATGCTCGACGATGAGGCGCTCGGTACCCGCTACCGCATGCTGGAGACGGTACGGGAGTTCGGTGAAGAGCAACTGGCCGCCGTGGGCGAGTCCGAACTATCCGATACCCGGATAATGCGATGGGCCGAGGATTACGCCGCCGACGCGGTGCGCAGATATCGGACCGGTGATCAGCTCCACCTCGCGCTCTCGGTGGCGGCGGAGCTGGACAACCTGGTCGCGGCCTTGCGTTGTGCGGTCGAACGACCGGACGCGGCAACGGCGTACACGGTGTTCCCTGTGGTCGCGATGTTGTGGTTGATGCGCGGCTCGCATCTGGAGGTAGTCGCTTGGGCCGAGCGGGTGATCGCACTGGATCCGGCCGGTTCCGGGCCCGCTCGGCCGCACTCCGAATCTGTGCTCATCACCTATCAGATGACTTTCATTCATTTCGCTTTCGGCAGCAGAGGTGTAGGTGAACTCGCCCGGTTGCGTTCCAAGGTGCGTCGATTGCTCCGCAGTCGCACCGATCTCACCGAAAGTGGCCGTTTCCTCGGCCGGGTCATGCTCAGCCGACCCGATGGGCGCGGACTCGCCAGATTGATCGCCGAGGCGATTCGCTCCACCGATCCGGAGACCAGGGCGACCGCGCTGACGCTGCGCGCCAATATTCGGGAGAACCTTGGCGATGTACACGGTGCGACTGTCGATGCGACCGAAGCGCTGGCAGGCTTCGGATCCGACAGCGTCTGGAGCCAGGCCATGGTGAGCAGGCACCTCGGCCAGATCTGTGGTCAGACCGCCAGGTATGCGGAATCAGTGGCGCACTACCGGCAGGCACTCGAACTGTTGCAGCGGCTCGGCGCCTACGAAGACATTGTGGAGACCCGTAGCATGCTGGTCGCTTCGCTGGTCGGCAGCGGCGAGCTGGAACAGGCCCTGGATGAACTCGACCTCGCTTCGGTCGCGGCGGATATGGACGGCTCGATCGACGGACAGAATCGATTGCTCGGTGTTGTCATGCTGAGCTCGGCCGAAGTGGCGTTGGCTACCGGCGACATCACAGGTGGTTTCGCTCGTTATCAGCGCGCGCTGGAGCTGTTCGGCTGGCCGGACGATGCACTAGGGCCTGGGTTCAGCGCCTTAGCGCTCGCTGCGGCGGCGCTGGATGCGAAAGTGCTCTACGGCGCCGCCGATGCCGGCGCGACGCTGGCCGCGCAGCTGGCCGAGCGCGCGGTGCCGGTATTGACGCAGTACCGAGATCTTCCGCAGATCGGCACCATCGCCTGTGCGCTCGGCTCCTATCTCGTTGCCGCCGATCGAGATATCGCACGCGGCCTGGAACTGCTCGCATTGGCCCCGAACGTGTTCTGCCGTCAGGACTTTCCTTCGATGCGTTGGGAGCGGCATCTGGATATCGCCAGGGCGACGCTCGGCGCCGACCGTGTCGCCGAAGTGCTGGATCGGGTCGGCCGCCTGCGTCGAAGGGCATCCGCCGATCGCATCATGGAGATGATCCGGGAACTGAACGATTGTTGATCCTGTGCCACAGCGCATGTGGGTGACCGCATGTGTGGTCATCCACATGCCGAGCTACCCGCGGCGCCACCGACCGTCATTACGCAGAGCGGACCGACCCTGACGTAATGACGTTCGGTTCTCACGCCCGGCGCATGTACGCCATGACGGTCAGCGGCGCGAAGATCGCGAGTACGACCAGCGAGCCGATCAGCAGCGAGACGAGATCACCGCCGACCGCAGTGCCGTTCATCAGTCCACGGCATACATTCACCATGTGGTAGGCCGGGTTGGCGTGGTTGAGGCCCTGCATCCAGCCCGGCATGGTGCTCACCGGCGCGAAGGCGCCGGACATGAAGGTCAGCGGGAACATGATCATCATCGAGATGCCCTGCACGCCTGCCGCGCTTCTCCCGGTGACTCCGACCAGCGCCCAGATCCAGCTGATTGCGAACGAACAGGCCACGATGACCAGGCCTGCCGCGACGACGCCGAGTACGCCGCCCGCAGGCCGGTAGCCGATGCTCAAGCCGACGACGACGGTAAGCACCGTAGCGATGACATAGCGCACCATATCCGCCAGCAGTGCGCCGGCCAGAACCGAGATACGCGCGATCGGAAGGGATTTGAACCGGTAGAAGACGCCCTTATCCATATCCTCCCGCAACTGGGTGCCGGTGACGACCGAGGTGAGCACCACCGTCTGCACCAGAATGCCTGGGATCAGGATCGGCAGGTAATCCTGCACGCTGCCGCCGATGGCGCCGCCGAAGATGTAGGCGAACAAGGCGGTGAACAGGATCGGCTGCACGGTTACGTCGAACAACTGCTCGGGCTTGTGCTTGATCTTCAGTAGACCGCGGTAGGCCAGGGTGCACGAATTCGCCACTGCTTGTCTGATCGGAATTCGGTTGGTCACCTGCGGAATCGCTACCGGAACCGGATGGTGCACTTGGCTCTCGGTGGTGATGGTGGTGGTCATATTGTGCCTTTCTCCGGCAAGTGCAGGCCTTTGTGATTATGTGAGCTGTCGTCTGCGGGCTTGGTGCTCATGCTGTGTTGTTTGTCGGCATGAGCGGGGCCCTTCGTGGTCACGCGAGCTACCGCCTACGGGCCCGACGCTCATGCCGGGATCAGGTCGGGTTTGTTGGTGTCGTCTTCGGCTTGGTGGCCGGTGATGGTGAGGAAGACTTCGTCCAGGCTCGGTTTGTGCACGGTGATCTCCTCGATCTCGATCGACCGCTCCCGCAGGCGGATCAACAGATCGGTGGTGATCCCGGCATCGGGGAGCGGCGCGGTGAGCCGACCGGCCTCCGGGGTGATCTGCGCCGCGACGCCGAGGAAATCGCTGACGATGCGGCGTGCCTCCGTCAGCTGGCCTCGATCGGCCAGAGCCAGGTGCAAGGAGGAGCCGCCGATCGAGGCCTTGAGCTCATCAGCGGTGCCATCGGCGATCACCTTGCCGCGGTCGATCACCGCGATTCGGTCGGCCAGCTGATCGGCCTCGTCCAGGTATTGCGTGGTGAGCAACACGGTTGTGCCCGCTCGGACCAGGCGGCGGATGGTCTCCCACACCTGTGCGCGCGTGCGCGGGTCGAGGCCGGTGGTCGGTTCGTCAAGGAACAGCAGCGGTGGAGTCGCGATCAGACTGGCCGCTAGGTCGAGCCTGCGGCGCATACCGCCGGAGAAGTTCCGTAGTGGCTTGTTCGCCGCCTCGGTGAGGTCGAATTCCTCTAGCAGCTCGGCTGCTCTGCGCCGGGCATCGATCCGACTCAAGCCGTGCAGCCGGGAGAAGATGAACAGATTCTCGGCGGCGGTGAGATCCTCGTCGACCGAGGCGTACTGTCCGGTCACACCGATCAGCGAACGGACCGCTGTCGGTTCGGTGACCACGTCGTGGCCGAAGATCCGGCCACTGCCCGCATCGGGTCGCAGCAGGGTCGCCAGCATGCGGATGGTCGTGGTTTTACCCGCACCGTTCGGTCCGAGTACCCCGTATACCGACCCACGCGGCACCGCCAGATGCACACCGTCGACGGCTCGTTGTTCGCCGAACACTTTGACGAGGCCATCCGCCTCGACAGCGAGTGCGGTAGCTGGTGAGAAAGGAGTCATACCGATGACTGTGGCGGTGCGGACTTACACCGCACTCACATCGCACTTGCGTCGCACTGTCGGAGCCGATCTCCTGGCTGTCAACAGTGGTTCCGAACCTACGGCCGCGGTGCCGGCCGGTTCAGCGGGCCGAGTCGGCGAGCAGGTACTCGCGTAGTCTGGCGCGATCCGGCTTACCCGGTCCGCGCAGCGGGAACTCGTCGAGTACGGCGAGCTCGCGCGGGGCGGCAACAGCGTCGAGCTGGGCTACCACATGCTCGCGCAATTCGGCCAGGCACGGCGTCGCGCCCGCGGCGGGTATCACGGCGACGGCGACACGTTGTCCCAGCCGATCGTCCGGCAATCCGAGCACCACTACCTCGCTGATCGTGGGA
Organism: Nocardia spongicola; assembly: GCF_047200775.1. Classification (NCBI taxonomy): domain Bacteria; kingdom Bacillati; phylum Actinomycetota; class Actinomycetes; order Mycobacteriales; family Nocardiaceae; genus Nocardia; species Nocardia spongicola. The sequence goes on along the minus strand of NZ_JBJZOO010000022.1, from coordinate 1,593 downwards.
TGGTCGCTCAGTACCGCTTCGACCACCTGTGGGATCACCAGCAGGCCACCGGTCAGGATCGCCTCGTCGAGCCGTCCGGTGACGGTCAGCACGCCATCGTCGAGCGTGCCCGCGTCTTCGGTGCGGAACCAGCCCGGTTCGGCGAAAGCGGGGTGGTCCGGTTGATTGCGGTAGCCCGTGGCGACCATGTCACCGCCGAGAACTACCCGGCCGTCCTCGATGCGCACCGTCGTGCCGTCCAATGGCACGCCGTCGTATACGCAGCCGCCGCAGGTCTCGCTCATGCCATAGGTGCGAACCACGGTGATGCCTGCGGCGCGCGCTCGCTCGTACACCGGCTGCGGAGTCGCCGCGCCACCGATGAGCACACCGTCGAGTTCGGCCAGTGCCGCGGTGGCGATCGGCGCATCGAGCGCTTTGATCAATTGAGTCGGGACCAGCGAGGTATAACGGCGTTCGCCTCGCATGCCCGCGATGGCGCCTGCCAGCGCTTCCGGCAGGAATCCACCGGACACATCGAGCACAGTCGGTTCGGTGCCTGCCAGGATGCTGCGCAGCAATACTTGGATGCCCGCGATGTGATGGGTGGGCAGGGCCAGCAACCAGGTGCCGGGCCCACCGAGCCGGTCGTGCGTCGCGGCGCCGCTGGCATGCAGGGCCGCAGCGCTGAGCATGGCGCCTTTCGGTACGCCTGTGGTACCAGATGTGGTTACCACCAAGGCGACTTCGTCATCGATCGGCTCGCCCGGCGACAGGGCGTCGCTCAGCCGCCGGGCTTCGCGGCGATCACTGGTTGGAATCGGCAGCCATGCGGCACCGTGCCCGTCCAGAGCCTCGCGCAAGTGCGGCATGACATCCCCGACGCCGGATCCCGTCGGCATCGGCAAGGTGCGCAGTGTCTTACTCATGCTGTGCCCACGGTTCGTTGCGCTCCCTCACGACAGGGATCGTGTCATGTTCGTGCCGCCGTGTGCGGAACGGGGCGATGTGCCGCGGTGGCGCCTGCGGGGAGCGACCATCGGGACAGACTTGAGTTCAGGTACGACAGGCATCGAGACTGCGATTCACTCGTCGGACGGTATATGGACATGGACAACCCGGACATCGATGGTCGGGTAGCAGCCCGAGCGTTATCGTGCTCGCCAGCGTGCGCGTTGGCAACTCGGCGAGCCGTGCCCGGTTATCGAACGATACTGATATTACGCCGGTGACCAGCGTGAATCCCGGCGCATCGGATGTGCGGGCGGGACCTGGACGAAGACGATCGGCACACCGTCCGGATCATGTATCCACATTTCGAGCAGGCCCCATGGCTCTTCGACCGGGGCACGGTCGATTGCGATACCTTTGCTGGACAGTTCCGCCGCGGTCTCGGACAGATCGCGGACCTGAAGCCAGAGGGCGCCTTCGAACGAGGCCGATCCGCCCGATCCGCCGTGGCCCGTCACCTCGATCAGCGACTGGCCCGCGAAGAAAACGGTTCCGCCGGGGTACTCCCGCGCTATGGCCAGACCGAGCCCATCGCGGTAGAACGCGAGGGTGATCGCATAGTCGGCGGGGCGCAGGATGATCCGGCTGCTGAGGATGTCCATA
>NZ_JBJZOO010000021.1:0-65238 GCF_047200775.1 Nocardia spongicola | reverse complement strand
CCTAGCTGCTCGCGAGCACCCCACATCCCATACAGCGAGGTGCACCGCAATATGCTTTCACTCGACCATCGCGACGAAGAGTCACCGCGCCGGCATCCTGATCCAGACCTGCGCTCCGCCCATCGAGCGTGAACCACTCACCGCCACACTGGTGGCATACCAAGCGATCATCTTGGACAGACGTCCGGCGTCTTCTGTCTAAGAACACTATGGAGCTATCCATGACCACGAGCCACCACTACTCGCTCGATACGGGTGATACTTGGAAGACCGACCAACGCGTCCACGCGACGGAGTCTACATCGATCCACCGTGACCGACCTGTCGATGACAGCCGCCGCGGTGAGCCTAGCGCAGATTTCCTGCATCTGAACTCGCACTTTACTGCCGTATCCAACACGTCACAGAACCGATACACCCGATTTCATCTGCCAGTTCCCAGAGTTATGCACAGAACTAATGGTATTTCGCTTAGCTGTTACAGGCCGGCACTGCTGTCCTGCATCGTCTCGGCAGCGAGCGCAGTTGGTTGTCCTACCGCCTCATCCAGGGCCAGTGAGGTAGCCATGGCGACTGGAGACTGCGGCGAATGCCCGGATCTGACCGCATCCAGCGCGTCCAAGCCCGCGTCCTCGACGCTACCTGCCGCATCAGTGGATCCGTCCTTGGCCATGGTGGAAGCGGGGGCGTCGCGGGTGGGACGGACCGGCATCACGGTGGTGACCTCGACACCACTGTTGGGGATCAGGTGCTTGTTGACCGTCGTCATCCCAATGAATCGAACTTCCACACCGCTACGGCCCGGTCCGACTCGTTGAAGGCGCATATGTGCCCGGCGCACATGCGGTGGCATCGTCCGACCCCTGGTCTCGGAACCTGTACTGCGCGCCGCACTCTGGTCGGCCTGGTCGGCTCGCTGTTTGCGGTCCCCGACACGCGGAAGTACAGGCCCGAGCCGCCACCCCACCTGGATTGCGCTGGCAGAGTTATTGCGGTTACGCGAACGAGGAACACCGACTTCACGGTTGACATCACGGCGGATCTTTCTCGTCGCATGCTCTTTGTCGGGTTCCTCGCTGCATAGATACAGCACGCTGGCAATCGCGGTCCTGCTGAGCTGCTCGATGACCCGACGATCGGAATCCCGTACGGAGGAAGCACGTTCACTACCCAGATTGGTTAACGCCCCTCGGATGCGTGATCTGGCAGGCTCGGAGCCGTCTTCGACGTGCAGTGTCGCGTCGGGTCGACCGTCAACCACCATTGTGATCGTATAGAGCTGCCCGCCGGAGGTTTCACAGTAGAACTGCATACCGATCTCGACACGGCCGGGATCATGGATGCTGCAGTGCCGATAACCGGCGTCCTCTGGATCTTCAGCGATGCCGTAGAGCATGCACGCCAGACCACTGTCACCATTGTCGAGCTCGAGCGGGTCGGTGAACACAATCAACGGATGCTCGTGGGGTAGCTTTGTATCCGTCAAAACCTTGGTGGGGATCCGGTCGGAGGTAACCTCTCCCAAGTAGTCGGTCAGTCCCGGGTGCATGGCATAGACCGGACGCATCTGCTCCCATGCCCGCCACACGACCACCGAATGGATCAAATCGCTGACGTCTTGGTAGTAGTCGACAGCCCTTGCCAAGAGTTCAGGCAGGACAGATGTACCACGATCGGCCAACGGTAACACCGGTCGTGGAGTGACACGCACGCCACGTGCTGCGGCCGCGACAACTTCGGGGTTGATTCCCTTCGCCAACAAGTGCATAGCGGCGTTGTCGTGAGCCGAGTCCAGACGCCCAACGATGCTTGCGGTGGTGCGACCAAGCTCTGTATTGGACATCTCTGCCACCGCAGCATCGCCTCCCAGGATCAGGTGAGATGCTCATGCTGCCCGGTGAGAGACGGTGCGGTGGGTATTGCACACACAGCTGGTGTGCAGACAATCATGGTGCACTCGAAGGTGATCGACACACCCTAGTAACTGCTGTGGTCCTCGGTATGCGCCTTCGCCTCACCACGAGCTTACAGCGGCCGCGAGGTCAGTCCGCGGCTGCGGCATCCGATCCGGCGATAGGCGAGGCAGGATCGGCGTCATCGGGCAGGGCACGCAGAGCCCGCACGAACGCTGCGGCCAACTCTGGTGATGGTGGATCGGTCACTGGCGTGTAGGCGGGGTCGGTGCCGAAACGCGGGTCAGTCATGAGCACCAGCATGCCAGGCTCGCCAAACAAATGCGGTGGCACGCAGCGCTGCTCGCACACATCGAACAACGATGACAGCAAGCAGCCCTGCCTTCGCCGGTGATCGAGTCCAACCAGCAGCCTCTCGGCGCGCCACTACCGGGACGACCAGTCTCTGAGGCTGCCGCGTGTGGGCTCGCTGTTCAGCTACCGTTCGATGGGTATGTGCTGATCTTCGCTGCCGTTGGGTGACAAGTGGGTATCGCTCTGGCGCATCAGTCGGGACTTGGTCTCATCGTATACGGCATTGAGGGCAGCTGCGTCGCCGCGGTTGACATCCGAGCGGTAGTGGTTGAACTTTCTGTCAAGATCACCCAGGTTGTCGGCTGCACGTACGGCCTGCAGGATACTGTCGATCAAAATTCGATGCCGGTTGACGATGGCGCTTTGGATAGTTGGATGGTTGAGATCGATATTGTGATTTGTGAGCTTTTCACACCGCTGCCTCAGTTCTTGCAAGGTGGTTGCTTTCGATAGGAATACCGGCGCATCGACCGTGCGAACGAGGTAGCGGCGGCGCGTCCGGTAGGCTGCACTCAATAATGGTTCACTGCCGCGTGCAAGTCGCTGCTGGTGTTCGGTGTAGCTGCGATTGAGAACATCCGTAGACTCTGCAGCGAACAGCTCGTTGGCCATCATTTCGATCGGTAATGGAATCTCGTATGGGTCCGCGATCGCTGCGGGGTCGAATTTCAGCCGATCGAAAATCAGCTCGGCGACGGTCAGATCAGGTACTGGTTGTGGCAGTATGTCGTCCAGTCGCGGAGCCGCAATCAGCATCGGTGGGGCCAGCGCACGTAACGCCACACAAGCATCTACCTGCCACAGCAGTTCATGCGGAAGGTCGCGGCGTTGGAATAACGCTTCTGAGGCAGTCACCCCTTCAGCGGTCAGAGCAGAAGCAGCGCGTGAAGTCGCGATCACAATCCCGCGGAACTCTTTCAGGATTCGCATCAGCTGCCGCCAACGGTTGTTGGCTTGCGTCCAGTGCCCCCTCTCCGGCTGAACATCAGCGTACGGATCAGCCTCGAGCTTTCCTGCTGCGGCATCGCTGCACAGCGCTCGCGCCGAGGCCCCCGCGCGCGTGATGTCGGACAGCGCGGTAACCGAGTTGATGACCAGTACGACAGGCGGGCAACCGTTGCTTGCCTCGTTGGCGGCATAGCGAGAAATCTCACGAATGCAATCGAGCATGCCCCGCCAACTGCCGTCGTGGTCGATCAGGAAGCACCGATCGCTGTCGACGGGAAGTTGATCGTTGCCATCGCGATGCCCTGGTACGTCGAGCCAGAATCCTGGGCCGACGCGGACGTCCTCGGTAATGAGGGTGCGGATCATCCTGATGACCTCCCCCCATGTGGCAGGGTCTGTGTCGATCAACGTCAAAGATGTCGACGGGCCACGAGGGGGGCGAGTTTTGATGCCGTCGGGCAGGGATTCGGCGACGTTCGCGCTATTCTGTGTGCGCCCCGTAGGGGATTGCATGAAACTCCTCGAACTCGGCTCCAGGCCCGCCGTCGCATAAACTCCCGACAGAAGGGCGAGCAGCGATTAAATCTATCCGATTCAGCCTGAATCACAGCTACCACAATCATGTGAGTTACATCGTTTGATCAACGTTATCATCACACTAAAAATCATGCAACAGTATAACGAAATAATACGCAGAATATTAAATAGAATAAGCACAGGGAACCTGAAGTCGTCGCTTTCCCGATCATCCTCGCAATAGGCCAATACTAGTAACGCCCGACTACCGAAAGATGAAAAGCCTTCTGACATCACCGAACGATGCGGCGAAATATTTTCCGCCGAACAAAGGGCGTCGACTTCATTTCGTCACTGTGACGATTATGCTTTGTGGCATGGCGTGGGCACAAACTCGTCCCAAGCCCATGCCCAGTGACGGATCCCCAGTGATGTGGTCCACCTGGACCGAACCAACAGAGTCAGGGCACGCTCGGGCCTTGGCGGCCCTCCCGCGCGGGCTAGTGCACCGCCCTGAAGGGCGGTGGTGAAGGCCCGCACCCGGTAGCGATCCGCGACGACCCAGCCATGAATTGGTGAGGCCGGTCGTTTCACTCAGCACTGTCAGGCTGGTACCCGCCGTCGCTGCACCGTAGGCATCGGGTCGGTCACCGTCCATTCGATCAGCCGCGCGGCGGACTTCTGATAGTGCGCCAACTTAGCAGCCTTGCGCTGCTCGTAGCTTTCCCGTCCTGGCAGGCCCCACACCTCGATATAGGTGTTCGACTCGTCGGTTAGCACGAAGTCCGGGAACACGGCCGAGGTCTTCGAGTCGAATGTCAACGGTTTGACGAACGAGCGGCCGGCGGCGACCAGCGCATCGGCCATCCGCACCTCATACGACGAATCTGCCGGGATGTAGTCGCCGCTGGTCAGCATCACCGCCGCGTCGACCGCTGTCGCGAATCCGCCGGATGAGCGGTCTACGTAGAACAGCACGATCCGCCGCCCACCTGCCTCGGCCGCGGCCTCGGAGAACGCATTGCGGAAGGAACGGCGCAGTTTCGCGTCGAGCCGCTCGCCGACGAACACCTGTCGCCGTGGATGCTGTTGTGCCAGCTGGTAGCGCACACCGTATTTGGCCGGGTGTACGGCTTTGAGCTCGCCGAGGATGAACCCGCGCCGGATCTGGGTGCGATCGGCGCGCAGTGAGCCCATGAAGGTGTCGAAGGCCGTAAGGTTCGACGCGGCGGTCTCGGCCCGGTACGGCGGCACGACGTAGAGCACGGTCTCGGCAGGTTGGCGGCTGATCGTGACCGCGGCCATCTGCTCGGTCACCGCCCGCGCCACCGCCGCCCAGCCACGCGAGCGCGAGCTCGCCGACCACGCTGACAGTTTCGCGGACTCGAACAGGTAGTGCAGCAGCCCCAGCAGGCCGACCGAGCGGCGCCCAAGGCCCGGATAGGCCGTCTGGTCGACAGACTGCCGGTGCTCGGTCGGCTTGCTGACCAGCGGTGCGGCGAATCGGATCGACACCCCGGTATCGGTTTCGCGGATGGCCGACTCGTAGGCGCCCTGCCCGGTCATCTCCCGGTCAAGCCGGTAAAATGCGCACGACGGATCATGCCGGGGCCCCTCACCCGGCCAACATGCCAGATGATGACGACCGTTCTGCGTGCAACGTGTCACCAGCCGCAATGCCGGTGTGCGGCACAGGCATTCGGCTGACTTGTGTGTCCGTGCGGTCGCCATCAGCCGCACATGCCGGTCCGGATCCGACCGGACCTCGGTCAGCGGGATCCGCCGGCCCGCGAGTTGTACCCAGTCGGTGTAGTCCACGACGTCCCTCCCGCTGCCGCCTCCGTGCAAGTCGCCTCCCTACGGTAGCGCCGATCGGCGGCAATCCCGAGCCCCGATCGGCCCACCTCGCGTCGGTCATCTCGCGCCAGCCGGACTCGGCCGTGCGGTCGGCGCACTAGGCTCGCGCAGGTGCGGACTCCTGATTATGTGATCGGCCCCGGCGGCACCGTACCCCCGGATATTGAGGACGCCGACCTGCTCGCCGCGACGATCGCCGCCGAACCCGTGCTCATCCTCCTCCCGCACGCGGTCGCCACCCAGATCGGCGACGACGGCACCCTCCTCGCCGAGGACGTGTTCGAGGCCGCGATTCGCGCCCACGGTGCGCAACCGCTCACAGACCTGAAGTTCCTCAGCCCGCCGCGCCCGGAATGGCTCATCACGATCGACGCCGCGGCCGCCGCCGTGCGCATCACCGGCCCCGGGGTCCTCTGCGAGGTCTATACCGGCAGCCTGCCGCCGGTCGGCACCGCGTGGCTCGACCGAGTGGCCGAGAAACAGCGCCACGGGCACGGCATCGTGCTCATCACCGGATTCGCGACCCCGACCACCGCTCTGGACATGATTGCAGCAGGCCGCGCGAGCTGGGTGCGCACACCTGTTGCGGTGATATCCAGTCCCGGTGCGGGCGGCACCGGCGAATGACCTGAGATGGCCCGCGCCCAGCGGAGGCTGGACATGCGATGGTGTGCGGCATGACGAAACGCGCGGGCCGAAGTAACCCGAACCGGGGGCCAAAACCTCGGACTGAGACACGTCTTCGTGAACAGCAACAGCGCGCCCAGTGGGGCCACGAGCAAGGGCTCCGGGGCGAGTACCACGGCGATGCTGTGTAGGGCGCGTGTTGATCTGGAGTCGCTGGTGCGGTAATCATCTGGTGCACCCCGAGCGCCGGCCATATCTTCATGTTGTGCAGAGTGCGTATGCGAAGTTGTCGAGGGCTAAGAAGCACCTCGCCGAGCTTCAGACGGAGATCGAGACCTACCGAAACAGCGACGCGGTCTCATTCAGGGTGCGATCGCGCAAAGACCCCCTCGATTCCTCGATGGTGATCGCGGAATCCGTCGCGAGGGTCAAGACACCGCCACCGTCCGAGCAGTACCGAACCTTGCATGTGCTGGTGACGGTGGGCACCGTGACATTCGACTGCGACAATAGGCCGATCACCGAACTTCCCGTATCGGCTGAGCCGATCGTCGACGGCGCTGTCCTGGGTCGTACCCGGGTGATGAAGGGCCTCTGGGGATCGGGCCCGAAGTGGGTCGATGTCCCGGGTGTGGCGGCATACATCGAGCATATTGACGCCCCAGGGTTCGGGGAGCGGCCAGTCGGCGCCCTGGATCTGATGAAGAACCTCACTGCGGCTACCGAGACGTTCCTCGGCGAGCTTCGGCATCTCGGCTGTTGAAACCGTTTCTGACCACTGACAAGCGGGTGATGTCGACACCGCGCCGACCTCACTGATGTTCCTGATATTCGAAATCGCCGAGTGGTCGGGTCGGTTCACTCGGCTACCGCCACGTGGCCAGTGTTCAGTCCGTGAAGGTGTCGCCCTGGCATTCCCTGCGGTAGACGCATCCACTACCAGGTGGTGTCACACATGGCGTCCGGAATCAGCAGATGCGTGGCGTGCGGGTTCCTAACGTCGAAGTGGTGATGACGCTCCATGTGCTGCATAGGGGCGACGGGTATTCGTATCTGAGTAAGTCGGTGGCCGTCGGCGATATCGATGACCGACCTGATTTCTCGCAGTTCTACGACCTGAACGGGACTCCGCCGGGCGAGTGGTTCGGGCGCGGCGCAACTGCCATGGGCGTGAGCGGTCAAGTCAGTGAGGCACAGATGCGGGCGCTATTCGGCGCTGGGATGCATCCCAACGCCGATCAACTGATCAATGCGGCCATCGCGGACGGTACGCCACCCGCGGATGCGTTAGCTGCTGGGCAGATCGGTTCGCCGTTGTACACGTTGCGCGCATCCAAGACGCCGGTCGGTCGGCTGCACCAACAACTGCTCACTGAGTTCGTTGACCACAACCTGCGCGCTCCGACCCGCCAAGAGTGGTCGCGTATGCAGGCAGAGGCAGCGCGGCAGTTCCTGACAGACGCGGCTGGGGTTGTACCGACCGAGCAGCAGATTCAAAAGTCCCTCGCCGCGGAAGGTCGACGCAAGCGCAAACCGGTGTCCGGCTATGACTGCGTATTCACTGCACCCAAAAGCGCGGCGGGGGTGTTGTTCGGGCTCGGTAGCCCCGCTGTGCGCCAGATCGTGTGGCAGGCGCACATGGAATCGGTGCACGAAACACTGTCCTATGGTGAGCAGGCCTTCGCTCTGGCAAAACGCGGGCGGGATGGGGTCCGCACGATCGATACTGCCGGCTGGACGGTTGCGTTGTACACCCATTACGACAATCGATGTGGCGACCCGAACTTGCATACCCATGCGGTGATAAGCACGAAGGTGCTGGGCGTGGACGGGCGTTGGAGTTGCATGGATGCGCGGGCGTTGCACGCAGCAGCGTCGATGCTCTCATGTCGTTACAACGCCACGATCATGGGCAAGCTGTCGCGGCGGCTCGGTGTGCGGGTCGAGGAACGATCACGCGGACGAGGAAAGAAACCTGTACTCGAAATCGCATGCATTCCACAGGAATTGAATGATGAGTTCTCCCGTCGCCGCACCGAGATCCAAACCGTCACCGAGCAGTTGGTGGCTGAATACACCCGACGTCACGGCCGCTCTCCCAGCAAGAATGTACAGATCAGGCTCGCTGAAAAAGCGACATTGGTCACGCGTGGCGGCAAGCCACTGCCCCGGACCTTGACCGAGATGCTGGCAGAGTGGGATCTGCGTGCTACCACATGGCTGGCTTCGATCGGAGATGACCGCAGCGGCAAGCAATTCGTCGCAAATCTGCTGGAGGAACCAGCCGGATCCGAGCGGCCACACCAATTTCATGCTCGTTCAGCGGCACTGGCAGCTGGTGTCACGGCCGGTTATCACGCCGTCTGCGCTCGTGACCGAACGGTGCTGCAGGCAGCGGTCGATAACGAATTACAGGGCTACCACTTTGCGACCGCCACGCAGCGAGGCCGTGCGGGCGAGCAGATGTTGCAGCTGCTGGACCCGGATAACCATGTCGGGGTTGTCGCGCAGGTTCGCGATCACGAGATCGCTGAAGCTCGGGTCCGATTCGATCCGGATACGACCGCCCTGGAGGTGATCGAGACCGTTGCTCGTCACCGCGCGACCTGGACTGAGACCCATATCCGTGCCGCGGTCGAGGATCGGGTCGGGGTCTGCGTGTTCGACAGCGATGACGACCAGCGTGCCGCGGTCGAGCAAGTGGTGGCGTTGGTACGCGATCGACACAGCATGTGCCTATCGGTCGATCCCGACCCGGTACCGGCCGCATTGCAACGCAGCAACGGTGAGAACCAGTTCGATGCTCCAGCGCTGACCACTGTGCGCTACACCAGCGAAGCGGTCCTGGACGCTGAAGCGCGGCTACAGCAGGCAGCACACGAACCCAGCCCCGAATTCCTCACCGCCGCCGAGGTCACCGCGGCGATCGCCGCGGTCGAACACGCGAGATCCACCGCACAGGGCACGGGGCACAGGCTGACTGTCGGGCAGCGGCGGGTGGTCGAGCACTTGTGCACCGTCGGAACCCGGCTTGCTGTGGCGGTCGGCCCGGCTGGTGCAGGCAAGACCACGGCGCTGGCCGCAGCGGTAGCGGCGTGGCGGTCGACCGGGCGGGTAGTGCTCGCATTGAGCCCGCAAAAGAGCGCGGCGCAGGTGCTTTCCACGGAGATCGGGATACCCGCCGACACTATCGCAGCGCTGCTGTGGGCTCATAGGCAAGGTACTGCTGCCCCGATTCCGCGTGGAGCGATGATTCTTATCGACGAAGCCGGAATGGCAGCCACCGCCGACTTGGATGCGGTGCAGCAACTCGCCGACGCCGCCGGAGCGGTGGTGCGGTGGGTAGGCGATCCCTGGCAACTCTCGGCCGTGGAAGCCGGTGGCGCACTGCGGCTGGTCTGCGCTGAGACCCGAGCCCCCGAACTCGATACTGTGGTGCGCTTCACCGATCCCGATGAGGCTGCTGCCAGCCTTCATGTCCGCAACGGCGACCCGACCGAAGCGTGGCGTTTCTACTCCGATCACGACCGGGTCCAGTCTGGGCTGACAAGCGAACTGCGTGCACAAATGCTCGCCGCGCACCTGCATGACCTCGATGACGGGGTGTCGAGCTTGATGATGGCCGCCACCCTCGAGGATGTGTTCCGGCTCAACGGCTCAGCTCAGGCCGCCTATGCCGAGCGTGGCGTCGTCGACCTCACCGGAGCATCGACGTGCCTGTCCGATGGACATCGCGGGTATGTCGGCGACATCATCGTCACCCGCCGTAACAAAGGCAAACTACGTATCCTCGGCGGCTCCCGTGATGGCGGGCCGGTCACCAACGGCGACCGGTGGCAGGTGATGACGGTGCATCAGGACGGGTCGCTGACTGTGCTCGGTGCCGACCACCACGGTCGCGTGCACCTGCCTGCTTGGTATGTCACTGCCGATGTTGAGTTGGGTTACAGCTGCACAGTGCATCGCGCGCAAGGGGTAACCGTCGATCGTGCGCACCTGTTGATGGGTACGAGTCTGGGTCGCGCTCTGGCGTATGTGGGGCTTTCGCGCGGACGGTTGTGGAACGGACTGTATCTGTCCACCGACACATTGCCCGACCCACCTCCACTGGAGCGCACCCCTGACGAACCCGCCATGGCCGCTGAGGTTTTCGCGTCAGTGTGTGCCCGAGAAGACGACAACATCTCCGCAACAGAGGTCATGCGTAGCGAGCAGGCGCGGATCGAGGATCCACAGCGGCTGAATGCGATCTATACCCGGGCCTGCCAACTCCTCGGCCGCTCCCGGGTCGAGCGACTGCTGGACCGAGCGCTACCCACCGTGTTGTATCGACTGGTCCGCGACACCGACGGTTTCGACACCCTCGCCGACACCCTCACCGGCGCCGAGCATCTCGGGGTGAGTGCGGGCTGGCTTATCAACAGGATCGTCACCGACAGCGGTGCTGATGAGCAGGGGTACAGTCTGCTCACAGCCCGCGACGCCGCGGCGGTACTGTGCGCCCGCGCCGACCGTCTCCTTGCCGGGCACCTCGATTCCGCAGCATCGGTCCGTGAGCTCGATGTCGATGCCGCGGCACCGATGCCGCCACGCTATCCCGGCATCGACATCGAGCTCGCCGACTACGCTGAGCGGCTGCGGATCCGGTTGATCGGTGAAACCCCGGTCCGGCCGGATGCTCTGCTCCCCCTCGGTGATGATGTCGGCTTCGACACCGCGAATGATCCCGATGTCTCCGCAGATCGACGCGCCCGGTTGATCGCCGAGTACGACTACTATGCCCACCGGCTGAACCTGGATCATGCCCGTCACCTTCTCGATCGGTCGATGCCGACCGCGGTGGTGCATCAAGTCGTCAGCGGCGACCATTGGCCGCAGCTACTGGAAACGATCGCGCTCGCTCACTCGCACGGGCTGGAACCGGGCCAGCTGGTTGCCGACATCACCCGCGGCGACATGGTGGTACTGCTGTCTGCCCACGATGCAGCGGCACTGTTGTGTGCCCGAGCAGATACCTGGATCGCTGCTCATCTCGGTGTCGCCGAAACAGCACCGGCCGATACCGAGCAGCCATTAGTGTCCGTCGCAGCGGCCACACCCGCTGCCGCGTTCCTCAGCAGCGGGACAATTCGGTTCCGTGCTTTGCGTGATCTCCCACGCCCTTCCGGGCTGTGTCCGATGCCACCTGCTCATCCCGGTGCCGACACTGCCGCTATCGATTACGCCGATGCTTTGCGGCGTGCGCTGCTGGAGCTCGGTGCCGAGACCGGCGGGGCAGCCGATACGAGATCCGACGCCACAGCTGATGCGCACCGCGGATCCGGGGAGGAAGTCGACCCGCCGACAGATCCGTTCTTCTTCTCTTGGGACACAATTCACTTCGACGACGACAGCACCAAATCAGCGCCTGCTGTCGAGGACGTCGAGGACGCTGATTCAGAACAGGACGATACCTGGATTCACGTCGAGGATTCTCGCACCGACCAGCTGTACCCGGGGATGGACCCGATCGCGCGTGTAGTGCGGATACACAGCGACCTTCTCACTGCCCACGCTCGCTATATCGAAGCGCGGGACGCCTACCGAGAAGATCGCAGTGAACACCAGCTCGCCGCCACACCTCTGATCGCGCATTGCCGAGAACGCGTTGATGCCTTGCGGCCCTTAGTGGTGGCCTGGCGCGATGCCCAGCAAGATTACGAAGAGGCGCATGTGCAGGCCGCGGCCGCCGAGGACGCCTACGGGCAGGCACTACGGGCGCAACCTGAGCAAGCCGACGACCAATTCTTGGCGTGGTTGCAAGACAAGGTGAACACCAGTACCAGTGACCCAGGTGTGCGCACCCAACTAGACGCAGTACTCGCAGAGTATCGCCATGCAGTGGCCGACCGTGCCGAAACCGAGGTCGACGCCGATATCGCCCAGGCGCGATTGCTTGCCGAAGATGCGCGGAACTGGGCAGAACAACTACGGGACCGCGCGCTCACCGCCCGCCAGCAACTCGAGGACGCCGCGGGAGCCGACGGCGTGGTCGAGGAGGCTGACGTGCACAATATGCGGCTGCTCGCCGACGACCTGGCCATGGCCGCGATGGTCGAAGCCCGTGAACAGGCCCGGCGACTTCCGCCGTATCTCAACCGCGCACGCTGGGAGGCTGCTGCGGTACTGCAGGCCAGTCGGGCGATCACCCGAGCTGAAGCGATCACCGAGGTCGATCGGATCGCTGGGGTATCGTTCGCGTTTTTCGATGAAATCACCGCGCCAGTGGCCCCCTTCCCGTTCGACGAACCCCAACCAGGCACCGTCGAGCCATCACTGGACCCACACGACGAACAATCGGTCGATGACGAAAAAGTGGCGGCACAGATGAAAGCCGACCCGATCCGGTTGCGCAGCGACGCCGACCTCGACAAGATTGTCCGCACACTGCGCCAAACCAACACCCACATATCCCCGCTGTTCACTCCCTCGGTGTCACGGGTGGAGCAAATTCGTGACGCTCATGAACGGCTAGAGCGCCAGGTCACGGCAATCACCGCAGCGCAACGCGCTATAGCCGCTGCCGACGCGGATCCGGATCAGGCGAGTCTGCGTCACCTCGCCGATCTCGCACTCGACTCTGCTGCAGCAGTGGGTGCACCTTCACATCGATGGGAGGTGCTACTGGCCCGTGCCGCTGACACCGGCGCTCTCGCTGCCGAACTGGCGGCGGCCGAGCATGACGATGCCCGCGATCGCCAGCTCCGTGAACACGCCGAGGCGCATGCTGCCCATGCGGCCAACGACCTCGCGGCGGCGATGCTCGAGCAGCGCCGCCGCCGCACCTTGTCCCCTGCCGACGCCGCCGCCGAACAACGTGTCCGTGCGTCCGCAGCACCGCCAGTGGTAGCGCCCCCGGTCACCGAAACCGGCGAGCCGCTGCCCACCACCAGCGAGCAAGTCGACATGAATCTCGGGCTTTGAGAGGCCATCGATGTATCAACCGGGCTGGTGCGCCGTTCCCTGCGAACGATTCGCGAGACCGCGCATGCGATTACAAGCCACACCCCGGGTGTGATCGGCACAGCAGGATCACGTGAACACCGGATTCAATGATTCGGTAGGCGCCCACGCCGAAGGACGCCTGGCCGCAAGGGGTTTCACGCGGTCATAACCGTCGTCACTTTTTGGAGCTCCACTGTGCAATCGTGGTCGAGTCGAACATCGCAGTGCTGGATCCTGGTTTTCACCGTTGTAATCGCCACAATAATGACGGTCGTGGCCGTACCTGCAGCCGCGGTTCCACGCGATGGATGCCGGATGCCGGCGGGCCGCTTCGAGACGCTGGCGGTGCCCTCGGACATGGGGTTGATCACTGTTCAGGTGCAGTGGGCTCGCCACTGCGGCCCGACAGCGCTATATCTGCTCGATGGCCTGCGCGCACGGCCCGATACCAACGGCTGGGTCGCCGAGACTGCGGCACGTACACTCTTCGCCGAGGATGACATCACCTTGGTCATGCCGGTCGGCGGACCTGGAAGCTGGTATGCCGACTGGTCAGCGCCGACCATGGAGCAAGGGCGCTCGGTCACCTACCGGTGGGAGAGATTCCTGACCGTTGAACTACCCGACTATCTGGCGCGATATGGGGTCTCACCCACCGGCAACGGGATAGTCGGGTTATCGATGAGCGCCAGTTCGGCGTTGACGCTCATCGCGCACCATCGCGACCAATTCGCTGCCGCAGCCGCATTCTCCGGCATCTTGGACTGGCATACCCCCGATATGCGTGAAGCTGTGCGCGCTGTCACCTGGCAAGCCGGGCACGACCCCGATGCCCTCGCTCCTCCGGAAAGTCCTCGATGGAATGACCTCGATCCCTACATGGCTGCCCCGAAATTGGTGGGGGCAGCCCTCTATATCGCGGCAGGACCAGGACTGCCCTCCCCCAGGGATTTCAGCAGTATGTCGGCATCCGCCACAGTAGCGGGGGCAATGGGCCTGGAGGCGGGTGCAGCCCTTACCACTCACCGGTTCAAAGCCCGTTTGGACAGTCTGGGAATCGCGGCTACCTACAGCTTTCCTCCGGTCGGTGCCCACACCTGGCGGAACTGGGACGCCGAGCTTGCCCGCGCCCGTCCTTTCCTGGTGGGGGCACTACTCCCGTCCGACCGATCCTCAGATCGGTGACAGTCTCCCGGCGGTGCAGAACCCTGCACTTCAGCAATGGATGCTGGGGTATCCGGTCAGCGCTCTTCTCCGCAGAGGGTAGCGGCAGCTGGGGTAGCTCTACTCTCCTGGCGGCAGAGCTCGGGGTAGCCGGGGCAGTTCGCCACTGCCCCCACCTCATATGCATAGTGTTAGAATTCTAGAATGCTAGTTTCTGACGTTCCGAGGACCTCCGAAGCGAACTCAGCACACACACCCGCCAGAGTCACCCAGACCCATGCGACCGCGAGCGATGCAAACAACCAGATTGCACTCCCGGAATCAGGTGGACCCTTGACCACATTCGCCGAAGGCCTCGACAACGTTGACACCATCACCAGCGATAGCGGTGGAGCCGAAGATGCGAAGCCCCCGCAACAGCCCGCACCGCTCTCCCCTGGGTCCATCACCACCCACACCTCCCTGAGACTCCCGTATCCAGAGCTGGCAGATGAGCTCGATCCCAGTGGGAAGCATCGCCAAAAGCTGGGGACACTCACCACTCGTGCCGAACGAGTGTTCTACGCATGCACTGTGCTCAGTGCCGATATCCCCGTCGAAGTCCTCGGAAAGGAGAAGGAAGGCCTCACAGCGAAAGTGGTCGCCAATTGGCTCATCGCTTTGACCGGCAACACTGGAGACAAGAACACCAAGGTCTCCGGGCCGATGAACAATCCGTGGAAGAAGTGGGCCATCGCCATCCGGTCAGGAAAGGGGGCACCTCCCGAGATCAAGCCGTATATCGTCACATTGCTCGAGCAGATGCGCACGGAGCACGACGGTGCTACTCCAGTCCGCCCAGAATGGCTCGAAACCTTCTCCTTATGGAGTCATGCGCCGCAGAACACCAACAGCCGAAACGGATCTGCAGCACTCACCCGCACCGAGATGCCCCAGTTGGCCACACCCGATCCAGCTGATAACCCAGACACAGAGCACGAAAACAGCGCTGCCGGTGACACCGCACGGCCGGGACAGCAAGACCAGAGCACAAACACCACCACAGGTGAACTCCGCGCACCGCCACGCGAACTGGTGAAGCGTCAGAGCGCAACTACACCAGCCACAGTCAGCGACATCACGAAACGGGCTGAGGACCTGGACGAGCTGTCGGATGCCGAATGGGCCGAGGAACGCAAGCTGGCCGAGTGGGCTCGCCATCAGCTTCGCGAACAGCGAAAAAAGAACATCGCAGCTGACCTGGAAGCAGAAGACCGCCGCCGAGCTACCGAAGCGAAACTGGCTAAAGCCGACCACCGAGATCGCCGCGATACTCGCAAAGCGCTGTCAGCGCTGCGCCGCAAGGCCAGTCCGGGTGCACCGCTGGCGGCATTGCATCGCCTACAGGTAGCCACCAACTTGGGCGCAGCATTCGCTGTGTTCTGCGGCATGGCATGGTCGGCCAGCAACGTACAGCACAATATCGCCGGTGCAGCCACACCCTCCGATCCGCTGTACTGGTTCAGCTACCTCCTCGAAGCGATGATCTCAATCATGCTGGTGCTCATCATGGTCGGCAAACCCATGCTCGTCGAATGGGATGCTGATCCCGAGCACATCGTCTGGGCCGAAATCGGATTACTGCTGATGACCATCGGACTGAATACCTACCCCTACCTGAAGAACTGGGATGCAACAGAAGCAGCGGTCCACAGTGTTGCACCGGTCATGGTCGGTATCGCCCTCGCGATCCACCACAAGATGTCCGAGGGGATAGGTAAAGCGATCAATCGTGCAGCCAAAGAACTCTCCGCAGACACCAACCCCTCGCCAGGAGCCGAGGCGGACTCCCCCACACCCTCGCTACCGGAACTCCGCCAAACCTGACACAGCCCTCCTCAGCCAGATCGAAGGGACAACCATGAGATTTGCGCAATCAGATTGCGGCGTGTCGGTTTGTTGCAATCCGATCACACAGGCAGGATGTGACACATGGGGCAGACACAGAAACACGGCGGCGAGCGAGTGCTAGCTCAGCCACGTCTCGCACCGGGTGTGCATCGGACGATAAAAGGAACAGCGGACGCCGTTTACACCAAGAGCATGGTTGGACCGCTGGTCGCTGACTTGATCGCGTTGTGGTGCGAACGTCCCGCAGACGCGATCGACTTTCACGATGTCGGTGCACTCCCAGCCTCCCGCGCCGTGTACGACGCGCTGTGGCAAGAAGCGTCTGACCGTGGAGTCTCCCTGGAACAGTTGGTCGCGACGATGACCGCGCAGTGGTTACAACGTCCCGACCTGCTCGATCCCTCACATGCCATCAAGAGGCAGCGAACCTTGTCTGAACAGGAGGTCCTGCCGATCGGCGACGACGCTGCAGCGTAACGACACACCACGCGACAACTACAAGACATAGCAACGCCCCCCTGAATAGCTTTTCCGGGCAAAGCAGGGGGGCGGTGCACAACCTCCAGAAGGGTTCTGCAAGTTGAGCAGATCTCACGGTAGCGGTTTGTCCGATGCGATTCAACCTCGACACGCGACTGCCACCACTACCACATTCGAACCAGAGCTGCCCTCGACCATCGGAACTAACCGATCGGCTCATCGAAACAGGCAGCAATCCCCCGGCCAGATCACAGCTGCTGTCCGGCTTCCCCACAGAGCAGGTTGTACAACCACCAGCAGTGGGGCGTGTACAGATTCTCCGACCTCCGGTTCCAGGCAGCGGCTAGACAGCTTCGCTGGACAACTCGCATCTCCAGGAGGTGGCTACATGCGCTGATAGTTCAGCGCCAGAAACCAAACTTCATATCCATCACGGCGACACCCGCCGTGGACACCAGGAAACCCCTTCTGATCCGAGGGGCTTCGCTGGCGAGGGGCCCAGGAAACCCCTCGATCGTCCGACGGGAATCGATTAGGAGTCGATCCCGGGTGTTGCTGTTGTCCCATGAAAGGACTGCCAGGAATGGGCAGCTCTAAGGGTAGCGCATGCCTTGCGGACACTGCGGCAGATAATGATCCGCAACCGGAGGTTTGTGATCAATCCGTCATCACCAGGTCCGGAAAACCCCGCCGGACCGAGCACCTCAACATCGACCAGCGCGGCCGATCGTGGTCAATCCCGGTCGCCTCGAATACCCTCGCGCGTATTCCCGCGTGGACAAGCCGCGACCGGTGGCTGGAGCAATTGCGGTTAGCAGTCCGCAGCGAACACGGCCAACAGCTGTGTGCCGCTCAGAAGTTGTCAGAGAAGCGTGCGGTTGCGGTAGCAGTTGCGTTGTCTAAGGTCGCGTCCAGTGCCACAGGCCGCGACGTCACTGCCTCCAACCGCACCCTGGCGCGCAAAGCGGGCGTCAGCGAACGTGTCGTGTCACGCGCACGACGTGTCTTCAGCGACTTGGGAATGGCCGTAGAGGTAGCACGGGGCAGGATCCTGTCTCCCGCAGAGCGCCGCGCAGCGATGGCACACCATGGCAGCTGGCAAACTCACGCCAGCTCGGTGTGGGTCCTGACTACTCCGCGAAACGTGGCACCATTACGTGCGACTTCCGTTCATCAACGCCGGACGCTCGAACACAGGACCGGCCTCGAGAAGTACACGGTGAACAATCCCCAGGTCAGTGGCCGTGGCGAGCTACCCCCCTTCAGGGGGGTTAGTAGTTCATCTCCTGATAGAAAGTACTCACCAAAGCGCACGCAGGCGCGTAGAGGACAAAATTCCACCAAGAAAACAGCGAGAGCTACCCCTCGACCGCTGAATCTTCAACGAGCCGCTGCTGAACTCGTCCACCACAGCCACGGGCTGACCCATGGCCACATCGGAGCGATCGCCGACGCAATCGCGGCCGCGGGCATCGACGTGACCCGCTACAACGGGCGCGATATCGCCAAGCGACTGACACTCGACACCCAAACTCGTGGCTGGAACTGGCCGAATAGCATCAAAAAGCCTCAGGCATTCCTTCTGTCGCGCTTAACGAAGATGGACTGGACCGCGCCCTCCCCCAGCGAAGAGGCTATCCAGCGAGCAGAAGCAGCTACTACACGCCGCCGCATCACTGTTGCACGGCCACGCTCCTACACCGCTGCAGATGCCACCAGTCGAGCACACCACATGGACGTTATACGCAGAATGTTGAACCGCGAACGAGTTCATCACCGAAGCCGATTCATATGCTCGTAATAACTTGAAGTCGTTGGACATGTCCCTTTGCCAGCGGTCCCTCTCTGCGCGCCATGCGCGTACGACTCGTTCGATCTACTCCCTCTGTTCCGGTGGTAGCTCATCAATCGCAACGGGATCGCGATTGATGTCCAGAACGACCCGTATCGAGAGATACATAGTGTGTCAGACACTTTCGCGTACGTGCCAGCGGCGCTGCGGTCAGCGTGAGGCATCGTATAGCAGAGCCCTACCCTCTACCACCGAGAATGAGCCATATGGATACCTCACTCACAGCTGACAAGCAACGCACCCCGGACACCATCACCCGCGTAAAACCGATCGACATCAACAAGGCCCTCGGTGCTCAGATCCGCGCCCACCGCCGCCGACGCCGATGGAGCCGAAAACGGCTGGCCAAGCAGACCCGATCCAGCAAGAAAGCCATCATGCGGATGGAATCCGGTGCGTACCGCATTACTGTGCGTCGACTCTACGTCGTCTGCAAGGTGCTGCGTGTGGAACCCCGCGACCTGGTTGCCGCGGCGCAAGCCGAAACGGAAATCGGATAAACAGGATGCATGTCGCATAAGTCACGATATTCGGTCACTGTTCCTCAAGTAGGAACTCGATGCAGGACAGCCCGGCGAATCCCACAGAGTTCCCTCGACGTCGCCCGATGGACCATGACGGTCAGACGCCGTGCATCCATGCCTACCACGCTCCTCTACCATCGATAGGGCCACGTCGGTGCCGGGCTCCCTTGGCCCGGCTACTGCGACAATGCGGCTTCCGTCGCACCGAATAGTAAGTAAGAGATCTCCGAATGGCCTCTCCGACAGGGTTCGACTCCCGCGCCATGCAGGAAATCCCGACCACCTATTACACGATAGAGGGCATCCCCGAGCAAGACTGACTCGCTGTGGCTGTAGTGTTCGTGCGAGCAGTGACCCCGATCGCATGCATCGCCCGGTGCTGCCCGCGGGACCTGGGTTGGCCGTTCTCGACACGGAGCCTGTCGAAACTACGCGAAGTACTGATCAACAACGGAATCGCCGAGATCAGCCGCGAAACTCTGCATCAGACCCTTGAAGCCGAGGGGTGTCGTGGCAGGCGGTCAAGACGTGGAGAGCCGGTACCGATCCCAAGTTCACCACGAAGATGAACCAGGTTCTGGATCTCTACAACCATCTGCCTGCCAGCGGGCGAGTGGTCTGTGTGGACGAGTGCTGTTCGTGGTTGGTTTTCTCGCCGGAGTCCGAAACGGTTGCGGGCGACCTACCAGCGCACCCAGGGCGTGCGGCACCTACTCGGTGCTCTGGATCTGGCGACCGGAAAGCTCCACTATCGGATCCGGGATCGTAAACGGTGGCAGGAGTTCCTGTCGCTGCTGAAGTCGCTGCAGGCGCGCTGGCCTGGCGACAGGCTCTACGTCATCGTCGACAACTTCTCCCCGCACAAGCTAGCCGAGGTCCGCACCTAGGCCGTAGTCAACGACGTGGAACTGGTTTTCCTACCGACTTATTCATCGTGGTTGAACTGGACGGGCGACGGCCTTGGTCTGTGCCGAGCCCGCGCCGTGGGCGCGCCAGCCGCCACCATTGGGGATCTTGCCAACCTCCTTGATGTCGACATGCACCATGTGCCCTGGCCAACGGGCGATGATGGGTCGTGGTGCCCGGTTGCCGGCACCGGTCGAGTCGATGAACCTGAGTCGACTGAGCCCCAGATGTGCCAGGTGTCTGGTATTGCCAGCGGCCTACCAGCGCGAATGCCGTCAGCTCACCCAAGCCCGCAAGGCTGCCTTCGATGGCGAGCCCACAGGACCGAATCAGATGTGGTAGTTGGACTTCAGCGAGTTCGAGACCACTACCGGAGGCACGTGGCGGATCGTCGGCTGTAGGGGCTACTGGTTGAAGTACGAGCACCACTGGCATATCTCACCGACGGTGAATCAGCATGATGCGATCGGCGCGATCGAGCTCGCTCTGGCCGCCACCGAGGTCCACCTCGGTGCTGCCGATCTGGACTGCGTCCGCAAGTTGTTCGGGAAGGTTTCTTAGCTCGTCAAGAAATTGCAGGTCAGGACATATGCATTGGCTAGATGCCGCGTAGCGTGAAGATCTACGGATTTGAAGGGGAGAGCCCCGGATCGACCCTCTGGCCGCTCTACGGGCCAATGAGGCCTCAAAACGGCTTTCGGTAGGCAACTTTAGGGGTCTAATCCCGCCTAATCGGACATGTGGCGCCAAGTTATGGCAACTTATGAGCAATGTAGATGCTCAGCATGCTGGCCTCCAGGTTGCAGCCTACGGACTGTTCGTTCTGCTTCAGTCTGTGCACCTGCGTGCAGCGTTACATGTACTGCAAGCAAGTTCAGTTGAGCGCTCTCACGACACGCAGAAATGTCTTCATAGCAGCAGGTGTTCGATGCTGATGTGAACATGCTGAGGCTTATGCGAGTCGGCTAATGCGCTAGACAGAGGGCGTATGTGTCTGCGGACTATCACTGGTAGAGGTCTATGCAGCACGAGACCTTAGGGTAGACCATGTGCTGGCGACGAAGATGCCTTTGGCATCCCAGCAGTATGACGTTAGGTGGAGATAAGCAGGGCAGCTGGACTGAGGAACTCGTCCATGGATGCCAGGAGATTTACTGGTACGGCATTCCCTGAACCGAACTCGTCAATCGACTCGGTCGTAGTTGTAACTGCTAGTGGTAAGTCCGCGAAGAGTTCGCAGTAGTTGGTTCACTGGTTTAGCGTGAATCTGCTGTAGCGATTTGCGCATGTGTGGCCCTCTGGCATGGCGTTGTCCCTCCCTGGGTTGAGTGTATCTCCGTCTCCAGGTTCTCTGTACTCGGCAGCATCGTGGTTCAGGGGTGACAGCTCAGACCTATAGCTCTGACGTGAGTGAGCCAGGAAGGAGTGGCGCGTCTGTCGCACTGGGTTCGCTCGGATGCTCAAGCTGCATCTTAATCTACCTTCTCTGTACAGGTTATAACTGTTGGTTGGGAGTGTGTTCATACTTTGTGAAGTGCACGATGATCACTATCAATACTCTAAGTAGTCCCGCAGTGGATCTGTGTCGCGATGTCGCCGTATGTTTCCGCCAGAACATCCTGGTCGTGGGCTCCCGCCTATGCCTCCTAAGTGGTGCGTCCGAACTTCACGGAGGCCGCTCAGATCAGGAGTGGTCTCCTCGCGCAACGGGCAGGTCATACCTCATCCGCTATAGCAACGCTAGTTATAGAAAGTCCGTGGCCTGCTTCCTTTTACTTGCCGGTGCGTAGTGATGACTCATGTGTTGCCCTCACCGAGATCCCTGGAGTCTGTGGAGTGGCCGATCTTTGATCAGGGCACCGTAGTTCGCTCGAGATCTTCTGATCTCGTAGGATCGGATGATCCTGCCAAGGTATCCGATCTACAGAGTCGACAAAGGAGTGAGCAGATGGTTGGTGTAACGCTCTCTTCGCCAAGTGCACTCGTACCATCCATGATGTCTTGGGCACGATGCGGTGTACTGCCAGTTAGATCCTCACAGCCGTTGGCGGTGAGAGAGGGATTGCTGAGTAGATCTACGGCACCAGCCTGGGAACTTTCCGTTAAGTCCGTGAACAGGGACTTAACCAAGCCTCGGCCTAAGGGGGGCCGCAACGTCGAGTGTGCGACCTTGTATACGACAGTAGATACGACAGTAGATACGACAGTAGGCGTGACGGTAAGAACTCCTATCCATCTCCCCCATTCTGCGGGTATTTGCATGGAAGTCCGTAGAGTCACTCAATGGTCCCGTTCGGGGAACTTTGAATCAACCATTGCAATGGTTGACATGAGCCCACAATACTTGGCATGCTATTCGGTCTACCGAAGGGATGATACTAAAGTCATATGGATGCCCTTGCATAAAGCACGAGTGAAGGGGCATTCGAATAGCTTTAACACTTCAGCATATAAGATATTTTGCTTGACATTTAAATATGACGAAAGCAAGGTATTCGCATTAGCTCTAATTAGGAGCGTTCCAAAGCGGAATTCTGATACAATCTCAGCCGTCTTATATTCCATCTATGCGAAGGGTGCATGTACTGACTTCTGTAAAACATTGTTTACCACCTTCCGGGTGGTCCATAAGTCGTTCACATGAATGGGGTGTGAGTCTCCCGGACTATCCATCCAATCAAATGTATGCAGATGAGCAGATGATTAGTTCATATAAACGTCCCTGATGATTGGGATAAAGTAGGGTTGCAGGTGTATACGCTATAAGAACTATTAGTATGCCTTTTTGAACTCCTATAAGAGGGTGGTCACTATTCCCCCGCGAATGCACCTTAAGTGCAGCTATGCAACGGGTTATGCGATGGTTGCCTATTTCATCTTTGAATCGGCCATAACAGATAACAGCCTAACTGTCTTTAATAGACTAACGCTTAGGGCCTTTGGGAGCGGTTTCAGTAGGGGTTTGTTCACTACCTATCGCAATGCCTCACTGTGTATCTAATGTTATGTCATAACAATGACTTGTCGACATGTCATATCGAAGCACTTGGGAGTAGCCCAATCAAATCCCATAGCAATTATCACTGATAATGACAGATTGATGATCTTACTTATATCCTTAAATTAGATCCATAAAACAGCCTTCAAAGAACCCATATTGAACGCCACTGAATACACCTGTATGATTATCTTAATTTTGTACCCATGAGCGAACAGGCGGATTGTCGACTTCAATCCCCACGTGAAGACCCTCTCTAAGGACTGCTTTAATCCATCGTGAAGTACCAAATGTATGCTGGGTCAAAAGGTAAGTTATCAAGTAGATCTCGTGACATTTTTGGCTACCGAAACACGCGCCAAGCTAGCGGTTGGCTGCATGCGCATAGATCAGGTAACCTCCCTGAGCGTGACAGTTCAAGGGTTGCGCGGTGTTGTCCACGCCGTGAGACGAACGATTCTGGTGGCGAACCGAAAAGGGGGAGTGGGCAAGTCGTCGATCGTGGCCGCGATCGCCGTGTTGGTTGCGAAGGCAGGCAAACGTGTGCTTGTCATCGACGCTGACCCTCAAGGCAACTGCACACAGCGAGACCTTGGCGTAAGGGATGGCGACAACGGCAAGTCGTTGGCTATGGCAATTCAGTATGGTCAGGTGTTGGAGCCGGTACGCGATGTTCGTCCGGGCCTCGACGTAATCGCTGGCGGAAACCTTCTCTCCTTGGCGACGACGATCATCACCAGCAGCAGTGACCATGGAATAGATCCAGTGGCCAACTTGTCGACCTCTCTGACTTCGCTGGTTGACACTGAAGGGTATGACCTGGTTCTGATCGACTCGGCGCCGGGTGAGCTGCAGTTGCTGGATGTCCTCTTGGAGATCGCGACTTGGCTCATAGTTCCCACCAAGGAGGATGAGGCCAGCCTGGACGGAGCTGAGAAGCTCGCTGAGCGATATCTGCGGGCACGGAAGCTTGGAGCGATCGTCGAGTTGATGGGGATGGTGCTATTCGACTGTGATCCGCGAGCGACGAGGCGTAACGCGTCTACGTTCCAGACTGTTCATGAACTTCTCGAAGGTACTGGCATTGCGCCGTTCAAGAGCACGATTCGACATGACAAGGCCACCTCGGTCGATGCGCGTCGGTTGCACTTGACCCCGGCCGAACTTGCCACCCCTCAGCGCAAGGTCGAAGAGGTGTCTGATGAGGATAACGACGAGCCCAAGAAAATGTGGTCAAGAAACCCTGGACCCTTGGCAGCGGATCACAAGCAGTTAACTCGAGAGGTGATCGGGCGCTTGGCGTCCGGCGAGCGTGCGAAAGAGGAAGCGTAGATGGGTAGAAGAGGATTCGCTAATACCGAGGGAGCTTCCGATAACCTCGATGACATTAGCGAGCTGCTGGGTCAGACCCCGAAATCTGCTGCCCCACTGAAGTCTTTAGCTGTTGAGTCAACCCCGCGGCATGTGCCTTCCGCAGTGGATGTTAACGATGATGCTGGTGTCAACGGGGAGGTTGAGGCCACCGACCGCGGCATCGGGTCGGACAAGCTCGATAAAGGGAAGCGGCAGACGCGAGGTGCGACTGATGGCGTAGCTGTCAGCAAACGTAGCAAGCCATCTGCGGCGAAAGCGAAGACGAAGGCCGCATCGACGCCATCCACGCCTGAAGCGCATGTCGACCCTGTGGTAGCAAAAGCTATTCGTCGAGTCACCCACGCGGAGAAAGGTCGTCGGGGTGAGGGGCGAAGTTTCGGTGAAGTGGTCATGGATGCGATCGAAGAGCATGTTGACGAAATCACAAACCACTTCAAGACTCGAGCAGAAACCAAGCGCAAAGGTGGACTGTTCAAGAGGGTCGACACGTCACGGCCTCGTCGGCGCCGACATTCTGAGGCGCAAGTCAAAATTCCGTTGAGTGGAATCATCAACGAAGATGTTGAGTTGATCGACAAACTCGCTGTCGAGTGGGGTGCGGGCAGTCGCAGCGCACTCGTAGACCAGGCATTGAAGATCGAACTGGCTGACACTATCGAGGCCATACATATAGAGGAAGCCGCGGAAGCGGCAACTATCTTGGACGGAGCTGTCCAAGACGCCGAGGATGCAGCCTCCACCGCCATCTGACCTCGTTGAACGAACGTGCCTGCCCTCCTGTCAGCCTAGGACCGTAGCACCGAGCTCGGTGATTAGGAGTTGGAGGGCAAGCATGTCCGTCAAGACGGGAGGAGGTGCAGGACCACCAGGTTCTTCAGACAGGACCGAGCACCACATCGCCTCGTGATCATCCGGCCAGTGCTGCCACGGCGGCACGTGAGTCCTGGGAAGAAGATATTCAGCCGTGATGTCGGGCGGGGCCGTTTCATGTGCTAACAGCCAGTTTCGCCATTCGGCCCGTTCGCGCTGGTAGCTTTCGACGAGTTCGATGCGTGTGTGTTCGAGGCCGTGGATGGTTGCGAGGTCGTCGAGACTGATCGAACCAGAGGTGACTTCGTTGTGGGTGCGAGTGATTAATCCTGCGGTGGCGAGGGTGTCGAGGATGTCGTAGCCGCTGCTGGGAGTGGTGTGGGCAGCGGCGAAGAGGTCAGCGGGGCAGGTGAGGCCTGTGGTGATGAGTTCGTAGATGCGGCGACAGCGCAGGCCGAGGATCTGCCAGCTGTCGTGGATGGGTACCACCCGGATCCGTGACATCGGGGTAGGGGAGAGGGCGCGCCCTTCAAGGCGAGGTGTGACCAGGGCGTATCGGTCGGCGAATGATCCAGAGGCTCGTCGGATACGCAGGATGGGTGCGCCGGGTAGGTCGCGGAGCTCAGCGAGGGTGTCGGCGACGGTAGTGCGTGGCATGAGCCCAGCGGCTAGGGAGATGGATCGGATCCCGAATTCCACAGTCGGTGTGCCTGCGGTTGCGGTGCTGGATAGAGATGCAGCGTATGCGAGGGCCTGCAGTACCGCGAGCACCGTCGAGCGGCGTGCGGGTTTGAACGGATGAGCATCGGCCCAGGCTGTGGCGTATGCGAGCCAGCGCGCGTAGATCGAAGGGCTGGCGTGGTTTTCGTGCTTGGAAGCAGGGTCCCCCCCTGTGTGCTTGTTCTTGTGTCCGGTAACTCGGAATAGGGGTGCGGTTTGTGAGGTCCAGTGGCAGGCGGCGGTCCAATCGCGTAGGAGTTGGCGTTCAGCGTTGATGCCGTATTTGGAGTAGGAGTTGGCGAATCCATGCCAGTTCCCTCCTGCGTAGGGCAGTTGGGTGCGGATGTCGGTGAGGGAGAACCCGCGTAAAGCAGCTGCGGTCAACAGACTTTGGCGAGCTTCGCTGCGGGAAGGCCAACGCCCGTCTACCGGGAGAGTGCCGGTGGTGGCGAACAACTGTTGGGGGGAGGGGATCGGAGAGCGCAGCTGCCAGCATGAGCGCAGATATGCGCTGTCCCCGTGTCCTTCCCAGAGATCGCTGCGTGTACCGATCTTTACAGAGGTGTGGGGATCGCTGTGGCGCAACGGATTGGTTGGGGCTTGGATGCCGCCGAGGTGTTCGATCAGTCTGGTGATCAGCCGGGGATGGCTGCGGTCCAGGAAGGCCTGTTCGGCGTCGGCGAGGCTTCCGTCGAGTACGCGGTAGCCTCCTTCACGGCAGGCCGATCCGGGGACGGTGAGGCAGCCGGTGTCGGGGTTGAGTGCGTGGGTGATGTCCAGAGTGGGGCAGCGTGTTGCAAGCAGTCGCAGGAGCGGTTTCAGCAGTCGTGGTGTCACCGATTCACCATGGGCAAGAGGCACATACATGTGTGCGCCGCCACTGGTGCTGGTGTCGGTGACCGCACGGCCACCGCATGTGCTCATCCATTCCAGGACGCGGGTGATATCCGCGGTTACTGCGGTGGGTCCGTGGGTCTTGGCGTCGAAGTCCAGCGATAGGACCCGGGTACGCCCGACACGGTCGAACAGTGTGACTGCGCCGGGCTGAGCGGGGGGATGTTTGCTCAGACGCGTGGCCCGGGTGTATTTACCGGTGATCATGTCGAGCAACCGCATGGAGCGGCGGCCGGCGATCAGTGGGGCCAGAGCACGCCAGACCATGGCGGGGGAGTCAGTGCCTTCGGTATCAGTTGAGGCGCTGTCGGGTGTATCTCTGTGGCCGCGAGTAAGTACGGGAAAAGGTGCACAGGGGGATGCGTCCGAAGCAGCCCATGCGCTATCCTGAGACTTAGATTCCACTCCAGTCCCTTCGGGATGCGGGATGCCCTCGGACCACCACTTCCGGGGGCTTTTCCGTTTCTATTCGGTTGTCGTGTGTGTATGTGTCGTTTCTATGTCGTTGTCAGCCCTGTCCTTCTGGTTGCACCGTTGACGTTCGGTGGTCCTTGAACTGCGTGCTGCAGATGCACACTCGGTGGTGTGACGTCCCTGCAGCACACAGTTGAGTTCTGCCCTGGCTCAAGTGGATCGGTTACGCGGCGCCCTCTGGGGAATCTGTGCGGCCAAATAGGTCCGAACTTGCGGCCCGTACCAGATGTAGGTGCCGCCGCGCATGATCACCCGCAACGAACGTGCCTCAGGGTGTGTGCGGCAGTGCCGATGCCAGTCGTAGGCATTACGCATTCCTGACTCTTCGGCGCAGCGCCGTGCGGTCCACTCCTCTGGACCAAGCTGAGCGTCGTCGAGTCGCTTGGTCTGCCGGTTGCCCTTACCGGGCTTGTTCGACAACCACTTTCGGTACTCTGCAGTTCGGAACCATCGCATCTGCAGGAACTCCAGCGGAACCTGTGCATCGATGAGTTCGTCAAATGTGATTGGATCGGGCGCGGGGTTGGTGCGTGTCTTCCTCGACACTGCGATCCGGAACGCGTTCACCGAGAACTTCTCGAGTTCAGGCAACTCGGGTTCGCCGCGGGCCGCGCGAGCCTGGTCATCGCGATGCCTGGCTGCTTCGACACACTGCAGTTCTGTCATCAATCCGTGCTGTTCACCCCACTGGGCGGCTTCGGTCTCGAGCCGATCGGCTGGCTGCTTCATCTTCCCGAATGCATGCGCTACCGATGCCGGCCATTTGAGTAGCTGATCTGCACCGATGACAGGTTTGAAGCGATGGTCTTTGGCTCGGCTCATCGCTGACCGGAATGTGATCTCACCGATGTGTTCGCCAGCGATCTCGGAGGCCACCGCGGCGGCCTCCTTGGCTGTCAGTAGATTCTTCCGATCGGTGTAGCCCACTTGCGCATTATATGCACACCCTTTCGTTATGGCGTAAATGCGCTGTGGTGATTTTCTCGCACACCATGTGCTAATTGTTTCGTCATTTTGACATCGATCGTCTTTCGTTGATCGATGCTGTAGCCTGTGCCGGATCGACTGCTAATCAACAGATCTCGCGTGATGAGGATGAGGGGGCGGGTGTATTCGAGTAGGTGATCACACTGGCTGTGATCAGCAGGTATCACGTTATTGTGACTGGCTACTATCTGATGCTGGCGTTTCTGTCGGGTAATGGCACACCAAATGTGTGTTCGCCCCTGCTCCTGAAGGG
Organism: Nocardia spongicola; assembly: GCF_047200775.1. NCBI lineage: Bacteria > Bacillati > Actinomycetota > Actinomycetes > Mycobacteriales > Nocardiaceae > Nocardia > Nocardia spongicola. The sequence goes on along the minus strand of NZ_JBJZOO010000021.1, from coordinate 36,713 downwards.
CTGATTCTCATATCGTCGGGCACCAATATGCCGAGGCCTCATACCCGAAGTCTCCGGTCGAGGTGTTCGTTCGAAGAGGAGTGACCTGTGGCCGAGGTGGAACCAGGCCCAGATGAGCATCGGGCAGAACTCACCAGCAGTGAGCACGTCGATTCAACAGGGAGAAAGTCACCGCGTGAATCAATCCCGGAGCACCAGCGACGCCATCGCGGCGACACAATGGGCAGACCAGCAGCGGTGGCGTCGTTGCCAGGTGCCGGACAACCCATTGGCTGGGGAGATCGTCGTGCGAGTGTGGGGGAGAGTCCCCGATCTGTATTGGCAGATGTTGGCGACAGCGTTGATCGCGCAGCGTCTCGAGGACGGCCAGGCGACGCCGAGGACAGCAGCCGATCCGGTGGCCGTGGAGTTAGAAGTGCAGATCGACCAGGCGTTTCAGGCCCTGAACAGGAACTCGAGCTCAACGAGCTGATCTATCAATGGTCGCAGACCGTGCAAGAGCTGGATCGGATCCGCGCTGACGGTCACGCGTTGCTGGCCAACAGTTCAGCACAGTCGCGACCGAACCCCGAGTTGGCTGTGTTGCGCGGCCACTGGGCTCAGCTACACACACAGCTGCGAGAGCTCGAAGATCATCTGCGGTCGGTCGGGTTGGCTCCTGAGTACATCAATCCCAAGGCTGTGTTGCGGATGGGCAGACCATCCTCTGAGTCTGCTGTGTCCAGTGATCAAACACAGCGGACCATGCTGCGAGCGACCATGGTTCACCGTGATGGTCCTGTCACTATGACCGGCGGCAGGGGCATCGGTGATCTCCCCGAACCGGGACCCGGCGACACGAGCGCCACGGGTAGCAGAAGTTTCGAGGATGCACCGGATCTGTCTGCGGTCGTTGTCGCACCAGAAGAGCTGAAGGTGGATGCCCGGTTGCGGCTGACCGGGGGTATCGAGGAGGCGCTAAGGGAGATCGCCGATCAGCGCCGCAGCGGTGGCGCAATGGGCGCCAGCTTTGTTCAACACGTCAGCCACGTCGTTCACGCGGCCCGCACCACTCCGCATCTGCCGCCTCGGAAGCTAGCGCGGCTCGAGCGCGTCGTGGCTGCGCTACACGCTGGCGAAGCCGTCGAACTCGTCAACGAGACCGGCGTGGTGACCAGCAACGTTGTCGATATCATCTCCGATGAGGCAACTTATCGTGAGTGGTTGTCCAGCCGAAGCGTTCCGGCCCCGCAAGCTGTTTCCTCGTCGGCCGGGCAGCTCAGTGAGCCTGAGGCCGCGGACTCCGCTGCGGTGATCGTGGCGGATGAAGTGGCCCGTACGGAACTGTTTGCTGCCATCGTCGCCGAGGTAGTCGCTGAGGCTACTGTCGCCGACCAGGCGGCGCCCCGCGCGGACCGTGAGCAGTTCCTCACCCAAGCGCTGCCGATCGTTGAAGATTTGATCACTGCGCATCTGCGTGGAATCGGTGCAGGCAACCACCAGATGCAACGTGTTGCTGGTGCGGTGCTCGATAACTTCGAGGCGCACCGCTGGGTGGTGCGTGAAGCCACTGAACAACTATGGCACAACCAAGGCCACTCGTATGCTCGGCATCGGCGGTTGGTCGGTGAACTGGTCGACGGGATCGCTTCCGTCGGTACCGCGGCACCGGCATCAGCGGTGCAGTCGATCATTGACGAGGCAACCGCATTGTCCGCTCTTCCTGAGATCGAACAGCAAGAAGTCGTCCAGGCCGCACTCGATGCTATCGGTACCGCGACGAGCCTCGACTACCACACCCGGGGGTACGCAGCCTTCAACCCTCTCGTACCTGACGAGCTGGCCGACCCGGCCATGGACCCTGGTGTCGCCGAAGCACTCTGGGAATGCACCGGCACCACGGCCGTGGAAGAGATCCGACGAAAATTCAGCGAGGGATGGTCGGCGGCACGCGCTGATCACCTCGACAGCATTGCCGGTGCCGGTGCCGGTGCCGGTCACAGCGAACAGGGTCATGAAAACCTGAATCTTGGTCGTGTCGACACTGACCCCACGAACCCGGTAGATGCGGCTGACGCAACCATACCGATGGGCGAAGGTAGCCAGCGCGCTCCTGAGGATGGAGACGACCCACCCTCAGGTGGGTCGCAAATCGGATCCGTTGGTGACATCCCGGAACTTTCGCCGGTTGCCGAGCAACCCTCCGGGACCGGGCAAGGTGACGATGTTCCTGGCTCCCACACTGATTCTGGGAGCACATCGCAAAACCGTTCTCGTGAGACGGGTATCGACCAGCAAAGTAGCCGGTTGCTGCCACCCCGCAAGGGCGACGAACCGCTCCTGGGACCCCCACAACTTCCCGGTCGAAGCATCAACCCCAGCGACGGTGGTACCACGGTGACCGTCATTGACGAACCTCACCGTAAACCACCACAAGCGGCCCTGGACAAAGCATCCGCCGCGCACGCTGTGGGATGGGGTGCCGAGCACATTCGCCATCTCGACACCGACTTCTTCCCGTATGAGCTGATACTGACTTCTCCGGACGACCCTGCTCGCATACTCAAGTTGACCTGGCTACTTGATCCAGGTACCGAACAGTACAACTACGACCGGTGGCGATCGGGATTCGTGATCGACAGCGAACTACATGCCGGGCTCCCACTGACTGAAGTCACACGACTGTTCGACACACTGCACACTCAGGCAACGATGCCCGCTCTGTTCAATTCTGACGGCAGCATCGTCGACGAACTGCGCACGAATTGGACCCAAACAGCTCCACCCGTCATCTCAGAGGATGCCGCCGGGCTGCTCTCTCCGGCGCCCGACAAGCCCTCCACCATTGATGCGACCTTCGCCGATAGTGAGCACCCCAGAGAAGAGGTCGCTGAGCTCGACGCAGCAGAGATCGATCCAGCAGCAGACGACGTTTTCCGCTATCCACAGGTATGGCGGCCGCTGCTGTTCCCGCTGCCCGCGCAGATCCCCGCGGATCTGATTGCCGCGACCGCTCTAGCAGACGAAGCCAGCGGCAATGGCTGGACGGTGACCAGCCGCTTCCTGCCTGCTGTCCGTGCGAGCTTGGTCTTCGAACTGCGCATGATCGGACAACAGGATTCCCACATCCAAGATGTCACATTGCGATGGAAACAGCGCGGTGGCGTGTGGGAATTCGACGCCGAGGACTCTTCATCGACAAACAGCCGCGCTGACCTGGACACGATCGCACAGCTGGCCACGACACCGGTCACACGCCTCCGTGGCAGCACCGCGCAAATCCTCGACGAGATCACCGCCGAGGTGCTGGCACAGGCCCCGACACGCATCTCCAGCGGCGAGTCCTACGAAAACTACCGCGACCGCGCCACTTCGCAGGTCACCGCCACAGTCACCGCCACACTCGACCGGTTCATCGCCGACTACGACGACCACGGACCCACCCCCGACCCTCAACGCTGCGCAGCAGCTGTGGCCGTGCGCGAGAATCGGTTGGCCGTGCGCGCACTGAGTGCTGCGATCACCAACCGCATATGGGTCGATGGCGACTTCGCCTTGAGTGATCTCGCCGAAATACGATGCGCGGTAGAAGATCACGCACACAAGTATGCCTGGGCGTTAGGGGAAGAGGGCGCAGTCCGCTACACCACGGAGGGACACCTGCATGCGGTGTGTGCCCGCGCCGGTAACCGACCCGTGTGGCTCGCTGTCGAAGCCGAGGTCGCCTCACGTCGAGAAGAGTTGCTGCCCGGCACCGAGCGGCAGCACACGGAGTGCGTCGCCGCCCGCCGCGCCGCCCGAGACGCTACGACGCACCGGTTGCGTGAACAGGCCCAGCAACTGTTGTTCACGGGTGAAGCGCCTCAGGCGCAGCGCCTGCTGGTGGCTGCTGCACAGATATCGGCCGCGGATCCGCTCACAGCTGCCTTGCAGCAGGTCCTCGACGAACACTTCCCCTTGACACGGCAATCCCCCCCCAGTGCGGTTGGGCCGGAGCCGGTGAACGCGCCCCTGCGCTACGCCCAAGACTGTGGGTGGCAGGTCGAACAGGTCGTCGATCCTGAACATGTCGCGGTGTATGTGTTGCGCCACCATGACATCCAGACCGGAAACCGTCATTATCTGCGGCTGGTGTGGGACGGCCACGACAGCGAACCTGTATACAACCCGAACGCGTGCAGCGGTAGCCGGATCAGCCGCACCCACAACTCGGTCAATCATGTGGCAGGGGCACTTCCGCTGAGCAAGGCGCGGCGGCTGATCGAATCTGTAGCCGGACATGAGGTAGCTGCGCCCGCTGTGTCGAATGCCCCTGTGGCCGGGGAGGAGTTGTCACCGGATCAGCGGCTGCTGCTGTGGCTGATGACCGAGCAAAATCACCCGAACGAGCAGCTCATCAATACACTGGCTGATCCCGGCTACTACATGCCGGCCCTCTTCGAGGATGACGGATTATTCGGTCCGGTCGATCAGAGCACGATCGAGCAGACACGCCCACAATGGGCCGGGAAGAACTTGAATTATCGGATCCGGGCAGACCTCATCGAGCTGTGCCCGGCCAGCGACCACTCCTCAGCCCTGGGATCGGCCGCGGTGGTAACGGTCACCCGCGCCGAACTCACTGCTTTCGCTGACTCGATGTCCTCCGACCAACGGGCAACGCTCGACCATCATGGCGGCATACAAGGACGTCAACAGTTGCTGCGAGAGCTCCTGCGCATCGACGACCTGCTCAACACCGCAAGTGCATCCGAAACACCCGCCGCGGAAAGAGGTTTCGCGCAGATATCGCATGGCCTCGATGAGTCCGCGGGCGGCGAAACGATATCGGGCGTAGACCAGCACACGGCACCGGAAACATTCCCCACAGCCGCAGCTGTTGACCCCGACTCCGGGACAACGCTCATCGAAGATGAGTTCGCAGTCCTCGCCGCCGCCAGCCACCACGTGATCCGCGTCGAACGCACCAGTTCGACCATCGCAGGGTTCCCGCTCGGTGAGCCGGGTGTGCTGACACCGGTCGCAGCCGGCATCAACACGGTCACCTCGCTGCTCGAGGCGCAACTGCTGCAAATCAATGAGACAAAAGACGGAGAAGAAGTTTCGTGCACCCCTGCCGGTGATGCACGTCTTCGCGTGCTTCAACGCACCTCGCGGACAGACCCTATGGTCGGCGACCGCGTCCTCAACGTTGTCACCGGCGGCTATGGAGTTGTGTGCGGGTACAACGAACTCGACGATACGCTGCGCTGGGCTGAGATCGTGTGGGAGCCCGCAGGGGCGGACAACAGGTGGAACGACGACGTCGAACCGGCCGATCTGGTGGTGATCCAGGCCAGTGTGATGACCGCCGAGGCAGCTACCGAGCTGTATCGCAGCATCACCCTGCCCCCTCCCGCGAGTCCGGTCACCGCAGAATCACTCCCCCACACCAACAGCACAGCATTCGAAGAGACAGAATCCGGACCGGGCAGCAGCACTACAGCCGGGGTGCCCGCGCGCGGGCACCCCGGTGCCGACGCCTCCGACCAGGCAGCTGCTTCTGATACTGCGCCGTCTGCACCAGTCATATCCGACGACGATTTCGCGGCGCTATGCGCCGCACACTCAGGGCGGCTGGTGATCGACCGCGATGCGGCAGTGATGCTGCGTGACAACGGCACTGTGGGCGCGCAACTACACCCAGCCACTGTCGACTGGTGGCTGGGCGAAGGACACCTGCAGGCTGCAGAGAACACCTACATCCTGACCCGTCAGGGACAGCGTTGGGTCCAGCAGCAAGAACGTATCCTGCATCAGCATCAACCCCCCGACGTGGGAGACCAAGTGCTGGCGTTGGCCAGCGGCAGGGTCGGCGTTGTTTGCGGCTTCCAACATGAACCAGACGGTGGCCGTGTGGCTGTGGAGATCGTATTCGACCACGACAGCCCCACCCCCACCCGCGCAATGATCCCACCGCGCTATCTAACGACCGTGGCCCCGGCTGCCGTGGCACCGGACATCGTCGCTGACCTGGTCGCCGCAGCCGCACCCGCTGCCCCCGAACCGGTACCGCTGTTTCCCGACCCGCCCTACCGAGTCGCGGCACGCCCCCCCGCAGATCCTGGAACGTTGTTCACCACCGCACCAACTCGCCGCGGTGAGAAGAAAAAGAAGGACAGGCGAAGTGCGGATCTGACACCGACGCAACGACTGCTGCTGTACGCCCATGGCGGCTGGCCGGTGGCAGCGGCACTCGGTAACAATCCCCATGCCCCCGCCCAACACCTCTTCCAGTGCGATTACTGGGACAGCATCCCAGACGATGTTCTGCGAATGCGACCCGACTGGGCCAGATGCCGGATCACCGTCGCACGTGTGGAAGGTTGTATACGTCTCTATTTTGCCGGGGCACTGCCTGATGACCACCACGCAGCAACCGTCACGCGAAGTCAACTCACCCAGTTCGCCAAGACTCTTCCCAGTGACCTGCGTGAGGAACTCGCTCGATGCAACATGTTGCCTGTCAGCAACAAGCCATCTGGGCCTCGCCCCACTCAGGAAGAACAACGGCAGCTACTGCGCCGCGCGCTGCGTATCGACGACTACGAAGCTGCGTTCACCGCAGCCACCGAGGCGTACCTACACGCTGAGCTCGCCGACCATCCCAAAGATCCAACGCCCACACCCCAGATCCGGCCTCCCGTGCCGTTGAACGAGGATCAACGTCTGCTGCTGTATGGGGTGAATTCATGGCAGCTGGCGGCGGCACTAGGTGCCCGGGAAGAAAACCAGATCACCGCGCTGTGTCAACAAGGATTCTCGGGGAAACTCCACCAGCGGGTCCTGGAATATCGGCCTGAATGGGCCGGCTTGTCATACACGTTCGGTCCCGAGAGCCTGGGGTGGGTAGAGACAGCCGAGCTGCCCGCCAGCGCTGCCGCTGCCTCGATCACTCGGGTGGCTCTGCAGCGATACGCGCAATCGCTCGATCCGGACCTGCGGTCACGTCTCGCCGACCCCGACTCCCTAGGCCATGATGATGAGCGCGTCCACCAGATGCGGCACATACTGCAGGTCGATGACATCACCCAACCGCACGCCTATATCGGCCCCGAGCTACCGTCGACGCACTCCGATGCACCAGTTCTGATCACTCGTGATGAACAGCATACCGGGCAGGCCGACACCAGTGCTCCCGTAGACGAGAACGAATCCCGCCTGCGGTCATCAGGTATCGGCACGGCAGGTGAAACCGCAGTCAGTTGGGCCGGTGTCCAAAAAGAAACCGAGCAGCAGGTCCCTGCATCGGACAGTGCACAACCTTCATCGTCGCGGACCGCTGCCTCCGAGGACACCTTCACCGAGGATGCACCGACATCAGAAGACGACGCCGATGCAGCAGCCGAAGCGATTCGCGATCAGCTGACCGAGCTCATCATCGAAGGGCAGGAATTCAGTAACCTCGACGGCGATCAGATCGGCGATTTATTCAGCGCTGCCGAGGCAGCCATGGTCGGCGGATCCAGCGACACTTCCAGTGCAGATCGGCGACGGCTCGACGACATGCTCGCCGCGATGGAATTGTCCGCCCAGGCTAGAGAAGCAGTACTGAGTCTCGTCTCTGTGCATCTCGCGCAGACCACCCACGAAACCGCGCCCTCACCCATATCAGAGAACCCGTTCGACATAACCGGTGGTGGCCAGGTGAGTGTTGCCTCGCCTGCAGTAAACCAATCCCGAAACGATGACCTTTCCGCAGCCGAGGAGAACCCCAACCCTACCCACGGCATACAGGATCCCGCGGGTAGCGATCCCGAAAAACACCTCCACCTCACCGAGGTTTCAACCTCACCGCACCGGCGGCATTCAACTCTCTCGGATGACCAACGACTGCTGCTGTTCGCGATCGCTGCCTCGACCTCCGGCGCCGGACGGCTGATAGCTGCTCTTCGAAACAGTGACGCAGTAGCCGCACTCGTGAGCGATCCGAGCTGGCGGGTCTCGATGCCGCCGTTGGTGCGGGCACGGCGCCCGCAGTGGGAGGGATGCTCGGTTCAGGCTGTGGGACAGCAGTTGCGACTGGGCAAGTTCGGGCAGCCTTTGCCCGACGAGATCGCCCCAGTAATTGTGACCCGCAGCGAACTCGAAGACTTCGTCACATCCGTTGCTGTCCCCGAGCCGCCGCCGAGCGCTCTCGATGAGATCGAGACCCTGATGCAGGGACTGCTCGACCTCGATGCGATCGAACCTCACATCTTCGACATCGACAGCATCCCCACCGCCACATTTCCTGTCACTGTGACGAAACGGCCTGGGGTTTCTGCAACCAGTCTGCCCGAAGCTGCAGCGGCCACGACGCTGGTCTCTGCTGCCGCGCAGGACCCGTTCCTCGTGAGACTGGCCGGGCTCGGGTATCCGGACCTATATCAGGTGTTCGGCGCTGTGGTTGCTGAACAGGTCATTACCGAAGCGGTTGCCGACCAACGGATCGCGTCGACCGGTATGGATCTGTGGGCCCTCGCGCAGGCCGCCGCGCAACAAACCTTGTCAGAATCCTCACCTGCGGCTGCCGAGGAAACGGAATTTACTGCTACGCGGTTCAACCCGGCGTTCGAACGGTTCGAGTACGGCATTGCTGATGCTGACACCGATGACGAACACGTTCGTTACGAGCTCGACATGACGATCGCCGACCGCACCTACACGATCAGGGTGCCTGAGCAATCCGGCGACAGATACGAAATCATTTTCCATCCCACCGACGAAGAAATAGCCAATGGAAGTGGCGCCACTGAATGGGATGTCTTGGGTGAGGCGGAAAATGCAGCGCAGATCATGCCGATCATTCACGAGTTCAGCTACACGACAACCGAGGAGTACGCTGCTTGGCTCGCCCCCCAACTGTGGCCCGCAGCCGCCATCACTATTGTCGAAGCGGCACCTGGACATGGCTTGACAGTTGCCGAGTCGACAGGCGACAAGCCCACAACCACCCGCGGTAAGAAGAAGAATAGGAACAAGCCACAGGTTGTGGAACCTCCGCACCTGCAGCTGATCTTGACCCGCAACCAGGGCTTGCCCGGCTCTGCCAGAAGCACTGCACAAGTGCGGTTGTGGTGGGACTTTGCGGCCCCATACGGTCCGTACACCTACAATGAGAGCCGTTCGGAGTGCCCACCCGGCCTGCTGCCCGGCCCCGGCATGCACTTGGCCGACGCCGACAGATTTCTCAGCGATATCACCGACCATCTCCTGACGGTGCCAGCACCCTCTCCGGGCAACCCACCGACACCTGCGGCACCAATCCCGGTCGGCGACCTCGATACGTCGGCGACCCTATTCGAAATACCCCCCACCGGTGCTGTTTTCGACGAAACAGATCCACCGGAGAGGTCTTCGGGCGCTGCGGAAGTCCCCACGCCCGAAGACTCCTCGATGGCTTCTGTTGATGTCGCAGAGACCAAGCAAGCGGAGATGGTTGCGGTCACAGCCAGCACATCACCGCCTGTGATGCTCGAGGGAGAGAAGTTCCCACCAACCGGGCAGCAGCAAGCGGTGTACGACGCGGTCCTGTCCGGTCGGGACGTGAAAGTACAGGCTGGGGCAGGAGCTGGGAAGACCTCGACGTTGGAAGGGTTGGCCCGCCGCATCGGCAACTCCGATCCAAGCGCCCGTATCGCCTATATCGCGTTCAATAAATCCGTCCAAGTAGAAGCTGGGCACCGAATGCCCGGCAACGTCGAACCACGCACTGGGCACTCGATCGCATACAGGTGGGCGCCCAGGCATGTGCGGGATCGGACCAAACAGGATGATGCGTTGCGCCGACCGAATGATGTGGCGCGGCATCTGGGAATCGTGGAGGACATACCTGCCGGGAGCGGTGAACCGTTTCTACCGGAAGAGCAGGCGTTGGCTGTGCAGCGCGCAGTGGATACTTATGCCACCAGTGCCGCCGATGAAATCGGCCGCCAGCACCTTCCGTCGCGACTGCGAGAGCTTCCCGCGGCCAGCCAGGATCGCGTGGTGGAATTCGCGCGCGCGGCGTGGGATGACCTGACCGACAAGGACGGGCAACTGCGGTTGACCCTCGACCATATCCGCAAGATGTGGGCCTTGTCGCGCCCGGACCTCTCCCGACCCGGGTCCGGACTCAAACGCCCCGCCACTGTCCTGTTTTTCGATGAAGCGCAAGACACCCCGCCCGTGCTGGCCCGTGTCATCGCAGATCAAGACCTGCCCAAAGTCATAGTGGGAGATCAAGATCAGGCGATCTACGCCTTCACCGGTGCAGTGGATTTCCTCACCACCGCGCAAGCAGACATCGAATTGCCCTTGACGAAGTCCTGGCGGTTCGGCCCCGAGATCGCCGATATCGGTAACCGATTCCTGCAGATGCTCGGTTCGGGCAAACGGATCGAAGGTGGTGGTCCACCCTCGACGATCACCGAACCCGGCGCGCTGCGCACACCTGATGCGATCTTGGTGCGCTCCAATGGTGGAGCGATCGCCGAGATCGTGAAGGAACTCGATGCCGGTCGCACCGTCGGGGTACCCAAGGGCACCAAAGCCGATCTGATCGCATTGATAGAGACCGCCCGCTACCTCAAGGGGCAAAAACGGCCACCACACCGTATGCACGAAGATCTCGCCCCCTACCGCACCTGGGATGAGGTCATCACTGAGAGCGACAAAGGTGACGATCCGAAACTAGCGATGCTAGTGCGCATCGTCGACCAGAGCGGTATCGACGAGCTCGAGACGCTTGTGCGCCGTGTCTACGAGCCCGACGAGGAAGTGTCGGAGGACGCGTCGTCGGATCAGCCCGTTGTGGAGTTCCGTGACACCTCGGCAGGACTCATCGCAGAAGGCGATACATACCCGGTCAAGGATGCGCTGAAGGAAGCTGGGTTTCGGTACAGAAAACACCCTGATGGCGGCACCCACCCGGCGGGTAAGAACAAGGGCCGTCCGATCATGGCTTGGATTGCCGTCGGCAGTCCTTCTCGGCGGCAGAGTGTGCTGGAGGAAGCTCGTAAGCTACTCACCAACGTGCAGCCGGATGCCGAACCAGCACTGGATGTGCTGGTGTCCACCGCACACAAGGCGAAAGGTCTCGAGTGGGACCGGGTCCGTATCGGAGACGATTTCAAAGGCCCCACGAAGGACCCGGACAGCGACGAACTGGTAATGCCGTCGCCGGAAGAGCTGCGCTTGGCATATGTGGCGGTGACACGAGCACGCGCGGAACTCGATCCCGGGGCACTGGCATACGTTTTCGATTACACCGACATCAACGGCGGTATCCCCGGGCAGGCCCTGTCACAGACCGGTGTCGAGGCACCTCCAACACGGCTGCCACATCAGGAAGTAGTTACCGGCGACCATTCCGGGCCGGTGAATGTCCCCGGCAACGAACCTGCCGCTTCAGGATCCGATTCCGACACGGTTGTCGCGGATGTTCCGACTCACCCTGCTGCGCCTGAGCAAACCACCGTCACCAGCGTGACAGAAACTCCGGGTAGCTGGATTTCGGTGGTGGAGGTATTCGCATCATGGTCGCCCGGTCAGGTGGTGCGCCCCGAGGTCGACCAGGCAGTGAACGCCATCACCCCGGACTGGATCCGCGCAGTACTACGCCACCGTGGCTACCGGCCGTTCACAGTGTCAGGTGGCGGCACCGAGTCGTGGTTCCATCCGCAGAACCCCGCAAAAATGCTCGCTATCCCCGCAGGACCTCGGCATGCCGAGCACTTCGGTCAGGTCACGACAATCCTCGAGCATCTCGCCGGTGGGATAACCGTCCTACACGATTGGCGTGCGCGGGTAGACGCCGAGAAGTGGCAGACGCTGGTAGCAGACCTCGCCGCAGCGGCCCGCTTCACCGAAGTCGAACTGGCTGTTCTACGGGTCGTCGCTGAGGATCACGCCCACGAATACCTTCACTTCGGTGCCACCGCACCCGCTCGGGAACTCGCAGACGGCGATCATCTCGCGTCACTGCGCATCCGACACGGACGCGACGCGGTGCGGCACGCACTGGTGTCCTATCTCGCCGTCCATCGCGGTGAACCGGTACTGAGCTGGGACATCGACGGGATCAACTATCGGCAGGACGTGCGGGAAACACGCGAAACGCAGGCCGCCGACTACCGCAACCAGGCGGAGCAGCAGCTGCAGGCGCTGCGCTTCGGTCTCGCCCGCGACCTGCTGGTTTCCGCTGAACTCACCGATCCACTGTGGAGCCGCAGCGACTGCACCTACGCCAGCCTGCGGGCAGCAGTCGACGCCACCGAAACAGCCACCACCGAACTGGTCGAACACGCCTGCGCTGCCCCGCAACTGACGCTTTTCGCCACCCATGCACCATGGTCTACCTACCAGGCGTTCGCAGCTACCGCCGCCGTCCAAGCGTTGACCGACCTGACCACGCAGCCACCCGACCCCACACACCCGCAGCTGCGGGGTGAACTATTGACCGCGGTCGCTGAATCACACTCTCAAGGTAGAGAGCTGGTTTACCTCGTCGCCGAACACGCCAGAGGTCGTGGAAACGTCAGCCCACCCAACCGGGACTACTCCGAACCACTACATCTGGTCGACTGGTTCGAACGCTTCGTCGGGATCCTCGGGTACACCGGGGACGGCACACCGATACTCGGCGTGCATGTCGGTGGACAGCCATACTGCCTGCTCCGGCAAGGTTCCGGCGACACGGTGGAGGTGTATCACCAGGACGGCCCGGACCTGATCGTGCTCGGTCATGTCAGAGCTGTTGACGGGATCACCGATGTGATGACACCGATACGGGCCCACCAGCAGGAACTCGCCGCCGAAGAAGCCGAACTCGAAACCGCCTTCCGTGCCGGGGCGGCGGTGCAGTATTCCCCACGTCCGGGTCCGATGATCTACCGGCATCGCCGCGATTACCAGGCCTTGACCTACCCGCTGCGGGACCTGGCCGCGGCCGCCGCAGCCTGTGGATTCGATACAAGTGCCCACGCCGACGCCAACACCACACGGCTGCATCTGGCCAAGATGATGGACGAGCGTGAACACGTGGAACTGTATCTTTCCTGGCCCACCGCCACTATCGGCACGCTCTGCCAACCAACCAGCATCCACGGCCGGTTCAGCTACAACGGTGTTGGTGACTCCAGTTATGACCTGACCTTGGTTCACGTACTCAGGGTCATTCAGAGCGCTGACCCTGCGCAGGACGTGGCGACATATTTCCGTAGCCGATATGCTGCCGCTGTCCGGCAACTGCGTGACTTCGACGGCAACGACCGCTTCCGTGGTCCCGACCGCGACGGCTTCCGCATCGCCGCCTGGCAGACCGCAGGATTGCGTTGGTGCGCAGAATTAGCCGTCAATCCCACCGCCAACAGTGATAGCGACCACGAATTCCACACATACCTAGGTCGCGCTGAATCCGAGCTCGTCGCCGCACATCGTGTCGCTGCTGCCCGTACCCTGGTTCTGCACGCTATCAGCGCCGACACAACCACAGATCCTGTTGCTTCTGTTGCGCAAGTTCCGGTCGAACTCGACAACGCGATCGAAACGGCTGTGCACCCGATGGGCTACGGCAGCCAACCCGCTACGTGGCGGGAAGACTTCACCACCGCCCTCACCGCCCTCGGTGTCACCGAAACACGGTGTGCCACTGCGATCACCGCCCTCGACGCCTTCTTCAACGATCAGCCCCTCACACCAGCGGACGCTGATTCCTCCGCATCCTCGCCGCCGACACTGCCCAATCCGCGTGGGCAGAAGTATCCCGCCGACCTGACCGAACTGGTTGCTACCGCCCACGACAACGGGTGGCGGATGAGATTTCAATGGACGCACGGCCTGGATCGACCCGCTAACAGTCTTCCGATACGGCTATTTCGCGGCGGCGAGGAAGACTTCACCCGCATCAAAGCAGTGTGGATACGCCGCGGCGACCACTATGTCTACGACCATGACCAGGCATCGATCCAACACGACGATGACCGAGAGCCGTTGCAGGGATTCAGCCTCACCGACCTCACCCACATGATTGTCGGCTCTGAGCCAGTCGATGCTGAGGAAACTCACCGCGACCTACCCCACACAGTCGAGCAACCAGCACTCTCCGAACTCTCCGATGACACCACCACATCCTCACCGACAGCCGCAGCCACCGGTATTGGTGAGCAGGGCACAGCAACCCAGGCCACCGAAACTTCTGGTGACGTTGTCGATGGTGGTGATACCAGCAGAATCAGCTCTGTCCCACAGCCTCCGACGACATTCGAGGAACTGCTCGACCAAACCGTGATCGCGATCACCAGAGAGCCTCGACTGGCCCAGATCGCCGCGACCAACGGCTACGCCCGGTTCGCTGAAACCGCCGACTCGATCATCTCCGAGTTCGTTCACGACTATCTGTTCGACCGGATGAAGAAAGCAGAGCAGGACGGTGACCACACCACTGTCGACTTCGTCACACGGATATACAGCAAAGACACCAACCGGGTACCCGAGCTAGCCAACCGCATCGTCGAAGAGGTATGGAACCGGTTGCCGATGGCACCGACCTACCGCATCGGCCACGCGACCTCCGCGCTGCAGCCGGACATCGCTACCGCATCAGCTGATCAGTCACGCGAAGCGGCAGCCTCGTCCGAAGCCGCAAATACTGGCGATAGTACGGTCTCAGAGAATCAGAAGACAGCAGACCTTGAGTGGCCGGGGAGTCCGCTCAAGGCCCCTGATGGTCACCCCGACAGCGGAAGGGAACTCGATGCAGATCGGCAAGCACGGTCGCCTCGTGTGGGAGTACTGGAAAACTTACCGGCCGCAGGCGTTGAGCGAGCTGCCGAATCCGCAAACCCACTTCCACGCCGCCGATTTGAGGATCCGCGAACTGATCGGGACGCTGACCGACCGGTTGTTGCGCCAATACCCGCCGACCGAACGCATGCACATGAGGTCGGCGACGCACGCCCAAGCGCAAGAGATCGTGTACGAACAGGAAATCTACAGCCTGCCGCAGGAGTCAGGAACCGAGGACCGGGAGATGTAACCGACCACCAACCACCGGTCACCGCGGCGTCGGTGGCACTGACTCCTCAGCAGCGTGCACAGGACAATCTCGCGGCGTTGCGGGTACTGCGACGGCTACAAATCCAGAAACGCTCCGCTACCGCCGCTGAACGCGCCGCGCTCGATCGCTGGCACGGATGGGGAGCGCTGTCAGCGCTATTCATCGACGAGCCCATACGCAACGCCTACGGCTCCAGCACTGATTTCGACCGCGCCCACCAACAGTGGCAGAAGCTGGCCAGCGAACGCACCCAGATACGTCAACTGCTCACCGCCAAGCAATGGCAGGCAGCTAGCAGCAGCATCCGCACTTCCTATTACACCGATCCCGCCCTGGTAAAGATCATGTGGGATGGAGTTCAGGCGCTGGGGTTCGACGGCGGCGAGTTCCTTGAACCCGGTTGCGGTAGCGGCCGCTTCATCGAAGCCGCGCCGACCGACACCACGATCCCGACTACCGCCGTCGGTGTCGACAACGAAACGGTTTCCGCGGCGATCGCCGCACACCGATTCCCCGACGCCACCATCGTCCCCCAGGGCATCGAGAAGTACTCGGCAAAAACTGGCCGCTTCGCTCTGGCGATCGGCAATGTGCCCTGGGTCGATGTGAGGCCCTACAGCAAGGACGACAACCCGCAACGCAAACATGCCCTCCACAACCTCGCCATCA
This sequence comes from Nocardia spongicola, assembly GCF_047200775.1. Lineage (NCBI taxonomy): Bacteria > Bacillati > Actinomycetota > Actinomycetes > Mycobacteriales > Nocardiaceae > Nocardia > Nocardia spongicola. The sequence goes on along the minus strand of NZ_JBJZOO010000021.1, from coordinate 21,007 downwards.
TCACATCGACCCGCGCAGTCCGGCCTGGCGGAATCGTCGCGCTCATCACCACCCGCCACACCCTCGACAACACCGACCCGACATCCCGCGAAGCCATCCACCGCTACGGCGACCTGATCGGCGCAGTGCGGTTGCCGGTGCATATCCACCGCGCCAGCTCCGACGCCGAAGTCGTCACCGACGTACTGTTTCTGCGGCGCCGCAGCCAGGATGCGGAGCCCGCTGATGATACGTGGCTACGATCCCAAGAGGTCTTGCTGCCCGGAGGGGACCAGCCGCAATCGGTGAACTCCTATTTCCTCAACCACCCTGAACAGGTTGTGGGGGAGATGCGCCTCGGGCCAGGAAGATTCGGTCCTGCTCTGACCGTCACCACCGCGCCTGATGTCGATGTCTTCGCCGCCATCGACGCGGCAGTGCAACAGATCACCGACCCCGTCCTAGCTATCGAGGAAGACACCGGTGATGAAGCAGAACCGGTCGCCGATGGCACTCTCGATCTCGATGAACACGGTAACCCCACGATCGCCGAAGACGGTCAACCGGTCGCGCTGAACATCCACCCTGATCACCGTGATCAGCTTATCGCTCTGATCCGGATCAAGAACCAGACCAACGGTCTGTATGCCGCCGAAACCGCCACCACAGTGGCCGGAGAGACCCCTGAGCTGGCGGCGCTGCGCACCGAACTGCGTGAAACCTACCGCACATACCGGCGCAGCTATCCGCCGCTGAACAAGCCCGGCCAGCACCGCATCTACACCCCCAAAGAAGCCCGCGCCCGCGCCAAACGTGATGGGATCCGGACGGTCCCCGCGGAGTGGAAAGTCCCCACCGCCTTCAGCTACCTCGAAGACGACCCCACTGCGGCACTGATATTCGGGCTCGAATCCTACGACGAGACAACCGGAAAAACCGCCGAGCAGCAGATACTGCACGGACGCATCCTCGAACGCCGTGAACTGCCCACCCACGCTGATTCCATCGAGGACGCAGTCGCGATCGCGTTCGACACCGATGCGCTGCTCAACCTCGATCGTGTCGCGGACTTGTTGAAAGTCAGCCGACTCGAAGCCGCCGTCAAAATGGAGCGCGCCGAGCTGGCCTACCGTTGCCCGGACTCACCCGGCACATGGATTCCGCGTCACTTGTACCTGTCAGGCAATGTGCGGGCCAAACTTGTCCACGCTCGCGAAGCAGCCGAACGTGATCGCACCTACGAGGTCAATGTCGCCGCACTCGAAGCGGTTCAACCAGTCGACCTGGACTATAGAGACATCCGGTTGCGTGTCGGGGCGACCTGGGTCCCGGCCGAAGTGTATGCGGAGTTCCTGCACGATATCGGGTTCACGCAAGTGATCGTTGAACATGCCGGTGGCACAGTGTGGGAGGTGCGTGGCGCAAAACAGGGGACGTTGGCCACTCTCACGTGGGGCACTGAACACCGGCCCGCCCAAGATCTCTTCCAGGCGCTACTGGGCAAAAGGGACTCCGCGATTCGAGTCACGCACACCACCGCAACGGGCGAAGTCGTCGAAGACCGCCCAGCCACCGCCGCCGCCCAAGAGAAAGCACAACGGCTAGCACAAGCTTTCGATAACTGGGTATGGAAAGATCCTGAGCGCCGAGAGCGGTTGGCGCGCATCTACAACGACACGATCAACTGCCTGGTCGAGACCCGCCACCCAGACACTCCACTGGTACTGCCCGGCCTGGCCAGTGACTGGACCATGCGTCCACATCAGAACTCCACGATCCGACGCATCCTTCATGGATCGACGTTGCTGGACCACGGGACCGGCTTCGGTAAGACGGCGATATTCGCTGCAGCCGCGATGGAACTACGGAGAACCAAACTAGCCACCAAACCGGTGATCGTCGTCCAGAAAAACAAGCTCGTAGGCTGGGTCAAAGACTTCCGCCGCCTCTACCCGAACGCGAAACTGCTCGCCGCCAACGCCAGCGATCTCGGAGCACGGCGAGCCAAATTCATGGCCCGTGCTGCTGGCGGCGACTGGGACGCAGTCATCATGACCCACAGCGCCTTCGAGCGGCTACCTCTGCGGAAACAGGCACAAGAGGCCTACATCGACCGCGAACTATCAGGCATCCGCACACAAATCATCGCCGCCAAAAACAACAAGATGGATGCAGCCACGCTGCGGCGGGTGCAAAACGCGATGGACACCGCCGAACAACAGCTCAAACAACGCATCGCAACCGATATCGATGACGCTGTGTCATTCGAAGACCTCGGCATCGACTACATCCTCTACGACGAGCCCCACGAAAGCATCAAGAACCTACTTACGCCTTCGGTGATACCTGGCGCTGCCATCACAGGGTCGGCGAGAGCCACCAAGGCGCACATGCTGATCGACTACGTGCGCCGCACCAGCCACACCGGTCACGTTGTGAGTTTCGCGACCGCGACGCCAATCACCAATTCAATGACCGAGATCTACATACAGATGCGGTATCTGGCCCCTGAGATACTCGAGGAAACGGGTTTGACCACCTTCGACACGTTCGTGGGGGTGTTCGGCGAGGTGAAAACGTCACTGGAACCGGATCCGCGGGGCAACGGTTACATCGAGAAAGCGCGACTGGCAAAGTTCTTGAACGTTCCGGAACTTGTGACGATGTACCGCGGCTTCGCCGATGTCCGAACCGAGGACGACCTCGAGCTGCCACTCCCAGTCATCCGTGTCGGCGCCGACGGGCAACCAGGCGAAAAGATCGTCATCCCTGCCACCGAAAACCAGCTCGACTACCTCCGATCGATGATCCACGAACCCTGGATCATGAAGCAAGCCGGCACGATCAAGGCACTCGGCATGGGGTTGCGAGCCAGTACCGATATGCGTCTGGTCGACTGCGACCTCGAGGACGGTAGCAAACTACCGACAGTGATAGACAACCTCCTCGCCCTCTACCATGAAACCAAGAACATCATCTATCCAGTCTCGGCGGAAGACCTCACCCCGCAACCGCTGCCAGGTGCCTTTCACGGGGTGTTCCTCAACGACGGCACACCGGGCTCTGACGCGAAGGTTTCCGTCAACCTCTACGAATACATCCGCGAACAACTTGTTTCAGGCCAAGACGGCCGGTGGGGCGGGGTGCCGCGCGAAAAGATCCGGTTCATCCACGAAGCCAGAACCGACGCACAGAAAGAAAAGTTGTATACCAGCTGCCGCAATGGTGAAGTACTGTTCCTGATCGGCAGTGACAAGATGATGGGAACCGGTCTCAACATCCAGGACCGCTTCTACTCACTGCATCACGTCAGTTTCCCCTGGACACCGGCAGCCCTCGACCAAGATTTGGGCCGGATGAAACGACAAGGAAACCTCAACCATCCAGATGTGCCCGGGACACCCCACGAAGTCCGTCGATTCTTCTACATTGTTGAAGAAACCTTCGACGAGTTCCGCCTGACCACCCTGCTGCGGAAATCACACTTCATCGAACAACTGAAGAAGCGCAGCGGCGACTTGCGAGAACTCGAGGACCTGAGCGAGGACACTGTCATGCTGTCCACTCTCAACGGACTGGCCTCCGGTGACCCCACGATCAAACAGCGAGCAGACGCGACCGCCGCACGGGGGCGCTATGAAAGTTTGGCCCGCACACACGACGAGGAGGCAGCCACGCGAGCCCGTAAATTGGACCTCTTCGAATCGACCCTGGCCGCCGCCGTCCCCGACGCCGCGGCGATGCGTGTCGCTGCTGACCGACGCCAATCCACGCTCGGCGAAGAGTTCATGATGACTGTCGATGGCCGTGAATTCCGTGATCGTACTAAAGCAGGGGCAGCGCTACGGGCGCAGCTGAAACAGTACACACACGAGGACTTCGCTGCTGGTCCGATTGTGATCGGAGTCCTCGGAGCACTCCCGGTGCAGGTTGACTCGACCTCGTTGGCGGGCATGTATCTGGGTTTCGGTTGGGAGAGTGGGCGCTGTCCGGCGTGGGATCTGTGGGGGGAGCTGCCGAAGGGGCGCAGCCTCGTATTGGCGCTGGAACGTGTGTTATCGAAGCTGGATATCGACATAGCCGATCTTGACAAACGCATTGCACACATAACGAGGGAACGAGACCTCCTTGCCGCTGAAAAGACTGGTGATAACCACTATCGGCTGCTTGCACAGTCGAAGGAACGCGAAGAAACTCTGCTCGGCGAGTTGATCATCGCCAACCAGTCCGCCGCAGAGTTGAGACGAGTCTCCGCCGCACTTGCCAGAACCACCCCCAGTGCAAACGATGCACAATCCACTGCTTCTCAGCAGCAGCTGAACAGACATGAAGAACTCGAACTGCTGTGCGCAAAGATTGAGCAACTGAAATCCGCAGTGTCCGAAGAGCATGCTCGACAACAGCGGTTGATGACCTCCATCGGTTCAGGCTCGGCAACGACTGTAGGCAACATACCGGTGGGGATCTCGGCGGCAGCCGCAGGACATTGCGTCCACTCCGACCGTCCGGCAACCGACCCGCTCGCTCTACTCGAGATAGATCCAGCAACAGCTGAACTCACATCGAGCGAACCGGTGAACACCGGCCTATAGACCCATCCACACAATCACATGGTGGAGATGCTGGAGATCGTTGGTTACCTCTTCGGACCTCTCCGCCCGGATTGTAAAGGCTCACACCTATGGCTATCTCGGCGAAGGTCAGGCTGGGTGTGATTAAGGACAAGCCCGCCCAACTCAGCGAACTGGACTTGCTCGAAGCTGGCACATTACACAGACCACCGCATAGGTCTTGCGGTCCTCACCGAAAAGTTCCACTATACGGCTGGGATTCTACCCACACCGGAGGTGTGAATAGACAGTGGTGCACGCTATGACCTGCATTAACGTCGATCAAGTCAACGTTTGTCCATCTCACCCCCATCGTCTGGTAGTGCAGTAGAGGGGGCGGCCGGTTTCCCGTTTCGTCCACCAGGAGAGGTCATGTCCGAGGTGCCCATGCTGTTGGCTGATAATCCAGGCCGGCAACAGATTGTCGATGCCGTACACGAGCTGGAGTTGCTGTACAGCGCGTACCGAATTCTGCACCCGCTGACCAACTCGACTGGCAGGTCGATGGACCCTGACTTGTTAGGTGAGACCCTCATACTGCGCGATACGATCCGCGACAGCGGTCACTTCACTGCCGGGGAAGTCGGACGGGGGGTGCGCTGGCTCGAGGACCTGATCGATGGTGGTCACGAGTACGGTTTGTGGCCACGGATCCGCCGGGAAGACCTCGATCAGCAATGGAGTGACCGCATCCGTATCGGAGATATCCCCGTGAACTGGCGCTCGCCGTATTATTTTCCCGACGCCGAACTGCTGCCGAACATCGGATTCGCGACCTCACCGACCAATGAGAGCCCGGTGACAGAGAACCAGTTCGACCGAATGTTCTCTCGCCTGGCTGCGCACGTGGCTACAGGGCCATCCACTCCTGAGAAGGAGGCTGCATGGCGCAAAGCCGGCATGGTTGCGGCCGAGGAAATCAATGGGCTACTGCGGGAGGGTCTTGCAGGGCTGAACGCTGGACAAACGTATCGAGCGTCGCTAGCTTTGTCCGCGCTGTATCAGCAGGAACGATTGATCGACACGAGCGGTACGCTGATATCACCGAAAGAAGTGATCAACAGCGACACCGTGTGCAGCGACTGGCTCACCGCTCGTCATGCGCGACTCATCTCAGGAGACACGACAGCCACCGGGAACTCAATTTCGATGAACCGGAGCGAGTTCCGATCTATCGTGCAGCTGATAGATCAACAGATCACCGAACAGCCGCTATCGAACGGAGCGTTGACTGAGCGCGTCGAGTTCTGGGATTCGATGACCAGCACTGTCTCGCACTTGCAACATGCCGCTCTTATCCCTGGGTTGCTGCGCGACGACGCAGAACGTGAACGTGCCAGCATCTGGCTACAAGGACTGGCCGATGGTGGCGGTCTGCCCACCGCAGCTTGGAGCCTGATCGCCGACGCCACCGAATCCGGGTACGTCGAGCCCGATCTGGCCACCAAGAAGCTGTCCCAGCTCAACAACAAACCCCACGCCTACCTGATCGACGTGTTACGTGATCTGAGCTACCACGCGACCCGACACCGTGCGACAAACCCTGACCAGCCACTGCCGTCCGCGTTGACGATAGAGACTAAGCAAATACTGGCCACAGCCCGAAACCGCCTCGACTACGACACCACCCACACTGCCGAGTTACAGAACATCACGGTTGTCGTCGAATCGATGCTCAGCGGCGGCGACCCACGATATATGGCCGAACGTGTCCAACATGAGCCGCTGATGCGGGCATGGCGCGAAACCACGCCCGGCGACAGTGACTGGGTTTCGCGACTCACACAACCCGGGATGCTTCTCGCCGCACCGCACCCGACGACGATACCCACCAGCCCTGAACCAGTAAGCGATTTGGAGGTCGCCGGCTACTGCAGGCCTACCCGTACCGAGCCTGCTCCCGCGGTCGGTGGAAAACCACGCCCGCTGGAACTTCCACCTGCTCAGCCGCACCAAAACACTTCAGCCGCCGACACCGGGACAGGCATCTGATCCGGTAACCACACCTGTCACCCATCAAGAGTGAGACACGGTTGCTATGCGGCCGAGACAAATAGCTCTGACAAGCATTGCCAGCTTACAACGGCAGGCCAGCGAACCACCGTATCGAGGACTGTTCCGCAGGAGAGGCCGAACCTCCGATGCGCGCTAAGCGATACCCATAGAACAGGTATCTGGCTCGTTCGGGCTGGCCCTGGAAGCCGGTGAGCACAGCCACATGGTTCCATGTATCGTCCGCCGGCGCTATCCACCGGTGGGTTGTATAGGTACGCCCAGCAGCGAACTCGGTGGCGATTCTGTTCGGGGGCAGCCCGCTCTCGGCCGCTGCCGCTGCTGCAGGCGAGTCATAGGCGAAGATGACATAGCCGTTGAGCGGTTCGCGTGTGCCGTTGATCACGCAGTCCGCGGCAGCGATCCAATCGTTATTCGACCACGATCGGAGGGCATTGCCGACGCGCAGATCACCACCCGGCTTCCGCCAGGAACAGTCGTTGTTGCGGACCCGGCCATGATCGGTGCCATCGGGGGTGGGCACCAAACTCGTGAAAGCCTGGTGCATCGCAACCTGCTCCTGGTCCAACGGCGCCGATAGTGTCGCCGAATTCTCAGTGGAGGAATCGATGCTGCGCGTCGTAATGTTGCCCGCTGCAACAATACCGACCACCACCACTGCCGAGCAGATCAAAGCCCAACTCGTATGCCCACCCCGTCGGTGTGAACCAGACCTTGTGCCGGAGCGGCGGACCGGCGACACCACCCCCGGCGGGCGGTCAACAATCGCTGGTCGAGCTCTACGGCTGCTGCTCGGATCCAGGTTGCCCCGCACATCGGTCCGCACGCGGCGCACCGTTGGTGCCGTGCGTCGGGCGAGTGCCGCTGATTCAGTGGCTGCGCCGGCCAGCGCCGCGGCGAAATCTCGGCAGGATCCGAACCGGTCACCGGGGTGTTTTGCCAGCGCCCGGGCCAGAACATTGTCAATAGAGGCAGGTAGCTCGCTGCATAACGTGCTCACCGGCGGCGGAGCGAACTGCAGATGTCCAGCGATCACTGCGGCGGAATGATCGGAGTCGAACGGTCCTTTTCCCGTCAATAGCCAGTACAGAGTGCACGCCAGCGAATACTGATCAGACGCTGGACTGACCGCACCGCCGGTAAGTTGCTCGGGCGATGCGAAACCGATGGTGGCGGTGAAAGTCCCGGTGGCCGTCAGTTTCGAGGTGTCCTGTCGCAGCCGCGCGATACCGAAATCGGTGAGCATCACCTGCTCATCGCGACCAGGTGTCGCGGGCCGCAGCATGATATTGGCCGGCTTCACATCGCGATGCAGGATGCCTTCCGCGTGCGCGTAGTCCAGTGCCGCAGCGATGCATCCGATGATGCGCACGGCATGTGAGAGGGGTATCTTCGCCGGATCGAGAACCGAGAGGTCGGCTCCGTCGATGTAGGGCATGCTGATCCACGGTTGACCACCCTCGGTGCCGCGGTCATAGACAGCCACGATGTTTGGGTGATCAAGCTTCGCAACCAGATCTGCTTCTCGTTCGAAGCGTGCGCGAACCTCGGCATCGGTGAACATATCCGGATTCAGCAGCTTCAATGCGATCCGCCGTGGCAGTCGAGGATGCCGCGCCAGATACACCGACCCCATCCCGCCCCGGCCGAGCTGTCGTTCGATCCGGTAGCCAGCGAATTCGTCACCTGGTGCCAGCAATGTCCGCCCCTCTACTACATGCCCTATGTCAAATGCCGAGCCTACCGAGCACGTCGCGCAGTAACAGGGGCTTCTGCACGCCTGGCGTTTCCCTGGACTTTCGGGTCGAATCTTTGATGACTAGCGCTGTCGTCGAGAAGGATGCCTCCGGTCTGGACTCGACCGGCGGTGCGGCGAGCAGCTCCGCCACGGACACAGGTCGACCCCCTCTCAGCACCGGTGATCACCCTCATGTCTACCTCGCTGACCGGCAACGCAGCCAGCTCACCACGCTGACAGACATCGATCAGCGATCGCTGCGAGCGATCCAGCACAGAATCCGGTTGCACGGTAATAGCGGACGCTGCGACATCGGCGCTACTGTCGCATTCATGAGCACGAGACAGTCCCTCACTCTCGAGGAGAGGCGCGCGTACATGGATGCGTGCTCGCAGCTGCTCCGTGCCGTCCAGCGCATCGACAACGACGCTGAGTTACAGCGGAAGATGACCTATCTCCGGATACGGAGTCTGGAGGCATCGAGGCTGCCCACCAGCGTCGACGCGGTGCGCGTGCTACAACATCGGATCGAGTCCGAGCGGCTACTGCGTGTGCTCGAGACCGTTTTCGAGCGCCGGATGCTGGCCTCGCGCTGGTGGCTGCACGATGCCATCGACCCGGCCTCCCCGTCGGTGGTTCGTGGACTTCCGGAGGCGCTTCCCGAGCGCCGGAAACAGATCGACGAACAAGCCGAGGCCGGTGAGCAGACCCGTGCGGGCCTGCGCTACCAGCAGCGCTGCACTGCGGACTCTCCAGGCCGACTCGTCACCGCGCGCCGCCGAGTTCCCCGTGGCCCGAACCCCCGCCTGTTGACCGAAAACAGTCAATAGGCGGGATAACGTGTGCGCACAATCGCGCACGCAGTCTCGCCTCTACTCAAAGAGCGAGATGAACATATTGAACACTTCTCTGTACACACTGCTCGGTACGGCCGGGCCAGGGCTGTCAGTCCTCGTGGTCACCGCGATGCTCCTCGTCGGGACCCTCGCCGTCTTGATTGGGTTGGCTACGGTCGTCGCAATTTTCGGCGATCCGGAGCGGGGCGAACGCGCCCGCAAGGTGCTATGCCACCTGCTCGAGATCGTCGGCCGCAGCGGTCGGCAGTGAACGCCCGGCGCCTCGGCGAGACTGCTCACCCGATCAGTGATCAGACACACTTCGCTATGCGAGGCCGTACTCACGAGCCGCCCGGATGGTCGGCACGACCACTTCGTCGAGATACGAGGTGGAGTCCCTGGTACCCCAATTCTGGGTTCCGTTGGGCACAGACGGGTGGGTGAACTTCGCCCACAGGATCAGAGAGCCACCGACCTCGACGAGGTCCAGATTATCTGTGATGGGAACCCGATCGGCCAGTAGCTTTTCGAGGATCCGGACAGACTGGGATGACTGGACAATGCAGAGCTGAGGCTGAAGTATCCGCATCGTCGCTTCGAGATGGTGGAAACAGTTCCTCGCCATCGCCTCGGTCCCGTAGGAAGTCGTTCGGTCTGGTTGCTTGACCGTGCACATCCGCACATTCGCGAGCACGTAAGCCTGCATGAGGTGAACCTGCTCCGGTACATTCACCAGACTCAACATCTCCCCCTCGCGGTCGCGGCCGGGGCTACCGCCATAGGCGACCCGCAACGCACTGGTCGTCCCCCGCATATGCCCTCTCCTGGACATGAATCTCTGCTGCATGACTTCGTCCTGCTGTGCGCTTCTGCGTGAAAGGCTTACGTGCGCATCGGCACGCCCTGTATCCATGCCGAGGCACATGACGCGCCACGGCCTGTCGTCCTCGAAAAGGTCGTAGTGCGGTCCGACGTGGAGCAACTGAGCTTCGTAGAACTCCAACGCCGAGCGATCTACCCTTCTGGGTTGATCAGTAATCGCTGATAGCCGGCACGCGTCTGCGTACCCGCACGTGAACACCTGCCCATCCAAGACATTCGTGGTCATGTACACCCCGAGCGCCGAGAACCGCCGCGAAGTGGCCTCTGGATCAGAGATCAGCATCCAAGCATTGTCCCGCCAGAGCACCGACATCAGGAGCTGCGCGGCGCCGCAAACAAACTCGGCACCGTCACACCGTCTACGGAGCCAGCACCGTCCGGGGATCGCGGCTGCTGTCGGCACCGGGGTCGCGGTGGTGTTGGGTACCGGTCGCACGGCCCTGGCGACCATCCCGTTTCTCGGCGAACTCGGCATCAGGTCGGGTCGGGCGATCTGACATGTAGGAACTCAAAGCGTTGCGAGCCACCGTCGATCAGGTCAAAGCACCGGTTCCGATCGTCCACCGCCTCAGTTCCCGCAAGCAGCGGTGTCGGCTCGGCGAACACTTCCTTCCAACCCGCTGAAACTCCCAGCCCACCAGCGCACACACCTGCGCGGTCACCTCGAACGCTTCGACGTCACTGTCCTCGATCCGGTCGTCTACGCGCACATCGATCACCAGTCCGGTCCCGTCCGCTCGCCGGGCGAAGTAGTCCGGAGTGTGTCGCCGACGGCCGTTCTCACCCTCTCAATGCAGGCAGAATGGTTGGGAAGCGACACCGACAACGGACCGATCGAAATCGAGCGCTCGGAGGTGATCTCGAACCGCACGCCCATGCACGCCGGCAGCCTCTGGCCGCGGCGACCAGGGCAACGGCGTCGGTGGCCCCCGCTAGCCTCGCTGTATCCACCACGCCGCCACCGATTTCTCAGGGGGAGCACCCGTGACCGACCACCCGAACCCGCCCGCGCCCGCCGCACCCCTGTTCCGCATGGCCGACCGTCACAGGGACGCCCCCGCGTCACCCTCCGCCGACACCCGCCCCGTCCCGCGGCCGCTCTTCCAGGCCGCCTCCCGCCGCCCCGGCACCGAGACCGACGACTGACCGACCCGATGTCCTGTCTCGTTCGACCCGGTCCGGCCACGCCCTCTCGCCCCTCCTCCTGCCCGCGGTGCGTCGCTGGCTCCACGAAGTCGGCGACGACGTGATGGAGCCGGTGGATGCGGTAGGGGAGGAGTACACGCCGCTGGTCGAGCGGTTCTGCGCCCAAGCCGGTATCCCGACCGAGGCGGGTGAGCGGGTGGGCGTAGCGGGCTCGGCCTGTTCACTGTCGCTTATTGCCTAGTGGCACAACAGTATCCACTCAGCGCCACCATCGCCGTGAAAAGGTGGGCTCATCTCGGAGGTTGGACGGGCACCGTTGTTTCGACTACCTTGATCAAGATCGATTCGGCGGTCGGGGAAGCCCTCTTCGAGTATCCGCGGTGCGCCGCACCGCGGGGACGCTTCTGCGCCAGGGGTACCCCGATCGCCCGTGCACTGCAGGGGAAGTAGGGGTTTTTCAATGTTCTTGTCGTCAACAGTTGCTGGGCTACCGCTGCTGTCGCGGTATCGGGAGGAGCTCGGCGCGGTCCGACACCGGATGCCGTTGATACTGGTCACGCACGTTCTGCCGACCGCGGTCCCGTTCATTCGGGCGCTCGCACGCGACTTCGACCTCAAAGCTGTTGTGGCTATCCCATATTCGTATGTCGAGTCGGCGCGTGCGGAGGTCGCCGATGTGCCGGTGGTCGTGCCGGAGGATGCCGCCGGGGTCGAGAGGGCGTTACTGGATCTGGTGTTGCTCCAGGACCGTATGGGCCTGCCGTTCGTCGTGCAGGAGATCGGCGGTTACCTCGCCCCGGCACTCGTGGCGGGGCACCGGTTCGAGAACCTGATCGGGGTTGTCGAAGACACCCGCCAGGGTCACTGGCGCTATCGGGATATCGCGGAGTCACTGCCCGTCCCGGTCCTGTCGGTGGCCGAAAGCCCGCTCAAGGCCCTGGAACATCATCAGATCGGTCGTGCGATCGTCTACTCGCTCGAACGGCAATTGCGGCAGCACTTCTACCGGTCGCTGAGTGGCGAGTCGGTCGCGGTCATCGGATTCGGCGATATCGGGTCGGCGGCCGCGCGGGCGCTGCGGGGTCGCGACGCACATGTCGTCGTGCATGACGTGGATCCGCTGCGTCAGGCCTCGGCATGGCTGCAGGGATTCCGGGTGGCCGGCATGGAAGAGGCGGTACGGACCTCGAACCTGATTCTGGGATGCAGCGGCTATCGGTCCCTGAACGCCGATATCCTCTCCTGCGCACCGGACGGAGCGGTATTCGCCAGCGGAAGCTCCAAACAGGTCGAGATCGATGTGTCCTTCTTCTTCGGGCCCGACGGGGAACTGAGCTCACGCGACGAACTGAGCATCTGCCACTGCGAGGGCCGCCGCTACTTCTTGCTCAACGCCGGTAAGCCCATCAACTTTCTCGATGGCAGCGCCATCGGCTCGACCCTCGACCTCGTCTATACCGAGCTGTACGCGTGCACGGTCGCTCTCGCCACACGACGGATCACCACACCCGGATTGCTCGGCCTATCCGGAGACGAACGGCGCGCGCTGGCGGTCATGTGGCTCGACGAGTACGCACACGCACACCGCCCCGGCTTGGTCGAATCCAGCGACGCCGGAGCCAGGAACGTGATCAGCGCGTGAAGACCACCACTCAATTCCCTCTCGACGAGCGACGCTACGACCAATTCATCGCCGTCGCCGAGCTGTATTCGCGCTGGCTCCGGTTCCGCGTATCGGGCCTGGAACACGTGCCGGCCGAGGGACCGGCGCTGCTCATCGGTAACCACACGGGGCTGCGGTTACACGACGGTCTAGCGACGGCTGTCGCGTTGCGAAACCGGCACCCCGCCCGCCGGATCGTGCGCACACTCGCACACACCGGAATCGCCGCGCTGCCCCGTGTCGCGAACACGCAGACGAACTACATGGGCGCGGTGATCGGCACGCGCCCGAACACCCTCGCCCTTCTCGACGAAGGCTGGCTGGTGATGACCTATCCCGAGGGAGCGAAGTCCACCGCGAAACCGTTCGGCGAGCGGGACCGTGTCATGCCGATCGAGGCATGGGGACGCGGCTGGGCCGACCTCGCCGCCCAAACCGGCGTGCCAGTCATCCCGATCGGGGTGTCGGGCGTGGAGGCCGCCATTCCGACATTGTGGCGCTCGACGTTCCTGGGCCGCAGGTTCGGGATGAAAGACGACCTGTATCCGGTCTCACCCCAAGCAGCGCTCATCGGTTTCCAGCCGTTCCTGACTCCGCTGCTGCCCTTTCCCGTCCGATGCGGACTGTCGTTCGGGCCACCTATCCTACCCAGTGACCACGGCAACGACACCGAAAAAATCTGCGCGGCAACCCATCACGCCGTTGCGCAAGCCATCGACCGTGCACGCCACCGTAGCCGAGGAGTATATTCGTGAATTCCTTTACCGAACAACAGCTTTCGACACTAAGGGATACCGTCGCTCGGCATTTCGCCGACGCCGACCGCGCCCACGACATCGACCACCTGCACCGGGTGGAACGCATGGCCGCCCGCCTGGCGCGCGTCGAAGGACTCGACGAGACGCTGGCGCGCGCCGCGGCACTCGTGCACGACTACCACCGGCTCGACGGCGCGCATGGACTCGAAACCAGCGGCGCCGGCGGGGCGCACCATGTGCGTGAGGTCCTCGCCGGCTGCGGCGCCGCCGCCGAGGCGATCGAGCGCGTCGAGGAATGCGTCAACTACACCGACCAGTACGCCATGTCCGGCGACACCCTCGCCGCGCCGTCACGGGAAGCCGAAGTCGTCCGCGACGCCGACAACCTCGACGCGATGGGCGCGATCGGCATCGCGCGGGCTTTCGCATTCGGAGCGACCATCGACGAACCGATGTGGAACCCCGCCGCCGCAATCCGGGACCACTACGACCGCGGCCGCGCCCCGTCGGTGATCCACCATTTCCACGAAAAACTGCTCAACCTCCGTCACGAGTTGACCACACCGACCGCCAAAGCCATCGGCGAAGCCCGCCACGAACAGCTACAACAATTCGTGACGACCTTCTGTGCCGAGTGGGATGCCGCCGACAACATCCCGGTCTGATCGCACAACGCCACGAAAGCGACACCGTCATCGGAAGAGCCCGTTGTCTGCGCGACTGATCCAAATCTTGTCCGGCGCGGCTGTTCATAGGTGAACACCTATGAACAGCCGCGCCGGCCGATAGCCGTGCAGGGTATTCCCCGTGACCAGTCCCCGATAACGCGACCACCTGAGCGGGGGCCAGATCAGTCAGCTGGTCGCATTCACGGGGAGCGGGTCACCCGTTTCACGTACACAGCGACACACTATGTGCGGTCTTGATTGATCCCCGCCTACAAGGAATCGCTCGGTTGCGTGCCGTTGTGGCTGGCTGGTGGCCATCGACATCGCTTCGTGCACCGAGATAATGCGGATCGCAGCGAAGAGCTGCTCAAGGATCTACCAGCCGACAAGGGCGGTCACCGGCCGCTGCGCGATCCGGGTGCCCCCGTCGTCGACGACGGGGGCACCCACGGTGACAAAGTGCTCATCCGGCTGGGCACGCCACCGCTACCGGTCCCCGAACCACTCGCCGGGATGCTGCTGGAACTTGTCGCTACCCGACAGAACATGACTACGGTCAACCCGGCTCGATACCTTGGCTCAGCCACCTCCGTGACGACCTCGGCTTGCCACCTCAAGCCACGAAATCAGCGACCCTCCGCCAGTTCGTTCTCCAAGCCCCAGCACCCGTCGTCGCCGAGGCACTCGGCTTCTCCACCAAGCACATGACCCGGATCTAGGGTGAGGTAAGATGATCCGCGGGAATACAGACCAGTCCAATACGGGTCCCAAGTCGTCACTACCTCCGGTCATGCGCGGTGCGCAGAACCTCATGGCTACGTCCTTGGAACACTTCTGCTGTCGACGGGTCAGGTCAGGATGATGAGGCGCCCGACAGGTACCGGTCAGAGCTGTCACAGTGGGGAGGTATGTCATCGTTGGGTGTGGATTCGGGTGGCGTGAGCATCAGACACCGTTCGTCTCGTGATAGGTGGAAGAGCATCTCACGTATCTTGCCGGAACCGGGGTCGGATATTCGCAGGATCTCCCGCGTCACAACAGTTTCGGCAGCACGAGTGTTCCACATCTCGTCGAAGGAAGGGTGGCGGCGTAGACGAGTCTTGATCGCTTCGATATCGGAGATGGGAACGAACCCGGTCAATGCTTCACGGCAAGCCCGCACCCATAGATGGGTTTCGTTTTCCCACTCGGGCAGAACAGCTTTAGCCCATGGACTGAACAAGTGCCATTCGACAAGACTTTCACCTACCTGCAGACCGGGATAGGCGCTACTGAACGCTGTGTTCGCGGCGACGACCACCTTCAGGCCGGGTGTGAGGTAGCAGGCCGGATGAGAGATGTTGTCGAGCAGGTTGAGCTCACGTCGTGTCAAGGTTGGCGGTGCTGTACTCAGCTTCTGTAGGTGTGGATCGATCAGCCGTATCAATCGCTCCTGGCTGAGGGCGTTGAGCCCTAGCGCCGGTGCGATTTTGGCGATGGTATCGGAGTTCACAGCGCGCTGGCATACCTCGATCTTCGAGATCAGTGATGTGGAGAGCTCAGATTTACGTGCTAGCGCTCCTTGGGTCAGCCCGATCTCACGACGGTAATCGCGCAGGATGTGCCCGACAGGTGTGTGGTCTGTGTCTGCAGATGCGGTTGGATTCTCAGGTGGTATCTGGTGTGTCTGAGCTTTGAGCATGTTGTCCCTCACCTTTGGCTTCGATGCCCAGATTTAGGAAGCATCGGGCCGGACAATGTCTACGTCTACTTCAGTAACCGGTACGAACACCGTGTCGGGAGAATGCCGGGTCATGCGATCGAAGTCGCGGTTCGTCGCCGGCCATGGGTTGGTGACTTTTCCGGAGTCGGTCTTGTACCAGCTGCTGACACCGCTCGGCCAAACTGTGCGTTCCATAGCGACATCCATCCACTGTTGGTAGGAGCGCATCGCTACAGAGCTGACTTCGATTGCAGTGCCCAACTGCATGCGCTGGCGGATGCCGCGAACGATAACGCGGTTTTGGAACTCTTTGATCGTCGGGTTCGAGCCTGAAGCGCTGAACGAGTTGGGTCCGGCGAGAATCCACATGGAGGGGAATCTGGGCACGGCCAGGCCATAGTATGCGCTGGCGCCGTCCGCCCATTGCTGACTCAACAGCACACCATCGCGTCCACGGATCTGGATCGGGGCAAGGAACTCGCTGGCACGGAATCCGGTCGCGAAAACGATCACATCGGCAGGGTGAACGGTGCGGTCATCGGTGCGGATACCCGTCGTGGTGATCTCTGTGATGGGATCGGTGATCAACCTGACGTTGGAACGAGTAAGGGCGCGATAGAAATCGTTGTCTATCAAGATGCGCTTCTCACCGATCCGATATCCGGGAGTGAGCTGAGCCCGCAAGGCGGGGTCGCGGACGCTGCGGCGCAAGTGTGCGTTAGCGACCCACTGAGTCGGGCGCGCAGTCCATCCTCCCGTCATGACGGGAGACAGGATGAAATCGGCACCGTAGTAGATCGCCTTGCGATAGACCCTGTGCAGCGCCGGGAGGCGCCGCAATGCCCACCGGGTGGTGGGGCCGAACTCGGCCGCGGGTTTGGGCAGGATCCATGCCGGAGTACGCTGGAAAACATCGACTTTCGCTGCGTCACGGGCTAGATGTGGGACCATCTGCACGGCACTGGATCCTGTTCCGATCACCGCGACATTCCGACCCGCTGTCGTGGTGGTGTGGTCCCATTGTGCAGAGTGAAAGGCTCTACCTCGGAATACTTCTCGGCCACGGATGGCGGGGATATAGGGGCGGTGCAGCTGGCCTACTGCCCAAACGAGTGAATCGGCAGTGTAGTGCTCACCCGAACTGGTACTCAGTCTCCACCGTCCGTCGTCGCCGTAGGTTGCTGCGATGACGCAGGAGTTCAGCCGCAGATGTTTGTGCAACCCATAGCTGTCAGCAGTGGCACGGAGGTAATTCTGGATGCCTTGCTGATCAGGGTATCGGATTTCCGAGTCACTATAGGGGGCGAAGCTGAACGAGTACAGATGAGAAGGAATGTCGCAAGTACATCCGGGATAGGTGTTGTCGCGCCAGACGCCACCCAGATCATCGGCCTCCTCGAGAATGAGGAACCGGGTGATACCTTCCCGCACGAGCTCGGCACCAATGCCGAGGCCACCGAATCCGGCGCCGACCACTACCACATCCAGATCCCATGCCTGGTTCATCGCATGGTCACGGAGTCGATAAGGGAAGTGGTGACAAGACCGTGTCCCGAGATTACGCGCTGTGATAGCGGCTGCCGCCATGTCATGGACTTCCCCTCGTCGAGCAAATACGTGCCACTGAGCCTATCCCATGCGTGTGGGATGAGATCGAGGTATCGACCAGGGTATCTCTATGCCTTCATTTCTCGTCGAATTACTCATAGTCGGTAGATGTCCCTTACACATTGAGTGTTAATTTCTAAAAATTACACACTTGAAGTGCTACTGGATGAATAGATCGGCGAGATAATGGCACAGACTGCGTTGCCGCATGGTGAAGTTGACGGGTCGAGACAAGAATGTGAGAACTCCTCATTTTTGGCACATCAGGTGCGAGTCGGAGGCAGTTCTGGTACTTCGTGTGCTAGTGAGTCTTGCATTTTTTGACAAATCGCTCATTCAGGATGAAGCTGTTCGCTGGTTTCGGTACTCACAGGGCGCAAGGCTAACCACCACAAATCAGCCCCGCCGACCCTGTGAGTACCGGGCTGGACCCTATTGAGAAAGTGATTCAGTCATCCTATGAGTGGTCTTCAGGCGTCGGTGGTAATGCCACAGCGTATCGATAGCGCTGGATGGACTCTCTGGGCGCGATACTCAGCGCTGATCGACTTATTCTCTCTACGAGAACAGGCTACCGATCTTTTGGCGTGTATTCCGACCGCTTCAACCAGTGTGCAGCTGAAGCCTAACTGCAGGGGCCTCTTACTGTACGGACCGCATTACGTCACCAACTTGCGATGACCAACCAATATCTCATCAGTTCGACCAACGGGTGACACCAATAGGAGTGCCGATGCCGCCATATCACCCT
The DNA here is from genome assembly GCF_047200775.1 of Nocardia spongicola. Lineage (NCBI taxonomy): Bacteria > Bacillati > Actinomycetota > Actinomycetes > Mycobacteriales > Nocardiaceae > Nocardia > Nocardia spongicola. The sequence goes on along the minus strand of NZ_JBJZOO010000021.1, from coordinate 2,653 downwards.
CTCTTGATCATTGCCCTCATCGTTATGGTGAATGTGGTCATATGCCTCATTGCTCCCGAGCCTGGGGAGAACCCCGCCTGGGCGCGACCATGCTCAGGGCGTGCAGTTTTGTTGCGGGTAGGACTGCTGTTGGTAGCGCCTATATCGGTGCCAGTACGTTTATTCTCACTCGCACGGAGAGCCCGCGCACGTGATGTCCAAATGACCCGCGTCAGCTCTGACGTGTTGCTGCCTGATTCGACATGGTCGCGCCCTTCTTCGCCAGCGGTTTCCGAAATCCGGAGCCAGTCATCTTCAAGCTCCGAACTAACTGTCAAGTAGTGATAGCCAAGAATTCTGCACGAGCACGGATGGGTGCTGAAGTGATGCTAACCGTCCTCGATCCCATGCTCCGTGGAATCGGTGGTCTAGCGTTGGATGCTGAATACACGGATCGGCTCGTTCATCGACCAACCCCCGGCCTGTAAAGACTCGCAATGTCTTGGTTGAGGGGGGCTTGCTGCTTCGGGCAGACAGCCCTCCTGAAGCCCTTGACTTAATGAGAGTAGATGAGTCAGCTGGTGTACAGAGTTGGGAAGAAAGTGCTGGTACACACAGAGATCCGCGGCATCCATGAGTTCGTCGTCTACTGCCTGCGCGGCAGGTGTGAGTATTCGCTTGGGTTAACTATCACCGATGCGATGGTCAAGGCGGTAAAGCAGGTCCATATGTCGGAACATATCTGGGGAATCCCGCCTACAACGCCGCCGGAGAAGGCAGCGACGAAACGAGGGGTACCGAATCACCGGAGCGGTCGTTGGCAGCCCGGAATGCGGCTGATCGTGCATAAGAAGACTGCATCCGGCGCGCGTAGCTTCGGTTGCCGAAGGCATCGATTAAAACCTGCTCAAGTCAGCGCATCAGTGTGAGGAAACCATCTTCTCAGGTATGTGCGGAGAGCCCGAATCTGCTGATATGGTTGCGAGGATCTCATAATCGTCCTGTAGGTAGTACGGGACCCATGAGCGCAAAATATAGTGGTCGGCCTCTGCATTCAACGCTAGCTTACGTCGAACACTAATTCTGTTGTTTCCGAATGATGGTGGTGGGTCGGTGTGCCACATATGGTCGAATTCGGGCACTTGGCTGCAGGTCTCCACGATCTGCGTAAGTCGTTCGGAGATCACGCCATGTGACCACAGCTTCAGCACGTACACCATACGGTGAGCAATATCCTGCCAATCGACGAAGATCACACGTGACCTCCAGTCGGTCAGCAGAATTTCTATTACGTTCGTCGGTCTCGGAGAGTTGTAGGGAGAAGGCGCAAAAAACGGGTAGGTATCAAGGCAAGCCTGGTTGGAGTACAGTATGTCGTACTGTGGTGTCCTGTAGAGGGCTGGGAATAAAAACTCATCGATAATTCCGATGTCCTCAGGGGTGATTTTCGGTGGCCGCACATCAGGATTATCAGGAAGGGTGAGTGACATCATCTTTCGGACAAGCCACTTCTCGGCACCCAGGACGTTACAGAGCTTCGTGAGGTTCTCTTTCAGCGGTCGACGGGTACCTTCCTCCCACTTCGAATATGCCGACACAGAAACTCCTGCCAGTTCGGCGGCCTGCACTTGTGTCAATCCTCTAGATTTTCGTAGATTTTGAATCAGTGGGCCAACCCCTTCTGTGGGTGGCTCAGTGGCTGTTTTATTGGTCTTTCCCCCGCTCACAGCTTCCCCTTTCTGTGCATCTTTCGTGGCATCCGGGATATGTCCGTAGCCCTGGGGCTTCGAGTCGACTACAGGGCTACGGACAGATCCGTTGTGATAGTTGCGGCAGCGCAGGGTCCCTGACATAGCCGACGTGTTCAACACGAACTATTGCAGCGTTGCGAAGTAGTGCGATTCTATTCACATAGGCGATCTTATTGGCTATCAGTGCTTGCGGAGAACGACAACTCCAGATCCTGAGAGCTGCACCGAGTTATCCACAACATCCGGACACACGGTTTCATTGGTCTTCTTCCGGTCTGCTTGGGACCAAAGCTCGTCCCCCTTCTCATTGAAGTTGTAGATCGTTTACCGCACATAGCCTTCCGGCATCCGTATCGGCTTGCGATCAATCCCACCGATGCAATTGCACCGACATCACTACCGAGATTGGCTGCCGAGTTCACGTCAGTCGCTTGCCGGTCTCGCGATCCGGTTGTACGTGGCGCTGCCTCCCGCCCTCTCAGCGGTAGAGAATAGGGATTATCAGAGCATGTCAAGATCGTTGTAGTCCAGGCATTGAACTAACGCTGGCCAGCGGTACCGCTGGCCAGCGTTAGTTCACTTGAATTCGTGGTGCCGGTCGGTTGCTGCTCAGAAAGCCGCTTGATGGAGGTTATACGCTTGAATCACCTTCAAGGGTGTCGATACAGGCATGTCTCCAGTCGCCCGCGCCAAGACCGGATCGAAACACCACATCCTGAACTGCGACAACGGCTTCCCGCTCGTGGTGACACTGTCCGCAGCCAACGCCAACGATCACGTGGTGCTGCCCGATCTGCTCGACCGCGTTCAGTTGTTGCGCGGATGCCCCGGAAGGCCACGCCAGTGCATCCGGAACCTGATTGCAGACAGGGACTACGGCTAGGTGTATGAGGCCGCGACGTTGGTGACGCCGGAGGGGAGGT
>NZ_JBJZOO010000020.1:0-65324 GCF_047200775.1 Nocardia spongicola | reverse complement strand
GCGGGTGTGCGGGTGTGCGGGTGTGCGGGTGTGCGGGTGTGCGGGTGTGCGGGTGTGCGGGTGGGGTGCCTATCCCCCGTGCATATCGGAACGTATGCGGGGGCGCACGTAATCACTCGTGCATGTCCGTGTCCTACCCTGCTTCCGTTCGCCGGTCGCGAGTGGGTTCTGGAACTAGACCTCGGAATGGGCGTGATCGTTACGGTTACCGGTTCGTCGTCCGGAACACGGGATCGCGGTCGATGTTTCATGTGAAACGACGAACGCGGCGCGGTGATGTCATGCGGATTCGCGTGCTGCTGCACACCATGTTGCGGTTCAGCTTTCCTATCGCGCTCAGTACTGGCAAGCTAGTGTGCGTCGGGCGTGAGCGAAGGTGCGCCATGGAGGAATCGGGTTGTCACGACGGCGAGAGCTCCGCTCGGCCGATTAGACGCCGCGAACCCGGTTGCGCATCATGCTCGATCCGGCAAAGGCTATGGCAAACACGACGCGCCAACCCGTCCGTCGCGCACGTGTTCTGAAGGTTCTCGGGTTAGGAGCTGTCTATGTCGAGCGGTCCGGCGAATGTTTCACGGGAAACTACGTCGCGCGTGCCGGGGATGTTGGACTCCAGCAATTTCGACGCGGAGGTCTTCGGCGGCACACAGTACGGGAATATCTCCCCGAGCGAGACCCCGATAGCTGCTGAAGCTCACCGTGCGAGTCAGGTTCTCCATCCAGGAAAGGTGACTGTGCCGAAACCGCACGAGCAACGCATCATTACGGTCGCTAATCAGAAAGGTGGCGTCGGAAAGACCACGACCACCGTGAATCTGGCGGCCGCACTGGCGTATCAGGGGATGACGGTCCTCGTCATCGATCTCGACCCACAAGGTAACGCCAGTACGGCTCTAGGGATCGAGCATCACTCCGGTGTGCCCTCCAGTTACGAGTTGCTCATCGGCGAAACCTCGGTCAAGGATGCGATCCAAACCAGTCCGCATAATGAACGCCTCCTGTGCATCCCCGCGACCATCGATCTGGCCGGTGCCGAGATCGAACTCGTCTCGATGGTGGCCAGGGAAGGGCGGCTGAAAGCCGCCATCCAGGAAGCGAATCTCGCTGGTTACGACATCGACTATGTGATGATTGATTGTCCGCCTTCGCTGGGATTGCTGACGGTCAATGCGCTTGTCGCGGCGAAGGAGGTGCTGATCCCGATTCAGTGCGAGTACTACGCGTTGGAAGGTGTCGGCCAGCTGCTCCGCAATATCGGCCTGGTTCAGGCGCACCTCAATCCCGAACTCCATGTCTCTACCGTCATTCTCACGATGTACGACGGTCGGACCAAGCTGGCGGACCAAGTCGCGGAGGAGGTGCGCGGGCATTTCGGTGATGTGGTGCTGCGATCGTTGATCCCGCGCAGCGTGAAGGTGTCCGAGGCCCCGGGTTATGGCATGACGGTGCTCGATTACGATCCCGGCTCCCGGGGGGCGATGAGTTATCTGGATGCCGGACGTGAGATAGCCGCCCGTGCGACGGCTTCGCGCGCTGCTGCGCTGAAGTCGGCGGAGTGACTAGGTTGGCCGAGTCGGCATTAGACACAATCAGGTCTGGTGGCGGGATGAGGAAGGGGTCGGTAAACCGATGAGTCAGGCTAAGAAGGGTGGTCTCGGGCGAGGTCTTGCCGCCTTGATTCCCACGGCACCGGAAGCCGTATCGGGTACCGGTGCCGTGGCCGCGAGTGCCGCCGGTCTCGATCCAGTTGACGCGCGGACTGTCTCGACCCATTTGCACCGGGTTCCCGACCCTGCCGACGATGATGTCGAGATCACCCCCGGCGGTGCGATCTATCGGGAGATCTCTCCGGATCAGATCGAACCGAACCCCAAGCAGCCGCGCGCGATCTTCGAAGAAGAGGCATTGGCCGAGCTGGTGCATTCAGTTCGTGAGTTCGGCCTGATGCAGCCGATTGTGGTGCGTCGAGTCGAACCAGGGGTGGACCGCTATCAGCTGGTCATGGGTGAGCGACGCTGGCGGGCCTGTCAGGAAGCGGGGTTGGCTGCCATCCCCGCGATCGTCCGGGAGACCGCGGACGAGTCGATGCTGCGCGATGCCCTGTTGGAAAACATCCACCGGGTCCAGCTGAATCCATTGGAAGAAGCAGCGGCGTATCAGCAACTGCTGGAAGAATTCGATGTCACTCACGAAGAACTGGCGGCCCGAATCGGTCGCTCTCGCCCAGTGGTGACGAATATGATCCGTCTACTGAAGTTGCCGATTCCGGTGCAGAGCAGGGTTGCGGCTGGCGTACTGTCTGCCGGCCATGCGCGGGCACTACTCGGCCTCGAAGCGGGTGCGGATGCTCAAGAGGTGCTCGCCGCTCGCATCGTTGCCGAGGGACTCTCGGTACGGGCTACCGAGGAAGCTGTGGTGCTCGCCAACCGTGATCCGGACGCAGCAGCCCCTTCCCCGACCGCCCGGCGTAAGCCGATCCAGGTGCCGCGTCTACAAGATGTGGCCGATCGGTTGTCCGGCTCGTTCGATACGCGGGTCACCGTGAGTCTGGGAAAGCGCAAAGGCAAGATTGTTGTCGAGTTCGGGTCCATCGATGACCTTGAACGGATCGTTTCCCTGATGGAGCAAGTCACGCCTGATGCATGACACACGTAACAGCGGATCCGCGGCCGAAACGTCACTGTGACGGCATTGGATTCGCGCAGCTGGGGCGGCTACATCGGTCTCGGCGGAGTAAAGCAAGTTCTTCTGACCAATAGCACAGCGATATGGAATGAGGCGGACTCCCCTTGATCGCTTATCCTTGCTGGCGAGTACACAGTGATGCAACGTGAGTGTGGATGAATCGGATAGCTGGAGGCTGAGCAGAGCGGTGTCGACCAGCGTCACAGCATTAACCCTCGGCGGACTGGAAAAACTTCCCGCGCATGCGCGCCGTTGTGTCTTCTGGGAGATCGATCCCGGAGTAGTCGCGCGGTCGCGCACCTTCAGCGATCCGGTTTTCGAGAAGGAAGCTTGGCTGTCGAGGGTCATGTTGGAGTGGGGTTCGTGTGGACAAGTAGCCACTGCTGATGGCAACGTGATCGGCTGCGCGCTGTACGCGCCGCCGAGCGTAGTACCACGCGCGGCCCTTTTCCCCACCTCCCCGGTGAGCCCGGATGCAGTCCTGCTGACCACACTGCGGACCGAACTCCCCTACCGGGAGTCCGATGTTCCCCACCGCCTGATCCAGGCCGTAGTGGCCGATCTGGTGCGTCGCGGGGTACGTGCGCTGGAGGCGTTCGGTCTGCGTGCCGCGCCATCCACGCAGTCGCTATCGGATCGGGTCGGCCCTATGACATTGATGGAGCGGATCGCCGCGCCGATCAAAGGGGCGCGTGTGGCCGACGCCGCGACCGAATGCTCACCTGAGACCTGCATGATCGATGCCGACTTCTTGGAGGACGTCGGTTTCGAGGTCGTCGCACCCCACCACCGATTCCCGCGGCTGCGGTTGGAGCTCGACTCCGATCATGGCTGGAAAGAAGATGTCGAACGGGCGCTGGACCAGCTGCTCGCCGCGGCGTCGATGACCATCCCTACCCGGATCGGAGCCCATTGAGCTGGGTATGCGACGTCTTATCGATCCCCAACCAGCTCTCATCCGGTGGAAAAATCCGGAGCGGTGAACGGACTACATACGGTCCGCGGCGGCCAGCTCTTCGGCCAGTAACTCCGCGAACGTGTACGTCCCGGTGGGCTGGTCATCCTGCCCGAGCAGGTACAGGCGCTTGACCGAAATCAGGATGGCTTCGGCGATCACATCCCGCATCCGCGGATTGGTGAGTACCGAGGCATCATATTCGTTGGTCAGATAACCGATATCGACCTGAACGGTCGGCATTTTGGTGAGACGAAGCAGGTCCCAGGTCCGTGCATGGGTACGGCAGTCCTGCAGAGAGGTTCGTGCGACGACCTCACGCTGGATGAATCCGGCCAGCACTTGACCGATCATCGATACGGAGCCGTGCGAGTTACCGAAATAGAATCCGGCGACCCCGTTGGCCAGCGGGCTCGGGTTCGTGGCACAGCGCAGCGAGATCATCAGATCGGCATCGAAGGCGTTCGATGTGTCGGCACGCTCGGCATCGGTGGGGTCGGCGCCCCATGGGCGGGACAGGAAGGTCTCCATGCCGGTGGCCGCCATTCTTCCTTCCAAGCGACTGGCCAAGTCCCACAGGATTTCCGACTCGTAGACATCGCCGTATTCGGTCGGCACCGCCCAGCCCTTGGCAGGCCCGCCGAGCCCGGGGTCGATGACGATCCGCTTGCCGGTGAGCTGTGGTCCCGCTCGGTGTACAACCTCTTCTTCGGCGATCCGATGCGGGTTTCCTCCGGTAACCCTGGCGCCGAGTAGTTCCAGCGAGCGCAGCGTGTCCGGTCCGCAGATGCCGTCGGCAGCCAGCCCGATCTCCCGCTGGAACGACGAGAGTGCGTCGTGGGTATGCGGGCCGAAGTAGCCGTCGACCCGATGCACGTAGAAACCGAGGTCTTGCAGCCTGCGCTGCAGGGTGGCCACATCATCGCCGTACAGCGGTGCGGAGAGCTGGTAGATCAGCGTGCGTGCACCGAGCCGGTAGGACGCTTCCTTCAAGGCCCGATAGGTCGCCGGGCCGACCACACCGTCCACGAGAAGTCCGCGGTGCTGCTGAAACGCGCGCACCGCGGAGTCCAAGTGATGGTCGAAGGATGCGTCGACATCCTTCCAGTATTCGCGCGCATTCGCGTGATCGGTGCCGATATGCGCGTGTAGGAACCCGAGACTTGCCAGGGTGCCCCGAACCTCTGCTACGGCTGGACCGGTATCGCCGTGACGAAGTCGGTGCATGCGTGAGCCCTTTCCTTCCGTCAAGCGCGGTACCCACTCATGCTATGGGATACACCTTCGCACGACCGGAGCGTTGGTCGATTGTCGCAGACCTGGTGCGGATTTCGGCAATCCTCAGGTCCTGGGATACGGCGAGTCGGCGAACCGCGTCGTCAGATGACGCCGTCGAGTTCACGCAGAAGAGCGGCTTTGCCCTTCGCTCCGACGATTTGCTTGACCGGCTTACCACCGCGGAACAGCATCATAGTGGGTAACGAGAGGACTTGATAATCCCGAGCGGTGCTCGGGTTGGCATCCACGTCCAGCTTCGCGATGGTCAGCTTATCGGAATGCGTGCCTGCGATCTCTTCCAAGACAGGGGCGACCATCTTGCATGGTCCACACCATTCGGCCCAGAAATCGACAAGAACAGGCTTCTCGCTGAGCAGTACCTCGTCGGCGAAGGACGCATCGGTCACTGTGACCGTTTTAGCGGTCTCGGACATGAATTTCTCCTTGGATTACGGTGCGGGCGGAAGATCACTTGCCTGGGACGGTCACCGGCTCGCCCGCATGACCGACGGTGTTCGTGGTGATGTCACCCTGTTCGGCCAGCCAGCGTTCGGCATCGATAGCTGCCCGGCAGCCGGTGCCTGCCGCGGTGATTGCCTGCCGGTAGGTGTGGTCGACGAGATCGCCCGCGGCGAAGACCCCGGGGCATGCCGTGGCGGTTGTCGGCTGCTGTACCAGCACATATCCCTCGTCGTCCAGCGGGATCTGACCTTTGATCAGCTCGCTACGCGGATCGTGGCCGATCGCGACGAACAGACCGGTGGCAGAAAGTTCGGAGGTCTCGCCGGTCCGGGTGTCCCGCAAGGTCAGGTGGGTGACCGCGTTATCACCGTGAACTTCGGCTATTTCGGCGTTGAGCACGAACTTGATCTTCTCGTTCGCTTTCGCGCGTTCCAGCATGATCCGGGAAGCGCGGAACTCCTCGCGGCGGTGCACGATGGTGACACTGGAGGCGAACTTGGTCAAGAAGGTGGCCTCCTCCATCGCGGAGTCGCCGCCGCCGACCACCACGATGTCCTGGCCTTTGAAGAAGAAACCGTCGCAGGTCGCGCACGCGCTGACGCCGCGGCCGAGCAGACGTTGTTCACCAGGAACGTTCAGGTAGCGCGCGGCCGAGCCCATGGCGAGGATCACCGCGTAGGCCGAATAGGTCTCGCCACCGACGGTGACCTGTTTGATCGGGCCGGTCAGGTCGACGGACTCCACGTCCTCGGTACGGATATCCGCACCGAATCGTTTGGCCTGCTCGCGCATCTCCTCCATGAGATCCGGGCCCATGATGCCGCTGCGGAATCCGGGGAAGTTCTCCACTTCGGTTGTGGTCATCAACGCGCCGCCGAACTGGGTTCCCTCGAACAGCAAGGGCTGGAGTTCGGCACGCCCGGCGTACACAGCGGCTGTGTAACCCGCGGGCCCGGAACCGATGATGATCAGGTCACGAACCGGCGCGCTCATGACCGGGCCTCGCCGATGCTCGGATCCTGCATGATCTCGAACGTGGCTCTGGTGGTCGTTCGCTCGCTCATATGGCCCTCCGCGGGAAAACAATGGACGTGTCGGTCAACAACAGGGTAGTAGTTGTTGTTCCCATGCCCACCGGATCCGTCCCGGCGGGACCGCGGGCAGGGTCAGCCGATATCCTGCAGGGCCTTGCGTTGCGGATCATCTGCGCTGCAACCGGTTCCGACGACGAGTGCGGTGATCTTCGGTGGGCGCGGGCCGGTGAGCAGGATGAGAACCGCGCGGTCGCCCTGAAATGTGATATCGGTCGAACCGAGAATATCGCGGTCGAGTCCGTTCGCTTGGACGCAGCGCTCCAACGCTTCGGGCCAAGCGAGTACACCGGTGGCATCATGGCGGCCGAGTGCGCTGAGTGCGGCAGTGGGGGGGAGTGCATCGTCGAACTGGTCGGTTCTCGTTGGCGGTGCCGCGGTTGGGTGGGCTCGGTCACTGTCGCGCAGGGTCGAGATGACGCCTCCCCCGCCTGCGATCAGGACAATCGTCGCAGCTGCCGCGGCGAACCACCGCAATGTGCTCCGCCGGCGCCCGTCGAGTGAGACCGGTCGCGGTATGGACTCCGGAGCCGGTGGCTCATTGCTGGATCCTGTCGCCGGAGCCTGCGGCAGATGTCCGTCGTCGGTGGTGGTCGGTGTACTCCGGTCCCCGGACATATCGAGCTCATCGATGAACCGGGTGAGTCGGGCTGTCACATCCTCGGGCATGGCGTGGATGATGCGTTCGTCACGTCCGAGTGCGCGCAGTTCGGCACTGACGTCGTCGAGTGAGCGTAAGAAGCTCAATGCCTCCGGATCGCGGGAGACCGCAGGCCACAACTCCTCGCGTTGCGCCGAGGTCATATTGCCCGCGTGCAGGTCGGCAAGTAATTCGGCCGTGAAGGGAGGTTGCGGTCCCCTGCTCGACATCGCACCTCCGTTGTCTGCCTCTGCCGTCGTGGTATCCCCACCCCGATGGGGGCTGCTTCTGCTGTCGCTCATTGTTCCGTCACTATTAATGACGCATCCCAACTATCTCCGGTTCCCCGGATCCCGCAGGAAATCCAATTGCTCTTTCAATCGTTGTCGTGCGCGAGCGCACCGGCTCTTGATGGTTCCTTCGGGGATACCGAGCAATGCGGCGGCTTCGGCGACGCTATAACCCTCCAGATCTACCGTGACCAGTGCGGTTCGCTGGTCGGGCGGTAGCCTGAACAACGCGTGATCAACGACCATGGATATCTCCAGCTCGGCCATCTCGTCGCGGTTGTCCCTCGGCTCGGGCATGGTATCCGGGGAAAGTGAGAACGCGTGCCTGGTCTTGTTCCGCCGGATTCGATCCAGGCAGGCGTTGACCACGATTCGGTGCAACCAACTGCGCACCTCGGCCTCGGCGCGGAACGAGGCAGCTGTTCGATGGGCTGCCAGCAGTGCGTCTTGCAGTGAATCGGCCGCGTCCTCACGGGTGTAGGAGGTGCGCAGGGCGGTCTGCCAGAGGTGGTCGTTGTGCCTGCGCAGCAGTTCGGCGAACGCATGGCGTTGACCACGGACATGTGCTGCCAGCAGTTCGGCGTCGGTGTATTCGCCGGGCGCGAACGAGTGCTCACGGTAAGCGATCGACCGTGGCATCCCCCCGTGGGACTCCTTGTTCAATTCGAGCAACGTCCAATTCGGATAGTAATGCCGGCCCCGGGACGGTACTCATACGGCAACGGTGCGGGTGGCCGGCACCGAGATTGCGCAGTATCCAGGATCGAGAGTTCCGGAACCCGGGAAGCTCCCCTGCTGAGCGTTCCAAGATCATATCGTCCATAACGATTCGGCGGCAACCAGAAGAATGGGATGGTAAGCGGAGCCGCATGCGATAAAGGGTATGCGGCTCCGGTCCGGTCCGGACGCCGTGGGATCAGGCTATGGCACGGCGTCGAAATGGATATCAGCGATGGACGTTTGGAATTGATTTCCAGCAGTGCTCAGTTCGGTGATCCAGATGAGCACGTATCGGGCGGCCTGGTCGGTTTGCACCGGAATATCGGTGACACCATCCCCCAGCAGGGCGGAACCGATCAGCTGTGTTTGATCCAGTGTCGGTGAACTGGTCGGCGAGGTACGGATTTCCACCGATGTTCCCGCGCTGGGCGAGTGAATCGAGACATTCATGAGCTTGGCCGGGCTCGGTAGCGTCGCCATCAACCCGACGCCCTTCTTGAGCGCAGGGAACTGCTGGAAATACTGATCCGTGCGCCACATGCTGCCCGGATCGTTGTCCAGCACCGCTCGCGCGTTGGAGACACCGTCCGGGGTGCCTTCGGGGGAGAACACCGACACGGTGGTCACGGCGATCGGCACGCTGGTCGGCGCATCAATCGGCGCGAGGTTCGGGCCTGCGGCCTCTGGAGTCGGCTCGGGCCTGATATCGGTCGTCAGACCGATGTTGTTCTGCTCGTTCAGTGGCGCCTCCGAGGCGCTCGGCGCGAACACACTGACCATCCACCAGATAACGATGCCGACCACCAGCGCGGCGAGGATGCCGAGCCCGATCATGATCCACATCATCCGTTGTGCTCGTTCTCGTTCCGCCGCGAGCAGTTCCGGATCGGCGAGCGAATCGTCGTTATCCGTGGACGCCCGCTGGCCGAGCCGCAGCACCGGGATGAAGTCGGTCTTCTGATCGACCACCGAGGCCTGCTCGAGGACATGCTGAACCGTAGCGGCGGTACGTACGCCTTTGTTCGACTCGAGGGAGCGGACGGCGACCGCGGAGATCTCGAACGGTACTTCAGGGCGGATCTGCCGTGGTTCCACCGGGGTGCCATCCGGACCGAAATCGGCCATGTGGAGTCCGCCGACCGTGCCTGCGGTGCCTGCCTCGGAGCGAATCGGCCAGCGCGCGGTGATCAGCGCATAGAGCATCGCGCCGAGACCGCGAACGTCGGCTTGTGCGTCGGCATCGGACAGTGTGCCGGGGAAAGCGAGTACCGCGTCACCTGCCGCGCTGATGCGCACCCGGTCGGGATGATCGATGGACAGCGCCCCGCCACCTCGGTGGGTCAGCTCGGCCGCTGAGGCAAGAGCGCGGATAGCGCGCGCGGCACCGATCGGTGAAGGTACCGTATCGGCCATTTCACGCAGCGAACGGCCTGGGGTCCATTCCGCCACCACAATGCCGCCTGAACTGCCACGTACGACATCCAAGACGCGGGCGAGGCCGGGCGAGTTGATCCGGCCCAAGCGGAGCGTGCGGGACAGGATCGCCTGCGGTCCATCGTGACCAGCATTGTCGGCCGCTTTCTGATCGGCGTCGACGAAGGTCAGCGCCACCTCGCGGTCGAGCTTGATATCGAGTGCCTGCCAGAACTTCAAGCCACGCGCTCCACCGTGGCCGGCCAACAGCCGGTAGCGGCCACCGGCTACAGAAGCGCCGGGAATCAGCTTGGGACCACGCGGAACTCGCCGCTCGGCCGGGTTCTCACCACCCATCGGCGGCATCTCCGGCGAGCCGACAGGGAACGTTCCGGTGTCGTACATCGGATCGCGTGGTGGCTGATTACCTGATCGGCTCGCCGCATCCCGATCAGGGGGCGCCGCTGCCTGTCCTTCGTTCGTATGCGCAGGATCGGACGACTCACCCGCGGTCGGCGGTGCATCGGTGGACGGTGCATCGGTGGACAGTCCGCCGGCCGTGGTCGCGGCAGAATCAGCGGCCGGGACGCTATCCGCCGCGTCGTCGCTCACCCTCGGTCCTCCTTCGCCCTGATATGTCGAGCTTCCGGCGAATTCGCCACTTGTGTTTCTCTGCCGAACAGGGTACGGGAATTCACCCATACCTGTGATGTCAACAGCATCGGCTCTGATCACCGGCAGCACCATGGTCTGGGCATCCATGTACGGATCGAACCGCGAATAGGCGAAGTACGGGTCGGGCCGTCGGAGTACCTGCGTGGCATACGGGTCCTCGGCCGGGCTGTCCAGGTCGAGATCCGGTGCGGGCGGAGTCCAACCGAAGCGTCGGGAGACGGCCACGGTAATAGCGACAATTTCCGGGATACCGGCCAGTCGCATCAAGCCGAAGGCCACCGCGAGCATGACCAGTGCGGTGATGGCCACCCGGAGCAGCGAGCCAGGACCGCCGAAAGACGCGCTCAGTCGATCCAAGCCGAGTACCCGGTCCACGATCCACATCACCGCGCCACCGGCAAGCGAGGCGAGCAGCACCCGGCTCACGGTGCGGCCGACATTGGCCATCCGGAGGTTACCGAGGCTGCGGTGCAGCAGATAGCCACCGACTACGGCGCCGACAAGGAAACCGAGTCCGTTCGCGATGCCGAGCGCTATCACCACATGCTCGGCATCGGTGACAACAGGGGCGAGCGCAGAGAAGATGACCTTGGCAGTAGTGATGCCGAGGATGATCCAGGTCGGAATCCACGCCTGCTCCCTGGCGTAGAACACGCGCAGGTGGATGAGCACCAGAGAATACGGAATCAACGCGAATGCCGACCAGCTGACCGCGAGGCCGAGACGCTCGGCATCGGCACCACCGAAATTGCCGTAGCCGTACAGCGCATGGCCGACCTGTGTGCCTGCCAGTGTCAGGAACGTGACTACCGGGACGAGGGCGATCATCGTCAACCGGGTAGCAGCGGAGAGATCATCGACCACCGCGGGCGTATCATCTGCCGCGGCGTTTCGGCTCAACCGCGGCATAATCGCCGTGAGCACCGTAACGCCGAGCACGCCGTAGGGCAGTTGCAGCAGGAGCCACGCATTGTTATAGATCGCCGGGCCTGCCGCATCGGCATGCGAGGAAACCCGAGTCGCGAAGACGAAACCTGCTTGACTGATCAGGACATACAGGATGATCGCGGCGCCCATTCCACCGAACTGCTTGAGGCGCGCATCGATCCCCCAGAGCGGGCGCAGGTCGATGCCGGCCCGTCGAATCGCTGGAACCAGGCTGACTGCTTGTACGACCACACCGATCGTGACACCGATGCCGAGCACCAGCAGCTTCGGATCACTCATACGTACTGGATCCAGGGTGATCTCCCCCGGCATCAGTACATAGAGGCCGAGTACGACCAGGACAACCAGATTGTTCAACACAGGCGCCCATGCGCCGGGCTTGAACATTTGCCGGGTGTTCAGAATTGCGGTGAGCAGCGCCGACATGCCATAGAACAAGATCGCAGGCAGCAGTAAGAAGGCCAGTGCTGTTGTGAGAGCGGTGTTCACTTGGCCGTCGTCGGACAAGAACACGTGCGTAGTCAGCACCGGAGCTGCCGCTGTTGCCAGCAGCGCAGCGGTGGCGAGGACCACGAAGGCCGCGGTCACCAGGCGCCGGACGAATGCCGCGCCGTGATCGGGATCCTCCTGTTCGGCCCGCACCAGCGTCGGCACCACGATCGCAGTGAGCACCGCGCCGAGTACCAGCTCCGCGATCATGTTCGGGATCTGGCTGGCAACGGTGAACGCGCTGGCTATCGCGGGGCCGAGCACGGTGAGCAGCAGCAGCTGCTTCCCGAATCCGGTGATCCGGCTGATCAGTGTCGCGAAAGCGATCGATCCGGAATCACTGAGCAGCCGGGAGCTCGCATTCTGCTTCGATTCGGCTGCCTGTGGTGGCTTCGTGGTATCGGTGCGTGCCGGTGCTGCCACCGTACGCGGGTGTTCCTGACCGGCAGGCTCATGGTGAGCCGGAGCTGATTGCCGCTGATCCGGAGGTGGCAGATGTGGCCGTGGCGGGGCATAACGAGGTGGCTGCATCCGGCCGGATTCCGGCGGTGTGGCCGGGATGGGTCCGGAACGCGGTGGGTGTGGTGTGGCAGGAAGGGGGCCGGACCACGGTTGGTGCGGCGCGTTCGGTGGTGCGGGTCGGGGGGTACCTGCAGGCAACGGACCGGATTGTCCAGGCCCGGGGCGCGCGGGAGCAGGTGGCACAGGGCGAGGTTGCGCGGATCCAGGCGGTGGGGCGGGATACTGCCGTCGACCCTGGTATGGGTTGCCACCGGGACGTGGCGGCACCGGCCGTCGTTCCGATCGGGGATCGGATGGGGGTGGTGGCATACGCTGCCCGGGTCTCGGCGGTGGCGCGGCCGGAGGATGGTCGATCGGCGGCACCCGTGGTGTCCGGTCGCCGTTCCTGGTCGGACCCTGCTCATGCGGGTACCCGGACTCGGGTGGTCGGCGTTCCCACGGCGCGGCCGGTGCGCGGTGGATCGGTGGCTCTTCGAGCTCATCGCCTTGTCGGGGGCGATGAGCCGATATGCCATCGTCACTCATCCTGCCTCCTGTACATGCCGGGATATCCGTACCCCCACCGGTTCACCATGATCGGCGAATATTCTGTCCGTCGCCCCGCCGGTCCGGGCCGGTACGGGAACACCTGATTGTCCTCTACCGTGCCACACGACACGGCGGCATTACACATTGATGCAGGTAGAAGTGGCTGGTGCGGGGCAGCTGTTGCGAGTTCCTCACTGCGTTCGCCGACGTCGCTTCCGCTCCCGCAGTATCCGTTTGCGCGCGCGCCGATAGCGGTTGGCGCGGCGCCTGGTGCCGGAATCGAAACCCTCGTCCGCCGGATCCGGCTGTCCACGAAAACGGTGCCACAGTCGGCGGCTGACCAGCAAGAGCAGCAGGAAACCGGCACATCCTGTAATTATCGCCAAGGCTTGACCGTAGGCGTTCGACCGTACCGAGACCTGGGTCGGACTGCCGAGCGCGATTCCTTCCGGCGTGGTGAGCGAGATGGGGATGACCAGGTTGCGACTGTCGCTCACCTCGGTGGGGATCCGGAATGATCGTGACCCGTTCGGTGGCAGCTGCTGCTCGCCGGGATCGGTGATATTCGTCTCGGCCGGCGCCTCGATACGGAATCTGACTTGGATGGCCACCGGCAGATCGTTGCGGGCGACCAGCAGTAATGGGCTCTGCTCGGTAGCGAGTGTGTACACACCGCCCGGAGGTAGCACGGTGACCGAACGGTAGAGCTCATCCACCGTCCGGGTCGTCTGATCCAGTCTGCGTTGGGTGAAGGTATTCGGCCTCGCTGCCTCGCCGCCTCGCCGATCCGACAGGCTCAGTGCGCGGATCAGGTCATCCCGTAACGGCGTCAGGAAAGCCCGTGGCGTCGGCTCCGCTCCCGGCACCTCTACCATCGCGCGCATCATCTCGTTGATCCGGCGGCCCTGGTCCTGTGTGGGTGGCACGAATCGGTTCGGTACCGCGTGCTGTGCGGCTTGTGCGAGATAGACCAGTTCGTGGGGTTGCGGGTCCGGTGGCAGCCTTACCAGATCCTGGAATGGGCGTGCTGTGGCGAGGTCACTGCGCAGCAATAGGTCGAGCTGGTGCAATAGCGCGGTCGCTTCTTGCCGGTTGGCGTCCCACTGCTGCGGCGGGACCAGCAACAGTGTCCGCGACCGGTCGGCCTCCGGATTCAGTGCGCTCCACGATATGGCTCCCAGTGCGTCCTGCAGCCGTGCCGAACGAGAATCGCTCGTGATCTCATAGCGGGCCTGGGTCGGGGTGAAGGGTGGCGTAGGCGGATTGGAGCCGACCGCGGCCAGCGCGGTGGCCGACCAGATGTCGAATCTGACCGCCCGCAGCGCGGGATCGGTGGCCGGAGCCGGGGCATCAGGAGTCGGTGGTGCTGTGCCGGAGGGATCCGGTAGCGCGGGCACAGGTGTAGGGGGCGGCCCGGCCGTGGTGATATCGGGCAGCCGGACCACATCGGCACCCGCTGTGGTGTCTCGGGTGTCTTGGCTTTCGCTACTGCTCGACCGGGCCCAGTTCGCGTTGTTCTGGGAGATGGTCGCGCTCGCGGCGAGCACAGCGGTTTCGAAACCGTGGTTGCGCAGGAGCAGTCCTGCTTCTCTGTCGATGCTGCCGGATTCCGGCACGCTGACTCCACGCACCGAGCGGGTGGACAGGATCGAATCGATGATGTCG
The DNA here is from genome assembly GCF_047200775.1 of Nocardia spongicola. Lineage (NCBI taxonomy): Bacteria > Bacillati > Actinomycetota > Actinomycetes > Mycobacteriales > Nocardiaceae > Nocardia > Nocardia spongicola. The sequence continues at coordinate 50,963 of NZ_JBJZOO010000020.1, read as the reverse complement.
GCGGGATCGTCGATCGCGCGCTCGGCCAGCGCGGGGTCCTCGGCCGCTGCCAGCGCTGCCAGATCGACTTGCGCGAACGGCAGTGCCACCGTGCACATCGACCCTGCCAGTACGCGCAGCCGATCCAGCCAGGTCTGCGCTTGTTCGGTTCCGGTGCCTGCTCTGGTGGCGCCTTCCGGGTCGGACGGACTGGCCAGCACGCGGTAGCTGCCGGTCATCGCGCGTACCGTGAGCAATAGATCGGGATCTATGGCGAGGCAGACTGCTGTGTTCAGGGTGCTGTCCCAGTCGGTGCCCTGTTCGGTGGTGCCGATCACCGCCTCCAGCGCCGTCAACAGTTGATCGAGGCGGCCACCCTTGTCGAGGGAAGTGGCCAGCTCGTCGTCGGTGAGTTGTACGGTGCTGTCGATACCGCCGGGCCTGCCCGCGATCTGCCTCGGCCGGTCGGCCAGTGGCCACAGCAATGTCGTCGCCACCGGCGCGTTGGTCGGCGCGGGCACCGGAGGGATCACCGAATCGGAATCCTGGTTGTTCGGTGTTGGTGGCACACCGAGTACCGGTAGCAGGAATCGGGCATCGTCCAGCCTGGCCTGGATGCCATAGGCTGGTTCGCCGTTGACGTTCAGCAGCAATGGATAGACGCCGGGCTCGGTGATGTTCAGCGATGTCGTGCCGTCGGCGGAGCGCAACGGGATGCGCAGCGTGAACTGTTTACGCTGTCCTGGATTCAGCCGCTGCGCGATGTCCTCGAACTCGCCGTGCACGCCGTAGTTGGCCTCGTCGAGACGCAATGTCGTGCGTAATCCGCTCGGCGCGGTGATCGCAGCCGCGCGCTGGAGGCGGATGGTGATGTCGTCGACTCTCCGGTCGCCGATATTGGTGACTGTGCCTGCGACCGTGAGTATGGGATCACTGATGGTGGTTACTGTGGCAGGCGACACCGAATCCAGCGACAGTTTCAGAAATCTCGGGTTCGACGAGGTGTCGGTCCCGGCCGGTTGAGCTGTCACCACCGCGGAATCCAGCAGTGGCAGCATCGTCACCGAGCCGAGGATGGTCAGGACCGCCACGAAGATCCGGAACAGTCCACGCGTCATCGCTTGCCGGTCTCCATCCGGTCGATCAGTTTGTTCGCCATCTCGGCCAGCCGCCGTTCATCGGCGTAGGCCAGCCGAGAATTCAGCTCGCTCAATGGCACCCAAGCAACTCGGGTAACTTCCACGTCGGCGTCCGATAGCTCACCACCGACCGAACGCAGCAAATAATGATGCACTGTTTTGTGTATCCGCCGACCTTCGGTTACGAACCAATAATCGATGCTGCCGAGTTCAGCGACGATGACACCGATGATTCCGGTCTCCTCGGCGACTTCGCGGATCGCGGTTTGCTCGGCAGTCTCACCTTCTTCGATATGTCCCTTGGGCAGTGACCACAGTAGCCGCCCGCGGCGATCGGTGCGTCCGATGAGAGCCGCACTGCGCTTATCCCGTGGACCGTTCAGTCCGTCGACGACCAACCCGCCCGCCGAGGTTTCCCGTACTGTGCGCATCCGCGGTTTCGCCGCGCCGACAGCCGAACCCCGACGCCGAGGCTGGCGGCGTCGACTGTTCGCGCGATCGGCCGGAGACACCTGGCAATCCTACTGTGCGCAGTCCGTGGCGCCTGCGCCACTGCACCCGCAGTGCCTGCGCCGAGCCGGGTCGGCGCCAGGTGGATGCCGTCGTGCGGGCTGTGCCGGTATCCGCTTCATCCCGGCTCGGTAAGCTGCTCATTCGTGGTTTCGCCCAAGTCAGAGGATGCTGCGCTGGATAGACGTACCCGATTGCTTGCCGCCGCGGCGGTGAGCCTCGGTGGCTTGTCGGATGTGCTGACCCCCCTCGGGGAGTTGTTCGCGGCGCGGGGGCACGAGTTGTACCTGGTCGGTGGGAGTGTTCGGGATGCGGTGCTGGGCAGGTTGGGGACCGACCTGGACTTCACCACCGATGCCAGGCCGGAGGTGGTGCAGGACATCGTGCGCGGATGGGCCGATAACCTCTGGGACACCGGCGGTCTCGCATTCGGCACAGTCAGTGCGGTCAAGGCGGGTCAGCAACTGGAGATCACCACTTTCCGCGCGGACAGCTACGACAGAGTGTCGCGCAATCCAGAGGTGACTTTCGGTGATTCGCTCGAGGGCGATTTGGTCCGGCGGGACTTCACTGTGAACGCGATGGCGGTCCGGATCGGCGCGGATGGTGCGATGGAGTTCATCGATCCACTCGGTGGGATGAATGCCCTGCTCAAGGGCGTGCTCGACACGCCGGCCGCGCCGGAGGATTCGTTCAATGACGATCCATTGCGGATGCTGCGCGCCGCGCGGTTCGTTTCGCAGCTCGGCTTCGAGCCGCATCCGCGAGTGCGGGACGCGATCACCGCGATGGCCGCCCAGATCGATCGGATCACCGCTGAGCGGGTGCGTGTCGAATTGGACAAGCTGATCGCCGGTGCCCATCCGATCGACGGCATCAACCTCATGTGTGAGACCGGGCTGGCTCAGCGCGTATTGCCCGAGGTTCCCGCGATGAAACTGGAGATCGATGAGCACCATCAGCACAAGGATGTCTACTGGCATTCGCTCACCGTGCTCGAGCAGGCCATCGACCAGGAAGAAGGCGACCCCGACCTGATACTGCGCTGGGCCGCGCTGCTGCACGATATCGGTAAGCCGGATACCAAGCGCAACGAACCGGGCGGCGGCGTCAGCTTCCACCACCACGAGGTGGTCGGTGCGAAGATGGTGCGTAAACGGATGCGAGCGCTGAAGTATCCGAAACAGTTCACCGAGGATGTGGCCCGGCTGGTGTTCCTGCACCTGCGTTTCCACGGCTATGGCAAAGGTCAATGGACCGATTCGGCGGTTCGCCGCTATGTCACCGATGCCGGTGAGCTGCTCCCCCGTCTGCATAAACTGGTCCGCGCCGACTGCACCACCCGAAATAAGCGCAGGGCCGCCGCGTTGCGCGCCACGTATGACGAGCTGGAGGCGCGGATCGAGCGGCTGAGGCAACAAGAAGATCTGGCCAAGGTCCGCCCGGACCTGGACGGCACCGCGATCATGGAGTTGCTCGGCCTGTCACCGGGCCCAGCGGTCGGTAAGGCGTGGCGCTATCTGAAGGAACTGCGGCTCGACCACGGCCCGCTCACTCGTGCTGAAGCCGAGTCAGCGTTGCTCGAGTGGTGGAAGACCCAGAACTGATCTGGCCCGGAACCGATCGGATTCAGAAGACGATCAGAGTGGTACCCGCGAGGATCGCGGAGCGGATCTGAGCGAGGTCGAACGAACCGGTGATTTCCGATAGCTCGATGCGGAACCGGATCAGCTCGCCTTCCCTGGTGGCGCGGGTGATCCGCGTCGCCTCGGGGAGCTGTTCCAGCGGTACGGTGTGGCCACCGAGCACCTGGCGCGGTACCGGCACGCCTCGCCAGCTCGCTCTGCGCACATCGACATGCAGTAGGTTGCCGGCGATCGACGCATCGACCAGCGCGGTGACCGGGCGTCGGCGATGCCTGGCCTGGATCAGCCCGCTCGGGTGCTGCTCGAGTGACCAGTCCAGTGCTCGGGTGTTGAGCCAGCCGATCAACGCCGCGGTGGTCACGGTGCCGATCAGATCGAGCCGGGCGGCGCGCGCTTTGGTCGGCACGCCGGGAATCAAACGGACACCGTGTGCGATGACGGTCACGGCTTCGATCGGATAGTCGTCCCAGCGCAGCTGCGATAGCACCGTTTTGGTCTGAAAATGCGCACCTCGGCGACGCACCTTCAGCACCTGCAGGGTGGCCTGCAGGCGGTGGTCCAGAAGTGTGACGTCGACCGCTTGTCCGCCGAACCGGCTCAGGATGCCTTCGCTGAGCATCGTCATCAGCACGTCGGGCAGTAGCGCCGTGACGGTCCCGGCGCCGAGGTCGGCGACTGGATCCAGCCACGCGGTGCTCAGCGTGACCCACTGTTCGAGCGTGGGCGGCTCCAGCAGGCGTTTTCCGAGATCGATGGTCCGTAGCAGCGACCAGGACTTCGGATCGAAATACGTCGCCATGATTGGACAGAGCGTACTTGCCTCGGGAGCGCATCGCTATCGTGCTATGCGGTGGTTCGGGGTATCAGCTCGGTTTCGGGTGTGGGCGCGTGAGCGTTCTCGAACGGTGGGTCAGCACCCGTATCCGCCACCTCCCGGAGTTTCGATCCGCAGCACATCCCCTGGTTCCAGCTGTGCGGAGTCCGCGCCGCGCATATGCGTGACGGTACCGTCGGAGCGTTCGACCTGATTGTGACCCAGTGCACCGGGCGCACCGCCTGCCATGCCGTAAGGCGGGATCCTGCGGTGACTCGTCAGAGTGGAGACGGATACCGGTTCGGTGAACCGCAGGCGGCGTACCGCGCCGTCCCCACCGCGCCAGCGGCCTGCTCCGCCGCTGCCCGTGCGCACCGAGAATTCCTCCAGCACCACGGGCAGGCGCCACTCCAGAACCTCCGGGTCGGTGAGCCGCGAGTTCGTCATATGCGTCTGGACCACGCTGGTGCCCGCGAAGCCGTTTCCCGCGCCGGACCCGGAACCGATGGTCTCGTAATACTGGCTGCGATCGTTGCCGAAGGTGATGTTGTTCATGGTGCCTGATCCCTCCGCCTGTACCCCGAGCGCCGCGTACAGCGCGCCGGTGATCGCTTGGGACGTCTCGACATTGCCCGCGACAACGGCAGCGGGTGGTTCGGGAGCGAGCATGGATCCGGATGGCACGATGATCCGCAGCGGACGCAGGCAGCCGTCATTGAGCGGAATATCATCGGCGACCAGGGTGCGGAAGACGTACAGAACCGCTGCGTTGGCAACCGCATAGGGCGCGTTGAAGTTTCCCGAAAGCTGTGCCGATGTTCCGGTGAAATCGATTGTGGCGCTGCGATTTTCTCGATCCACTGTGACTTGAACCCGGATAACGGCTCCCAGATCGGTCTCGTAGGTGTACGAGCCGTCGTCGAGCGCTTCGATGACGCGGCGCACCGACTCTTCGGCATTGTCCTGGACGTGGCGCATATACGCTTCCACAACGTCGAGTCCGAAGTGCTCGATCATCTTCCCGACCTCTGCGACGCCCTTGGCGTTGGCCGCGATCTGGGCGCGCAGGTCGGCAAGGTTGGTGGCCGGGTTGCGGGACGGATACGGCGCTTCGGTCAGTAGCCGGTAGGTCTCTTCTTCCCGGAACCTGCCGTCCTCGACGAGCAGCCAGTTGTCGAAGATCACCCCTTCCTCCTCGATGCGGTGGCTGTCGGCAGGCATGGAGCCCGGCGCGATACCGCCGATTTCGGCATGATGGCCGCGGGAGGCGACATAGAAGAGGATTTGTTCGCCCGCCGAGTCGAATACCGGTGTGATCACTGTGACATCCGGTAGATGGGTGCCGCCGTGATAAGGGTCGTTGACCGCGTAGCTGTCGCCTGGGCGCATGGCCGCCCGGTCCGCGGCCGTTGATCGTCGCGCATCGGTTCGCTGCCGGATGACCTCCTTGACGCTGGTGCCCATGGAGCCGAGATGGACCGGGATATGCGGTGCGTTGGCCACGAGATTGCCGTCGGGGTCGAACAAAGCGCAGGAGAAGTCCAGGCGCTCTTTGATATTGACCGATTGCGCGGTCGATTCCAGCCGTGCGCCCATCTGCTCGGCGATGGACATGAACAGGTTGTTGAAGACCTCGAGTAAGACCGGATCCGCTTCGGTACCGGCTTCCGGTCCCGCGACCACGGCTACCCGCTCCATGATCAGGTGTCCGATGTCGTTCACGCTCGCCTGCCAGCCTTCGTCGACCACGGTGGTGGCATTGGCCTCCGCTAGTACGGCGGGCCCGGATACGGTCTGGCCCGGTGCCGATTCCGCGCGCTGATACAGCGGTACCTCGCGCCAGATGCCACCGGTATGCAGGCGAACAGTCTCCGGCCCTGCCTCGTTGCTCCGAGGAGTGGTGCGGCCGGTCAATTCAGGTGGTTCGGTGCGACCGATGGCTTCGACGGAGAGGGCTTCGATGACAATCGGGCGCTGCAGCGTGAAGGAGTATGTGGTGCGATGACGTTCCGTGAAATCCCTTGTCATCTCGGCTGGATCGGTGAGCCGCACGGTGAGGGCGGTATCGGTGCCGTCGTAGCGCAGCTGGGCCCGGCGCACCACGTGGATTCGCTGTTCCGGCAGGCCCTCGGCCAGCAACTCCGCATGAGCGGCGGCCGCCAGCGCGTCGGCGGTAGCGCTTACCCGCGGCATCGACTCCGGTAGCAGCGGTAATTCCAGGGATTGTTCCCGCATAGCAGTGGTATCGGCCAGCCCGATGCCGAGTGCGGACAGCACACCGGCCATCGGAGGGACGAGGACGGTCCTGATACCAAGGGAATCGGCTACCGCGCAGGCGAGCTGGCCGCCCGCACCACCGAATGTGGTCAGCGCGTACCGGGTGACATCGTGGCCCTTTTGTACAGAGATCCGCTTGACGGCGGCGGCGATATTGGCGACGGCGATTTGCAGATAGCCCTCGGCAACCTGCTCCGGTGTGCGATCGTCCCCGGTGCATTCGGCGATCTCGGCGGCCAGCTCGGCGAACCGGGCGCCGACCAGCTCGGCATCGAGTGGTTTATCGCCGTCCGTACCGAAAACCCGGGGAAAGTGCGCGGACTGGATCCGGCCGAGCAGCACATTGGCGTCGGTAACGGTCAGTGGTCCGCCACCGCGATAGCAGGCCGGTCCTGGTACGGCGCCCGCGGAGTCGGGCCCGACCCGGTAGCGGCTGCCGTCGAAATGCAGGATCGAACCGCCACCGGCTGCCACCGTGTGGATATCCAGCATCGGGGCGCGCAGCCGCACCCCGGCGAGTTGCGTGGTGAACACCCGTTCGTACTCGCCTGCGAAATGTGAGACGTCGGTGGAGGTTCCGCCCATATCGAAGCCGATGATCCGGTCGAATCCGGCGAGCTGTGACATCCGGACCATACCGACGATACCGCCGGCCGGGCCGGACAGAATGGCGTCCTTACCACGGAATTTTCCGGCTTCGGTGAGGCCGCCGTTGGATTGCATGAACATCAGCCGTACCCCGGCGAGCTGCTCGGCGACCTGCTCGACATAGCGGCGCAGTACCGGTGAGAGGTAGGCGTCCACCACGGTGGTGTCCCCTCGTGGTACCAGCTTCATCAAGGGGCTCACCTCGCTGGACAGCGAGATCTGCGGGAAGCCGATCGCACTGGCCACCCTGCCGATGGCTTGTTCGTGCGCGGGATAGAGATGGCTGTGCATGCACACCACGGCGACGGCGTGTATGCCCTGCTCATACGCCTGTTTCAGTTCGGTAGCGAGGGTATCGAGGTCCGGTGGCCGCAGCACTGTGCCATCGGCGAGTATCCGTTCGTCCACCTCGATGACCCGCTCGTACAGCAGTTCGGGGAGCGCGATCTCGCGGGCGAAGATCTGCGGACGATTCTGGTAAGCGATCCGCAGGGCATCGCGAAAGCCACGGGTGATCACCAGGACTGTGCGTTCCCCTTTACGCTCCAGCAGGGCATTGGTCGCGACCGTAGTACCCATCCGGACTGCGTCGATCCGCTGCTCGGCGGCAGTGCCGGCATCTGTGGTGGCAAGGATTTCCCTGATCCCGGCGACCGCGGAATCGGCGTACCGCGCCGGGTTCTCCGACAGGAGTTTATGTGTGACGAGCTCGCCGTCCGGCCGCCGAGCCACGATATCGGTGAAGGTGCCACCTCGGTCGATCCAGAACTGCCACCCCGGTCGCGGAGCGTCGGATGTCATCGCGTCTGTCTCGGTCACCGGAGTCTCCCGTTCTGCGGACCGCCACGCCGGTCGATCGCATCGCGCACGATACCAACGGTGGTTCGCCGCATCGGCCAGTGCGGCCGCGGGTCCACCACAGCACTGGCCGATGCGGTCAGCGCGGCCGAGTCAGCCGGGCATGCATGAGATACACGTTGTAGCTATCCCATTCCGAGAGTGTGAAATACAGATCTTCACTTGTCGACCATGGATGGATGAACCCACCGTAGGATTTCGGATAGTCGGCGGTGGAGACCAGTGGTATCGCGTCGGTCCACGCACCTTGCGGGCTCGCCGCGGTGCGCAGCACGATCGCGCCGAGGGCCGGATCCAGGTAGACCATCTGCCATTGATCGGTCTCCCGGTCGTAGCGCACCGACAGCTCACTGGCTATGCCGAGGACCAATGGCGTGGCCCGCTGCTCGGCCGCCTGCACCCAGTCGCCATTCACCCAGTACTGGTAGGCGGACTTGTTCAGCACATCCTCTGCGAGCACCCTGGCCAGCCCGATCATGCCGATGCGCCCGTTGGGCGTGCCGAACATATAGACATAGTCGCCCTTGGGCACCATCGCGGCTACTTGGAACGTGCCGAGGCCGAAGGAGTTGCCCCATCTGGCGTGCTGGTCTTTCTTCCAGGTGTGCCCGTGGTCATCGGAGTAGGCGATCCCGCCGTAGTTGGTCCACCACATGCCGGGGATACGACTCCATCGGTTCACCGACATGTAGCTGAGGTATTGCCTGTTCCCGAGGGCGAAGCCAGAGGTAGGGATAGTGGTGGTCTCCCAGTTCCTGATCTTGCGGCTGGTCAGGATCTCTGCCGCATGGCAGCGGCTGTCCTGGACGAAGGTGTCCAGCGTCAGACCATCGGACAGGTCTCGATCGGTGCTGAAGGCGATGACATTGCTGCGCCAGTCCTGGTCGTCGTGGCCTGCCCCGCCACTGGACCAGCCTTTGCCGAAGGTGTCGCCGAAAACCACGGCGACCTCGCCAGGTGCTGTCTCCCACATCAGGCCGAGATCGGTACCGTCGACCTGCCAGCGCATATCGGTGCGGTTGGCGGAGCCGGGCCCGGTTACCTGACCGACCAGTCGCACTGCCTCGACATCGGGGACGGGTACCGGCGCAGCGAGCGGACCGGGCTCGATCGGACGCATCGCCGGTACGGGAGCAGACTGCGGCTCTATCCGGGGACCGCCGAGTACCGGGACAGGGATCGGGATCGGCTCGATTTCCGGCCGGAACTGGATACGCGGCAGCAGGATCGCATCGCCCGAACCGGAGCCTGAACCGGAGCCGGAGCCGGAGCCGGAGCCTGAACCCGAGCCAGAGCCGGAGCCTGAACCCGAGCCAGAGCCGGAGCCAGAACCAGAGCCGTCTCCGGTATCGGAGTTCGGCCCCGAATCGTGTGCTGCTTCGGCGTCGGTGGCGGCGGAATTCGACTCGGGCTCGACGTTGTCCCTGATATCGGGGCATGGGTTGGCGCAGGGATCCACAGGCAGCGGATCCGGGACGATCCGTGTGTTGTCCGGTGGCGGGCCCGGCACCGGAACCGGGGTGAATTCCGGGATCGGTACCGGTATATCGATCTGTGGTGGCAGTGGTGGGGGCGAAGGCGGTTGCGCGGGGTTCGGCGCCCGATAGAGCGGGTCGAACCCGGTCTCACCGCAGTTGTTCACCGGCAGCGGCGCCCATGGGAAGGGGGCGGCTTGCGCGGCTGGTATCGGCACGGCGAGAGTCCCGGCGAGCGATACGACCCACAGCGCCACTACTGAGGGAAGGCGGATTCGGGATGCGCGCATCACTTCGACGCGGCCGACGGCTGTCCGGCGAGCGGGTGCTCAACAGCAGGCCGAGTTTGCCACACAACCAGACTATTTCGTACCGCGTCGGGATTGTTCACCGGAGAAACCATGTCGTGATGCCTCCTGTCGGTCGGCCGCAGACAGGTCAACTTACCGGAGTGAAGCAGGCAAGCGTGGGAGGAGGAATCCGAAGGTCATCCCACCGTAGAAGTCGGTGTCCAGTTGTTCATCGGATGTGTTTCGCGCGCCGCGTGTTCAGCGCGACGGCCACAATTCCCGCGGCGTAGATCGCCACGCCTGCCAGGACCACCGCCGGTGCGCGTCCATCGTCCGGAACGACCACTGCCGTCATCGCTATCGCAAGTACGAACGCGATGTTGAAGACCGTGTCCTGTAAGGCGAACACCTGGCCACGCCGCGCGTCATCGATATCGATCTGCATCGAGGCGTCACCGGTCAGCTTGATCGTCTGTCCGGCTAGTCCCAAAAGGAACGCGCCGAGCAGCAGGAGCTGATGCGCGCGCGGTAATTCGGGGCCGGAATCGGCGAATGCGATCGGCGTGACCAACGTCAGTTGCACCAGCATCGCGGTGACCAAGCCTGCGAGCACGGTTCGCGGCCGTCCCAGCCGGGGGATGAGCAGTGGCGCAACGACAGCAGCCAGGAACATGCCCGCCGCGGTGGCGGCAATGGCAACGCCGAAGCCGACCAGACCGCCGCCGACCCCGGAACCGTGTTCCGCGCCCTGCCGCAGTACCAAGACCATAATGAGCGTATTCGCTCCGAAGACGATCCGGTGTACACAGATCCCTGACATCGTCGTCGTGACCGTAACCGATTGCCAGACTGCCATGGCCCCGGTACGCAATCCGGTGACGATCGCGTGCACCGTGTTCCCTTCCGCCGCCGTACCGGGTACCGGACCGAGCACATGCGGCCGGAATCCGGCTGCCAGCACCGCGCCGAGTACCGATCCGGCACCGCTGATCGCGACCGCGAGGGCCGAGGCGGAATCTCCGGCCCCGATCAGCCCGATCAGCCCCACCGAGATGGCCGCGCCGAGCCCGGCACACCCGGAAGCCACCGTGGCGAACACCGAGTTCATCGGCACCAGCCACGCCTGGGCCAGGACTCGTGGCAGCGCGGCGGACACACCGGCCATGACGAACCGGCTGACGCCAACCACGGCAAGAGCCAGTAGTAGCAGCGCCGACTCGCCGATTCCGGCGAGCAATCCCACGCTCACCATGGTGATCAAGACCGCGCGCAGGGCATTGGCCGTCAGTAGCACAGTGCGCCGATCCCAACGGTCCAGCAGTGCGCCCGCGTACGGTCCGATCAGCGAATACGGCAATAGCAGCACTGCGAAGCCCGCCGCGATGGCCAGCGGATCGGTCTGTCGCTCCGGGTTGAACAGGATCGCGCCCGACAACGCCGCCTGGAACATTCCGTCACCGAATTGCCCGGCGAACCGCACCACGGCCAGCCGTGCGACGCCAGGGCTTTCTCGTAGCGCGGCGCGTAACCCGGCCTGTCCCCGCTCCATGGGAGTGAGATCTTCGGCGTGACCAGTCGACACGTCGGTGAGCGTACTGTGTTTTCCGGAAACATCGGATATCACCTGGCTCCGCTGTGACGATAAGGCTGTATTCACGCATTCGACGCAGTAGCGGCGGGGTAATCGAATCCGGAGAGGAAGTAGGTGATATCAGTGCTCCGGCAACATCGCGGATAGCGTGGATGTCGCGGGTTCGGAACCCGTTTTCTCCGGAAATTTCCGCGCTACGCACTCGAGGAATATCATGTCGTGATTCGGCAAGTTCGCCGAGCTCACCTACATACGGTCGTGATAGTGGAAGGAGATCTGAGCAACTACCCGGAGTCCGTCTCGCCGAGCGCACCACTGCGAAAAGCGGGTGAATCCAGCACGGAGTCGCTATCCGCTCCGGTTGCGCCTCCCGGCCCCGGTAGTCTATTCTTCCGCCGATTTTCCTTGTGGCGCATGGTGATCGGTGATGCTACGGATTATCCGGCCGAGATGTCCCGCGATATCGGCCTACCAGTCGGTTCTGCTTGCTTCCCGTTCATCTCCTGGTCGCTCGCGTAAAATGCCGAGTGCAGCTCAATTTACTAGGAATGTGGAGCACTGTGCTGGAAGTGCTTCTACCCGAATGGCGATCGGCGCACGGTCCCGAGAGGAGGACCACAATGTCTGCACTCACGACACCACATATCGATGTCCACCGTGGCGGCGACCGCATGAAGACGCGAGTCTCCTGGTTGGATTCGAAGCATTCGTTCTCCTTCGGGGAACATTATGATCCTGATAACACTCATCACGGTTTGTTGCTGGTCAACAACGAAGACATCGTTTCCCCCGGGCAGGGCTTCGATACTCATCCGCATCGGGATATGGAGATCGTCACCTGGGTGCTCGGTGGCAGCCTCGTGCACCAGGATTCACTGGGTCACAGCGGCGTCATCTACCCCGGGCTCGCTCAGCGGATGAGCGCGGGCACCGGCATCCTGCACTCGGAGAAAAACGATTCGTGGCGGCTGGACGCCGCTGCTCGCGCGCATGACGAGCCGGTGCACTTCGTGCAGATGTGGGTGGTGCCCGATGAATCAGGCATCGCTCCGGGCTATGAACAGCTGGAGATCGATGATGAGCTGGCTCGTGGTGAGCTGGTCACCGTAGCTTCTGGCTTGCCGCGTTACCGCGATCGGACCGCTATCGCCATCAACAGCAGCCATTCGGCACTGCACGTGGCGCGCATGGCGGTGGAGCCGGGCACGGAGCAGCTGATCGATCTGCCAGAGGCGCCGTACCTGCATGTGTTCGTCGCGCGTGGTGAGGTCGAGATGGAAGGTGTCGGCTCGCTCTACACGGGCGACGCGGTGCGCTTGACCAGAACCGGTGGTCAGCGGGTGATCGCGCGGCAGGCATCCGAAATTCTGGTGTGGGAGATGCACGCCCGGCTCGGCGCGCAATAGCTGTTTCGCGGCGACGCCGTTCCGGAAGCGGGATCATAGAGTGGCTGTCGCGTACCTGCGGACCACGGGTCCGATCGAGCAGCGCGAGGTACCACGGAGAGGAAGAGCATGTCGCAGTATCCGCCGCCGGGTGAGTATCCGCAGCCGGGTCAGTACCCGCAGCCGGGTCAGTACCCGCAGCCGGGTCAGTACCCGCCGGGGCAACCCGCCTACTGGCAGGAGTCACCCAAGACCAAAGGCCTGGCGATTACCGCTTTGGTATTCGGTATCCTCGGGTTTTTGGGCAGCTTGACGGTCATCGGTGGCTATTTCTTCGGTGTTCTCGCCATCATCATCGGTTTGGTAGCCCTGTTCAAGGCTCGTGCGGGCACCGCGGGCGGGACCGGTATGGCGGTCACCGGTCTGATCCTCGGTGTGCTCGGCCTCGTCGCCGCCACCCTGATCGCTATCGTCGGCTACAGCTTTTTCGTCGATTCCGGTGGTAAGGACTTCATGGACTGCCTGAGCAAGGCGGGCAGCGATCAGGCTGCGATCGAGCAGTGTGAGCGCGAGTGGAATCAGAGGATGCAGGACCAATACGACACCACGCTTACTCCAGCACCCGCACCTGCTCCCCGGTAGCCGCAGCGCATCCCTGGTCGTGGCGATCGCATCCACTGCCGCGCACCGATGCACGTCGGTCCGTGAAAATTCCTTGCGGACACATTCGCCGCCGATACGCTCGTTGGAGTGGATAACTTCAGCCGAACGGTGCTACGCCCTTGCTACGGCACACAGGAGTGGCCGGATCTCGTGCGGATCTGGCGCAGTGCGGTGGAAGCGACACACGATTTCCTGACCCAAGAGGACATCGATTACTACGAACGACGCATGGCGACCGAGTACCTTGCCGCCGTCGAACTGACAGTCGCTGTGGTGGAAGAAGACGTTCCCATCGGTTTCGCCGGAGTAGCTGAAGGAAAGCTGGAGATGCTCTTCGTCGATCGAGTGCACCGCGGTCATGGCGCGGGATCCGCTCTGCTCCGCAGAGCGCTGGCCGATATCCCCGACTTGTCGGTCGACGTCAACGAACAGAATCCACAGGCGCTCGGCTTCTACCGACACCACGGCTTCGCCGTACTCGATCGCTGTGAGACCGACGCCGATGGCCGTCCTTTCCCTATCCTCCATCTGGGCAGGCGGAGCTGAATCGGCCCGACTTCCGAGCCCCCGCTCCTGTGCGGCACCCGGTGGACCATGATCGGGGAACGTCGCGCCGCGCATCGGCATACTGGAGATTGTGACTTCCGAGCTGAGCCGTCCTTCCGGTATTGATCTGTCCCATCTCGACCAGAGCGTACGGGTGCAGGACGATCTGTTCGCGCACGTCAATGGCAAATGGCTGACGCAACACCAGATTCCTGCCGATCGCGCGGTTGACGGCGCCTTCAGGGCGCTCTACGACCAGGCCGAGCTGGACGTCCAGGAGATCATCCTGAACGCCGCATCCGCGGCGGATACCAAGCCGGGCAGCGATGCCCGCAAGATCGGTGACCTGTACTCCAGCTTCATGGACACCGCCGCGGTGGCCGCCGCCGGGCTCGCCCCGATCGCCGCCGAACTGGCCGAGATCGCCGAAGTAGCCGACAAGGGGGCGCTCGCGGCGCTGTTGGGCCGGTTGCAGCGCACCGGTGTCGGTGGCGCCGTCGCCCTCTACATCGATACCGACAGCAAGGACTCCACCCGCTACCTGGTGCATGCCACCCAGTCCGGTATCGGCCTACCCGATGAGTCGTATTACCGGCAGGACGAGTACGCCGAGATCCGTGCGAAGTACCGCACGCATATCAACCGCATGTTCGCTCTAGCCGCCGCGGACCCACAGGTCGCGGCGTTGTTGCCTGCCGAACTCGATACCGCGGGACAGCGGATCTTCGCGTTGGAGCAGAAGCTGGCGGCAGGGCACTGGGATGTGGTTCGTCGCCGCGATGCCGAGCTCAGGTACAACCTGACCACCTATGCCGCATTGGTCGCGGACAATCCCGAGTTCGACTGGAACGCGTGGACATGCGGGCTGGCCGAAGGTGTGCGGCGCTCAGGACCGGAGTTGTTCACGGAGCTTGTGGTCGGCCAGCCGGATTACCTGCGCACCTTCGCGCAGGTCTGGGCCGCCGAATCGCTGGCGGACTGGCAGCTGTGGGCGGTATGGCGGGTACTACGTGCCCGCGCACCCTATCTGACCGATGCCTTGGTCGAGGAGAACTTCGATTTCTACGGTCGCACGCTCACCGGCGCCGAGGAGAACCGGGAGCGCTGGAAGCGCGGCGTCGCGGTGGTACAAGACCTGCTCGGCGAGGCTGTCGGCAAACTGTATGTAGCTGAACACTTCCCGCCGGAGGCCAAGGCCAGGATGGTCGAGTTGGTGGCCAATCTCCAAGAGGCCTACCGGCGGAATATCGCCGAGTTGGAGTGGATGGGCGAGGCTACCAGGCAGGCCGCATTGGCCAAGCTGGAGAAGTTCACCCCTAAGATCGGCTACCCGGACACCTGGCGAGACTACTCGGCCGTGGTGATCGATCCGGCGGACTTGGTCGGTAACTATCGCAACGGTTATGCCGCCGAACACGATCGGGAACTGGATAAGCTCGGTGGCCCGGTCGATCGTACCGAGTGGTTCATGACACCGCAGACAGTAAATGCCTACTACAACCCGGGGATGAACGAGATCGTCTTCCCCGCTGCCATACTGCAACCGCCGTTCTTCGATATGGATGCCGACGACGCGGCCAACTATGGCGGCATCGGCGCGGTGATCGGCCATGAGATCGGCCACGGCTTCGATGATCAGGGAGCGAAGTATGACGGTGACGGCAATATGGTCGATTGGTGGACCGATGCCGACCGCGCTGAATTCGCTAAGCGGACGATGGCGTTGATCGACCAATACGCTGCGCTCTCCCCCAAGGATCTGCCGGATGAGCACACCGTGAACGGTGAGTTCACCATCGGTGAGAACATCGGTGATCTCGGTGGGCTGTCCATCGCGCTCGAGGCGTACCGAATCTCGCTGAATGGCGCCGAAGCACCGGTGATCGATGGGCTCACCGGGCTGCAGCGGGTGTTCTACGGGTGGGCACAGGTCTGGCGAACCAAGGCTCGGCCGGAAGAAGCCATCCGCAGGCTTGCCGTCGACCCGCATTCGCCGCCCGAGTTCCGCTGCAACGCCGTAGTACGCAATATCGACAGCTTCTATCGAGCGTTCGATATCGAACCTGGTGACGCGCTGTACCTCGAGCCCGCGCAGCGGGTCAAGATCTGGTGATTTCTTCGTGGTGTGGCGGCCGATCGCAGGTCGGCCACACCACGAAGAACACCGCGATCTGTTCTCGGTCTCGGCACGGCGCGAATCCGCTATGTCGGGTGTTCGCTCGTCATAAGCGGTTTCGCGCCGATCGGCGCACTGTCAGTTCCAGTCTCCGAGTCCGTCACTCGCGCTGAGTGTGCCGCCGGTGGTGTTCTGCACGATCACCGGATCACCCTTGCGCGCGTTCTCGAAGAACCACTTGGCATCCTCGGTACTGACATTCAGGCAGCCATGGCTGACATTGGACACGCCTTGTTGACCGACCGACCACGGTGCCGCGTGAACGAAGATGCCGCTGTAGGAGATTCGGGTCGCGTACTCGACCTCGAGCTTGTAGCCCTCCGGGTCGGTGATCGGCACGCCATAGGTGGAGGAGTCCATGGTCATGGTGCGCAGCTGCTCATCGACGATGTAGGTGCCGTTCGGGGTTTCGTGCTCGGGCTTGCCCATCGAGGTGGGCATCTCGTACACCACCTCGCCATTACGCGTGACGGTGATGGTGTGTGTGTTGTCGTCGGCAGTGGTGATGAAAGCGTCGCCGATTCGGAACGAGCTGGTTGTACCGCCTGCTTCTACCAGCACGTCGGTGTTGTCCGGCCAGAATTCGTCCGGTCGCCAGCGCACCTGCCGGTCACCGCGCCAGTAGAAGTGGCCGGGCGCGGGCTTCGATGACGTGATCCGGATGGCCTGCTCGGCGGTGGCGTGGTCGGTCACCGGCTCGGTGAAGGTGATGATGATCGGTTGTGCGACGCCGACCACCTCGCCATCGGCGATATTGATCGAGGGTGGGGCGAAGTTCGGCTGCGGTTCGGGCGGGGTGGTCGTGATGGCCGAACCGGTGCCGACTTCCGGAATCGGTTCGGCTTGCGCGGGCGCGACGAGCAGCATGCCGGTCGCCGCGATCGCGGCGGACAGCAAGACGCCTTCGCGTATCCGGCGGATGAGCCGAGCTCCGGCATAGCGAACGGGTAGTGACGCGGTGTGCATAGGTTTCTGGTCCATTCCCTCTCGCTCGCGCTCGGTAGCGAGATCCTTCATTCAGCGCGGAGCGGAAAGGATGCCCCGCGGGTACTGGCGGCCCGACCTATCGTCCATTCCTACCGTCCCGCGCACCCCGGAGCTACGTGCGATTCACAGTCATGCGTCAACGGCTTGGAATATGGCCCACATCACAAAAAATGATGCCGTATATCAATACGGGTAAATTTCCCCTTCGAGCAGGTAACTTTTCGGTCGCAAAAGATCGCCGGGGCCTCGGTGGGTGACTACCGAGGGAGGTGTCCACGTTATCGAAGTGATAAACAACACATATGTCTTCGAGTGAGATCGGACGATACGGACCGGTCATTACGGTATAGGGCAGCGCGAACGGGTGTGGTCGCGTACCGGCCCCTGATTGCCAGGAGCTCTGATTCGCCCCTGGCCCGGCTTACTGCTCGGACTGCTTGTGCTTGAGCACGGTGGCCTGTGCGGTCGCCGCCAGTCGCGCGAGTCTGGCGTCACCGAGCGCGGTGATCATGCTGCCGAGCCCATTGGTCACGAACGCGATCGACATACCTAGATCCGGATCGGCATACGCACCGGATCCGCCCACGCCATAGTGACCGAACGCGTTCTGTGGCTGCTGTTTGGCCATCAGGATCGGGCGGTGGTACCCGAGTGTGAAGCGAAGTGGCAGGCCGAGCACATAGTCGCGGCTCGGGGCCGGCTGCACTTGTCCGATCGTCGTGATCGTCTCCGGCTTCAACAATCGCACGTCGTGCTCTACGGCGGCCGTACCGGTCCGCCGGAAACCCGGCTCATGCCGATCGGTGTAGACCACACCGCCGTTGGCCAGCGCACCGTACATCCGCGCCAGTGCGCGTGCCGAGAAAACGCCGTTCCAGCCGGGCATCACCGAGTCGTGCACCCGGGGGTCGTGGACCAGCTCATCGAAGCTTTCCGGCATACCAGCCTCAGCGAGGCCGCGCATGGGCCGTACCCAGGACAGCACCGACGAGGCGGTATTCCATCGGATCCCCGGTGGGCTGATGGGCCGGAAAATCTTGGCGATCCGGCGTCGTTCGGATTCCGGCACCTGGTACCAGTACTCGTCCAAGCCGAGCGGTTCGGCGATCTCGGTGCGCACCACCTCGGTGAACGGTCTCCCGGTTGCCCGTTGCACGATCTCGGCGACCAGCCAGCCGAAGGTGATCGCGTGATATCCCGAGGTGCGGATGCGCCGCGGATCCGGTGGGCTTTCGGCCAGCGCCTCTATCACGGCGTCGTAATTCAGAATGCCCTCGCGGCCTGGGACGAGGCCACGTACCCTGTGCAGCCCGGCTCGGTGCGAGAGCACGTCGCGCACCGTGATCTCGTCTTTGCCGTGCGCGGCGAACTCCGGCCAGTACTCGGCCACCGGAACGTCATAGCTGATCAGACCCTTCTCGGCGATCCGATGCAGCACAGTCGAGGCCACGCCCTTGCCCGTGGAGAAGGTCAGCGTGACGGTATCGCTGTCCCAGCGGCGTTCTTTGTCCGCCCAGCCTGCCCAGATATCGACGACGGGCCTACCGTCCAGGTAGACCGCGAGGGCGCCGCCGCCTCGGGCCGGTTGGGCGAACATACCGAAGAACTGATCCGCCAGGCGGATGAATCGCGGGTCCACCAGTGGTGTCACCGGCTCTTTGCTCGCCGAATCGGCGGGCTCGAAGTCATCCGAGGCCATTGCCGAAACCATGAGTCACCTCCTGACCGCCGTATAGCGGGCTGGTCAACCAGGGTAACTCGTTCAGCTGATGTACCAGCGTGTGCCGGGTACAGCGGGACAGATCCGGCCACAGGCACAGCCGTATCGGATACCCCATCGCCGCGAGATCGATGCCCGGTGATCCGGGGCAATCCCGGTTGTGCGCTGACTCGACGTGCGCTCGGTCCATGGTGTATCCATGGCGTGGTATTGCAAGCGCGGATATGGGCAACTTCGGATTCTTACGGGGGCATGGGTTCGGAGCGCGACAGCTCGGGAGGACTGTAGGTGTCTCGTCAACTGACCAGGGGTGGTCTTGCTGTCGCTGGACTCGCCGGCGCGATCGGGCTCTCGTTACTCGGATGCAGCTCCACTATCGATGGCTTTGCCCAGCCTGCTATGGACAACCAGATGGTGGATGCCGTTTCGCTGACCGATACGCCGCGGCCTTCCTCGGGAAATCCTGCTCCGAACAGCAGCAAGACCGAGGGGAGTATCGACTTCCAAGCCGATATCGATGACTGCGTGAACCTCGGCAGGACCGTCGACGACGCGACCATCGAAAAGGCTTCATGCGGCAGTCGCGCTTCGAACTACCGGGTGATCGACAAGAAGGCGAAGAGCTCGCAATGCGTCGACGACGCCGACAGCTACTACGCCGAGTCCCTCAACGGTGTCGAACTGGGCGCATTGTGTCTGGATATCGACTGGGTGGTCGGCGGCTGCATGGATATCGGTGGTGACGACCCCAAGCATATCGATTGCACTGATCCCGCCCCCATCCATGGTGTGAAGGTGATCGAGATCCAAACGGGCACCGATGATGTCGAAGAGTGCAGCAGCAGTGGCGGGTATGTCTATGACGAGCGTCGCTTCGTGGTCTGCGTCGAGGAGTTCTGACCGGAACGTGTCGCGTGGCCCGGACGAAGTATGTTCCGTTCGGGCCACCCGACAGTTGATGGCAGAGCAGGCTGTGGCGTCTGATCAGATCGGTACGTAGCCCGCGCCGATACCGCCGCGTGCGTCGAGGTCGGTCACGATCGCGCTCATATTGGTGCCGACTTCAGGACCGAAGCACGCAATGGCCAGATAGGCGTTCACCATGCCGACCAATGTGGTGCCGGAAACAACCGGCGCGCCGGAGTCGCCCTCGACCACGCACATCTGACTCCAGGTCTCGACATTCGTCTGGAATACATCGCCCCAGGCGACACCACAGGTATTGCCGGTGGTCCTGCCTTCCTTACAGACGATCTGAGGGAAGGTCGCCGGCGCGCCGATTTCGGTGATGGTGACGTTACCGATACGGTTCACCGGGGTGATCTTCCCGGGTACGAACTGGATGACGGCGTAGTCCAGTTCATGATTGGAATAAGCGAACCGGCCGATCATGCCCGCGTCCGGATCGGATTCGGCATAGACCACCGAACCGGGATCTCCGCAGTGTCCTGCGGTCAGCCCGACCAGACGTCTCGCACTGTCGTAGCCGACGGTCGTGACCGTGCACTCGAATCGGTTGTCGATGATGATCCCGGATCCACCACCTACCACCGGCGGGCCCGGTTGGGCGTGTGCGGCCCCTGCGCCCGTACCGATCAGCGCCGCGCCAAGAGCGACGGCGAAGGCGGCATGTGCCACCTTGGCGAGTTTGCTGAACATGTCCCTCCAGTGGTCGGAAGCCCGCACGATATCAATCTGTCGCACCCATCGTGTCAGGAATCGGTTTCGGGCGCGTCACCCACCGCGGGTTGTCCCTACTGTGGCACGCTTTGTCCGTGTTTCATACATTTCAGCGATAACGTATCTTACTCAGAACAATAGCTAATAGCTATCAGGATAGCGAAATCTGATGCGGGTTCGGCGCGGTGCGGCACACAGCCGGCGTGTTCGCCTTGTGAATCAAATGTGATTTTCGATGAACATTCTCCTCGGTAATTATCCGGATCGGATCGAGCCGGAGACGCTCCGAACAGTCAGGTTGTCACGTATGCCAAAGGTGGAGCGATCGCTTTGGGTTCCACCCCAATGTGTCGGTGCCCGCCGCATCGGTTTTCGAGCCGACGGAGGGCATCTATGCCGGTGATCACAAATCTGTGGTGTGTTTTGCACTACCGCGTAGTAAAGTGCGTCAGGCAAACGAGTCGCCGGAGCAGTCAACCGGCGCCGAGGAGGGGTAGTCAGTGCAGTCGACCGAGAGTCCGTCCACAGGATCACGGTTCGGTGATGCGGTGGACTGGACGAGGTCATACTGGCGTGATCACCCGAAACGTTCGCTGGAGACATTCGGACGCCAGATCAGTATGGGCTTCGCGGCTGTCGCCGAGTTGTTCGTCTCGATTTTCCGCAGGCGCTTCCCCTTCGGGGAGTTCATTCGGCAGTGCGCATTCATGGCCAGTGTTTCCGCGGCCCCTACGCTGCTGGTCGCCATCCCTATCGGTGTGATCGTCTCCATTCAAGTGGGATCGGTCGCCGGTCAGGTCGGCGCCACCTCGTTCATCGGCGCTGCCAACGGCCTCGGCATCATCCAGCAGGGTGCGCCCTTGGTGACCTCGTTGATGATCGCGGGCGCCGTCGGCTCCGCGGTGTGCGCTGATCTGGGCTCGCGCACCATCCGTGAGGAGATAGACGCCATGAAGGTGATGGGGGTCGACCCCATGCGCAGGCTGGTCGCCCCCCGGCTCGGCGCCGCGATGCTGGTCAGTGTGTTGTTGTGCGGCTTCGTTATTTTCGTCGGTTTCTTGACCGGCTACATCTTCAATATCTTCGCGCAGAACGGTACGCCGGGCTCGTACGTGGGCACTTTCTCCTCGTTCGCTGTGACCACCGATTTGCTCGTCGCTCTGGTGAAATCGTTGATCTTCGGTCTGCTCGCGGCGATCATCGCCTGCGATACCGGATTGAACACCAGAGGCGGTCCCGGCGGTGTCGCGAACTCGGTGAATTCCGCGGTGGTGAGTTCCGCCATCATGCTGTTCGGGGTGAACGTCATCATCACCCAGGTGTACAACGCGCTACTCCCGTCACAGGTGGTCTGAGCTGGTGTCATCAACCTATATACCGCCGCTGCTACGGCCTCTGGAGACAATCCGGAAATACGGCCGGGCGCAGGTCGATCGGCTGGCCAGACTCGGTCACCAGGTGTTCTTCCTGTTGCGCTCACTCGGCTCGATTCCCTTGGCGCTCAAGCACTATCCCAAGGAGGTCTGGCGGTTACTTTCGGATGTGACCTGGGGAAACGGCAATCTCGTCGTCGGTGGCGGTACTATCGGCGTCGTTGTCATCCTGAGTTCCTTCGGCGGTATGACCGTTGCTATTCAGGGCTACAACTCACTGAACCTGCTCGGCCTGAGCCCGATCACCGGTGCTATCTCGGCGTTCGCGACAACACGTGAACTCGGCCCGTTGCTGGCGACGCTGGCCTTCGCGGCACAGGCGGGCTGTCGGTTCACCGCACAGCTGGGCGCCATGCGGATTTCCGAGGAAATCGATGCGCTGGAGTCCATCGCCATCCGGCCGTTGCCCTATCTGATCAGCACCAGGATGTTCGCGGCGATGGTAGTCATCGTCCCGCTGTACTGCCTGGGGCTGGCCATGGCCTATATCTCCTGCGCAGTGACCGTGCAGTTGATCGGCGATACCGCGAGTGGCACCTACCAGCACTATTTCTATCAGTTCCTGGTCCCGATGGACGTGGTCTATTCGCTGATCAAGGCGATCCTGTTCGTCGCGATCACCACGTTCATCCAGTGCTATTACGGATTTTTCGCCTCCGGTGGCCCCGAGGGTGTCGGTGTGGCCGCGGGGCGGGCAATCAAGATGTGCATCATCGCGGTTGTCTTCGCGAACCTGTTCATGACATTGGCGATCTGGGGCGTCGACCCCGGCATCCGGATCTCGGGGTGAGCATCAGATGATCATCGATCCCAGCGGGCGCGGGCCGACCATGCGGCAGCTGCTCATCGCGGGCGTATGTGGTCTGCTCGTCTTCGCATTGGTACTGAGCTTCTTGATGCTGCGTTATCAGGGGTATTTCCAAGAGAAGGTCACTGTCACGGCGAACCTGACCACTACCGGCGATGGCTTGCCCGAGCAGGCCGACGTCAAGTTCCGTGGCCTACTCGTCGGTGCGGTGAAGAATGTCGATGTCGCGGCCAAAGGTGAGTTGCAGCAGGTTCGGATCGAGATGAAGCCGGAGTTCGCCGGTGACATCCCGGCCACGGTGACCGCGCGGGTGGTGCCGAGCAATCTGTTCGCGGTCACTTCTGTGGAACTGGTCTTCAACGGTCCCGCGGATCAGTACTTGCACGAGGGCTCCATCATCGAGGAGGACCGCAGCAAGGGCACTATCGCCTTGCAGGACACACTCACCACGGTGCGTGCCATCCTCGATCGGATCGACCCGGTGCAGTTCGGCCGAGTGCTCGGCACTTTGTCCCAGGCGTTGGACGGCAGTGGCCGGATGCCAGGCTCAACCATCGAGCGGTTGGACCGCTGGCTGCAAGCGGTCGACGACTCGATCCCCGATCTCGGCGTGCTGCTGAGCGACTTCTCCGCATCGTTCCACGCACTCAACCAGTCCGCGCCCGAACTGGTCGATGTACTCGGCAGTTCGGTGCAGACCGCGCGCACCATCGCCGATCGCCGTAGCGAGCTGATCGCGCTGATCACCGGTTTCAGCGGGACTGTGGATACGCTGAACGATCTGTTCGCGCGTAATCCGAACGCGGGTATCGAGGTGACCGCGGGAACCAACGATATGTTCGGTGCTCTCACAGCAGACCCTGGTGCGATCACCCGGAGCCTGCTGAACCTGAGTGAGACCATGCGCCGGATGGACACCACCTTCACCTGGGGTCCGCAGCAGCAGCAGGTCTGGAACGCGGGTATCACGCTGACCCCGTATCGGCCGTATACCGTGGCCGATTGTCCGCGTTACGGCGAGCTGGCCGGTCCGAGCTGCGCTACCGCCCCTGCTGTCGCCGATATCGGCGAGCTGCCGGAAAAGCTGAAGCCACGCGCACTTGACTCGGCTGCCGGGCTGCCTCCGCTGATGCCGATGCCGGGACTGCCATTGATTCCCGGTCTCACCACTCCTGGACTGGGTCCGGCGGACACGGCCGCGCCTGCCGGAGGAGCGTCTGCCGGAGGGGTGCCTGCCCCGTTCGCGGGCACTCCGCTAGAGGGCTTGTTCCCGATGTTGCCACCGGGTCTGGTGCTGCCGGGCATGCCGACACCCCCGGTTCCGGCCGCTACGCCTGCCGCGGCACAGGCTTCAGGTGCGCCGATCTCCTATCAGGGTGATTCGGCGATTATCGCACTGCTCGGCCGCAAGCCGACCACTGTGGAGTATCTGCTGTTGAGCGCGATTCTGGAGGGCGGGACCATGCAGGTATCCGATAGTGGTGCCGGTCGATGAGCATCCGTAAACCGTTGATCGGGTTCAGCCTCTTCGTCGTGGTGTCGATCCTGGTCACGATGGTTGTGTGGAATACATTGGCGCGCAGGGTCAATGGTGATACCTACACCTACACCGCGACGTTCTCCGATGTGCTCGGTCTGCACGAGGGTGACGACGTGCGTATGGCGGGTGTGCGAGTGGGCAAGGTCGAGAAGATCGAGCTGAATCGTGATGTGGACCTGCGCAAAGTGGTCGCCGAAGTCACGTTCGTCGTACAGCGCGATCAGACCGTCTACGACGACACCAAAGCCTTGGTCCGCTACCAGAATCTGATCGGTCAGCGGTACGTGGCACTGGCCGCGGGTGAAGCGCCGAATCCGACACCGCTGCGGGACAACGAGTCGATTCCGCTGGAGCGAACCGAACCGTCGTTCGATATATCGGCGCTGCTCAACGGATTTCAACCATTATTCCAGGTGTTGCAGCCGGAGCAGGTGAACCGTTTGTCGGAGACCTTCATCCAGGCGTTGCAGGGTGATGGGGTCTCCTTGAGCGCTTTCATTGTTCAGGCTGCGCAGCTGGCTTCCGACTTCCAGCGCAGGGACGCGATTCTCTCCGATGTGATCACCAATCTGTCGGGTGTGATGTCGGGGTTGGCCAAGCGAGGTGATGAATTGGAGACCCTGGTAACGCAGACCCGGGCTTTGATCGGTGGGCTGTACGAACAGGGGCAGTCATTGCTCGCCTCGACAGAGCAGATAGCGAGTGCAACCACCTCGCTGGTCGATATGATGGGGCGGATCCAGCCAGAACTGCGGACCGCGCAGAACTCGACCAGCGCGGCGCTCGCTCTGTTGTTGGAGAACGGCGCCAAACTGGATCAAGCGGCCATCGACCTGCCGAACGTCCTCGCGGCGGCGGGTAGGCACAGTTCCGAGGGTGCTTACGCCAACGCCTATATGTGCGGTTTGGATGTTTCGCTCTACGGGGTGCTCTTCCCCCGCGGGGTGTTCTCGCAGATCGGCGGTACTTCACATTCGGCGGTGTGCCGCCCATGATGACGAAGCTCAAGTCCAGGTTCGACAGCAACAGGCACTTCTGGCTCGGTCTGCTCGGCGGCATGCTCATCGTGCTCCTATTGGTTGTGTCCAGTGCCTATAAGTTCATCGGGGTCGGCGAACAGTCGATCGAGGTGGAGTTCGCTCAGGCCGCGGGTATCAAGGTGGGTGACAAGGTCAATATCGCCGGCGTGCAATCCGGCCAGGTGATTGCCGCTGAACTGGAGCGAGACCACGTGCTGCTCACGCTCAACGTGGATAACGATGTGCAACTCGGCCCGGATGCGCGCGCCGCGATCAAGATGGCCACGCTGCTCGGCGCTAGATACGTCGACCTGGAGCCAGGCGATGGCGCAGGGCTGCCTGGTAAGCGAATCCCGCTGTCCAATACCTCGGTGCCTTATGACCTGGCCGATGTGGTGCAGACCGGAACCCCGAAGTTCGAGGCACTCGACACCGAGCAGCTCGCGACATCGCTGAACCTGCTCAATGAGCAGTTGAACGGCGCACCCGAGCTGACCGCGCAGGCGCTCGATAGTGTCGGCGCCTTGGCGAGGGTGATCGATACCCGCAAGGACGAGGTGAATGCCCTGCTCCAGGATATGGACCGGGTCACAAGAATTCTCGCGGACAACCGTAACAGCGTATTGCTCATCATCACTCAGGGTGAGGCCATCGCCAGCCGGGTGATGGAGCGCCAAGCGCTGTTGCGGCAGCTGCTCGACAATATCGCGACGCTGTCGCAGCAGTTGCAGCAGATCGGTGCGGAGAACAACGATCAGTTCGGTCCGATGCTTCAGCAGCTGAACACCATGTCCGAGGGGTTGCAGAAGAACAAGGACAATCTGGACCGGTTGCTGTCGATTATGCCGCCGTCCCTGCGCTACTTGGCGAACTCGTGGGGTGGTAGCGGTCCGTACGGTGATGTCGGCCTGCCATGGGTGTTTCCGGACAACTGGTTGTGCTTCGCCCAAGTTATCGAGGGGTGCCAGGGATGACATTTCGCATGACTTTTTCGGCGCGTACCGTCGCTAAAACGCTCATGATCGGTGCCGTGGCGCTGGTAACCGGTAGTTGCTCGCTGTTGCCGAGCTCGGTGGACAACGCATTGGGCAATACCATGCGGATCACCGCGGACTTCGAGAACATCGCCGGGGTCTACGAGGGCAATCCGGTTACGGTGCTCGGGCTCGCTGTCGGCACGGTCGACAAAGTTGTGCCCAGAGGCACATTGGTCGAGGTGCACATGTCCATCGATAACGATGTCAAGATCCCGAAAGAGGCGATGGCCGCGATCGTTTCGCCGTCTATCGTGACAGACCGGCATATCGAGCTCACTCCGGTCTACACCAGCGGTGACACCATGTCCGAAGGCGCGCATATCCCCAAGGCGAACACCAGAACCCCCGTCGAGCTGGACAGGATGATCGAAACGATCGATCAGTTCGCCGCCGCGCTGAAACCGGAGCCGGATACCGAAGGTATCGGTCCGCTTTCGGGCCGGGTGCTCTATCCCATGCTCGACGGCAATGGTGCGCAGATCCGTGATACCCTCGCCGCGCTGTCCAGCGCGCTGAAGGTAGGCATCGACAACAAGGATGCGATCTCCAGCATCATCATCAAACTGAACGAGCTCACCACCATGCTGGCCGAGAACGACCAGTCGGTGCGGGACTTCAGCAATCAGATGACTCAGCTATCCGATGTGCTCGCCGAGCAATCCCCTGGTCTGCAGGCCACGCTCGACCAGCTCAGTGTGTTCTTGACGAATACGAGCACCACGTTGTCGCAGTACCAGGATCAGCTGTCGGGCACCATGACCGGTCTGACCGCCGTCACCCAGCAATTGCGGGACAACGCTTACGGCATCACCGAAGTCGTCGACCTGGCGCCGATGGTCATGCAGAACATCAATGGCATCGTCAATCGCGAAGGCGGGTATGTCCGGCTACACGCGATGATCGGTACCGCGCTGTCCGGAGAAATCGTCAGTCTGTTCTGTGAACGCGTTCAGATGCGGGCCGACGGCTGCCGTACCGGGAATATGCAGGACTTCGGGCCGGATTACGGGCTGACCGCCGCGCTGCTCGGACTGACGAAATGAGCTACCTGGTGATGAGCAGGGTGCGTAGGGCGCTGGTCGCCGTGGCAGCGGTAGCCAGTGTGGGATGCGCCGCGGGTTGTGGGGTGGCAGTGGAGACGCTGCCATTGCCCAAGCCGGGTGTGAGCGGCGATACCTACACGTTGCACGCGGTATTCGAGAACGCGTTGAATCTGCCCGATCAGGCGAAGGTGAAGATCGGCGGCTCGGATGTCGGTGTGGTCAGCAGTATCACGACAAAGAACTTCCAGGCCGTTGTGGATCTGACCATCCGCAAAGACATCGAGTTACCCAAGGGCAGTACCGCGGAGCTACGCCAGGCCACTCCGCTCGGTGATGTATTCGTCGCGGTATCGAAGCCGAAGACCGAGCCGGGCGCGGCGATGTTGCACGACGGTGACACACTCACGCTCGACAGCACCTCCGCCGGTGCGACGGTCGAGCAGTTGCTGATCTCGGTCTCCATGCTGTTCAACGGTGGCGGTATCGCCAGTCTGTCGAAGCTGGCCGGCGAGCTGGACTCCATTGTCGGTGGCCGTGGTGATCAGCTTGCCCACCTGATCACCGAGATGACCGGCGTGATCGGCAGTTTGAACGCCAACAGCGCCAGGGTGGACCGTGTGCTCAGTGAGTTCGACACTCTGGCAGGCACAATCGAGTCGCGGCGGGCTGAACTCGGCGAAGTGGCCGATACGCTACCGCAGATGATCGGTGCCATCGCGGAGAACAACCGAGCTCTCGGCGATCTGCTGACCAAGCTTTCTACCAGCAGCGCCGCTTTGGGCGATTACGCCGATACTTCCACCGACCAGCTGGCCGGCCTGCTGGACAACACCCAGAAGCTGATGGACGCATTGGCCGCGACCGGCGACGATTTCGGCGTACTGTTCGACCGGCTACGGGTGCTGCGGCCGAAGGTCGACGCGACCTTCCGCGGCAACAGCTTCGCGGTGTTCCTGAATGTGACCAATCTCGATCTCAGCGTGCTCAGCGATCCGGAGCACGGCAAGGTCCCGGATCTGGGCGATGTGCAGGATTTCGCAGGCAGCCTGCTGCAAGTGCTGCAAGTGGTGCAGGAACGGGTGGAGGGAGCACCGCGATGACCTTCCTGTCCACAGTGCTGCGGCGCAAACTGCTGCTGTCGAATCTGGGTTTGATACTCGTGCTGCTGGTGGGAGCCACCTACCTGATTGTGAATGTCATGCGAGTCAACCCGTTGCGTTCCGACTACACCGTCACGGTGCATTTGGACCGGTCCGGTGGTCTGCAGCCCGGCAGCGATGTGACACTGCGTGGATGGCGAATCGGCAAGGTCACCGCGATCGAGTTGATCGACCGAGGGCAGACCATCGCGGCCACCGCGCAGATCGATGCGAAGTACGAGATCCCGGTGGACACCCAGATCGCGGTGCAGGCGTTGTCCGGTGTGGGTGAGCAATACCTCGATTTCCGGCCGAATGTCGAGCAGCAGCCCTATCTGGCCGACGGTGCGGTGATCAGGTTCGATCCGGAGAAGATCCATACGCCGACCCCGGTATGGTCGGTCCTGGACAACTCGAGTGCGTTGATCGCCCAGATCAATCCGGACCACTTCAAGGTCATTCTGAACGAGCTGGACATCGCGCTCAGCGCGGGACCTGATCAGCTACGCGGCCTGATCAACGGGATAAGCACCGCCATGGCCGGTCTGGACTCGCTGCTGCCGCAGACCACGAGCCTGATCACTAATCTGCGGACTATCGCAGCCACCACATCCAATGCGCAGCCGGATTTGGCCGTGCTGACCCGCAATTCCAGAACGCTGTTCGAACAGTTCAACAACGCCGATGCGGAGCTGCGACGACTGCTGGAACAGACGCCGGGCCAGCTCACCGAACTCGGTGCGGTGCTGGAGCAGACGGCGGATCCGATCACCAGCCTGGTGACCAACTTCCAGGCGATCACCAGGGCGGCGCAGCTACGGCTACCCGCGTTGCGGGCATTGTTCCCTTCACTGGCACTCGGTGCCGAGGCACTGGGCATTCCAGCCCACGATGGTGAGTTCCATACGATCTTGGATATCTGGCCACGGCCTTTCTGTGCCTACGACACACCGCACGTTCGTCCCGAACTGGTGCAGGACGGTTCGATTCCGAAGTGGAACTACTGTGTGGATCCACCGCCGGGTCAGCTGATCCGCGGGGCAGCGAACGCGCCGCGGCCCGACGTACCGAACAACGGCGCGCATATGCCACCGGGTGTGGACCCCAACGAGCGGACTCTTCCCCCGGTACGGTGAATTCGTACCCGGACTGGAGGCTATCGCTCTGGCCGGGCATACTCGCCGGCAGAACGTGTACGGTTCGCTGTCGCGGGCCGCTCAGCCGATCGGTGCGTGTCTATACGCGCCGGGAAAGTGCAGGTTTGTACCGATGTCTATCGACGACGCCCAGCCTGAGGGCGCTGCCAACGACAAGGACACCGAAGCGATGAGCGGGACTCCGAAGGATGAAGCGGGTTCGGCGAAGGATGCGGCTGGCTCGGCGAAGGGCGATTCCCGGCACAGCAGCGCTATGCCGTATACCGAGCCGAGACGATCCGGTTCTTTCGCACTGGCTGCCGTATTCGTTGCCGCGCTGATCGCCATGGCATCGATTACCGCGGGCATGTTCCTTTTCTTGCAGAACAGCGACCGCGGTGACAAGCTCGACGCTATCCGGGACGCAACCGATGCCGCGTGTAAATTTGGTACTGATGTCTCAGTCTATGATTACTCCAGGAATCTCGACGACTATTTCACCAAGGTGAAATCCGGCTCCACCGGTACATTCCTTCAGGAGTTCAGCGACGCGGAAAAGGGACTTCAGGACGCCATGGTGGAGGCAAAGGTCAAGTCCTGGGTCGATGACGTGCAATGCGGTTATCAGTCAGGTGACGAGACGTCGGCCGAGGTGCTGGTGACTCTCACGCAATACCGGACCAATTTCACCGAACCCACTCCACGGCGGCAGTTTGTCGTGGTGATTGCCCAGCTGCAGAAATCGGGCGACAAGTGGCTGATCGAACAGCTCGACTCACCGATGCTGAAGGGCATGGGTGCTGGTCTGTCGGGTGCGCCTGCCCCGGGTAGCGTTCCCCAGCAGGAGCCATCAGATGAGCAGGAGCCATCAGGCGAGCAAGCACCATCGGGTGAGCAGCGACCGGCGGGTGAGCCGACGCCGTAGCCGAGTGAACGGCAGAGTGTCCTGGTGGTGCGGAGCGCACCCGCCACCGGGGCACCCGGGCAGTACTCGATCCGAGCGAACGGATCAGAACAGCGTCAATGCCTGTGGCGCCGGCTCGGCTGCGGTCTTTCGAGTGGTTCTGCGTTTCGGTGCTGCTGGGGCCTTCGGTACCTCGGGTCTGGTTGCCATAGGCGTTTCCGCGGTATTCGTCTCGGTCATCGTCGAGGCGACGGCGGCCTGCCGAGCCGCTTCTCCGGCCAGTGCGTCGGCCTGCTCATTGAAGTAGTTGCCCACGTGTCCACGAACCCAGCGGAATCGGACCGGCCCCGGTCTGCTCGCGACCGTCTGATCGATCTGTCGGATGAGCTCGACGTTCTTCACCGGCCCTCCGTTGGAGGTACGCCACCCGTTGTTCCGCCAGCCCGATACCCACTCGGAGGCACATTTGATCGCGTACAGTGAGTCGCTTTCGATGAGCAGGGGTTCGGGTCCTGGGTGGGCGATGATCGCCTCCAGCACCGCGCGCAATTCCGCGATCTGGTTGGTTCCGGCCGCGGCGGCTCCGCTTGCCGAGGAGCCCTGATGGTTGACCCAAGCCCAGCCGATGGCGCCGCCGGGATTGCGGAGGCAGGATCCGTCGGTGCTCACGATGATCATGGGCGGCACCTTACGCAATCCGGCCGACAAGATCGGTACCGTAGAATTCCTCTATCTCCCTCCGTAACTGGGACTCCGTTCGCCGAAGTGCCCCTTTGACCCCGGCATCAACCAGACCGGCACTCAGGCGGCCGATCATTCCGCGCGGTGGACTGTACTCCACCTCGGAGGTCAGTACCGACCGCCGGTAGCCGAGCGGATCGAAGCGCAACGTCAACGTTCCGGACACGCGTCCACGGAGCGTATACCCGATCGCGGCATTGCGTCGGTATTCGGTGATTTCGCAGGTCGAGTTCGGCCGCAGGAAGATGATACGGGAGCTGGTGCAGAAAACGGCGCCGAGCCCATGATCCAATTCGCCGGCAGGTATGAAGTCCGCGATGCCGAACATCCAATTGGGTACGAACAGCGGGTTGTCCGCGTAGTTGAAGGCAACCTCGATCGGCGCTCCGACGTCACTCGCGTACCTGATGTGGCCCATAGGCCCTCCCTGTCCCACGACTGGCGTTAAAAATACTATAGCTGTGCTGCTTATTCGAGGACTGCGGGCAACTCGACGTGCGGTCTTGCCGGATCGTTCCGGCGTCGATGCCTTCCGGGGATGCGCGGAGGCCGGTCGCGCGGATGTTGCTCGATCAAAGCCGGTCGACGATATGCTCCGCTATCGACATGGCTGAAGTCGCCGCGGGAGAGGGAGCATTGAGCAGGTGGATCGAACGTGCGGTGCGCTCGATCATGAAGTCGTGCACCAGGGTTCCATCCCGCAGTACCGCCTGAGCGCGAATGCCTGCTACCCGAGGAAGCAGATCGGCGGCCGTCAGCTCCGGACAATAGCGCCGACATTGCGCCAGATACCCGCGTTTGAACAGTGAGTTGCGAAGCTCGCGCAGGCCGGTACGGATGTTCGCTGTGGCTACTCGATGAAATCCGGTGAATCCGAGTATCTCTCGTGCGTCCCTGGCGTCGAAGCTGCCCTTTTCGTAGCCCTCCCTGGCCAATCCGAGCACCGCGTTGGGGCCGACGGTCAGCGTGCCGTCGATCGTCGGACTCACATGGACACCGAGGAAAGGAAGTTCGGGATCGGGAATGGGATAGATCAGCGTGCGAACCAATCCGGCTCGCTCCGGTGGTAACTGGTAGTACTCGCCACGGAAAGGAATGATGCGGAAGTTGGTGCGCAGTCCGGCCGCTCGGGCCATCCGGTCGGCCTGCAATCCCGCGCAGACCACCATACGGCGTGCCGTCCAGGAACCCGCCGGACCAGCGGCGGTCACCGTATCGGTGGTTTCGGTGAGCGTCTTTATCTCGGCACCGAGCACCAATTCGCCACCCGCGCCTCGGACTTCTTCGGCGAGCGCATCGGTGACCCTGGTGAAATCGATGATGCCGGTGCCGGGAACGAACAGGGCGCCGAGCCCCGTGACTCGCGGTTCGCGCCGGGTGAGTTCCGTGGCGTCGATCAACTCGACAGCTACGCCATTGGTGATCGAGCGTTCGTATAAGGCGAGCATGCGCCGGTATTCCACTGTGTTGGTCGCGACAAGCAGTTTTCCGCAGACTCGATATGGAATGCCTTGTGCTGCGGCGAAATCCTTGGTCCATTCCGCCCCACGGCGACACAGCGTGGCTTTGAGGCTGTTCGGTTGATAGTAGATACCGGAATGGATGACGCCGCTGTTGTGTCCGGTTTGGTGCGCGGCAAGGGCAGGAGCCTTCTCCAGCAGTACCAGGCTCGCGCCAGGATGGCGTGTCAGGATCCGGTGCGCGGTCGCGACGCCGACGATCCCGCCGCCGATGACGCAGAAATCGTAGGCACTCATATGGTGATGGATTCCGCTCCAGTGTTCGGAGGCGCGGTTTCCGTTTTCGTGTTCGTGGCGGCGCTGTCCACGGACTGCGCTGGGGGGACGGTGGTACCGGGCTGGTCCAGTCGCAGAGTGCGCTCCCCGACCCCTGGGCTGGATAATTCCATTCGTACTGCACCGTTCTGGGTGTTCAGATCGGTGCGCAGGGTGGTGACGACAGCGGCGTCGTCGGGGTCGCCGTTCTGCTCGGGTGCGGGCACCGCGGGCAAGAAGCCGGTGAGTACGGCCAGCGCATTCGTGTCGACAGTAATCGACACGGTGTCGTTCTCGCCCTCGGCGAGTTGTGTCCTGATATAGGCATCGCCGAGCCGGAGTTCCCGCTGCCTGTTCGCGGCACGTTCCTGGGTGACCGTTGGCACATCATGTGATGCAGCCGGCTTCGGCTCGGCATCGCGCTGTTCGGGAAGCGCGGCAGGGGTATTCGAGCTGTTGCCGGTGAATATCGGATAGGAGGTGCTCTTGCCCGCGAGTATCGGATAGGAGGTCTTGACGCCGGTTACTGCCGGATAACCACCGGTTACCGCCGGATAGGAGACGGAAGCGGGGCCGTAGTGCGTCTCCTTCGGTGTGAGCGGGACAACCGGCGCGGCGAGTCGGGTGGCTGGGCGTTGGGTATCGGCGATCTGATGGACAACGTAGGTACCCGCGGCGACGGTGAGGCTGAGGCTGGCGGTACCAGCGAGGACGATTGCGGCATGCCGGACGAACTGATTGGGTCGGTGTGCTGTCATGATGCGTTCCTCCTCCCTGTACTGCCGCTCCCCGCGCCCGGCTCCGCTATGGAGCCGACCGCCTTATGGAAAGCAGCGCACCCGACCAGGCTACCGGGGTTGCCGCGAGGTGTCGCACCGATGTGGGCAATGCTCAGGGAGTGGGATCCGAGCGGAGGGCATCGCGTTGTGGCAGCGGATCAGCATGCCGGAATGACGAATCCGTTGACCGCGGTGTGGAACTCGAGCTCAGCTGTGCTTTCGCGTCAGCACCCGGGTAGGTTTCCGGCGATCCCGGAGCGGGTAATCCAGCTGTGGAGCTGGCGAGCGTCATTCTCGACTGCCGATCCAGATACCCGGCCAACGGCGTCCGGCCGTCGAAACGAACACGGCGCATTCAAGTGTGGCGCTCGCCCGCTCCTCATTTTCTCTGACCGGATTCTTCGGATCGGCCGGGTGTCGGCGGGTCAGGTGAACTGGCCCGCTACCCTTCCCGCACCTACTGGACCAGCGAAAGCCTGGGCGATAGTGAGCCATTCGGTGGCGGCGTCGCCGGATGCCTTGATGGCGAGGTCGTCCGGATGCCTGCGCTGGGTTACCAGCAGACAGAAATCGAGCGCGGGTCCGGTTATCCGCTGTTCGGCATCTGCTGGGCCCCACGACCAGGATGTGCCGTCCGGTGCGGTCAGTTCTACGCGGAATTCCGCCGTCGGTGGGGTCTTCGCATGCACCATATAGGCGAAGTTCCTGGTACGTACGCCGATATGGGCCACACTACGTAGCCGCGCTGTGGGAGTTCTGTGCACGCCGAGCGCATCGGCCACGTCCTGTCCGTGCGCCCAGGTCTCCATCAAGCGAGCGGTGATCATCGAAGCCGCGCTCATAGGCGGACCGAACCATGGCAGTTTGGCGCCTGCCTGCGCCTCGCGTAACGCATCGGCCAGGGCGGTGCGGCCACGTCGCCACCGTTCGAGTAGTTCGGCGGGCGGTTGCGCCGCAGCGCTCGCGGCCTCGTCGTCGACCAAGGTGAGCACGCGTTCACCGGCCTCGGCCACCATCCGGTGGAAGCGGTCGGGGTCGGCCGTCGCGATGGTCGCGATCTCATCTGTCCAGGCCAGATGGCCGATCTGGTGGGCGATGGTCCAGCCGGGCGCCGGTGTGTCGCGTGCCCATTCCTCGGGCGCCAACGGGCCGACGAGTTGTTCCAGGTCTGCGCATTCATCGGCGAAATCGCCGAGCAAAGCGTTGAGGTCAGCCATATTTTTCCTTGCCGATTCCACGCACATCGCTTCGTGTGCTGCCGTGGTTCAGCATCGCAGCGAGCTCAGAAAAAGGCAAGCATGATTGTTTTATCTTGGTCGTGGTCGCGGGCTACCAGCCGAAAACGACCAGGTGAGCCGCACCGACGAGCAGACCGAGCGCTGCACCGTGCAGATACAGCAGCCAGGCGTCCTGCTCGACAGAGGCGTAGAACATCTCCATGAACTCCCCTGGGGTCAACCGCCGCAGCTTGCGCGCCGCGAATTCGTCGATGGTCACAGCCTGGTCCAAGGCGAACGCCTCGTCCTCGACCAGGCTCGGCGCCAAGCCGACCGCGGCACCGGCCGCGCCGACCGGGAGGTTGTCGAACTGGCGGTGTCCGAATGCCGCCCGCACCAGCGTGGTGGTCGGCCCGAGCTGCCGCTTGATCTCCTCGGCGATCAAGCGCTCCAGCAGCTGCCTTGTCTTGTCGCCGTTCGGGCCATCCAGCAATTCCGCGGAGAGATTGGCCAGGGTCAGCACCTGGTAGGCAAGGATATGCGCGAGATCGGTCGCGGCCTGCGGCTGCCGTTTCGCCAGTAGCGCCTGCTTCCACAGGTATTTGTACCTGGGCTGGGGATCGCCCGGCTCGAACACCATCTTCACGGCGATGACGTTCACGATCACCCCGATCGCCGCCGAGGCAAGTAACACGATCACCCAGCCCGGTATCCAGCCGACTACCGGGATGTGCTGGTGGACATGCAGGTAGAGGGCAAGCAGTACCCCGAACGGCGCGCCGAGCAAGCCGATTCGCACCATGAATCGCAGCTCCGGTGCCGCGATCGTGGTGGTCAGATCTTTCAGAATGGCCGGATTTTCCCGCAGATAGCGGATCACGAAGCTCTTGATATCGATCAGCTGGTCGACATTGTCGCCGAGCGAGGCGAACGCCCGACGTGACAGGGCGGGAAGTTCCCGATCGGCTCGCTGGTAGACCAGCTGTTTAGCGGTACGTGGCACGGTGCGCCACAGCTCGGGGTTCTCCCGGTACATCAGTTCGTCGACCAAGGACTTGACCTGCGCGCGCGCCAGCACCGCGACGTAATCGGCGATAACGTCCAAGTCCAGTTCATGAATGAAGTCTTTGGGGCTGCCGATACGCATCAGCGCTTTGTCCACGCAGATACTGGCCATCTTCTCGGCTCGCGCCGGAATGAAACCTTGGAATCCGAGGCGTCTGCCATCGCTGGAGAAGGTCGGCAGCACCTGGACTCGACGGGGGAAGAACGGATAGAGCACTCCCAGTCCGGGAATGCGGATGCCGCGGAACTGGACCGGCCAGAACAGCATCAGCACGCCGGTCCAGTTGGTCAGCCATCCCGCCAGTGCGCTGAAGATCGGAAACGTGATCAGATCGACCACGAACTTCGGTTGCCCGGTCAGTGCTTCCCAATCGATGAACACGCCGGCGGCGAGCGACGACATCGATGGACCCCCTGAGCCGAGCCGACGCTACCGCCGGTATGGAATGACGGAATAACAAGGCCCCCACGTTCTCATTGGCTTGGCGGAGTGTCAACGCCAGATGTGCCGGGAGAGATCTTCTGCGCGTCATCCTTGTTCCGTCGAGGTACCGGCAGGACACTGCACGACATGACTACCTACGATGACCTGCGCGCGCTGTTCATCAATTGCACACTGAAGCGCTCACCCGAGCAGAGCAATACTCAGGGACTCATCGATGTCAGCGCCAGGCTCATGGCGAAGCAGGGTGTTCAGGTCTCTCATATCCGGGCAGTCGACCACGACATCGCGACTGGTGTCTGGCCGGATATGACCGAACACGGGTGGAACACCGATGAGTGGCCGGTACTGCAGCAGCAGGTGCTGGCTGCCGATATCTTGGTATTGGCCGGGCCGATCTGGCTGGGTGACAACAGCTCGGTCACCAAGAAAGTGATCGAGCGGCTCTACGGGAATTCGTCAACCCTCAACGCGGCAGGTCAGTACGCGTACTACGGCCGGGTCGGTGGATGCCTCATCACCGGAAACGAGGATGGGGTGAAGCATTGCGCTATGAATATCCTCTACAGCCTCCAGCATCTCGGCTACACCATCCCACCGCAGGCGGACGCCGGGTGGATCGGGGAGGCCGGACCGGGACCGTCATATCTCGATGTCGGCTCGGGTGGGCCGGAGAATGATTTCACCAACCGCAACACCACCTTCATGACCTGGAATCTGCTGCACCTGGCACGTTTACTGAAGGACAATCACGGTATCCCCGCGCACGGCAACCAGCGTTCGGAATGGGATGCCGGGTGCCGGTTCGACTTCGAGAACCCCGACTACCGGTGAGACCCGACCAGAACACGCCTGAGCCCTGAGCAAGACGTCACCGGGCGAGACGCGGTGGCAAGGAGCCTGTGTTTCGCCTGCGGCGAACGCGCTGAGCAGGGGGAACAAACGTGAACGACCTGGGGTTGAGTAGGCAACGCTCAACATTTGGAAGGGTCGAAGACGTGACTACACCCCAGAACCTGCCGGTGCTGTTCCTGACCGATCCGATCGTGCTGCCGGGCATGGTCGTGCCCATCGAACTGGACGAATCAGCACAGGCCGCGATCGATGCCGCACGCGCGGCCGAGACCGATTCCGTGCTGCTCGCACCGCGACTGACCGAGGGCTACGCCACCTATGGTGTGGTCGCCACCATCGAACAGGTCGGCCGGATGCGTGGGGGCGCCCCGGCAGCCGTCCTCAAGGCCGAGCGCCGTGCCAAGCTCGGCCACGGGGTCACCGGGCCTGGCGCCGCATTGTGGGTCGAGGCCGAGCTGGTGGAGCAGTCCGCTCCGGATGGCCGTACCGAGGAACTGGCTGCCGAGTACAAGAAACTGGTCGTCTCGGTGCTGCAACGGCGTGAGGCGTGGCAGATCATCGACGCGGTCAATCAGCTGACCGATCCATCGGCACTCGCCGACACCGCGGGCTACGCGCCGTACCTGACCTCGGCGCAGAAGCGTGAACTGCTCGAAACCCCTGATGTGGTGGAACGACTCACCACGCTGATCGAGTGGACCAAAGAACATATCGCTGAAGCGGAGATCACCGAAAAGATCAGCGAGGATGTCCGCGAGGGTATGGAGAAGAGCCAGCGGGAGTTCCTGCTGCGCCAGCAGCTCAACGCCATCCGCAAGGAACTCGGCGAGGACGAGCCGGACGGAGCCGACGACTACCGTACCCGTGTCGAGCAGGCAGACCTGCCCGATACCGTGCGCGAGGCGGCATTGCGTGAGGTCGGCAGGTTGGAGCGGGCCAGCGATCAGAGCCCGGAATCCGGCTGGATCCGCACCTGGCTGGATACCGTGCTCGAACTGCCGTGGACGGTACGGACCACCGACAGCACCGATGTCTCGGCCGCCCGCGCGGTCCTTGATGCCGATCACCACGGTTTGGACGAGGTCAAGGACCGGATGGTCGAGTATCTGGCGGTGCGTGCCCGCAGGGCCGCCCGTGGCCTGGAGATCGTCGGCGGACGTGGTTCCGGCGCGGTGCTGGTGTTGGTCGGACCGCCCGGTGTCGGTAAGACCTCGTTAGGTGAATCCGTCGCGCGGGCCTTGGGCCGCGAATTCGTTCGTGTCGCACTGGGCGGCGTGCGCGACGAAGCCGAGATACGTGGTCACCGGCGCACCTATGTCGGCGCGCTGCCCGGTCGCATCGTGCGCGCGGTGAAGGAAGCCGGTTCGATGAACCCGGTGGTCCTATTGGACGAGATCGACAAGGTCGGTTCGGACTTCCGTGGTGATCCGGCGGCGGCTCTGCTCGAG
The DNA here is from genome assembly GCF_047200775.1 of Nocardia spongicola. Classification (NCBI taxonomy): domain Bacteria; kingdom Bacillati; phylum Actinomycetota; class Actinomycetes; order Mycobacteriales; family Nocardiaceae; genus Nocardia; species Nocardia spongicola. The sequence goes on along the minus strand of NZ_JBJZOO010000020.1, from coordinate 12,198 downwards.
GTGCTCGACCCGGCGCAGAATCACACGTTCCGCGACCACTATCTGGATCTGGACCTCGACCTGTCCGATGTGCTGTTCATCGCAACGGCGAACGTTATGGACACCATCCCTGGTCCGTTGCTGGACCGGATGGAGCTGATCACCGTCGACGGCTACACCGAGGACGACAAGGTGGCCATCGCCCGCGACTTCCTGGTGCCGAGGCAGCTCGAGCGCAATGCGCTGACCGCAGACGAGGTGACCATCACCGAGGAGGCATTGCGCGAGATCGCGGCCGACTACACCAGGGAAGCCGGTGTCCGGCAGCTGGAAAGGCTGATCGCCAAGGCACTACGCAAAGCCGCGACTCGGCTGTCCGAGCACGCGTCGGGTTCCCCGGAGCCGGTTGAGGAAGACACCGGAGCCTTGACCATCGGCCTCGGCAATCTGAAGGATTACCTGGGGCGTCCGCGTTTCCTCCCTGATTCGGTGGAACGCACCGCAGTGCCCGGTGTGGCGACCGGTCTCGCCGTGACAGGTGCGGGTGGTGATGTCCTCTATATCGAGGCCAATGCCGCGGCCGGGGAGCGCTCGTTGACCCTCACCGGTCAGCTCGGCGACGTGATGAAGGAATCCGCACAGATTGCCTTGACCTACGTGCGTTCGCATCTGGCGGAGATCGGTGTCGAGCAGGAGGTATTGGATCGCAACATCCATATCCACTTCCCCGCGGGCGCGGTGCCCAAGGACGGTCCCTCCGCCGGGGTCACCATGGTGACTGCTTTGGTATCGCTGGCGTGCGACCGCAAGGTGCGTTCGGATGTCGGTATGACCGGTGAGGTCACGCTGAACGGCCGGGTGCTGCCGATCGGTGGTGTGAAGCAGAAACTGCTCGCCGCGCAGCGGGCCGGCCTGAAGACGGTATTCATCCCGGCGCGCAACGAGCCGGACCTGGACGATGTGCCTGCCGAAGTGCTTGCCGCACTGGATGTCCGGCCGGTCGCCGAGGTGTCCGAAATCCTGGCTTACGCTATCGAACCGGCGGTGGAGCAGCAGGCCTTCGCGGCGACGGCTTGACCGCAGTAGCGACGAGACCGGGTGCGGAAACTTCCGCACCCGGTTCTGTCTGCTGTCTTACCGGCGGTGGGGGCTTTCTCCCACGGCCCGGATGGTCCCCTGTGCCGTTGCGCACAGCACTGGTTCACAGCCAGGGTTTTCGGCGTAGATATCGCAGCGGGTGACGGCCTGTCGTTTGGTCGCGTCGACGACGATTGCTTCCGCACGTAGGCGTATGCCCGCGGCCGGCCGCAGGTAGGTAATGGTGAAACCGCTGGTGACGATGTTCGCCCCGAAGATAGGTCCGGCCGCGAAGGTGAGGGAGATATCGGCCGCGTAAGAGATCACTCCGCCATGGACGAATCCCATGTGCTGGTGCAGATCCGGACGAATATTGACGACCAGGGTGGCCGTGCCGTGATTGACCGCAGTGACCTCGGTGTCGAGCAGCCGCGCGAATGGTTGCGCGGCGAGTACTAAGCGGGCGCTTTCGAGCAGGCGGTTCAAGTCGAGACTGGCGTCGAGTTCATCGCACCGGAGTGCGCGTACACCGGTGCCGACATCGGCGGTGGCGGTGGCGTCGGCGGTGGCGTCGGCGTCGACAGTCAAGGGAGCGGTGTCGGTCAGGGGTGTGGCGGTCAGTGTCATGACCTCTCCTTCGATGGCTCGAGCTTCGATAGTTCAGGGCGACCGGAGGCGAGCATGAGCCGGACGACGTCGGCGAACTCACTCGCGATTTCGGTTGGGCACTGGGGGTCTCGCTGCCCATTTACTTACGGTGGATGTTTCGGTCGTATATTTTCCGTAACGCACAGACCGAAATGGGTCGTGGCGCATAGACCGAAATGAAATGAGAGAATCAAGAAATGCTTCGTACCCGACGTCGATGCGTTATCAACGCGTTATGTCGGTCATGAAGCGGCGGTTGCTCTCACTCTCGTGCAGTCCTGGCGAAAGTGTCGAGCTTCGTTGCTCGAATACGGTTTGCACTCGCTTACGCGCACGTACCTCGACGATGGCTTCGCGTATCGGCACTGGTGTCAACCGCCGCCCGGAAATGCTGCTGGCCCCTATGAGAGCGCAGATTCTCCTCTACCGATATAATATCGACCGGTTTCGAGGGAAAGTGGTATAGCATGTTTCGGCGCTCACATCCGCTACGTCGCGGAGCGCTGCCTGTCCTGCATCCACATCCTGCACTCAGGGAATGCCGCTCACCAGCAGCAGTTTTCGTAAAAATTTCATATTTAATTTTCCTAACCAGAATGTAGTGTGCCCCGCCTGAGAATGCAATAGATCACATCGAATTCACCGCATGAAGTTGGTTTGGACGGGCGCTACGGTGGGTAAATACGACATACGGTACTCATGCCCGAGCTGTCCGGAACCGTATCCGGTCCGGCTCCTTCTCCTGGGCTCATCCCGTTTACGAGCTTTTGACGTGCTCTTTTGCCGGTATATCCGGCCATTGGTTCGTGGGCTGTCACGGTAGGAAGGACGGCTCGATCCGAGACGACGAATCCGAGGCGGCGAAAAGGCCACTGCCCGCGATTTCCTGGTGCCGAGGCAGCTGGAGCGCAATGCGCTGCCCACCGACATCAGCGCACGATTCGGCGGCGGCCGGTATCACGCACCGGTGAGGTCCCGCTCTATGCTCCGAGCGGTCCCCTGCGCCACCGCGCACAACACCGGTTCACGATCCGGGGTTTCGGTGTAGATCTCGCAGCGCACGACGGCTTGCCGACGTGTCGAATCGGTGACAGTTGCTTCCGCGCGTAAGCGAATGCCCGCGGCCGGACGCAGGTAGGTGATGGTGAAACCGCCGGTGAGGACATTCTGGCCGAGGACTGTTCCGGCGGCGAAGGTGAGTGCGGCGTCAGCCGCGTAGGAGAGCACGCCGCCGTGCACGAAGCCGAATTGCTGGCGGAGTTCCGGGCGAATGGGAACGACCAGTGTGGTGGCGCCATCGCCGAACGCGGTGATCTCGGTGCCGACCAGGTCGGCGAATGGTTGTGCGGCGAGTACTTGCTTGGCGGCTGTGATGTCGCTGGCTGCGGCGATGCCGTGGGTTGCGGCAGTCAATCCCGCACCTCTCTTTCGGTTTCGGTGGGGGTGTCGATCGTCCGGGTGGGATCGGTGGCGAGCACGAGCCAGGCGGCCTCGGCGAGCTCGCTCGCGACTTCGGTTGGAGTGCCGCGCATCTCGCCGACCAGCCACTGGCGGGTGTACTCCTGTGCCGGTCCCAGCCACAGCGCGTAGACCAGGTCGAGCGGAAGATCGCGCACTGCTCCGTAGCCGGCATGGGTGCGCCACCAGCGCGCGACGTCGGTCATGAAACGGCGATTGCTCTCGTTTTCGCGCAGCCCTGGTGGACGCGCTGAACTGAGCACCATTGCCCGGTAGCGATTGTCGCCCACCCAGCGCAGGTGTTCGCGCACACCGGCGATGATGCCTTCGCGTGCGCTGGTGTTGCCGCCGATCACCGCCCAGAAGTGCTGTTGGTAGTCGGCGAGTGCGTTGGCCCATACCTGTCGATACAAGCCGGCCTTGTCCGGGAAGTGATGGTAGAGCGCCCCGACGCTGGCACCCGCCGCGTCGCGGATCTGCGTCAGCTTCGCGTCCAGCGCCCCGTGTTCGGCGAACTGTCGCTCGGCTGCCAAGAGCAGCCGATCATGAATCTGCATATACAGAATTTAGTTCTGTCCGCATGGTAGCGCAATAGACCGCATCCGATGCAGCACATGGCATCAGCTCAGTGGCCGAGGCGACCTGGAGCCGCTCGCGCAATAACACCCGGACCGGGCCGGGCACTCGTATGCTCGTCGGCATGGAGTTCTGGGCGATGGTGGCACACGAATCGGATGACGGGATCGTCCTGACCAGGCAGCAGGTCGATGAGAGTTTCCTCGGGCCGGGCGATGTGACGATCAAAGTGCACTACTCGAGCGCGAACTACAAGGACGCTCTGGCGATCACCAAGGGTGGCGGGGTGGTCCGCAAGTACCCGATCGTCCCCGGTATCGATCTCGTGGGCGAGGTGGTCGAGTCCTCCGGGAACTCCTCTGTCGATTTCGCCCCTGGCGACCTGGTGATCGCACACGGGTACGAGATCGGTGTCTCCCAGCACGGCGGTTTCGCCGAATACGCCAGGGTGCCCGCGGACTGGGTGGTCAAATTGACGGATCTGAGCCCGCGCGAAGCCGCCGCGCTCGGCACCGCGGGCTTTACCGCGGCTCTGAGCGTGCAAACCCTGCTCGACCACGGCCTCACTCCCGATGCGGGCCCGGTCCTGGTCACCGGCGCGACCGGCGGGGTAGGCAGCGTGAGCATCGACATCCTTGCCGGCCTCGGTTTCGAGGTCATCGCCTCCACCGGCAAAACCGACGCGGGCGATCTGCTCAGCGAAATCGGCGCCGATGCGGTGATCGGCAGGCTTCCGGAGGATCCGAGCGCCGCCCGGCGGCCGCTGAACACAGCGCGCTGGGCCGCGGCTGTCGACAGTGTCGGCGGCGCCTCGCTCGCCGCTGTCCTCAGCGCCATCGGCTACGGCGGAGCGGCCGCGGTCAGCGGTCTCACCGGCGGGTCCGAACTGCCGACCACGGTGTTGCCGTTCATCCTGCGCGGGGTCGCGCTCATGGGTATCGATTCGGTGAACGTCCCGATCGAGCGGCGCCGCGAGCTGTGGTCTCGGCTCGGCAAAGAGCTACGTCCGCGGCATCTTTCGACTCTGGAGAACTACGCTCCGGTCACCGAAGCGCATCGGGTGCTGCATTCGATCAAGGACGGAACTCATTCGGGCCGGACTGTCCTCGGTGTCGCGGGCGAATTCTGATCGCTGTCACTGTGCGGAAGATCGGCTCGGTTCAGCCGAGCGGACTTCGGCCTTTGCTCGGGATCGTGGCCGGGTGAGCCTGCGGACAGCTCACGGTTACCCGCGCAGTGATAGCTGACCGGTCACAGCGTAGGCAGGCCTGATGCCTCGAACACTACGCTGAACCGCGTAAACCGCATCGTGCCTGCGACTCGTGCCGGGCACCGAGCTGCGATATCGCCGACTTCCGCGAGTAGGTGCGCGTAGATCATGCCGCGACCGTGGCAGGCTCGTCGGCGAACTGGGTGCGGTACAACTGCGCGTAGCGACCGTCCGCGGTCAGCAGCTCGGTGTGGGTGCCGCGCTCTACGATTCGACCGTCTTCCAGCACCAGGATCTGGTCGGCCGCGCGGACCGTTGACAGGCGATGGGCGATCACCAGCGCGGTTCTGCCCTGCAACGCTTCGGAAAGCGCCTCTTGCACAGCGGCTTCCGAGGTCGAGTCCAGTGCGGCGGTCGCCTCGTCCAGGATCACCACTCGTGGCTGCTCTAGCAGCAGGCGCGCGATGGTCAGACGTTGGCGCTCCCCGCCGGACAGCCGGTAGCCGCGTTCCCCGACCACCGTCTCCAGTCCGTCCGGCAGTGCGGCGATCAGCTCGTGCAGCCGGGCGCGCTCCAGCGCATCCCAGAGTTCGTCCTCGGTGGCCTCTGGACGGGCGAGCAGCAGATTGGCTCGGAGCGTGTCATGGAACAGGTGCCCGTCCTGGGTGACAAGTCCGACCGTCTCCCGGATCGACCGAGTGGTCAGCTCGCGTACGTCGACACCGTTCAACCGCACCGCGCCGCGGTCCACGTCATAGAGGCGGGAAATCAGTTGGGCAATAGTTGATTTCCCCGATCCCGAGGAGCCGACCAGCGCGATCATCCCACCGGGCTCTGCGCGTAGCGACACGGTGTGCAGCACTTCCACTCCGCCGCGGGAGTCCAAGGTTGCCACGTCTTCCAGTGAAGCCAGCGACACCTTGTCAGCTGCCGGATAGCTGAAGCTCACCTCGTCCAACTCCACCGAAACCGGGCCTGCCGGGACCGGGCTCGCGGTGGGTGCGTCCTCGATCAGCGGTTTCAGGTCGAGCACTTCGAAGACCCGCTCGAAGCTCACCAGCGCGGCCATGATCTCCATCCTGGCGTTCGCCAGCGCGGTCAGCGGCGTATAGAGCCTGGTCAGCAGCAGCGACAGGGAGACGACCGCACCCGCGTCCAGCTGCCCGCGCAGCGCGTACCAGCCGCCGAGCCCGTAGACCAGGGCGATCGCCAGCGCCGAGACCAGCGTGAGCGAAGTGATGAACACGGTCTGCAGCATCGCGGTGCGTACGCCGATGTTCCGGACCCGGCGCGCCCGCACCGCGAACTCGTCGGATTCTCGCTCCGGTCGGCCGAACAGCTTGACCAGTGTCGCGCCCGGCGCGGAGAACCGTTCCGTCATTTGCGTGCTCATCGCCGCGTTCAACCGGGCCGCTTCCCGCTGCATGTCCGCTAGGCGGTTGCCCATCCGGCGCGCCGGGACCACGAACACCGGAAGCAGCATCAGTGCCAGCAGCGTGATCTGCCAGGAAATACCGACCATCACAGTGAGCGTGAGCACGAGGGTCACCAGGTTGGCCACCACCCCTGACAAGGTGTCGCTGAACGCGCGTTGGGCGCCGATCACATCGTTGTTCAAGCGACTGACCAACGCACCGGTCTTGGTCCGGGTGAAAAACGCGATCGGCATCTTCTGCACATGGTCGAACACAGCGGTGCGAAGATCGAGAATCAACCCTTCGCCGATCCCTGCCGACATCCAGCGAGTCGCCAGTCCGAGCCCGGCGTCGCACACCGCGAGCACGCCGATCACCAGCGCGAGGATGATCACGACCCGAGCGGGCGCACCCTCGATGATGTCGTTGACGACCCGCCCCGCCAGCACCGGTGTGGCCACCGCTAGCAGCGCCGACATCACACTGAACAGTAGGAACGCGCTGATCCGACGGCGATGGGGCGCCGCGAACCGGAGGATGCGCTCGACGGTGGCGCGGCGGAACGGCCTCAGCTCCTGCGGTGCATTCGCACGTCGATACAGTTGGCTGCGCGCCACGGATTCGATGCTCACGTCGTCCTCTCTCTCGTCCCGCTATCGGACACCCGGCCACCGACACTAAGACCTCAATATTGGTTGAGATCAAGACATTGGTTGAGGTCGAGTTCGCGGAGACGCGACGAGGTAATGATTCTGCCGGCCGCGAGCCCGCACGCCTAGGCTGGCGAGGTGACCGAGAACCGGATGGCGGCGCTGCGCAGCACGATCGAGGGTGAGGTCGACACCTCTGAGCGCCGCCGCGCGGAGTACTCCTCGGACGCGTCGAACTATCGGGTGCGTCCGGTCGGTGTCGTCTTCCCACGCACCGACGCCGATGTGATGGCCACCCTGGAATACGCCCGTGAGCAAGGACTTCCGGTGACCGCGCGCGGTGCGGGAACCTCGGTGGCCGGCAACGCGATCGGCCCCGGTCTGGTGCTCGACTTCAGCAGGTACATGAACCGGATCGTGGCGATCGATCCGGCAGCCGGTGTCGCCACGGTGCAGCCTGGGGTGGTGCTCTCGCAGTTACAGCGTGCCGTCCGCCCGCACGGGCTGCGCTTCGGCCCCGACCCTTCCACGCAGAGTCGCTGCACCCTCGGGGGCATGATCGGCAACAACGCGTGCGGGCCGAGGGCCGTCGCCTGGGGGCGCACCTGTGACACCGTGCGCGAACTGCGCATCGTGGACGGCACCGGCACCGAGCGCACCCTGGCCGCAGACCTGTCCGTGGTGCCGGGCCTCACTGAATTCAGCCGGGCGAGCCTCGCGGTGCTCCGGACCGATCTCGGACGTTTCGACCGCCAAGCCTCCGGTTACAACTTGGCCCGGCTACTGCCCGAGCACGGTGCGTCGGCGGCCAAGGCCTTCGTCGGTAGTGAAGGCACCTGTGGCCTGCTGCTGGATGCCACGGTGGAGTTGGTCGCGGTGCCAGGGGCGACGGTGCTCACCGTACTCGGCTACCCCGATATCGCCACCGCGGCCGATGATGTCGCCGCCGTAATGGCCTGCGCGCCGATCGCGGTAGAAGGTATCGATGCGCGGCTGGTCGAGGCGGTACGCGCGCATGGAAGACCGGTCCCGGATCTGCCGCGCGGTGGCGCCTGGCTGTTCGTGGAGACCGCGGGACAGACACAGGCCGAGGCGGTGGCCGTCGCACAGCGGTTGTGCCGCACCGCGGACCCGGTCGATACCAGGATCGTCACCGATTCCGGTGCCGCCACCGCGCTCTGGCAGATCCGAGCCGATGGCGCCGGGCTGGCCGGCCGTACCCCGGAGGGACATCCGGCCTGGCCGGGATGGGAGGACGCGGCTGTTCCGCCGGACCGGCTCGGCGCCTATCTTCGCGATTTCGCCGCGCTGACCCGCGACCACGGCGTGGATGGACTGCTTTACGGGCATATCGGTGACGGCTGTATCCACGTCCGGCTCGATCTCCCCATCGCCGACGCACCGCAGCGCTTCCGCGCTTTCCTCTTCGACGCGGCCGAGCTGGTGGTCCGGTACGGGGGTTCGCTTTCCGGTGAGCACGGTGACGGCCGGGCTCGTTCGGAGCTGCTCTCGGTGATGTACTCCCCCGCGGTGCTCGAGGTATTCGCCGGATACAAAGCGCTGTTCGATCCGGACGGCTTGCTGAATCCAGGAGTGCTCGTCGCGCCGCGTCCGCTCGATGCCGATCTGCGATTGGCTGGGTTGCCGCCGGTCCGATCGTCGAGCGGTTACGCGTTTCCGCATGACAGTGATGTTGGCGCGGCGGTCCATCGTTGTGTCGGTGTGGGTAAGTGCCGGGCCGAGGGTGGTTTCATGTGCCCGTCCTATCTGGCGACCAGAGATGAGAAGGACAGCACCCGCGGGCGGGCCAGGGTTCTGCAGGAAGTGGTGCGTGGCGCCTTGCCGTGGTCGTCGGAGGCTGTCGCCGAATCGCTCGACCTGTGCCTATCGTGCCGGGCATGTCGGTCGGAGTGTCCCGCGGGGGTGGATATGGCCACCTACAAGTCGGAGGTGTTGCACCGCCGCTACCGCCGCAGGCTACGTCCGGTCGATCATTATTCGCTGGGGTGGCTGCCCCGCTGGCTGACCATCGCGACTCGGATGCCGCGCGTGGTCAACGCCATGATCGAGCGCGCTGTGCCGCGGCGTATCGGGTCGCGGGTGGCGGGTATCGATCCGCACCGTGAGCTGCCCCGGTTGGCCGAGCGCAGCTTCCGCCGGATCTGGCGTGATCTGGACTTCGGCGCCGCGCTCGCCGAATCGGCCTATGCGCCGGAGGAACGGAACACGGCCGGGGGCAGCGGTGTGGTGATGTTGTGGGTTGACACCTTCACCAATGCTTTCGATCCACAGATCGCGCTGGCCGCGGCGCGGCTGCTGAGCGGCCTCGGCTACCGCGTCCGGATTCCGGACCGCCAGGTGTGCTGCGGGCTCACCTGGATAAGCACCGGCCAGCTCGACGGCGCCCGCGCGCGGCTGCGCGCAACGGTGGCGGCATTGGCCGAGCACGTCGAGGCAGGCGGCGTAGTCGTCGGCCTGGAACCGTCGTGCACCGCGGTCCTGCGCGCGGACCTGCCGGAACTGCTTCCGGACGATCCGAGATCTGTGCCGATCGCCGCCGCGGTGCGCACGCTGGCCGAGTTTCTCGCCGAGCAGCCGACCTGGCGTCCGCCGGTACGAGCAGGCCAGTCGGTGGTGGTCCAGCCGCATTGCCACCAGCATGCGGTACTCGGATTCGATATCGATCGTCAGTTGTTGACCGATATGCGGGTGGATATCACCGAAATCACCGGATGTTGCGGTCTGGCGGGAAATTTCGGCATGCAGACCGGTCATTACGATATTTCGGCTGCCGTGGCCGAGAACGGCATACTGCCCGCACTACGTGCGGCGGACACGGACTCGATCCTCCTCGCGGACGGCTTCTCCTGCCGCACCCAGGCATCCGCCTTGGCCGGGCGGCGCGGCAGGCATCTAGCGCAATTCCTCTTGGGAGAGTGAGCTTTTCCGGATCTCGTCGCGTGCTGCTGTTGTCGAGTCCATGGCGCGGATCATCCGCTTCTCTGGTGTCAGGCGGATTCGTCTCGGACTGAGCGTCCGCTCATGCCGCATTGCCCGCGGTCATCACGTCCTGGTGGTTTTCGCCGTGCGGCTCAGCTACCGAAGGGTAAGGTACCCGGCGGAATCTGGTAACCCGAGCTTCCGGCGAAGAGATCGCCCCAAGCATCGAGTAACCAGTTGAGCATGGTGGTGATCATCAGGAACCTCCGTAGTGACGACGCAGGCCATTCGCCGATCGCAATCGGGATCGCCGTATTCCGCGTCGTGTCGAGTGGAATACGAGAGCTTGGCTCATACGGAATCGATATCGAGCGTTTCCTTGTACGTCAGATGATAATCACCCGGGTGCGCAGGGGGCATGCCGCGGTACCGCGCGTCGCGGCGGGCAGAATGATGCGGTGCGCAGTGCGATGGTCGAGCCGGGATCCGTCCGGACCGTGACGGCGGACCGGCCGATCGATCTGGCGAGCACCCTTGCTCCGCTCGGCCGTGGCCGCTGCGATCCGTGTCACCGGGTGACCGATGACGGCGCACACTGGCACGCCTCCCGGCTTCCCACCGGACCGGTGACCTATCGCCTGACTCGATCCGGCCGGTGTGCGGTGCGGGCTCGTGCCTGGGGTCCGGGCGCGGCGGAATTCCTCGACCGCCTAGAGCGCATGTTGTGTCTGGACGAAGATCTCTCGGGGTTCGTCCCCGATCATCCGAAACTCGTCGATGCGCACCGGCGCTTTCCCGGCCTGCGTATGTTGCGTACCGGCCTGGTCTTCGAGGCATTGGTGCCAGCAGTACTGGAACAGAAGGTACACACACGGTCCGCGTACGCGTCGTGGCGAAAGCTGGTAGGACAGTTCGGGGAACCCGCGCCGGGCCCTGCTCCGGAGGGAATGCGGTTACCGCCGGATGCCGATACCTGGCGGCGGATTCCGTCCTGGACCTATCATCGGGCCGATGTCGGACCGCAGCGGATGCAGACCGTTATCCGTGCGGCCGGAATAGCCGAGTCGTTGGAGCGCACGGCGCAGGCCGATCCCGCCGATGCGGCCCGTATGCTGCGCAGTGTTCCCGGTATCGGGGTATGGACCGCCGCGGAGATCGCGCAGCGGGCTTTCGGGGATGCGGACGCATTGTCGGTCGGCGACTACCACCTCGCCGCCATGGTCGGCTGGACTCTGCTCGGCCGCCCTATCGATGACGATGCGATGGTCGAATACCTGGAACCGCTGCGCCCGCACCGATACCGGGCAATCCGCCTCCTCGCGATCAGCGGCCATCTGCGCAAACCGAAGTTCGGCCCGCGTTCCCCGCATACCGACCACAGCAGGCGCTGAGCGGATACACGCATCGCATTTACGCCGGTTACCGATGTGCCCGGTGCGAATACGATCCGCTTGCCTGGTCGACCTGGTGGACTCGGCCGGAATCGTATCGCGCACGGCGTGGTGGTCAGCTCAGTCGTATGCCGGACGGCGACGGCGGTCGGCGGTACGATCGGGCACGGATGCGTCCGGTGGGTGTATCGGCTCGGGTGATCTGTAGACAGCTGATCCGGCTGGAAACGAAGGAGTCCATGTCATGAGCGTTCGGGGCGATGCCAATATCGATCTGACCGGGGCTACCTGGCGGAAGGCAACGGCAGGGGCGGGAAACAACGGTGTCGAGGTGGCTTTGCTCGCCGACGGACATGTCGGACTGCGTAATGGGCAAGACCCGGAGGGGCCGGTGTTGATCTTCACGCCGGGCGAGTGGGCTGCTTTCACCGCGGGCGTACATGACGGCGAGTTCGCCCGTACCAGGTAATCGCCGCACGAACTCGGCGAGTACCGGCCTGAAGTGGCTGGTCCCGGACGTATGGGTGGGAAGCCTGCGTACGCGGATCACGAACGTGTACAGATTCGACAACGAAATCATGTTTACCCCGAGCGATTCGGGGTAATTTTTTCTCGTGGACCGAGGGCTCAAGGGTTCCCATCTCCGGAACAAAAAAATGTGGCCGGGGGATTGGGTGGAATGGCTGATCGTCGGATTGTTGTTCGCGGTGTCGGCGTTCGGTGTTCTCATCCTCACCGGATCGGTGTTGTCGGCGCTGTTCGTCGGCCTGGTGGTGTGGATCGTGGCTCTCGGTGTAGTGGCAATACTGTAAAAGTGCGTCGGGCGGCCCGGGGGGGAACCCGGGGGCCGGGCG
>NZ_JBJZOO010000019.1:0-65882 GCF_047200775.1 Nocardia spongicola | reverse complement strand
AGCCGCACGAAGTTCGCTATCAGTTCAGTGCCGTATTGCGCCTCGATCGATTCCGGATGGAATTGCACGCCCCACATCGGGAGTCCACGGTGCCGCAGCGCCATCACCAGTCCGTCGGAAGTCCGCGCAGTCACCTCGAGTTCCTCGGGGAGATCGCGTACGACGAGCGAGTGGTAGCGGACAACCCGCAGTGGCGTCGGCAGTCCGGCGAAAAGCTCTTCGGCACAATGCTCTACCAGGTCTGTCACCCCATGGGCCGGTTGGGGCGCATGCCCTACAGTGCCGCCGAAGACCTCCGCGATCCCCTGATGGCCGAGGCAAACGCCGAGCACCGGTCGTTCGCACCGTTCGATCACTTCACGGCAGACGCCGAAGTCCTCCGGTATCCCTGGGTGCCCTGGGCCGGGCGAGATGATCACTCCGTCGACCTTGTCTATCGGTAGGTCGCTGTACGGGGTCGTGTTGTCGACGATCAGCGCCGGGTTGCCGGTCACCGCGTGCACTTGTGCGGCCAGGTTGTTGGTGAACGAGTCGAGGTTGTCGATGATCAGGATGCGGGTCATCCCGCGATCTCCTCGCTTCGTGCCATCCGCTGTTCCTCGGCCCGGCAGGTGCCGTCGATGATGCCCTTGTAGACACCGACGAGAAAATCGGCGTCGACGTCGTATTCCTCGGCTGCGGTTCGGGCGCGGCCGAGGACCACGTCGATACGGTGTGGCTGCATCATGTCTATCTCTGCCTGCGTTTTCAGGTCTGCGATCTCCAAGCACACCCGCAGACGCGCCGACAACAAAGCGAGGATCGAATCGTCGAGTTCGTCCAGCTTGGCCCGCGGCTTCGCAAGGATGTCGTGGTCCTTCTCGGCCATGCCTCCACCACCGTTCGTTCGATTGACTCTGCTCCGCGGGAGGCCCGAATGGCAGGCCGGACTGCCGTCATGTCGACGGCACCTGGTTCGTTCCTCCGTGTCATCTCAAAGATGTCCGAGCAGTTGAACCGCGACCTCTCCTACGGTGCGGTGCCCCGATACTTAAGTAATTACTTGACTGTTATCAGTGCCTACGCCTACGGTGTTCGCGTGCCCGATGACATCGATGCGGGGGGCATCGGTGCAGATGACATCGATGCGATCTTCAAAGCGCTGGCGAATCCCGCCCGGCGCGATGTCATCACGCGCCTGGCCTACGGGCCTGCGACCACATCGGCGCTCGCGGGACCGCTCGATATGTCCTTGGCCGCAGTGGTCCAACACTTGCAGCACCTCGAATCGGCCGATTTGGTCGTATCACGAAAGGTCGGACGGGTCAGGGTGCACGAATTACGCCAAGACGGGCTTTTGCGCTTGGAGCGGTGGTCGGCAAGCAGGCGAAATCGCTACGAGGCACGTTTGGACCGGCTCGGCGAGGTGGTCGCTGCTCTGACGGCCACCGACTCGACAGATCAGACCGACGACGAGAAAGGACCTCGATGAGCACTCCGACCCTGAATCACAGCACGGTGGAGGTGGCCCGCAGCTATCCGGTGTCGCCCGACAAGATCTTCGCGGCCTACGCAGATGTCGAGCGGCGTGCTTCCTGGACGGCACCCGAGGGACACGAGGTGGTGTACGTGAACACCTCGTTCGATGTGGACGGGGTGGACGACTACCGGTGCGGGCCTATCGGTCAGGCAGAACTCACCGGCCGAGTCCGCTACCTCGATATCGAAGAGGGTGTCCGCATCGTCTACAGCGAGACGATATCGCTCGGCTCGCAACCACTGGCCATCTCGTTGGTGACCTGGAGCCTCGATCCGAACGACATCGGGACCGAGGTCACCGTGGTTTCGCAGGTCTGCTCGTTCGTGGGTGACGACATGATCGCGGGCACTCGCGAAGGACTCTCGATGGCTCTGGACAACCTCGCCGACGCGCTCTGATCTCATCCGGCCTACGCACCGATCTGATTGGGAGATTCGATGAACGCTTCGCGTGAGCACGACACACGCTGGTGGGCCTTCGCAGTCCTCGGCTTACCGACGATCTTGATATCGATGGATCAGAGCATCCTCTATCTGGCACTGCCTGCACTGTCGAGAGAGCTCGGTGCGACGAGCACCGAGTCGCTGTGGATCATGGACATGTACGGCTTCCTTCTGGCGGGCTCCCTGATCACCATGGGGTCGCTGGGCGACCGGATAGGACGCCGTAAGCTTCTGCTGCTCGGGGCTGCGGTATTCACTGTGGCGACAGTGGTCGCCGCGTTCTCGCCGACCCCGACCGCCTTGATCGTCGCTCGGGCGGCGATGGGTATCGCAGGCGCCACCCTGTTGCCATCGACGCTGGCCTTGATCTCGAATATCTTCACCAACCCACGCGAGCGGGGTAGTGCGATCGCTGCGTGGTTCAGTTGTCTGATGGTCGGAGGTGCGCTGGGGCCGATCATCGGTGGCGCGCTGCTCAGCTGGTTCTGGTGGGGCTCGGTGTTCCTCGTCGGTGTCCCGATCATGGCCGTCCTGCTCGTACTCGGCCCACGATTGCTCCCCGAGTACCGCGATCCGGACGCAGGCCGGATCGATCTGCTCAGCGTCCCATTGTCGCTGGGAGCCATACTGCCGATCGTCTACTCTCTCAAAGAGTTCGCGACCGGCACCGGCGGTGCGGCGGTATGGGTTCCGCTCCTGTGTGGAGTCCTGGTCGGTCTGATCTTCCTTCGTCGTCAGCAAGTCATCGCCGACCCGATGGTCGACCTGCGGCTGTTCCGAAGCCGACAGTTGTCGGCTTCCCTGGTCATCCTCTTCTTCGGGTCCATGACCACCGGAGGCATGTACCTCGTGGTCAGCCTCTATCTTCAGACCGTCGAGCAGCATTCGCCCTTTATCGCGGGTCTGTGGCTCTTGCCGTCGACCGCGGCGATCGTCATCGGCTCGATGGCCGCACCGGCGCTGCTCGGCAGAATTCGCATCAACCACCTGGTGGCCGCTGGTCTGTTGGTCACGGCGGCAGGCTATTTGCTGATGACGCAGGTGCCAGGGCAAGGCAGCATGCTCATTCTCGTGGCCGCCTTCGTACTGGCCTTCCTCGGCCTCGGTCCGATGGGGGCGGTCGGCACGGACCTCGTTGTCAGCGGGGCACCTCCCCAGCGTGCCGGTTCCGCGGCATCGCTTTCCGAAAGTAGCAACCATCTCGGCATCGCTGTGGGAATCGCTGCGTTCGGATCCATCGCATCGGCTGTGTACCGCTCCAGGATGGAGGAGGTCGACGTCCCGGCCGATAGCGCCGGGGTCAAAGAGAGCGTGATGCAGGCGGCGACTGTGGTGCGTGATCTTCCTCAGGAGTCGTTGCGCGTTTTCGTTAACGATATGAACGAGGCCTTCGTATCGGGCATGCACGCCACGGCGTGGGTCGGCGTCGGCCTGTTCGTCGCGCTGTCCGGTATCGCAGTGGTGGCGTTGCGCGGTGCGCGGACTCCGCAGCCGAGTACCGAACTGCCAGAAGCCGAAGCCGACGAGGTATCGACAGCCAAAGTCTTCTCCGCTGATGACGAGCGGTGAAGTCTCGGTGCCACCGCACAGCACGAGTGTGGCAACTGACCTCCCGGTCGCAGGCACTTCGGCGACCTGCACCCGATGGGTTGATCGCCTGAGCCGGGGCCGAGATTCTCGGCGCACCCGATTCCTTGTGGGGCAGCGGGGCATTGTGTCGTAGTGAGTTTCGTCGAGCGGGGGAGCGGACGTAGCTGATCTTTCCGGTCGGGCCAGGCCCGACCGGAAAGACGTCGTCCTCGGGGGACAGCGTCACGTTCACCGGATGTTCGGTCCGGACAAGGCATCGATGTCGTTGCCATCGGCGATCTGCTCCCACCTGATATAGGGGAGCATCAGCGGTCCGCGGGGACGTGTCGAACCCCGACTGCGCATGACCCCGGCACCGACCGGTTCGGGGGAATTCCTTGCGGCCGGCGTCGGCTGTGGAACCTTCGGCCCCGCAACCCGGCCCGCGTGCACCACGGGCCCGCATTCCGACCGGACAGTCATGAACCCTACATCCGGTTGCCTGCCACGCATGCTTGTTCGTATCGGAGACCAAGCTGTGAGATGAATAACACATGACTCGACCGCGGTAACTTCGCCCACTTCAGTCACGATGAATTCATCTTCCTGCTGCGACCGGCAGCTGCCTACACCGCATCGCCGACCTGCGGATACTACGAACACCAGTGGCGCTCAAGGTTTTCAGTCCGTGGATATCAGTTAATGTCTACGCTGGGACGGCCGGTTTCACCACCGACGCGCCTTCAGGTGCTTCGGGTGTGAAGTCATTACCCAGGGGGAGAGCAGGAGGGCACGGCTCAGCTTGTACCGAGCGCACCCGCACCGGCACCGGCCCCTGCACCGAGACGACTTACCAGACCCCCGGAAGCCCGAACCAGGGCCGTGCTCCGGGCAGCGTCGAAAATCCTGCGTCTGTATGGGTTCGATGCGACCGCCGTGGACTCTGTGGTGCCCGCGCTGATGAAGACGGATGAGAACCTCGCAATATCAATCGGCAGGGGAAGAATGTATAGGGACTGCGGTACATCGATTTCGGATTCGTCTATGCAAGGCGGCATTGCCGTCGGAGTCATATCGTCGAGTTCGGTCATCAGCACCGGATTGCGGGCAATGCTCGAGCAGGTGAAATTGGTCGAGTTCGTGGGGTATCCGAATCCTGATCTGTCTTCGTTGAGTAGCTACGACATGCTGATCGTTTTGGACGATTGCATAGATATGGTGCCGCTCGGCATCAATGCTCGTGTGCTCGTCGCTGTGACATCGCTCGTCGACGCCAGGGCGACAGTCGGATCGCCGCGGGCTGTAGTGGCCGACGGTTACTTCGAAATTGCCAACCTTTCACCGTCCATTCTCGGCGAGGTCGTGCGCTTGTGCCTCGCGGGTGCCTATCCGATTCCCCCCGGCATGCTGCGTGGGCTGATGGGCAAGAGAACAGCCGGAAGTTCCATTCGTAGTGCGTACGCCATCACCGCACGTGAGAAGGAGACGCTGGAGTATATCGCTGATGGACTGAGCAATGATCAAGTCGCTCGGAAACTGGGAATTTCACCGCACGGAGTCAAGCGACTGATTGCTAGCGCCATGGTGAAGCTGGATTCTCCCAACCGCACCGCGGCCGTTATCGAGGCAATCAGACTCGGGATTCTGCAGTGCCCGAACCAGCACTGCGCAGGGCATAGTGCCGTCTACAAGGGGATATACGGAGGTCCAACTGATGCACACGACGATGGCCGATGAGGGCTGGCCCGCTGACAGCCGCGATGCCATCACTGCGCACGATCGTCCTTCTGCGGCGGATTCCCCTGTGTTCAGCTGTGGATTCTCGACCGCCCCCGGGGTTGTGGGGCCTGCTCCTCGCTTCCGCGTGGAGGGGGGAACACCGACGCTTCGTTGCGGTCTCGCTGCGATCCTTCGCGCTGCGGGCATGCACCCTGAGGTCGGATCGCTGGACGAGGACTCCTCGGATAACTCGGGTTCCGCTGTGGTGTCGGTCGTCGTGCACGACCGTGGTGAGCTTCCACGCCCTTTGATTCCCAACGGCTTACGACTCCGCGTCACCGTCGCGGCAGCGTATGAGGAGAGAACACTGGTGGCAGCACTGGCAGCCGGGTATCACGGGGCGGTAGATCTCGGCACCTCACCAGAAGCCGTTATCACCGCGGTACGGGCTGCCCTGTACGGCCAGTGCACGCTCCCCTATGACGTCGCGCGACGCCTCGCCCTCGGCTCTCCGACTCCCGACGATACGCTCGACGCTCGGGAGGCCATGTGGCTGAACCGGCTGGTAGCCGGTTCCTCTGTGCTCGAACTCGCGGAGTCGGAGGCACTTTCGGAACGAGCGATGTATCGGAGACTGGCGGAGGTCTATCAGAGATTGGGGGTCGCCTCGCGCAGCGAGGCTATTGCCATTGCGTCGCGAGCCGGCATGCTCGGCGATCGCTCCGTGTGGCAAACAGCATGAGACGAATCGACTGCGACGTCTGGATGCTGCGTCTCGATGAGATAGACGAAGAACAGGTCGCGGGGTTCCTCGTACCAGAGGAGCAGAGTCGTCTGAAGCGGCTGCGCAACCGAGGCGACCGATTGCGCCACGCAGGCGGTCGCTCTCTATTGCGCGCGGCTGTCGCCGAGCGCGCCGGAGTCGAGCCAGGATCTGTTCATGTGGCCAGCCGCTGCGTGCTGTGTGGTTCCAGTGAACACGGCAAGCCCTATCTCGAAGCACGCGAAGAATACGTGTCGATCGCACACTCCTCGAACCTGGTTCTGGTCGCGATCACGGAGGTCGCCCCAGTCGGGGTCGACGTCGAGAAACGAGACAGCGGTATCGAAGTCGACCTGATCGCCGGGTACATCGTCGTTCCCGACGAGCCCGCACCAGTCGGCCCCACCGAGTTCTACCGAACCTGGTGTCGCAAGGAGGCAGTGGTCAAGGCCTGTGGTGTCGGCATTTCGGTCCCCTTACGCGACGTCCGAGTGACCGCCCCGGATCAGGAGGCGGGGCTGGTGTCGTTCCCGAAGCTGAATGAGCCTGTGACACTCTGCGACATCGACCTGAGCCATGCCCATACCGACTACGCCGCGGCGCTGGCCGTGCTCGCCGACGGCTCGCTCGCGCCCCGGCTCCGGGATGGAACTTCTCTCATCCACACCCTCACCCGTGGAGGTATCTCGTGAACCGGCTGCGCAAACTCGTTCGCGGTACTCTCGCAGGCGCCGTCTCACCCGGCATCGACGAAGTCACGCTTACCGCTCGATTCGGGCACGATGCCGATGACCCCCGAGTACGAGCCCTCTCGGCCGTACCGCAGGCGGTGGTCATCGGTTTGGAGCACGCACTGTGCGATAGCGACCCCGATGGCGTGCACGCGCGGCTCGCGCTGGTAGCGGAGGAGCACCGTGGTTTCGCCTATGAAGGCGCCACGATGGCTGCCACTATCCTCGATGCGGTATCGCCTCCGTCCCGCCGCGCGCCGAGGACCGCTGAGCTGATCATGAGCGGGGCCGGGCTTCCCCATCAGTTTCTCAACTACATCGGTATCGGTTTCGCCATGGCGCGCCTTCCTCGTCGCCTGTGGTCCCAGGTGCTGCCTGCTGATCTCCCCTCACACCCGACGATGGCCTGGCTCGCTGCCGACGGCTACGGCTTCGACCTCGCCTACTTCCAACCCGAGCGCTATCTATATCGCAGGCAGCGGCCCGCACCCTATTCGTGGCACACAGGCCAGCAGTGGTATTTCGAGAAGGCCGTCGACCAAGGCGTGGGGCGGGCCCTGTGGTTCGCGTACGCGGGCCGGGTGGCCGAGGTGGCACGCGCCATCGAGCAATTCGCGCCCGAACGCCATGAGGACCTGTGGTCCGGCGTAGGGCTGGCCGCGACCTTCGCCGGCCAGGCCGATGATGTGGCCGCCTTGATGCCTGCAGCTGGGATATTCGCGCCGGATCTGGGTGTCGGTGCCCTTCTGGCGGTGAAAGCGCGTCATACCGCGGGTCTATTGCCTATTCACACCATCGAGACACTCGCCGCCATCACCGGGCTGAGTGTGCTGGACGCGGTGGATCTCGTGGATGCCGCCGAGGTGTCCGGCCCAGACGACCGCCCTGTGCCTCATTACGCCACCTGGCGTAGCCGCTTGCGCGCGCGACTCGTTCCCGACCTCCTCGATGGTTCGGGTGCCGATGGCAGGCACTCTCAGCCCCGCAACGGTGAAGTGGCCGTAGCGCTCGCTGATCAAGACGATCGATAGCAAGGCTGGGGCCGTCGGGCGATGGTCCAATCCCGTCTTGAGGAGCGCACTGTGAATCGAATCGCCATCGTTGGCATGGGCTGCGTCTATCCGGACGCCACTGACCCGCGGCAGTTATGGGAGAATTCGGTGAGCGGCCGTCGAGCTTTCCGGAGCATCCCAGATGTACGAACCTCCTTGGCGGACTATTACAGTGCCGATCCGGCCACGCCGGACACTTTCTACGCCGACAACGCGGCGGTATTGGCCGATTACGCGTTCAATCGGATGGCCTTCAAAATTGCTGGCAGCACTTACCATTCCACAGACCTCACCCACTGGCTGGCCCTCGACGTCGCCAGCAGAGCGCTGGCAGACGCCGGATTCGAGAACGGCGAAGGGCTGCCCCGCGAGCGGACAGGTGTCGTCGTCGGTAACACGCTCACAGGCGAGTTCTCCCGCGCCAACCTGATGCGGTTGCGGTGGCCGTATGTACGGCGAGTCGTTGCCGCGCAGCTACGCGAAATCGGTTGGGAAGACGATGCGGTCGCCGATTTCGTCAACGCGATGGAAGATCAGTACAAGGCGCCCTTCCCTGGCGTCGACGAAGACACTCTGGCGGGGTCGCTCGCGAATACGATCGCCGGGCGCATCTGCAACTATTTCGACCTGCACGGGGGCGGTTACACCGTTGACGGCGCTTGCTCGTCTTCGCTGTTGTCGGTAGCGACAGCTGCTCGTTCGCTTGTCGACGGTGAGTTGGACGTGGCAGTCGCCGGCGGCGTCGATCTGTCCATCGACCCCTTCGAGATCGTCGGTTTCGCCAAGACAGGTGCTCTTGCCAGGACCGAGATGAAGCTCTACGACAAGGGATCCAATGGATTCTGGCCCGGCGAAGGCTGCGGAATGGTCGTGTTGATGCGGGAGGAGGATGCGTTGGCCGCCGGCCGCACACCGCTGGCTCATATCGCAGGCTGGGGAGTTTCCTCCGACGGTGCAGGCGCAATGACTCGCCCTGACCTGATGGGGTACCAACTCGCCCTGCACCGTGCCTACGAGCGCGCGGGCTTCGGTATCGAGACCGTGCCCTACTTCGAGGGCCACGGCACCGGGACACCCGTCGGCGACGATCTCGAACTCTCGGCCATCTCCAGCGCTCGCCGCGCCGCCGGTGCCACTGATCGCGCCGCCATCGGTTCGATCAAGGCTCAGATCGGCCACACCAAAGCCGCGGCAGGTGTGGCGGGGCTGATCAAGGCGGTCCAGGCGGTGCGCCACGCTGTCGTTCCACCGACGATCGGCTGCCGTCGCCCGCACCCTCGTTTCACCGACCAGGACAGTGCGGTCCGTCCGGTGATGCTCGCCGAGCCCTGGCCCGACGCCGCTCCGTTGCGTGCCGGTGTCAGCTCCATGGGTTTCGGAGGTATCAATACGCACATTGTGGTGGAGGGCGATCCGGGCGGCGCAGAGGTGGTCGACTGGGACCGGCGACCGGACGTGCGTGCTCTGGCCGCTTCGCGCCGTGACGCCGAGTTGTTGCTGTTCGCTGCCGACACCCCCGCACAACTTGCTGTCCGGCTGCGCGAGGCCGCCGCCACCCTACGCACCAGTAGCTATTCGGAGCTCACCGATTACGCGATGAGCTGGGCGCGGGAGGTCACCGGCATATACCGGGCGGCCGCTGTCGCCACCGCCCCCAAGGATGCCGTGCGCAGGCTCGTCCTCCTCGTGGATCGCCTCGAAGAAGACGGACCGCTCGCAGGCGATCCGCTCGACCCGGCAGTGATCGAGGTACCCGGTGGCGGCTACCTCGGCCGTACGCCGGACGGGGCCAGCGCTCGGATCGGGCTACTTTTTCCCGGTCAGGGCACCGGCAGTCACCTGCAAGGGGGTGCCCTGGCTCGCCATCTCCCGGTCGTCGCGAGTCACCAGCAGCGCATCGACGCAGCTGCTCTCACCGATGTGGTCGCTACGCAGAACGCCCAGCCTTTGACCGTGATCGGTAGCCTCTGCGGCCTCGCCGCACTGCGCGATATCGGCATCAGCGCTTCCTCCGCCACCGGGCACTCCCTAGGGGAGTTGTGCGCACTCGCCTGGGCAGGCGCCATCGACAGCGATGTACTTGTCGAACTGGCCGGGATGCGTGGAACCATCATGGCGGAGAACGGATTACCCGGCACGATGGCCAGCCTCGACGCACCGCAGGACGTGGTCAGGGCATTGCTTCCGCCGACAGACGAGGTGAGCGTCGCAGCTCTCAATTCGCCCAGGCACACCGTCGTTGCGGGGACAGTCCAGGCGGTCGAGAGATTGCTCGCCGACGCTGAATCAGCAGGCATCGCAGGCAATAGGCTGCCGGTCTCGCATGCCTTTCACTCGCCGCTGGCCCGGCAGGCCGCCGAGGTGTTCGCGGGGTGTCTGGACAAGGTCTCGCTGAGTGCTCTGCCGCTCGCGGGAGAGCGCACGGTGGTCTCCACCGTGACCGGCGCAGTTCTTGCTGCCGACCGCGAGATACCCGTTTCCGAGCTCTCCGACCTGCTGTGTCGGCAGATCGTCGAGCCGGTGCGGTTCGCCGAAGCGGTGGCGGAGGTGGCCGCCCGCAGCGACCTATTGATCGAGGTCGGTCCAGGCCGAAGCACGGCGCGGCTCGCGGTGGCCAATGCCGTGGCTGTGCCCGTTGTCAGTCTCGACACCGACGACGCGGATCTGACCTCGTATCTCGCTGTTGCGGCTGCGGCCTGGGTCGGTGGTGCACTGCCCGACCCCACCGCCGTGAACAGCGGTCGCTTTCACCGTGATCCGCCCAACGGCGAACAGACCTTTCTCTCGAATCCCGCCGAGAGTGTCGCAGCCGACGGTTTGCCGAGCCGGGGCCGCAGCAGCGCAGCGTCCGGCGACGATGCTGTGGTGCAGGCCGGAAGCGACGTCGACGTGCTCGATCTTCTGATCAGGATGACGGCCGAACGAGCCGAACTCCCCCTCGACGCGATCCGCGTGGACAGCCGGATGCTCGACGACCTGCATCTGAGCTCGATCACGGTGGGACAGGTGGTAGCTCGGGTTGCCAGCGCGGTCGGCGTCAACGATTTCGGGTCGCTGAACCTGGCGACATCGACGATCGGTGAACTCGCTTCCGAACTGGAGTCGATGCGGGGCAATACCAGAACCTCCAGAGGTCCGGATCCGCTCGGGGCGGTCAACGCTTTCGTCGGCACATGGATCGAAGAGTTCTCTCCCATACCGCTGCGTACCAGTGCGCCCGACCCTGTCGCCGAGCCTGCACCCTGGACTGTGCACGCAACGGGTTGGACGTCCGATACCGAGGCGGCTTGGGTGTCGGCGCTCGCGGGTGATACCGACGGCGGCGTTCTGCTGAGTCTGCCCGTCGACGCGGACCGAGGGAACCTGCGCGCCGCGTTCCGTGCGGTGCAAGAGGCGGCGACGCTCAGTGCGGGCCGCAGGCTGGTGGTATTGGGCGGGCACGATACGACGACAGCGCTCGCCAAGACGCTTTTTCTGGAACACCCTGAGCTCAGAGTCACCGTGGTCGATGGTGACGGATCAGTTCGGCCCGAGCAGCTCGCCGCGGAGGTCGCCGCCACCGACGGATTCGCCCATGTGCGCTATCTCGGGGGAATTCGGCACGTGCCTCACCTCATGCCGTACGTGCTCGACGAGGCACCTGCTCCAGGCTTCGGCAGTGTGGCTGTAGCGGGTGATAAACCTGTACTGCTGGCTACCGGAGGTGGCAAGGGCATCACTGCCGAGTGCGCCCTCGAATGGGCGTGTCAGCTGGGCGCACGAGTCGTTGTCGTGGGTCGCTCCGGCGCGACGACCGAGGAGGTTGCCGAGACACTCCGGCGGTTCAGGGACGCCGAGCTCGAGATTCATTACGTACAAGCCGATCTCGCCGATTCCACCGCTGTCCGCAATGCTGCCGAGCAGATTGCGGCTCGGTTCGGACCGGTCACTCACTTGCTGCACGGAGCAGGACGCAATGAGCCGGCGAACCTGGACGGCCTCACTTGGGCAGACGTCGAGAACACGTTTGCACCGAAGGTCGACGCACTTACTACCTTGCTATCGACCCTGGCCGAGGTCGATGGTGAAGCACTCCGGCATGTGGTGACGTTCGGCAGTGTCATCGGTCGTTCCGGAATGCGGGGCGAGGCGCACTACGCCATGGCCAACGCCGAACTCGCTCGGCTGACCCGCGGCCATGGTGAGCGCAATCCACACTGCCGGACAACGTGTATGGAGTGGTCGGTGTGGTCGGGCATCGGCATGGGCGTCAAGATGGGTGCGGTCGAGAGCCTTGCCGCCGCAGGTATTTCCGCGATCCCGCCGGCGGATGGCACCGAATTGTTCCTCCGGACCGTGACTCACGATGCACCGTCCACACTGGTGGTCTGCGGGCGTACAGACGGTGTGCCGACCCTGCGCACCCGCCCCGCCGATCTACCTCTGAGTCGATTCCTGGACCGGGTGCGGCGGCACCACCCCGGCTTCGAACTGGTGGCTGACGCTGTGCTCTCTGTGGGCAGTGATCCTTACCTTCTCGATCACGAGCTCGACGGCAACTACGTGTTGCCTGCCGTGCTCGGCCTCGAGGCGATGGCCCAGTTCGCAAGCGCCCTCACCGGAGTCGTGGGCCAGGTCCGCTTCACCGAGGTGCGCTTGGACCGCCCGGTCATCGTGCCAGCAGGCGAGGACTACACCATCCGGCTCAGTGCCGTCCGTCGTGTCGACGGTGCAGTCGACGTCGTGCTGCTCGCTGAGGAATCGGACTACGAGGTCGCACATTTCGCGGCGACTGTCGAAACCGGGGCCACGATCGACGCGGGTTCGGACCGATTGTCGGTAGCGCAGGCAGCCGAGCCGGTGCCGGTGGATCCCGACGCCGAACTTTACGGCAGACTGCTGTTCCAACGTGGACGATTCCAGCGGGTTCGTGGCTATGACACCTTGAGTTCGACGCAGGTGCGTTGCCGGGTATCCGGTGCAGAGGTCGACTGGTTCTCCAGTGCTCTTCCCGCCGATCTACTGCTCGGCGACCCCGGTGTTCGTGACGCACTGATGCACGGCAACCAGGTGAGTGTCCCTGATGCCACGTTATTACCGCAGCGGATCGACCTGCTCGAAGTACTCGACCCGACACCGGTCGGTGACCGGGTGTTCGTAGCCGACGAGACCCGCCACGAGGGCACCCTGCACGTATACGACATCGATGTATTCGATGAGCGCGGCGTGCTTGTCGAGCGTTGGCGCGGACTGCATCTGCGCGCGGTGCGACAACGGGTGCCGGACCGGTGGCCACCGGCCCTGCTCGGCCCACACTTCGAGCGAGTACTCGCCGATATGGGCGTGCTCGGTTCGGTACAGGTTACGGCTTCACCCGCGGGCACTCCACTGGTGAATGCCACGCTAGAGGGTGCGTCGTGCGCGGTGCGATGCGCCGTCGACACGATCGACGACCTCACGAGCGCCGCTTTCGGTGAAATCCTCGGGCCCACCACCGAATCCGGTGAGCTAGAGGTGCGCGATCTCGGCAGTACGCGCGGGCTCAACCTGATGGCAGCCGGACCGGCACAGGCCCTGGTAGCCGAGGTAGAGACTACGCGACAGCAGCGTATGAGCCTGGCTGTCGCCTGGTCATCCGTGGTGTCGGCACATGAGGACAAGGTGGTCGCATGAGAACGCCTGCGTACGAGTACCGGCACGTTGTCGGGTTCGAGGAGACAAACCTCGTCGGCAACGTCTACTACGTCAACTACCTGCGCTGGCAAGGACGGTGCCGGGAGATGTTCCTGAAGGAGAAGGCACCCGAAGTACTGGATGACGTGCGCGACGACCTCAAGCTCTTCACCCAGAAGGTCGAGTGCGAGTACATCGCCGAGATCACCGCGTTCGACGATCTGGTGATCTCGATGGTGTTGGCCGATCTCGGCCAAACCACACTCGAGCTCGCATTCGAGTACTGGCGCGAGCACTCCGACGGTCCGATACTCATCGGACGCGGTAGGCAACGGATCGTCTGCATGCGCGGCCCGAACGGCGACACCCGCCCGACCCGGGTGCCGGAGCCGTTGATCGAGGCATTGCGCCCTTATATGAGCGATACGGTGTCGGTCCGATGATCACTACGACGTATGGGTGGCAGCAGGTACCCCCTGTGGCACTACAGATCGCCGACCCGACTTCCGTAGGAGCACGGCCATGAGCAATATCTCCACCACCGAGGCATCGGAAACAGGAATCCGCCCCCAACCGCGTAGTTCCGCTGTCGGCGATCTGGATTCGGTGGCGCTGCTCGTCGACCGAAGCGGTCCAGGAGCATGGCTGCGTGAGCGGATCATGCTGCCGCACGAGCGAGAGGTCGATCCCGCGCATCGTGGCTTTTTCGCCTGGGCGGAGGGGCCGAGCATCACCGAGTATGTCGGGCGGTCGTTCCTCACCGGCTACGGCACCGGGCTCCGCGCCAGCACGCCACAGCAGGCGGCCACCGCATTGCAGGTCCTGGCCCCGCAGTGGCGTGGCTTCGCCATGGAGGGTCTCGGCATGGCGGCAGGCGTACGTGACGGGCTCCGGCCCGGTGGCCGCCAGTTCGCCGACCTGATGGTCTACAGCGGCGAACGGCACGGCTACATGCTCTATGTCGGTCTCGGCTGGTCGCTGGCCAGGCTGCCACGGTTCGCCTGGCCGCAGCTCGATCGCCTCGACCCACTCCTCGGGCCACTTGTCTTGGACGGGTACGGCTTCCACGAGACGTTCTTCCATACCGAGGCAGTATTGGCGCGACGTGCGGTTCCGTTCCCGGAGCGGTACTGGCCGGGGACACGCGCCGATAGCGAGCAGCAGGTGATGCAGGGTGTCGGCCGTGCGCTGTGGTTCGTGGCCGGTGGCAACCCGAATGTGCTCACCGAAATGGTTGATCGCTTCGCCGCGGGCACGCACGGATCATTGTGGGCGGGTATCGGTTTGGCGGCCGCCTATGCGGGAGGCCGGGACGCCGTGACATTGCGCAGGCTCCGTGAGGGCGCCCATGAGCACGGGCGCTGGATCGCGCAGGGGGCCGCATTCGCCATCGACGCTCGACTGCGGGCAGGCCTCGATGTGCCACACACCGAAACCGCGGCGCGGGAATTATGCGGCCGCAGTGCGGCGGAGGCCTCGGCGATTACGTGGCAAGCACGTCCCGACGCTATGAGAATCGATGTAGGCGATTGGTCGGTCTACGAAGAGTGGCGGCAAGCCGTTGCCGCCAGGCTGGCATGATCCGCGCACAGGTGCCGCGTAGCCGGCTGCCGAAGCTGCTGTACGGGATGATGTCCGATCGCGGTGGCGCATTCGCCGACCTGGCACGCCGCTATCCCGACGGAGTGACAGTACCGTTGCCAGGGCGCCCGCTGCATGTGCTCAACGGGCCGGAGGCCGTCAAACATGTCCTGGTCACCGCGGCCGACCGCTATGAGAAGGGCGTCGGTCAGGCCGAGGCCCGGGCTGGTCTCGGTCGCGGCATCCTGACCGACGAAGGCGAGACATGGCTGCGAGCACGTGGCTCCCTCGGCCCATGGCTGCGAGCACGTCGGATACAGCAGCATGCGCCTGCTATCCACCGGCATGCGGTCGATTCGGTCACAGAGCTGGCAGGACCCCATCCACGCCGGATGCCGGTCGACGGCTTGCTCGCGGAATACACTCTGCGTTGTCTGGCGACGGTGCTCGGCGTTCCGGCCCCGCATGTAGCGCCGATACTCGAGGCGCTGGACATCGTCCAGGACGACGCGATGTTCCGGGTGGTCACCCAGGATCGGATTCCCGCCGTACTACGCCCTCGGGCAGAGCAGCGCCTGCGTGAGGCACGTACGGTCCTCGACCGTGCCGCAGACGAGATCATCGCCGCAGTCGGTGCCGCTGCTGATACCCCGGACGGTAGCTCACCCGCTTGGGCCGACCGCGATGGTGTCATATCGCTGCTCCTGGCGGGCTATGAGACCACCTCATCCACTTTGGCCTGGGCGGTCGACGAGTTGAGCCGACGGCCCGCCCTGGCCGATGCTCTCGCCGAAGAGCGGGAAGCCGCCGATGATCCCACCGATGACCCGGCCGATCTGCTGCGCTTGATGGGGCAATTGCGGCTCACCACCGCCGTCATCAAGGAAGTACTTCGCCTGCATCCCGCAGTATGGTTGGTCAGCAGGCGGGCCTGCCGCGACGATGTTGTAGCCGGTTGGCCGATCCGTACCGGCGACGACGTCTGCGTTGTGATCGCCGAGGTGCAACAGCAGGGATGGGCTGCGCCCGACCTCTTCGACCCGGCCCGATTCCTCACCAACGATCACGGGCGATACCTGCCGTTCGGCCTCGGACCCCGTGGCTGTCCTGGTGCTTCCCTTGCGCACCTGGAAGCCACGCTGTGGCTTGCCGAGGCGAGTCGTCGGTTGACGCTGCGGCCTGCGCTCGGGCGCAGGACCCGAGCGTTGGCGAGGATGTCTATGACGACGATGCCGGGCACACCGTATCTGATCGCGCGGCGGAGCGTAGCCCGAGCAGTATCGGCGTAGTTGCCGTTCCCACCGGTAGTGGTAGCCGTAGCATCCATCGAAAATCGGGCGGATACGGCGTGGCTGCTGGTCAGCGGCGGTTGGCGTCCAGGCCGAGTAGTGCGGTGAGGTCGCGCATCGCCTGTAGGGATGGTTCGAAGTAGCGGCGCAGGTTCTCGGCCTTGCGGTGCCGCGACTTGGCCATGGTTGACGCAACTCAGTGGTTGCAATAATATCGCAACCACTGAGTTGCTATTAATGGAGGTGGTTATGGGTTTTCCCGATCGCATCGAGCGGACGATCGAGCTGGCGCACCCGCCGGTGAAGGTGTGGGCGGCGCTGACCACGGCCGAGGGGTTGGGCACGTGGTTCGGCAATGAGGCCGACATAGAGCTGCGCCCAGGCGGTAAGGCGTGGATGCGCTGGAATGAGGGGGGACACTGCGCGGACATGCGGGTGGAGCGGGTGGAGGAACCGCACGTATTCGGGTTCACCTGGGATATCTTCGGGCTTCCCGAGGAGGATCCGCGCCGCACCTATGTGGAGTTCACGCTCGAGCCAGTGGCCGCAGGTACACGACTGACCGTGGTCGAGACCGGTTTCGCTCAGCTTGCGGAGGACGCCTACAAGGCGGCGTTCGAGGGCAACACCCGCGGCTGGCAGAACGAGCTTGGTGAGCTGGCCGGCTACCTCGATGCGGCCTGACCAGGAGGCGATTGCCGAGCAGGTCTTTGTGTCCCTAGCGGACCCAAGCCGGCGTGCGATCCTCGCCGCGCTGGCGTCCTCCGGGCCCGCCACGGCGACCGACCTGGCGGCCCGGCTGCCGATCACCCGGCAGGCGATCGCCAAACATCTGACGTTGCTGTCCGAGGCCGGTCTGGTGACCACGGAGCCGGGGGAGCGCCGCCGGGTGCGTTACCGATTATGTTCCGCGCCGATGCAAGTGGCGCAACAATTCCTCGCCGCACTGGCGCGGGACTGGGACGGCCCGCTCGACGCGTTGAAGAAGACCCTCGATCGGGACTGATCAATCCGAAACCGAACAGGAATACCACTATGAAGACACCGTCGAGCGTTTCGCAGGACGAGTGGGAGGCAGCGCGTCTGGAGCTGCTGGTGAGAGAGAAGGAGGTGATGCGCGCCCACGACGCGCTGGCTGCCCAACGCCGCCGCATGCCGTGGCTGGCTGTCGACAAGCAGTACCTGTTCGACGGACCCGACGGCCCGGTGAGTCTGCTCGATCTGTTCCAGGGCCGCCGCCAGCTGATCGTCTACCGAGCATTCTTCGAGCCCGGCGTGGTCGGCTGGCCCGATCACGCCTGCCGCGGCTGCTCCATGATCGCCGACCACGTCGGCAATCTCGCGCATCTGAACGCCCGCGACACCACGCTCGCATTCGCCTCGCGCGCACCGCAACCCGAGATCGAGAAGGTAAAGGCCCGGATGGGCTGGTCACCGATCCCCTGGTACACCATTACCGACGAGTTCGACGTGGACTTCGGTGTCGACGAATGGCACGGCACCAACGCCTTCATCCGTGAAGGCGGTCAGGTGTATCGCACGTATTTCATCAACCGGCGTGGCGACGAGTACTTCGGAAACACCTGGAGCTACCTGGACATGACGGCCCTCGGACGGCAGGAGAACTGGGAGGATTCGCCTGAAGGCTACCCTCGGACACCGCCTTACGAGTGGTGGAACTGGAACGACGAATACGCTGCCGCGGTCGACGAGACCGGCTCGGAACGGCTGGGTAGGGTCGCCGCCGCCATAAACAGGGGCGAAGCCGGCCGTCAGCAGAAGGAAGCACCGCACGACTGCTGTGCACACCCGGCGCAGTGATGGTCCACCGGTCGGTTCCGGCCCGGTCCCGAGTGGGCCGGACTGGAGCGGCTCTGTCGCTGCTCTCGGCGACTCTGCATGCCGCCTGCGACGGAACCCGCAAAACCGTGCAGTTGAGCACCAACCCGAGCGCGGAAAGCTGATCTTCCATACCCTCGTAATAGGTGCGGGTCATCTCTCCCTTCTTCCGTGGTAGATCCGCCGCGCCAGATCGTGGCGGCCCTCGCCGAGATCGGCTTGGACCTTGCCTTCGCGCCGATACGGCTCGTCGTCGGCCAGGCGCAGGATGTGCAGGGTTTTGAAGATCCGCCCGTAGTGCGCGATGGCTTGGCCCAACAGCTGCGCCGACGCGATCCAGGATCGATCAGCTCCGCAGGCACATCGAGCGGATCGACCAGGAACATTCCGAGCTGGCGGACGGTCACGACCTGAAGTGCGAATCCCAAACGGTTGTAGTCCCGCCGCCGACCCGCGATCAGCTTCCGGTCTTCGTCATCGAGGTACTGGTCCAGCAGGCGCTGCATGTTCTCTTCAGTGGCGTAGACGCCCACCCATAGCTCCCGCAAGTCCGGGCCCGGGGGCATCACATACTCCTTAGACGCTGTTCAAAAGATCTTCAGGATATGGCAGTTCTTCGCCTTATAGGGCTGCCGGTAAGAACCGTGTCACCTGGTATATGAGCCCATCAGTTCCGTGGGGTGGCTCCGCTGATGATGCGGTGGATGGTGGAGCGGCCGACGCTGTATTCCTGGGCTAGGTCGGCCAGGCTCGAGTTGCCGTCGGGGTCGTGGTATCGGCGGTGGATCGTTTTCCGTGCGGCGAGAGGCAGTTTCGGCTGTTTGCCTTTGAGGCGGCCCTTCGCGCGGGCTTTGGCCATGCCCTCGCGGGTGCGTAGATGGTTCAGGTTGGCCTCGAATTCGGCGACCATGGCGAGGGTCTGGAGGAACAGCTTGCCGAACGGGTCGGCCCAGTCGTAGACCTGGCTGCCGAGCCCGAACAGCACATCGCGCTCACGCAGGCCGGTCAGGATCTCACCGGCCTCGGCCATGTTGCGGGCGAACCGGTCGAACTTGGTCGTGGTCAGTACCACTTGCCGTCCGGTGACGGCCGCGGCGGCGGAGGTGACGGCGGTGAGCGCGTTGTCCAGGCCGGTGCGGTTGCGGCGGGTGGTGCCGGAGAATCCTTTGTCGATGAAGATCCGCTCGCGCGGCACTGCGAGGGCGATCAGCTGCTGTGCAGGCACAGCACGCTCATCTCCTGTTCGTCGCGCCGGTTGGACGCGATCTCGGAGGTCTTGCCGTAGTAGATGACCGAGTTCGCGCCGTTCCAGGACTCGACCACGTTCAGGCCGCTGTTGATCTCCCGCTGCAATTCACGACTGCGCAGGTAACGACATAAAAAGATGGTCTTTTGTACCCGACCGAGTTCGATCATCGCCTGGTAGGTGGGGTAGGCGGCGTTGGCCTTCGTGAACCTGCGCAGGATCGCCTCTGTCGATGCGGTGCGGGTTCGGATCGCGGTGGCGTTCATCATCTGGTCGTATTGCTCAGCGATCAGCTCCCGCTTTTACGGCAGCTTCATGTACCAGGTGACACGATCCTTACCGGCACGCCCATCGGCGAGATCGGTATCAAGGTGTGGTCGGCAGTACCCCAGATCGACAGCCACGCAATGGCACCGGGTATCCGGGCAGCAGCTCGGCGAAGTCCGGATTCCTGGTAGCCGCCGGCTGTGTCCGGCTGCGCTGCCTGTGACGACCTGCCTCGCCACTACGACTCTGGCCACGTCCGGACTGTACGTGCCAGGTGCGCACCGGAGGCCCCAGAATCTGAATTGCCGCACTTGCCGGCCTCGCAGGTCTGGGACTCC
Source organism: Nocardia spongicola (assembly GCF_047200775.1). Lineage (NCBI taxonomy): Bacteria > Bacillati > Actinomycetota > Actinomycetes > Mycobacteriales > Nocardiaceae > Nocardia > Nocardia spongicola. The sequence continues at coordinate 45,874 of NZ_JBJZOO010000019.1, read as the reverse complement.
CGGCTCACCGCACTAATCCTCCGCTAGCAGAGCGTTGAAGATTGTGATCTCCTTCTTGCCCATGGCTGATTCATCGAGCGTACGAACGTTCCCAGGCATCGGGCATTCGCTGAGGGGGTGTTCCTCATCATGAGGGCAGAGCATTTCACTGACCGATGCCGCTAGGCGGTCGGCCTGTTCCTCGGTACCCCGGAAAGTCACCCGTACTTGCCAGATCGAGCGCTCGCTGCTCATCTATGTTCTCCTCCGCTACTTCTTGGAAGTCTTGCAGTTCGTGATGTGGCGCTTGTACCAGCCCTTGGGAACCTTCCCGTTCGCGTCCCGCCCTGCGTTCTTGACGGCATCCGCTTCCGAGCGTCCCGTACCAGTACCTGTAATCTGTTTCTGCTCTTTCGTATTGTTGTTGGTGATAGTCCAAGTGCACGTTGCGGTCCACTTCGGCTTCTTAGCTACCGTGAAGTCATTCACGCCAATCGTCTGCTCCGGCAAGGGGTTCGCGTGTCCGACGGCTACGCCTCCCACACCTACCATCATGAGCGCGCCAGCTACGACCATGCTTGCAGCGATCCTCCCCGCATTGCGCATCTGCTATCCCCGTTCATCAAAGTTGTTGTGCGTACGTTGAGTTGGACGGCTGCCACCACAGGTCGGTTCCAGAGAATGACGCCGAAGTGGCGCGCCTTACTTCAATGTCCGATCGCTCTGAACAATCTGTCGAAGTGGAACGCTGGTGAGAGGGCTATTCAAAGGCTGAGGCGGCCATAGCGGCGGTGAGGGTTTACCTTCCTTATCAAACCGGCGATCCCGTCACCGCACCTGGTCGGCTAACCACTCGCATTCAGCTCGCGCAGCATCGCGACCGTGACCAGCAACTCGGTCGCGGCGGTCTCGTCGGCGAAACGCACCGAGGCCAACACCGCCGGGGTGAACTGGTACAGATAGTTGTAGGAGGAATCCAGCGCGGCCAGATGCCCGTGATCCCGCGGCAGGCGCGGTTCGGCCTGCGCGATCGCCGCCCGCAGGCGTTCCCATCCGATCTTCTCCCCGCTGATCAGCCCACCGATCTCCTCATCCGCGACAGTCGGATCCGTGACGATCGCCAAGAGTTCGTCGAGCAGGGCCTGGCGGTCCTCGCCCATCGAACCGGCCGACCGTCAGCCCAGGTACTGCACGGCCAGGCGCACGTGCTCGGTGCAGGGCTCGGCCAGACGGGCCACCGCCACCGGCGGAGCCGTGACGAGCCGGTCCGGCATAAACCCCAGCCACGGCAGCGTGCACAACGCGGTCGCCAACCCCAGTCGGTTCGTCGATCCCGGCCGCGGCCCGGATCGACGAACGCCAGATCCGACGGCGTCAGAGTGAAGTACGGGAACAGCTCCTCGCGACTGATCTCGGGGAAGCCCCGCAGACGTTCCAGTTCCTCGTCCGCGAACATCCGCGTCGCCACGAAATCCAGCCTCCACCAGAGCCGACCAACATCGTTATCGGCAGCCGAACACCAACGAGCACCATGCGCATGCTGAGCGCGAAAACCGTTGTCCAGTAGTCGACTACGCCATATCCTCCCGATTTTCGGCGGATGCTACCGGGTGCGGGCCGGTGCGCCGCCGGCCAGGTCGGTGGTGAAGGCCCGCGTGGGAGGGCCGTCAAGGCTATCCCGTCGCGGTGGGTGATCTCAGGACAGTCGTCGTGTTTCGATCGAGCGGATCCGGATCAGTCAGTGCGGTGCGTTCGTGTACGACGCGAGGGACCAGGAATCACCATCGCGTACCAGCACCCACGTCGCCCGGACCCGCGCGCCATCAGGAATCGAGTCGGCGTCGGCCGGGCGTACCCCGCCCTCGGTGAAGAGGATGACGACATCATCGGTGAGGGTCTTGATGTCGAATGGGGTGCCCATGACCTGGGTTCCGGCGTATGGGCCTGCGAATGCTTCGGTCATGAACCCGGCAATGGCGTTGCGGCCCTTCTGATGTACTCCGGGCAGGATCATCGTGCCGTCCTCGGTGAATACGGAGGCGAAGGCGGCGGCGTCGTGGTTCTTCCAGGCATCCATGATGCGCTGGGGGATGACAGCTGGATCGGTCGGCGCTGTGGTCATCGATAGGTCCTTATCTGTTCCGGGTGGTTCGAGCAGATGGGACGACGATGGCACGTCACTTCGTCACGAACCTCTTACCGATTGCTCCAACGTCGGCAATGTATGAGAGCTGTGGGGGGACTGCCTGGCTCTAGTGTCGCCGTGAGATCGCCGACCCGGCTGGACGGGTCCGAGTGAGGAAGCGGTAGTCGCTATGGGATCCACCGATGAGAAAGACACACCCGTCGTTTCGTTTCGCCGGATGATGATCGTCAATATCGTGCTCGCCGCGATAGTGATCACGGGTTGGGCCGTGATCGGAGGTTCTCGCGCCTTCGAGGCCATCGGAGAACACTGGCCGGTGTCTCTCACGATGACGCTCGGCTCGCTCGTAGGCGGCGGTACGTCGGAGGGTGGCGGAGCAGTGGCTTTTCCGATCCTCACCAAGGTGCTCGCCGTACCACCTGAGGATGCCCGGCTCTTCAGCTTCGCGATTCAGAGCATCGGTATGACGGCCGCGAGTCTGTCGATTCTGTGGAATCGGGTTCCTTTGGAATGGTCTGCGCTCGCGTACGGCGGATTACCCGGAATGATCGCCGTCTACTTCAGCTTTCTGAATATCGCGCCCCGGGTCAGTGCGCCTCATGTGCGCCTTCTCTTCACCGCAGTTCTCGTCGGTCTCATGATCGCGCTGATCATCGGTCGACGTTATCGTCCTGCCAGGCGTACGCGGATCTTCGAGCGGCGAATGGATTTGGCCGCGCCGGCATTGCCGTTTCGGGACAAGGCGGTGCTCGTGTCGGCGGGCAGCCTCGGCGGGTTGCTGTCGGGCATCGCCGCGGTAGGGGAGAACACCATCATGTTCGTGGCTCTCGTGCTGCTGTTCCGGGTCAGTGAAAAGACGGTGACACCGACGACAGTGGTCCTGATGACGATGGTGACGCTCGCCGGATTCTCTGCCTCCCTGACCGAAGGTGCTTTTACGGGTGAGGTAGTGGATATGTGGCTCGCGGCGGTACCGGTGGTGTGCATAGGCGCCCCCTTGGGCGCGCTTATCTGTACTCGACTTTCGAGTGCTGCGATCGCGCGGATCCTGTATTTCTTGATCACGGTGGAATTCGTCTCCACTGTCGCCTTGGTGCCGTTCGGGCGTGTCGAGGCGGTGCTCTTCGCCTGCGGCATTCTGGTCTTCACCCTGGGGTGCCTTCGCTTGGCGACGCTTCGCCGCTTCGACCTCGGTCCTGATTCGGCAGCCAAAAGTATTGCTACGCAACGAGACCAAGAGTACGAGTCGGTCGGTGGTGAGCCTGCGGCCCGATAAGGGTGATGAATTCTGCGTACCTGTGCGGGGCGGTGAGTCCGGCTGCATATGACCGGTACAACACTCGCCCCGAGTCCGCGAATCCGTCGAGGGTACCGAGCCCGCACAGGACGAGATGCCGTGAAGGGGCTGTGGCCATTGGGATGGAGTCACTGGCCTGAGTTGCGAGACCGTTATGGAGCGACAATGAGACGTTTGCTGGTACCCGCGCTATCGATAGCGCTGTGTCTAGGCACTTGGACCCTGCGACCGGTAGGGGCGAGCGACGCGTTGGTCGGCCAGGCCTCGGCGGCGGTCACCTTCGACCGTCACCTGCTGCCTCCGGCCCCGACCAACCAGCGGGTGCGGCCTGTCGCGCAGGACTTCGAGCCCATCCAGCCGTGGATCTCCGCAGTCGGAGCATCGGTGGGATCGATGGACCTACGAGGTCAGGGCCACGCGGGCGATGCATGCACCACCGACCCACGCGATGACGAGGTGCGAGTGTTCCCCGTGCCGGGCAGTGCGGGCGAGCAGTTCGAGCCGTTCGAGTTGCGGCCTGACGGTCTACGCTACGACGACACTATGGCGCCGATAGGCTGTGTACCCGCCGACATCAATCACGACGGCGCCACCGACATCATCGTCTACTACTGGGGCCGTTCCCCCGTACTGTTTCTCAACCAGCGTGAGTCGAGCGACGACAGCACACCTCGTCGCACCGACTTCGAGCCGCACGAGCTCGTCACCCCGATGGACGTGTGGAACACGACCGCGCTCAATATTGCGGATATCGATGGCGACGGAGTCCTCGACATCATGGTCGGAAACTATTTTCCCGACGGAGCGCCGGTGCTCGATCCCGCTGCCACCGCGGATTCTCGGATTCAGATGCAGGCCGGAATGAACAAGGCCCGCAATGCCGGTACGAACCGCCTTTTCCTCGGCAGCCCCGTCGACGAAATCGGTGCGATGCCGGAATTCATCGACGTCAGCAACCGGATCCCGGAGGAATCGGCTCGTTCGTGGACCCTATCGTTCGGGTTCCAAGACCTCACCGGCGATGGATTGCCCGAGACCTACGTGGCAAACGATTTCGGTCCGGACCAGTTGCTGGTCAACCATTCGAAGCCCGGAGACGTGCGATTCGAGATGGTGCGTGATCGGCGCTCACTCACCGAGCGTCGATCGACCGTCCTCGGCCACGACTCCTTCAAGGGCATGGGAGTTGCTTTCTCCTATGCCGAGGGAGAAGAGTTACCTCGGATAATCGTCAGCAACATCACCAGTCCTTGGGCGTTGCAGGAGTCGAATTTCGCGTTCTACCCCGATGGTGACCCCGAGGATCTGCTGAAGGGCGAGGTTCCGTTCACAGACCGCTCAGCGCAGACCGGTATCGCACACAGCGGATGGTCTTGGGACATCAAACCCATAGACATCCTCAACGACGGCCGTGACGACCTGTTGCAGGCCAACGGTTTCATCAAGGGCAGCCGCGATGTATGGCCGCGTCTGCAGGAAACAGCGATGGGAAACGACCAGGTTCTCAAGTATCCCGAGTTGTGGCTACGGATCGAGGAGGGGGACGACCTGTCTGGTCATGAGCCCAACCGGTTGTGGCGAGAGATGAACGACCAGTGGGTCGACATCGGTCGGCAAATCGGTTTCAGCGATGAGGTTTCGCGCGGAATTGCCACTGCCGATGTCAATGGCGACGGGCTGCGGGACTTCGTGGTCGCCAACCAGTGGGAGGATTCTTTTGCCTATGTGAATACCTCCGAGACCGATAACCGCCGTGTCAGCTTGAGAGTGGTAGCCGAAGGAGTCGGCGGCGCGTCCACGCCAGTGATCGGCGCGACGGTGGTCCTCGAAGGGGAGGACGGTTATCGCAGGGAAACCCAGGTGTATCCCGCGAACGGACACTCCGGAGTCAGCGATGACATAGCGCACTTCGGCATCCCCGATGCCCACCGTAACGATGCACTCAGCGCAACCGTGACGTGGCGTCAAGGCGGCGAACTGCACCAGCGCACATTCGTGCTGGACGACCTGATCAATCCCGATGAGCCGACGACCACACTGAAGGTGCAACCATGACTATCCAGATCGCGTCGTCCGAGGCGCACGGCTCGGCCGCCGCCGACGTCACCTCGACCGAAAAGGTGCCCCCGAAACCTGCCGACCCGCGACGTAAAGCGCTGCTGAGGTTCGCGATTTCGATTACCGTCTTCAACGTTGTCGGACATCTGTTTCTCGGGTTCGAGCAGGCGCCGATCGTACCGATCATTGCGGTAGCCGTCAGCTACGCAGTGCATTTGTTGCTGGAGACGTTCGACGCATGGGCGCATGAGCGGACGCCCGAGTACGCCGGTGGCCGTGCGGAATTGTTCTATTTCCTGCTGCCTGCACATATTTCCGCTCTGGCCTGTGCGATGCTCATCTACACAAGTACTATATGGCCTTTTCTGTTCGCGGTGACTGTCGCGGCGGCTTCGAAGTACGTATTTCGAGTACGGGTAAAGGGTCGTCTCAAGCACTATCTCAATCCATCGAACACCGGTATCGCGGTGGCCTTGCTGCTCATCCCGTTCGTGGGCTTCACTCCGCCGTATATGTTTCTGAACAACACCGGCGTCGCGCTCGATGTGCTGATCCCGCTCGGTGTGCTGATGGCAGGCACCATGCTGAATGGCAAGCTCACAGGTAAAATGCCGCTGATAGCTGCGTGGGTGGGTGGTTTCGTTCTCCAAGGTCTCGTACGCGCGATCTTGTTCGACGATGTCTTCTTGTCGGTGCTCGGGGCGATGACCGGCGTCGCTTTCGTGCTCTTCACCAACTACATGATCACCGATCCCGGTACGACACCGATCTCGACACGGGGCCAGGTGGTCTTCGGGCTCACCGTCGCGGGCGTATACGGGATTCTCATCACTACGCAAGTCGCGTACGCGATCTTCTTCGCGCTGGTGATCACCTGTGCGATTCGTGGGATGGTGCTGTACTCGGCGCCGCGGCTGCAGCAGTGGCGCTCATCCGGACATGCCGGCGCCATCGCCTGATCGATCTTCGGCTCTGTTCATACCCATCGGACAGAGCCGAAGATCGAGGCCGAAGCCATCTCGATCGGGGTGAGCTTTCCGAGGAGCCGCTGCCTGTGCTTACGGTGGTAGGCCTTCTCGGTGGATGCGCCGACGCGTTTGCGGCGCTTCCGCACCGGCACTCGCAGCCACTCGACCCGTCACAGGCGCTGGATCTTCTTGTGGCTCACTGTCCAGCCCTCGGCGCGAGCATCCTGGCAGGCACGGATAAATCCTTGCCGTGGATGAGTTCTCGCCCAGTTACGTATCCATTCCCGCAACCCCGAATCCGGGTCGGTGCCGGTGCGGCCTGCTGGTAGACGGCATCGGTTACTGCGATGCTGCCCTGCCATCCGGCACGCGAAACGCTCACTCACACCGAACAAACAGTGCCGGTGAGCGACTGTCTCTGCTTCGACGTCGCTTTCTCCAGTTCCGCTTCAGCCGGTAGCTGTTTGCGCACGGTGTTCTCACGTTCGCGTTCCTCGAGCTTCTTCGCGTCATCGGACTTCACCCACCGAACCGATTGCGCCACCGTTGGCAGGTGGCCTCGGCGCCATGAAGGAACCGGCGCACTGCGAGATCGACAGCTTCTGGTCATTGTCCCAGGTTCGCGTCGTGATCAGCGACTGGAAGACCGATGACAACCACCACTGCGGCTATCCCGCTCTGAGCCGATGAATCCCAGCCGGATACGCTGCACCCGGCGATCACCGATGACCGGCTCGAGTATCCCTGGACCGATCGACGGGCTCCTGGCAGGACTGACATGTCTGATCGGCGAACCGATCGGACCGGTAGCGGACTCGTATACAAGATCGAGGTCAGGACAGTAGCCGATGGGCTATGCCCGATAGGGGCGACCTCTCTGGCGGGCCCCCGGTATCTCGAAGGTGCGCTCTTCTTCGGATAGGCAATGCAATCCATCGTTTTTAGCGTTGGGCCACGCCTACCGAGAGGAACGGTTATGACCCAGACCCCGACCATCTCCACACACCGAGATGCACCCGTTGTCGATATCGTCAGCCATCGGCAACTTGCCGAGGAGTCCACGGTAGCCGAGGTGAGCGAGCACCTTCACCGCGCGGTCGCCCGAGCGATCTGCTTTATGCGGGACAACTTGGCCGAGCCGATCACAGCCGATGAAATCGCTAGAACCGCACTGTTCAGTAAGTATCACTTCACGCGTGTTTTCCAGCGGGTAACGGGAGACTCCCCGGGTCGCTATCTCACCGAACTCAGGTTCGAGCGTGCCCGCGAACTGCTGCTGTCTACCGACCTCAAGGTTGTCGATATCTCCTACGAGGTCGGGTTCGCGAGTGTCGGCACCTTCAGTACCCGGTTCCGCGAACGTACCGGCGTGTCGCCGAGCGCTTTCCGGCAGCACTTCCGAACCACGGCCCCCCGGACAGTCTATGAGCGGCTACCGGTCCGGAGTAAGGTAGCCTGAACCTTCTTCGGAGCATCTATCCGACAATCGACAACGAGTCGATGACTTCGAGGCACGCCGTGTGGCGTGCCTCGACTGCGTTTTTCGGGTAGTAGTGGTTCCAGTGTTATCCGAGGAGAATTCGGTACCGGAGTGGGGGAAATCCTGTTCAGCGGTGTCGGTGGTGCAGGGCGAAGTCACCGGCGCTCACTACGTTCGGTACTGAGCGGCCTTGTGTAGGCCTCGAGTTTCGTTCTTGTGCAAGATGTATCCGAAGAGTCTGATGAACGGGAGGGGAAGATTTTGCCGTGGTTAACCAGCAACAGCGTGTCGCGTGTACGCCGGTGGTTCTCCGTGCAAGGATGTCGCGCATGGCTGGAGTAAAGCGCTTGGCGTACACCCGGAAGACGTACGGTTTCAAGCTGCACCGAAACGTCGACAAACTGATCGATGAACTGGCCGCTGTCGAGACCGGTGGTGATCGGAGCAGGCTGCTGACGTTGATGGTATGTGAGCGGCGCGGAGTTCGAGTCGAAGAGATTCTTGTACCCGACGAGCAGAACCAGGAAGCACTACCGAAGAACAACAAGAGCCAGGAGGTGTCGAGGAAGCGGAAGTCGGTCGCGTAGTCAGGGGCGGCTCACGCCAGAACGCCTCACGACGAGACAACGCGGAGTATCAGACGTCTAAATGAACAATCGACCGGGTTGACCACATGGGAGGAAGCCCTCAGCCAGGCCCAGCCGAGAGCTTCCGATACGCCCATGGGAGATGAGTTTGCCCCCTCACCTCCGCGGTGCACCCCCTCAGCAACGAAAGGCCGTACTTTGCTGAAGGAATCCAGGGTCGAGGATACCGTACGCGCAAAATCCGGTTCAACTGAAACCGCGAAGCGTGTCGAAAACTCACCCTCCTCAGAACGGAGCGGCGGGCCTCCACCGCCACCGAATCTCGATCTTCGAGAGCTGGACCGAGTCATCTATACCGGTCCTTATGTGCTCATCGACGCCGAGAACCGCTCGCCTCGTCGTACCCGCTCCCTCGCGGAGGCGTACGCCGCGATCGGGAAAGGCGAAGTGGTCACCGCAGGCGGAACGTTGCGGCCCGGCATCCTCGGAGCTGATATAGACCCTCTGCCCGGCGACCCCGTACTGGGCGACGCCATCGCCGAAATTCTTGTGGCATGGCTGCACACTCAGGACCTGAAGTACATCGCACGCGAATCCGGCAGGCCAGGAGGACGGCATGTCATCGCGGCCAGTGCTTCACAGAAGCAGGCGGAGCAGTGGGACCAGCTGTGCGAGAAGCTCACAGAAGATTACGGCGTTCCCGTCGACAACCGTTCAGGCGGCGTTCTGCGCCTGCTGGATGCACCACACCGCAAGAGCTATATCTGCCGTGTTCTCGGCGGAACTCTGACTCCGGCGGCTGTTCACAAGCCCACCGCGGTGGTGTGTGCGGCACAGCCCCGTCGGCGTCGTCCCCACCGATCAGGCGCGGCAACCGGACCGGACACTTCTCGTTCGGCACGCGAATACGGCCAAGTATGCGCGATGATCCGCAGCGGCTACACGGCGGCGCAAGCGTGGGAAGTCCAGAACCGATCAGGTACAAAGGCTTCCGAGCGTGGAGAACACCGCTGGAGGAGGTACGTCTGGGTCGATGCCCACACAACAGTGTGCGCTGAACAAGGTCTCACGATAGAACAAGCATGGCATCGGGTGAGCTCTGCGAGCCCGGCGGTATGCCGCAAGCTCGGCAGGAAGAAGTGGCAACACATCTGGGACCGGGCCACTGATCAGGCAGCACTCCAGCGCCCTCGCCGCAGGCGGTTCGTCGAGTCGGCCGCGGACAACGCTCGGATTGCCGCAGTCTCAGCCGGGCTGAAGGCCGCTCTCGCTGCGACCGACCTCGGAGTGCGCCCACAACGAAGGAGGAACTGCGAGATCTTTCTGCTGAACCTGGCCTCTGTCTTCATTCGGCGAGAAGGATCGATCTCCTTACGCGATATCGCACTTCGCGCACGCATCGATGTAAAGACCGTACGTGCGTGTCGAGATCTACTCATCGAGCATGAGCTTCTCGTGACAACGCATCACTACGGCGGAGGGGCAAAGGACTGCCACGCCTATGCCATCGGGCCCGCAGCTCAACCCTTCGTCGATGCGGAGCTTTCGAAAAATTCCCCCACTTGTCCGAAGGACACCCCCCCTGCCCCTCCCACCCCTTCCGGCCGTGCCGACCCCACCCTGCTCCGCCGTCGCTTCGCCCGCGAACGCCACCACTGGCGCACTCGCTGTGCTGCTCTTGCCGACCTACCTCCTGGAGAAACTCTCGTAACGAGTTCCTCTCCAGCTGCCCGGACGTACCGCTCCTTGCGCTACCAGCACCGCTGGTGGCGCAATCTGACATGCGAGCAGCAGGAAGCCCGCAGAGCTGCACGAAGGCAGACCCTGGAAGCTCTGACACCCTCTGTTCGTTCGGCCTGGTTCGACTGGCTCGACAAGCGGAACAGTCTGGCGGACATGGCCTCCCGCGTGTCAGCGGGTGTGTTCACAGAGGAAGAACAGCAGGTGTTGGCATCCGCGCCGAGGACAGTTCATATGGGGTTGCAGGACCCGGATTGGCGAGGTAGAAACCTAACGGGTTCACAGCTGACGCTGGCCGCTTAGCATGCATTCGCGAGTCCGGGAGGCGGCTCCGTCCCCGGATAGCTCGGATATAGTCAGCTGCAAGATCCAGGTGCAACCACTAGCTGCGGATAGTATCGGCTGAACTCTCCGCAGAATAGAGCGGCTTCGGTTGCCGTTGGAACCGGTCAGTTCCGCTGCGTGCAGTGAGTGTCTTTGTGCGGTGCGGACCACGCTGGACTTTTCTGAGTAGGCTGACCGAAACTTCCCACAGTGCAATCGCTCCGCGCGTGATTTCCTGCGCCGCCCCACGGGTAAACCGCGGTTTACCCGTGGGGCGGGACAACTGCCCAGCGAACCCCTATGGCTTTCCTATCGAACTTCCCACGCTGCGCGGTCTGCTGAAGCATCTGTTTCGACCTCGGGCTGCTCGGCCGGCTCGAGGTCGAATTCCGCCACCACGCCTCAGCGATTGCTGAATTGTCACAGTGACGAAATGGTTCGAGGGGGTTGGTCACCCCTCATTGGGCATCGGATTGGATTTGGATCGGCCCTTCGTGAATATCAGCTTTCCGGCATGCGCCCGTCCTTGTCCGGGCGAGGGACCCCGGCTGAGTCCAGCCATGCGTTGACGGCATCGTCCACAGTCTTCGAAATGACGTAGCCGTGCTGCTTGATCCATTCGAGGCGAGCAATCGTTGACGCATGCAGCTGCGTACCGAACTGCTTCTTGCCAGTAGCTTTCCGGATTGGCAGCTCTACAGCTGGTTCCGAGGACACCGCTGCTTCGCTAGTGCTGGATGTACTTGGGACAGCCTTCACAAGTGGCTCCTTGGACATGGGTTAGTGTGGTCCGTTCGACGAATCGCCGCCGCAAGCGTTGACACTAGAAATATATCTTATATTCTCTCTTATGGTCGTAGTCCTATTGCGGCGATTCTCAATCAAATCCGAAGTAGCCCACTGAAACTGGGTGAAGCACACGGAGGTGGAGCCATGGCGTATGTCGAGGTTGTTCTGAATCAGAAGGGGGGTGTCGGCAAGAGCACCCTGACCGTCAACTTGGCTGCTACGACAGCTGATGCCCTCACCGGATCCGACCCTGACGCGTTTTCTCCGGTCGCGGCCGTCAGTATCGACCCGCAGGGGTCGGCGGTTTGGTGGGCCGACAGGGTGAAGTCTTTGCCGTTCCATATCGTTCAGGCGCACGACAATGTCGATGGCCTGCGAAATCTCAAAGAGGGCAATCGCATTCAGCATATATACGTCGATACTCCCGGCTGGATCGGCCAGGAGGACGGCGAGAGCGACAGCGATACGCTCGGCAGCGGTGCGTCAGCCGATGCTCTTCGTGCAGTGCTCGATCTTGCAGACCATGTTCTGGTGCCTGTCGAGCCGGAGCCTCTGAGTTTCGATCCAACAGCCCGCACGATCGAAAAGGTCATCAAGCCACGCGGTTTGGATTTCACTGTGGTCATCAACAATTGGGATCCGCGCGACGGCGACTCAGATCTCAAGCAGACCATGAACTACATCAATCGCGCCGGATGGCCCTTGGCCAACACCGTGATTCGGCACTACAAGGTCCACACTCGGGCTGCGGCTGACGGACTCGTTGTCACGGAGTATCCCCGGAACCGTGTCTCGATGTTGGCACAAGCGGACTTCAGCAAGCTGGCTCTGGAGCTGAAGGCAGGAGCCCGCTGATGGCAAAGGGAGGACGTGCCGATTTTGCCGATCTCCTGGACTCGACCGGTGCGAACTCAACGGTCGATGGGCACAATGCGCCGGTGGCTCGTGAGCAGGCGCCTCGGCCACATGTGCCTGACGGGAAGCCGTTGGAGATCAGCCTCGAAGACCTCATCGGCAATCCCCTCAATCCGCGCGAGAAGGTCAATGTCGACGATCTCGCATCTATCGCGGAGATCCAGCTCCAACCCGCACTCATCGTGGATCGTGGCACGTTCCTGAAACTGTGGCCGGATCTCGAATCGCACCTCGGGTCAGCCAAATATGTCGTCGTCAACGGGAACCGGCGCTTGCGGGCGGCCCACGAATATGGACGCACCACCCTCGAAGTCGTCATCAAGAATGAAGTCGCAGCGACACGAGCGACGCTTCGTGCGGCATCGCTTCGCGAAAATGTCGAACGAGAGAACCTCGACGTGATCGACGAAGCGCGGGGGGTCCAGGCGCTCGTGGACGATTGTGACGGTAATGGTGCCGCGGCCGGACGGCAGCTCGGAAAATCGAAAATGTGGGTCTCGCAGAGGCTCACACTGCTGAAGCTCGCCCCGGAACTGCAAGCGAAGTTGCGGGCGGGTGAGCTGGCGGTCCGGGATGCGCGTGAACTCGGCCGTGTACCGGAGCCGGAGCAGGTAGCTCGATGGGCGGCGCTGTTCGAGAAGAAGCTCAGCAGGGATGACGACAGCACCGGTTCGAAGCCGGAGCCGCGGAATATCGACGCTACGAAGATCGCTAAGACGTTCAAGAAATGGGGCGCAGGCACCGATGTCCTTGCCTCGGCGCTCTATACCTACCTCGACGGAGACGGTGTTACCGATCTGATCGAGCAACTGAACCAGATCTCTGTCTCCAATGGTCAGTAGATCGCTGACTGCGGAGATTCGCTGAGCTTCCGAAGCATGCGACGCCCCGGTGGTCGACTGTGTGGGAAGTTTGCGAGGGGGTGGGTAAACCGCGGTTTACCCACCCCCTCGCAGTCTGCGCGCGCTTCATCAGAGGACTGGAGGGTAAACCGCGGTTTACCCGAGAGTTCGAGTCACACTTGGTCGCGCGGATCGAGCAGGGTCTCGTCAACCGAACGGTCTCACCCGACTCCTCTGCAAAGTCGGCGCCATCACCTGGGTCGAAGTGGGACTATCGAGGAATGGCAGAGGGAACAGCCGACGGCCCATCCGATCTATTGCCACCGATCGATGTGGCTCAGGCTCGAATTCTGACCAATGATCCGAAAGCTGCATCGCAACCGCCGCCGCCCTGGTTTACCGATACCCCGGTTTACCGGCCTACGTCGTCCCGATGATATGCGCTTCTCGGCCTCATTAGTCCTGCTCTGGCGTCCGAACCAGCCCAGATCCGGTAGTTCGAGGAGAACCGAGAGGGTAAACCGCGGTTTACCCTCTCGGCTGCAGTACGCGGTCCACCCGAGCTTCGGCGGCATCGAGTAGGGATTCTATGTCTGCCAGCGATTCGAGTCCGCGCTTCCGAGCGGCGATACCTCGCTCGAAGTATTCGCCGAGCGGGGGAACGTGATCCTCGGGTACGAGTGCGGTTTCTGCGGGGGGTTCGTCGGCTTGTCGTCGTTTTCGCGGGCGATGGGTGGGAGCCCGGCCGAGGAGGTGAGATGCGGTGATCATCCCGATCGAGCCGGGGGTGAGTGGAGTGGGTCTGAGGGCGGGGCGACCGTCGCGATCGAGTGCGAAGAGTAGCGGGCCGGGATCAGTGGCCTGTCGGTCGGTGTCGTCCTCTGGGAGGCTCTGCCGTTCGAGGTGGTACTCGAGAAGGTGGACCGCTGTCGGTCGCGGGACGATATCGAGAACTGCTGACCACCGGCGGAAGGCTCCGACGGGGCAGAGGGACGAGCCTTCGGTCGCGTCGAGAGTTGCGAGGGGACCGGATCCGACTGTGACTCGTTCGGATGTGACAGTGATTTCACACCGCGTGAGAGAGGCTATCCGAGCAAATGGAAGTCCTGAGCGGATCAGGTGCAGAATCACCGCATCGCGGCGGCCGAAAAGCCCTGCGGGCCATCCCCAGACCGGCAGGTTCGGCAGGATGTTGTCGACAAGATCTCGAAGCCGTGCTGTCCGGTCGGTGCGGGCAGCGTTCAGAGTTTCCCTGAGATCGGGGGCTCGGCCGGGTACGGGTAATCCCGCGGCACGGTGGGCCCAGTTGATGGCGGTAAGCCGACCTCGTTGTGTGGCCAGTGCGGCCGGTGCGGCGGTGAGGTATGCACCGACCACGGTCGGATCGGCGGGCAGTGGCGTGTGACCGTGGGCAGTGCACCAGTCTGTGAAGCGTTCCCAGTCGTATCGGTAGCGTATCGCCTGGTCGGGGTTCACCATGGCAGGCGGATGACGGCGTTGCCGACGAGGGGTGCGTGTTCGCGGGCGTAGACGCGCAGCATGGCTACCGACTTGTGCCGGGTTTGGCGTTGGATCTCATAGTCGCTGGCACCGAGTCGGTGGCTTTGGGTGACGAAGCCGCTGCGCAATGAGTGTCCCGCGTATGTGGCTGCCTCGTCCTCCTCGTACCCGACTGCCATCAACCGGCGGCGGAGCATATCGCCGACAGCTTCTGCGGTCAGGGCGGTGGAGGCGATGTTGCCGTGCCGGTCGACTGCCCGGAAGGCCGGGTTCTTCGGGTCTGGGAGTTCGGGCCAGCGCCCACGACACACATGCCGTTCGTAGCTGTCGGTGGTCTTGTTCAACAGGCGTTGTACGTGACTGCGGCCGCCGGCATCGTGGGCGGTCACCAGGCCGAGCCAGCGTCGCCAGGCGCAAGGCGGGCAGGTGGAGGGGACGGTGCCGCGCGGGAGCGCGACCACCACTTCCTCCTCCTGCGATCCCTTCGAGATCCGCAGTCGGACGTGGAGTCCGTCGTGCCGGTGCGGGGCTATGTCTTCGAGCCATCGATCGGTCATCTCCGAGGCTCGGAATGCCCCGGTGAAGCCCATCAGCAGCAATGCGGCGTCGCGGTGAGCTGCGATGCGTCGAGCGTCGGTGTCGGCCTGGCGCCGGGCCTCGTCGATCAGTTCGCGGACATCGTCGACGAGGACGGGTTCGGCGCGTTTGGGTCTGCGTTCGCCTTTGTCCCGGCAGGCTCTGCGGATACCGTTCAGGACCTCGGCGACGATCCGCGCCGAACCAGGATGAGGGAAGCCTGCCGCACGGTGGCGGTCTCCGATTGCGGCGACCCACCGGGTGAGTGTCGGTGGCGCATAACGTCGTCGGCCCTTCTTGTCACGCAGCGCGGCGGCTTCGCTGATGTAGAGCGCGACGGTGAGTGGGTGGGTGGGCAGCGCTTGGTGCCCCCGTGTCGTGTTGTCTGCGCACCAGCGTTCGAAGCGCCGCCAGTCGGTCGCATAGGAGCGAATCGTGTTACGTGCCTGTGCTGTTGCGGTGGACTCCCCGATCAGCCGAATGTCCTCATCGGACAGTACGGGCAACGGTGTTGTCGCCAACTCATGGTCGGAGTCCACGTCGGTGATCCCGAGCGGCGTCAGCGCTTCACGGACTCGTTCGACCTCGGTGCCCGCCAGCGCTGGTGGCTTCACTGGACGGTAGAGCTCGATCTCGGTGCCGGTCACGTACGGAGCTTAGCGACGCAGACCGACATCTTCACCGGCACAGCTGGATTCTGTGTGGATGGTGTCTGCGCACGATCGGTTGCTCCGAGGTTCGGGGGAGCGCAGCTCTGTGAGAGCATGAGCGACATCGGTGACGGCCTCCTCCGCCCTTGATCTCTTGTCAACGGATAATAAAAGTATAAAGATACTGACTTATTGCAATCTAAGCATTTAATGTGGAACTCGTCGAGTGTCGGGAAGGGTGGGGCCGGTCACTGGCCTCCCACGTCTCCGACCGGCTGCATTCGCCGGTGTGGGGTGGAAAACTTACGACAACTCCAGGCGTGGCCGATTCGGAGTGCGGTATTCGACGAGCTGTGAGCGCCTGTCCGCAAACTTCGAGGACCGTCGCAGTGGTCTCTTGGCGATGAGGCGAAGCAAGGGGCAGGCACGTAGGGTGAGTGACCATGCCGTATGAGCTTCCGGAGTGGGCCGCCTCGCGGCTTCGCGGAGTGACTGTCGCCGAGGTCTTCCAGGTGCTCGAGGCGCGCCGCAGGTGGGCGCGTCCATCGATGGGAAGTGAACTACACGTCATACTGATAGCGGGTAGGACCGACGCCGGCCGTCCGATCATGGTAGCGGTACATGAGGTCGCCCCGTTCCACTCGGTGATCATCGCCGCTGGTGAGATGAGTGGCGGTAATCTGGATACGTTCACGAAATGGGAGGCCGAGGCCGATGAGCCGTATGAAGGATGACACGGCTGCGCTGTATGACGCGCTGGTCCAGGCCCACGGGCCCGACTTCGATATCGACAGCTTCACCCCGGATCCGGATGCCGCACCGGTCGATGTTCCCCGGCTGGAGGACCCGAACGACTTGGTGATGCCGCTGGAGGTGACGTTGCGTTTGCCGTGGCCGGCGTTTCAGCGACTGCAGGATCGCGCCGCGCAGGCCGACGCGAGTGTCGACGAACTCGTTTCCGAGTGGGTGACGGTGGAGGCCTCGGCCGAGGACTCGGTACCACGCGACGCCATCCTGCACATGCTCGCTCAACGCCAGCAGCCCCGTTCGGCTTGAGTGTTCCCGGGTACGGGGCGTCCCGGAGTGGTATTCGCGTCGAGAGAAGCCGTCCTGACGTGACGGCTGTCGAGCGCTATAAGACGGTTCGGCCGGTTAGCCCACGGACCGCGCTCGACGATTGAGCGCGACCCCCGCCAGCAGGTGGGTTCGTATGGCTTCCCGCCCCGCTGAAGGGCTTCACTCACATTTCTTCCCAGGAGATCTGGTGGATGTCTGGATCAATACGCAGATAGCGGTACCCAGTGTGGTCCGCCCCTTCTACCCGCTGTGTTGAGACGTGACCGCCACTTCTCGCGGAAGTTCCGCTGGATCGCGTAGAAACCCATAGGTGCGTCACGGTGACAAAACTCGCCGGTGGCCCGGGAATCGGGTGCGGTGGGCGCGGGACATCGGATATCCATTGCATTCCCGCCGACCCCAGTCAGGAACAGGCATTCTCTCGATGAAATAAAGCTGACCTGCAGATTTACTGTCCTGACTCCGGATAACTTCCCTTATCCGGAGTGACACCAAAAAACACTACGGTGAGACACCCTCGGTAGAGACTTCTCCTGCATACTCTCAGTCGACTTGCTTCCAGAGTTTGTGTATGAGCGAGCTATTCGCTACATTTATGTGCATGTACATGGATCGACCAGTGGGTGACGGTGCCGATTCAGTCGGTAGCTTGGTCGACGACTGGTTTCAGGTTGACGTCTTCGTGTCCGCAGTCGATGCCAACCTGGGAAAATGGTTGACCGATCACTACGGGATCGGACTCACCGAATACCATGCCCTGCGCCAGCTCGGCGCGGCGCCGAACAAGGAGCTGCGGGTCAATGAACTGGCCAACCGGATCGGCCTGAATCAAAGCTCGGTGACACGCCTACTCGGCCGCTTGGAGGCCAGGAGCCTCACGCACCGCGAGACCTGTTTCGAGGACGGACGCGGCGTATACGCGGTCATCACCGCGGAGGGCGAAACTCTCATCGCGGATGCACACGATCCATACCGGACACACCTCGAACACGTCCTACAGGACATCGCGAGGACCTCCTCCGCGCCCGACGCACGCACTGTCGGTCGAGCACTCGCGAATATCAGCCGACTCCCCACTCCCTGACCGGGCGAACCCGAACACGAGCGTTTCCGCCGAACCAGGCAGGCACCGTCTTTTTTATATAAATGTATGCACAAGCATTTTTTGGAGGTGACGTCTATGACGACCACAGTCGAGATCTATGTCGACTACGTATGCCCCTACTGCTTCCTTGTCGAGGACGCGGTCAAGGCGCTGCAGCGCGACCGCGACATCGAGGTCGTGATCCGCCCCTTCGAACTCCGTCCCGATCCTGTGCCGACCCTGCGGCCGGAGGACGAGTATCTTCCGCGGGTTTGGGAGGGATCGGTCTACCCGATGGCGCGTGAACTGGGCGTCGACATCGTACTCCCCACGATCTCTCCGCAGCCTCGGACCGAGCTCGCCTTCATCGTCTTGCAGGTCGCCGAGGAACGCGGCGTCGCGCAGGAGTACTCGACCGCGGTATTCCAAGCCTTCTTTCAACACAACCGCAACATCAGTGACGAATCGGTCCTTCTCGACATCGCCGCATCCGTGGGACTCGACCCACACGAAGTGGCGACCGCGTTGCACAGCGCCGAGCGGCGCGAGCGCCAACAAGCGGCGCAGCACCACGCCACCGAAACCGTGGGTGTGCACGCGGTGCCGAGTTTCCTCGTGCATGGTCGTCTCCTGTCCGGAGTTCTCGACGTGTCCTCCCTTCGGAAAGCCGTCGACAGTGCGACAGCCGTAGGGAATCGATCATGACGAACGCGACGCTCACGGCACTGATGAGCAAGGCGGTCGCGTACAGCACGCAGCATGTCGAATCGGGAGGAATTCCCTTCGCAGCGTAGGTCGTTTCCGACGACGGCTACGCATCCGACTTCGGTGTGAACCTGGTGTTCGAAACCGGTGATTTCACCGCGCATGCCGAGATCGTCGCGATGCGTAACACACTGCACGACCGCAACCTCACCGACCTACAGGGGATGCGGCTACTTGCCACCGGCGAACCCTGCGGACTGTGTTTGAGCTTCGCAATCGAGCACCGTATCGACAGTGTCCACTTCGCGGTCGACACCGCAACCGCAGCACGCTGCGGGTTCGACTACCGCGCCAGTTACGCACGCCTCGGAATCGACCGCGCACACGCAGCGATCTCCATCGAGTAACTCCCCGTGGACCAGGCACTCGAACCCTTCACCCGTTACCTGCAACTTCACCTCGCTCCAGACCCCGACCTCCAACCCGGAGGACCGAAAGGACAATCATGAGCTGGCTCTATCTCGGAATCGCTGTCATCTTCGAAATCACTGTTGCCATCGCCGCAGGGAAAGCAGCGGGCTTCACCAACCTGCGATGGACGATCGCGACTCTCGTCAGCGGTGGCATCGCGACCTACTTCCTCAGCCTCGCGCTGCTCACCTTCGACGTCGGCGTCGGCTACGCGATATGGACCTCGGTCGCAGGCGTAGGGATCGTCCTGCTCGGCGCTCTGCTGTTCCACCAACGACTCGACTGGCGAAAGGCGCTCGGCATCGCCGTCGTCGTCGGAGGAGTCGTCGGACTCCAACTCAGCGGCGTCGCCTGAGCAGCCATACCCGCACTTCTCGAATAAAGCGCGACTTGATCGAAAGGACCGAACAGTGACCACTCGCACCACCGATACCGTCGATACCCAGGAAACCACCGAACGAAGCAACGACGCCCGCGCCTGGCTCGTCCTACTCCTGGCCGGAATGTTCGAGGTCGGCTACGCCCTGTCCGTCGGCGGAAGCCGCGGATTCACCGTCCTGCCATGGTCGCTCGTCGCGATCGTCTTCTTCCTCCTCACCCTGTTCGCGCTCAGTGTCGCCCTCAAAAAGATCGACGTCGGAATCGGCTACGCCGTCTGGGCCGGTATCGGCGCGGTCGGCGCGGCACTCCTCGGGCCGATCTTCTTCGATGAAACACTCACCCCGATCAAGGCATTCTGGTTGGCCGTCGTCATTATCGGCGTGATCTGGCTCAAGCTCGCAGACCGCCCTGCCGACGCTTAGCCACGATCCGTGGATATGGTTCAGTCCGGCTGCCGGACGGATATGGCTCGTCTTCGAGTGCGATACCGTGACCGCGGCTTCGAGAGGGGTGGAAGAACGACGCACCGACCCCGGCTGGATCGAACCCGAGAACCAGGATCAGCGCGGATCCGGACTTCGCTGTACTCAGGGCGCTCCGCCTACGGTAGCTCGGTCGGCGAACTGGCCGGGCTGCCGGTCTTCTCCGGCCGGTCCGCGGTAGGCCTGCGCGACGGACATCCACCGCCGTGCCGGCTCGGTCTCCCCGCTCAGTGCGAGGTCTTCGGGGTGGCGTCGGCGGGTAACGAGTAGCGCGAGATCCCATGCATTGCCGGTGACGATGTCGGCACCCTCGGGGTTACCGATCGTCCAGTGCTGACCGCTCGGTGAGTTCAGCTCGAAGCGGAGGCCGAGTTCGGCAGGAGGTTGCTCTCCGCGGCCGAGCCAGCCGAATTCCCTAGTATGGTAGGCGAATTCACAGATCGCGCGCACGTGATCGCTCGGTGTGCGCAGGGTTCCGAAGGTGTCGCGGATATCCTGGCCGTGGGCAAAAGCCTCGGTGGTCCCGGCCATGGCAAGCACGGCGGCCGGAATGTCATTGACCAGCCAGGGCAGCATGCGGTTGCCGGGCAACGCATCGAGGGCGGCGACGGCTTCGGCGGCGACATGTTCCCACGTCGCAGTGAGATCGACCTGGTTCTTGGCGAGCAGTGGTTCCATCGAAGCGGCGACGTCGCGGTTGAAATTCCCGCTGAGCTGGGCGAGCAGCGAACGGAAGCCCTCAGGATCGGTTGCTGCTTTCGTGGCAAGGCGATAGACGCTGATCAGGTGTGCGACCTGGTGGCGAACTGTCCAGCCTGTCGCAGGTGTTTGGGTGTCCCAGTTTTCGCCGCCGAGGTCGGTGAGCAGCGCGGTCACGGCCTCGGCCTCGAACCGGAGAGCGGCGATAGGGAGGTTCTCCGCCGAGCTGGATGTTGGCATGTCTCTCCTCGATCGGTCGGGTCGATGCACGCACTGTCTACCAGTCCGGGTGCGTCAGGGGTCGGACAGATTGTTGTCAGGTTCCCGCCACCACTCTCGATCCGAGCGAACCGGCCTCACCTGCGAAGACGGGTTGCTCACCCCTCCGATAGCCCGGCAGCGCACAGGACAAGACGTCCTGATGAGCAGAGTGCTTAACGTTTTGGATGTCGACACAGGTGCTCGAGCCTGACCGTCCAACCGATCAGAGGGGACAATCGTGGCGCTCACTACCACAGAGACCACTACGCTGGAGGCGTTCGCTGACACGGTGATCCCTGGTCGTAAGCGGCATGAGCACGACCGTGCGATCGCGGGTGTCTCGTCCCTGCCAGGGGCGGTGGAGGCAGGCGCGCTGACCGTGTTGCAGGACCCTGCGGCCGGCATCGAAGACGGTATCGCCGAGATGGCCCATCTGCTCAACGACCACGCTCGTGCGCGGGCAGCGGAAATCGGAGTAGCGGTGGGAGCGGATCTCCCTTTCGCCGACCTCGACTACTCGGCACGGAGGGGATTGGTAGCCGATCTCAGTGCGCCGGGCGCACCGCTGCGTGACTTCTGGTTCCTGCTCGCCTTGTTCTCCTATATGGCCTATGACTCGGCGCCGCACCGTGATACCGCCACCGCGATCGCCGAGGGGCACCCCGGACTACTCGCCCTCGGATTCGCTCGGCCGGACGAGAACGGGCATTGGGGCTTCGAGCGAGCGAGTTACCGACAACCTATGGCTCGGCTTCATCCCGACACCGATGAGAACGGAAATATGCCGTGAGCGTTCATGAAGACACTGTCGACGCGGTTGTTATCGGATCCGGTTTCGGTGGCGCCATCACGTCCTTCCATCTCGCCGAGGCCGGTGCGAGTGTTGTCGTGCTCGAACGCGGACCACGTCTGGAGGGCGAGGAATTCCAGCAGAGCTTCCAGTTCGGCAGCTCGAGCACACAGATCTTCGATTTCACTGCCGGCGACGGTATGAGCGTGCTGGCCGGTAATTGCGTGGGCGGAGGCAGCGTCGTGTACTTCGCCGCTATGCCGCGAGCGCCCCACTTCGTGTTCGACCGCCGGGGCTCGCTCAACCGGCCGCTCTGGCCTGCCGCGATCGACCGCGCCTCGCTCGACCCCTGGTATGACCGTGTGGCACAGGCACTACCGGTCACCCGGCACGACTGGGATGATGTGAGCTACCCCGGGGGCATATGGGCGCGGATGTGTGACCACGCCGGCTACACCGCCAACCCGTTGCCCTCGGCCGTCGACACCTCCCGCTGCACGAATTGCAACTGGATGATGTCCGGCTGCCGCGAGGACGCCAAGCAATCCATGCTGTTCAACTACATCCCCGCGGCCGAGGCGGCAGGCGCCGAGATCAGGCCGCTGCACGAGGTGCAGACGATCACTCGCACCGCGAACGACGAATACCTCGTCGAGTATCGCTTGGTCGACCCGGTCGATTACCGCGAGCACACCGGTCACGGCAGTATCCGATGCAAGATTGTGGTGATCGCCGCCGGGGCCGGGGCAACCCCAGTCATCCTGCAGCGTTCACGCGAGCGGCTCGGTGGCACATTGCCACACGCTGTCGGCAAGTATTTCTCCGGTAACGGAGAGCGGATCAATGTCGCGCTTCTCGACGACTCCCGGCTCCGCGAAGAGTTCGGGCTGGAGGCAGGCAACGGCTCGGCGTATCGATCGTTCCAGGTCGGTCGTGGTCCGGTGGTCTCGACCTGGGATCACCTCGACGCGAGCCGAGCCGAGTTCACTCGGTTCTCTGTCGAGCAGCTCTATTTCCCGCCCGGGCTCGGCACGATCCTCGCTCAGGCGTCTGCGCCCGAACCGGGCGGACCCGCGTGGTTCGGGCTGGAGAAGAAGCGAATGCTGGACGATTGGCAGTCGTGGCTGATGCTGTTCGAATTGATCGAAGACGATAACGAGGGTGTGTTCGGCGCCCCACCGCCTACCGGAAACGCGGTGCGGCTCAGCCAGCAGTTGCTCGGCCGCGGGACGCTGCGGTACCGGCCACGCGCGAGCACCCTCGCTGCCTGGGCGGAGGCCGACGACCTGGTATCCAGAGTCGTCGAGAAGCCAGGGTTCGGCACCGTCACCCCTTGGACGAACGACCTCGTCGGCGCCTATACCGTGCACCCATTGGCGTCATGCCGGATCGGTGACGACCCTGCGATAAGCGCATTGGACCCCACCCACGAATTGCGTGGCCACAAGGGGATCTTCGTTGTCGACGGATCGGCGGTGCCGACCGCCCTCACAGTCAACCCGTCCAACACCATCGCGGCTCTGGCCGAGCGTGCGGCGCCTCATATCGTGCAACGCCTTCAGGACCGTGGTGCTCATGTCAGCTATCGAGGCACCTTGCCTCGCTGATCCGCTATCGACGACAGACCAGGAAGTCCACATGTACGTTGAAACCGCACGCACTTTCAGCGCATCGCCCACCGAGGTGCATGCCACGCTGGTCGCTCCTGCCACCCAGGCAGCCAAAGCCGAGGCTCTCGGTGCGCTCGACTACCGCATGGCCACCAAGGCCGATGGTGACCGGCTCGAGGTCGTCACCCGTCGCCGCCTCGCAACCACCAGGATGCCCGAGTTCGTGAGGTCACTGGTCAATCCTTCGATAACTGTGGTGGAGACCGAGCGTTGGGATGCGCCGGGTTCGGACGGCTCACGCGTCGCGGAGTTCCTGCTCGATATAGACGGGGCACCGATCAAGCTCCGCGGTTCTACGTACCTGACTGTCGTCGATGGTGGCAGTCAGCTCAGGTGGACCGGCGATCTCGAGGCGACTGTGCCGTTCTTCCGTTCCAAGATCACCGAGTCCGCGGTAGCTTCCGTGCTAGAGACGATCGAGGTCGAGTACGAAATCCTGGAACGGACTCTCACCGGGACCCGCGCAGGCTGACCGACAATCGGATCAGCGATGACCATCTCACCTACACCACAACCAGGTACTTGATCCTGGACCTGCTGATCCTGGGGAGCGAAGGAGTTCAGGGTGGCTGCTCACCTCATTGCCCATCGTGCCCTTCCCTTCCCGGTCGGGTCCAGGTCCAGGCCCAGGGCGGCCAGTTGATGGCGGTTGAGCACGCCATTCGGAGGATTCCGACGTCGTAGTCGGGGAGCGAGACGAATTCGCTCTACGCGTTCTCCCGCGGCTTCCGATGAGCCGACGAGATCTTCAGCAGCCCAATACGTTACCGGCGTCGAAGCGGTAGCCGATGTCGGTGAAGTGTGGTCGATCTCGGTGTGTATTCGACGCAAGGGCAGTGCATATCGCCGTGTTCGAGGAGATCGGTGCTGCCCCGACCCGTCCTATCCGTTGTTTGCCCGGCATGTCGACGGGTCGGGGAGAAGCGCCACAGTAAATGTTCAGACGGCTTGTTGTCGCGTCTTTTCGTGGGAAGGCGGCGTCGTGGTGTGCCCGTGCGTGTCGAGGGCTACCGCCGGGGATGTCTCGGTGGCGAATGTCCGCAATTCGGTGACGAGGGCGTCGGGGGCCTCGAGGGCGGGGAAGTGGCCGACGTCTGGAAGGACCCGCCACGATCGCAGTGTCGGAAGCAGCGGACCAGCCCATTCCCGCACCGGCCGGACGACGTCTTGTCCGAGCTCGAGTACGCCGACGGGAGCCGATACTGCCCACGGTCCGCCCCAGGTGGCGACGAAGTCCGCGTCTGTTCGGTTCGATTCGAAGTAGAGTTCGGCGCTGGTGCTCGCGGTGCCGGTGAACCAGTACAGGGCCGCGGTCGCGACCTGGAACTCGAGTGGCACTCCGCATCGGTCGAGCACCAGTCCTGGTGCGCTCCACTCACGAAACTTCTCGCAGATCCAGGCAAGCTGACCGACCGGGGAGTCGTGGAGCCCATAGGAAAGGGTATGGGGTCGGGTGGACTGAATCTTGCGCCAACCTGAGGCCACTTGTTCGAATTCCAAAGCGAAATTCACCTTTGCCTGGTCGTCAGGGCTGAGCGCGGCCACGCTTGCGGGCCCGTCCGGAGGGAAGGTGGCGAGCATGGACAGGTGCACCCCCCTGACATCGCCCGGGGCGGCCTCGGCCATCCGCAGGGCGATCGGGCTCCCCCAGTCGCCCCCGTGGACGAGGTAGTGGCGATAATTCAGTGCCGCCATCACTTCGACGAACGCCTGCGCCACCCGACGCGTATCCCAACCGGGGGTATCGGGGTGCGGGGAGAATCCGTAGCCGGGGATGGACGGTACGACCACGTGAAACGCCTGCGCCGACGGATCGGTTGGCTGTGCGAGTTCGCGTGCGATCGGGAGAAATTCCATGAAGCTGCTCGGCCACCCGTGCACCAGCACAAGCGGTATGGCATCCGTTCGCGGCGAGGGGAGATGGACGACGTGTACCTCTGTTCCACTGACGGGGACCATGAGCTGCGGGAACGAGTTGACGGTTTTCTCGGTCTCGCGCCAATCGAATTCTTCGGCCCAGTACCGCGCTGCTTCCCGCACGGCTTCGGCAGGCATGCCCCGATCCCAATCGTCATCTGTGCCGACGAGGGACGGCCACCGCGCGGTGCGCAGGCGGTGGCGGACCTCGTCGATCTCCTCGTCGGTGATGTGGACTGTGAACTCACGCATGGACACTGTTACTCCTCGTCGGGATGCTGGATCGAGTGCGGTCGGCACGCAGACCGCCCCAGAGGACCCGGGCGACTATGTGGGGATGGAATAGCGTGGCCGGAGACCGCATCAAGCCGGCTACCTGGAAGAAAGCGTTCGAGAGCACGGGGTCGACGGTTGCGGCCACGTGCAGCCTGCTGATGTACGCGTTGGCGAACCTGACGGGTATCGTGCGCCGTCCCTTGGCCTTCGGGTAGGCCAGGTCCGCACCGGCCGATACCGACCACGCTTGTCCGATGACGCGAGCGCAGGCCCGAAGGTACGTTCGCGCCGAGAAGCGTGGCATTGCCAGCAGGCGGTCCAACTCGAGTGCCTGGAGTGCCGCGACCGTCATCCCCTGGGCGTAGATGGGATTGAGGCTGCAGATCGCGTCACCGAGCGGGACCAGATTGCCGAAGAGTTCCGGACAGGACTCGTAGTGACGCCATCTGCTGGCCGGGTAGGTCAGCTTCACGGGTGGGTCGACCACCTCGGCGTCCCGCAGAGCCTGGTGAATCGATGGCACGGGCAGGGACCGCGCGAACTCCATGAAGCCGGGAAGGTCCGTCGGGGCGTGGTCGCCCAGCATGCCGGTGAGTGAGACCTCGACCTCGTTGTCCTTGTGTGGGGAGCGGTAGAAGAAGCAGCCGCGGGGCGCCTCGGGTGAGTTGGCGAGGATGGTGGCGATCTTGTCGCCGAAAGGGTCTTCCGGGACGGCGAATCGAGCGCTGGTGTAGGCGAGTCCGATCTGGACGGTCTCCTCGTCAGGTGGGGTCATGCCATACGCGGACATCCATTTCGCCAACCTGCCGCCGCGACCCGAGCAGTCCACGACGAAGTCGGTCTCGACATCTTCCGCGGTCCTGGTCCGCAGGTTGTACAGCTCGAGACCGGTGACCTGCTGATGCCGGGTCCGCAGGGTGGTGACCTCGGTCTGGTCACGAACAGTGACGTTGGGTAGAGCGGTGACCCGCCGCCGCACCTCGAACTCGAGTGTCGGCCGGGTAGCGGGTATCGAGGTCAGGCCGGACTTGCCCGGTGCAAAGAGTTGTCCACCGAAGTACCAGTTGATGTCGGAGTTGAAATCTCCTGGCACAACTCCGCGTTGCCGCAGTTCCCCGGAGATTCCGGGAAAGAGCGTTTCGAAGATTTCCTGGCCACGAGCAACCAGGCCGTGGGCGTGGCGGCTTTGGGCGACACCTGGCCGTGGCTCCGCCCGGTCCGGCAGTGGGTCGCGATCCACCACGACCACCTCTGTGAAGTGGTCACTGAGGACTCGGGCGGTCAGCAAGCCGGCGAGTCCGGCGCCTACCACCATGGCGTGGTCTCGTTGCATGGGTTTCCTTTTCGGTCGGCTCATGCGTTCTCAGATGTAGAGCGTGTGTGGAGCCATGCCGCAGGCAACTCGTCCGTAGAGCTCGTCATTGGTTTCGGGATTCATCACCGCGTGCAGCGAGAGAGTGTGCATATCGCGTTGAATCCGCTGGATCGGCACGTGCAGGTAGGTCGAGGACCCGCCACTGATGCTCGCGAGCAGATCGACGGCTTCCTTGGCACGCCGAGTAGCTCCGCCCAGGTGCAGCCGCATCCGGACCCGTTCCTCAACGGTCCACGGCGCTTCTGAGGCGGTCTTTTCGTCGCTGAACTGTGCGGCATGGGAGACGTGTAGGCGTGCCTCTTCCATCAGCCGGGACGCGGCGCCGACCTGGAGGTGGGTTACCCCGGCCTGGCTCTGGTCGGCATGGTCGGTGTAGGTGATGCCACGTCCGGGCAGCCGCTCGAGGAATGCGTCGATCGCGGCCTCGGCGAGGCCGACGGCTACTGCGCCCACTGTGATGCCCGCCATCACCATGAACGGTGTCCGGTACATGGGCACCGTCGCGTTGCTGTTGCTCGGCGGGGCGCCTGCGATCGCAGGACCCATGGGGAGCACATACGCATGGGGCACCCGGATACCGTTCGCGACCACCGTGATGCTGCCGGAGCCGCGCATCCCCGAGGTATGCCAGTCGTCGTCGACGACGAGGTCCGCGATCCGGACAGCAACCATGACCGGGATAGGTTCGGAGTTGTCTTCCTGGATGACCGCCGCCAGCGTGTTCCAGTGACTTTGGGCAGCTCCGGTGTTGAACGACCAACGCCCGTTGAGGATGTACCCGTCATCGGCCGCAACGGCCACGCCACCGGGCGACAGGATGCCTGCCACACGGCAGCTCGGCGTCCCGAAGATGGTCTTCTGCACGGTATCCGGGAACAGGCCTGCCATCCACGAGCTGATTGCCCACACCGCGAGGGTCCAGCCCGCGGCACCGTCACCCCGGGAGACGGCGCGCACAACCTCGTAGGTCGTGCGGTTGTCTGCCTCCATACCGCCGAGAGCGATGGGGATCCGCAGTTTCGGTAGCCCGGACTCCGCAAGCGCGTCGAGGACCGGCTGCGGCATCCGGCGGGCTTCGTCACCCTCCTGAGCGAAGTTCCGGAGGATCGGCAGCAGATCCGCGGTGATCTTTCCCAAATCGGTTACGGCAGTTGGTCGGTCAACCGGATTGGTGTCCAAGGCAGGCTCCTCGTTGGTCGGTTCTCGGTGTCTTCGTAGATGCGGTTCAAGCGTCTTCGAGCGTCAGCTGCTCGACAGGAACGTCGGGTGAGGCGGTCGTCTGCTGGAGGATGTCGACGTACCGGCGTGCCAGTCCGTTGGCGGTCGCGGGGTCGAAAAGATCACGGCGGTAGTCGAGGGTGCCCGCGATATCAGGCATATTCGGGTCGAGCGAGAGAGTCCAGAGGCATCCGTCGGGAATCTGCGCACCCTGGTCGTCCGAATTGCCGAGGCCGTCAGCACTTTCCGTAGTCCAGCGCCGTACCTCGGTGAATTCGAGGCCACCGACACGGGTGTGATCGAGTAGATGGGGGAACGGGAAAACCTGGAACACCGCTGTTGCCCGGTCCGATTGCATAGCGGGCATCATGGTTTCGGGCACCAGCGCCGGGATCGCCGGAATATCGTGCTCGCCTGCTTCGAGCGCCGCGCCGCGGACCCGCTCGATCACCTCGGTGAGAGTGTGGCCTCCGCGCAGGTCGATCCGTAGCGGGGTGAAGTTGAAGAAGGGACCGATGGTCTCTTCGAAGCCAGGGGGGCGACCAGGGGAGAAGGTCGGCACGGTGACCTCGGGTTCCCCTTCCTCGGCGCACAGTAGCGCGTAGGCCGCGAAGCAGACCATGAACAGCGTCGCGTTATGTGCCTTGGCCGTCTTGTGGATCCTGGCGGTGGTTTCCGCATCGATCGTGAAGCGGCAGGTGCCGGTTGTTTTGACGCGTGCGCTACCGCGAGGCATATCGGTGGGCCAGGTCTGGATGCGTGCGCCGTCCAGAACGCGGCGCCAGTGCTCGCGATGCCGCTCGGCGGTGTCCGAACCGAGGAATTTCTCTTCCCATGTGGCGTAGTCGCGGTAGGGGACTGGCTCGGGGAGCGGCTCCGAGATATGGCCTTGCTCGCGCGCCAAGAGGTCGGCGAGCTCACGCACGAGCACCCGGACCGCGACACCGTCGACCGCCAGGTGATGGAAGGTGAGGACCAGCAAATGGGTTTCGGGGTCGAAGACGACCAGGGTCGCGCGCAGTAGCGGCAGCTCGGTGGCAGGCAGTGGACTGTTTCGAGCGTGCGCGAGGTGCTCGGCTGTACTCCGGTCCCGATCGGTATCGCCGCTTTCCTGCACAACACGCAGCGGCACCGGCCGTGCGGGGTGGATCTCTTGGTGCGCGTCGCCCGCCGTAGTTCCACCGGCGCGTCGGATGATGGTATTCAGCACCTCGTGACGGCGGGAAAGCGAGTCGAGGGCGCGCTGTACCTCTTCGACACTCACCTCGCCGTACACCCACCAGCCGTGGGTGATTGTGTAATGGGGGCCGAACGGTCCGTCGTCGCCATCGTCGTAGGCGCAGATGAATTGCTGGTTGGCGGTGAGACCGCAGGTGGTGATCGGATCTGGCATCAGGGTCTCCTGAAGTCGATCACGGCGCAGAGTTGCCGTGGTGAGGGTGCGTCGAAGATCTGACGTGCTGACAGTTCGACACCGGTGCGCTCGGAGAGTGCGGCAGCCAGACGCATTGCGGTGATGGATTGCCCGCCGAGATCGAAGAAGTTGTCGTGGGGTGCGACGGTGTCGGCGTGGAGGAACTTGCCGAACAGCCGGCAGACCTCCGACTCGTCGACGAGTCGTGGCACGGTCGCCGCGGCGATCTCGGACCAGTCCACCTTGCCGTTGGGGGTGAGTGGAAGGCTCGGCATCACCTTTACTTCCTCGGGAATCATGTAGTCGGGCAATACGGCTTGTGCCATGCGCCGTACGGCAGCCGGGGATTCCGTGGTGCCGGTGACCGCGGCTATCAAACGGGTGTGGTCGGTTGCGGGGTCGAGCGCTTTGACGGCGACGTCGTGAACCCCGGTCAGATTCGATAGCGCGTATTCGACTTCCGCGAGTTCGACTCGGAAACCACGGATCTTCACCTGCCGGTCGGCCCGTCCGAGCAGCACCAGTTCACCGCGGTCATCTATTCGGCCGATGTCTCCGGTGCGGTAGATACGATCGAACGGTTCCTCGGGGCGACGGACGAATCGCTCGCTCGTGAGCTCGGGTCGACCCAGGTACCCGGCCGCGAGACGTTCACCACCGATACAGATCTCGCCGACTTCGCCCGCTGGTAGTTCGTGCAGGTCCGCATCGACGACCGTGATGGTCGCGCCGGCGAAAGCGTGTCCGCCCAGGGCGAGGAGGTCGATATCGGCGACGGTGCGATAGCTCTGCGTGGTCGAGAACAGTACCCCTTCGGTGCAGCCGTAGATCGGTCTGACCGTGGTTCCCTGGCAGTGCTCGAGAACGGCACGGATGGCAGCGGGTGAGACTACGTCACCGCCGGTCGCGACCTCGCTGATGCCGGTGAGCAACGACGGACGGTCCGCGGCGACGGCGCGGAAGAGGCCTGCGGTCAGGTGTAACGACTGGCCCTGGAGTCGCTGTGCGAGGGCGGCGATCACGGTGTAATCCAACGGGCCGTCCGGTGCCATCACGATCGTCCCGCCACGTGCGAGTGGCACCCACATCTCATAGGTACTCAGCTGGAATGCGTGGGGTGCGACCATTCCCAGCCGGTGATGGTGTCCGTCATCCCAGGTCGGGTCGAGTATCAGTCTCTCGACCGCGGCCCGAGGGATCGCGACACCCTTGGGTGTTCCGGTGGAACCGGAGGTGAACATCACGTAGGCCAGGGACGGATCGGCTCCGGTCCGCTGATCGAGCCCGGCTTCTGCGGAGTGGTCGTCCGATGTGATGACGCGCAGCGTTTCTCCGCTCGATGCGTCCGTCACCGTGACTGCCTGTGGGTACATCTCGGCGATCTGACGTGCCCGCGTAGAGGTATCGGCGGGGATCGGCACGTAATAGGCCCCTGCCCGCCAGATCGCGAGCAGCGCCGCTACGAGCTCGGGGGTGCGTCGCATAGCGACCTTCACCGGGGCACCGGATTTCACACCGGCCTCGGCCAGCGTGCGGTCGGCGTGTTCGGTCAGCCGAGCCAGGTCGTCGTAGGTGACGATGGTCACGGCGCCGTCGGGATCCAATGCCTCGATGGCCGGTTCCGACCCACGTGTTCGCAGGTGGTTGTCGATACGGTTCAGTAGGGTGAGTGTCATGCTGCTACCTGCGTTGGTGTGAGGGCGACCGGCATATCGGCGTAGCCGCGCAAGAACGAGGAGTAGATCGGACGAGGGTTGCCTGCTGGTTCGAGTCCGGTGATTCGTGTCCGCAGCAGCCGCAGCACGGCCCGGACCTGCAGTCCGGCCAGATGCGATCCGAAGCAGTAATGTGGGCCGTGACCGAAGGCCAAATGACGCCCGACGCGGTTGAGCCGCAGCGTTTCCGGGTCGTCGAAGACCCGGTCGTCATAGTTCGCGGAGACCAGCCAGCTGGTGACGATATCGCCGGCGCGGATGACCACATCGTCGAGTTGTATGTCCGCGGCGGCGACTCGCGCGATGTGGGCGACAGGCGAAGTGACACGCAGGATCTCCTCGCTCGCCTCCTCGGGGCTGACACTTCGGTGAATCAATGCCTCCAAGGACAGCGGGTTTCGGGCGAGTAGCGAGAATGCCGAGTTCAGGGTGAGCCGGGTCGTCTCATCGCCGGCAAGGAGAAGCCCGTAGCAGTTCAGTGCGATGTTCTCTTTGTCCATCCCGGTCGAGGTGGAGCCGGCGAGTACTTCGAGGAGCGTTCCTGGCCGGGGTGTCCGGGCGAGGTCGTCGAAATACTCGACGACCTCGATTCGCGCGATTTGCCCGGTCACCGGATCGGTATCGGCTTCATCGGCGCTGAGCGCGTCCTTGCTGCGGGCGAGCAGCCACGCGCGGTCTGATTGCGGAATGCCGATGAGGTCGCACACCACCGTGATGGGCAGCCGTTCGCTGAGCAGCGGTGCGATATCGACTACACCGCCGGTCTGCGCGGCGTGGTCCAGGAGTTCGTCGAGGTAGAGCGTGGCAGCGTGCTCGATGCGCGGGGGCAGTGCGTTGAGGAAGGTCCGGAAATACGGGCCGCCCATGATCCGGCGGAGGCCGGTGTGGTCCGGCGGGTCCATGACGGCCATCAGCCGCCCGCCGGCCGGATCTCCCCCTTCCTGCAGCGATAGCAGCATATTGCCTCGGCTGGATATCAGTCGCCGCTCGGAGGCGAGTGCCTGCACATCCGCGTACCGTGGTACGACCCAGAACCCTGGCCTGCCGTCAGTGGGCGGCGCCCAGTGCGCGGGGCCCGCGTCGCGTAGCCGGCGCCAGCGCTGTGGTATGTCGCGCTGTTCCAGAGATTGGGGTGTGCCGAGCAGAGAGAGCCAGTCGGTGGTCATCACGTCAGACGGCCCGTCGGATGGCATCGTAGAGCGCGGCGATATTGCCCTTGCCGAACAGTTCGGCGCCGCGGCGTTCGATGATTTCGGCGAAGGAAGTCCGTTGTGGGTGCTGTGAGTGGGCGAAGATCTGGTAGAGATGGCCGCCGTGGTCCTGGTCGGCGAGAATTCCGAGCCTGCGGAGGTCCTCGATATCGCGGTCGAGGCCGGGCACCCGGTCCGGCAGCCGGTCGTAGTAGGCATCCGGGGTATCGAGGAACTTGATACCGCCGTCGATGAGGGTCTCGACCGCGTGAACGATGTCTTCCACGCGGTAGGCCACATGCTGGACCCCGGCGCCGACGTGATTCTTGAGGAAGTGGTCGACCGGTCCCGGATTGAGCGCGAGGTCGGGTTCGAGGATCGTCAGCGTGAGGCTGTGCCCGACACTGGTGACCACCCATGAGTTCATTGCCTGGCCGCCCACTTCGGTGCGTTCGGAGAAGACCCGCTCGAAACCGAATCCGCGGGTGTAGTACTCCACGGTGAGCTCGAGCTGACCTGCCGGTACCAGGAAAGCGAAGTGGTCGATCGCCTGAACACCAACGGGATTTCGATCCGGGCTGAGCACGGCATCCTGCTCCACAGGCTCCACCAGAGTGTGCGTGACATCGCCGAAACCCGCGACGACAGCCTGCAATTGCCCGTCGACCGAACCGGGCTTCTCGATCCCCTCGACTCCTCGCTCGATCAGCGCGGCATATGCCGCGCTGACATCGGGGGTCTCCAGCGCGATATCGGCGACGCCGAAGCCGTGGCGGGCCAGGTACGCGGCAGCGCGGGGCTCTAGCCGAGGCTCGACTACGACACCTACCGCATCGCCTGCTCGCAGCCAGACTGTCCGCTCGGCGGCCCGCACCGCCCATGGGCCTGTATCGATCCGGCGAAGCCCCGACTCTCGCTCCAGCGTGCGGGCTGATTCCTCGGCGTCTTCGGCGAAGAATCGGATATGAGACAGCTCGAGTGTGGGGTCGGACATACCTGCCTCGTTCGTCGTCGATTCGTCCGCAGCAGCGGCTTTGACTGTCATGGTGCTCGGACTTCGACCCCGCCTTCACCTTCTCGAATGCGTTGCTGTCCTGTCCGGAGCGACCATTGGGCACCGGCTACTTATGTGGTCGCTCAGCCCGCGAAACCGTGATCTGAGTGGGGCGCTCCCGCAACGTGAGACGGCGCAAGGCGCTACGGCTGATCTCACTATCGGAAGCGTCCACGGTGGGTTGGGTGAACAGATCGAGGGCGTAGCCTTCGAGTGTCGGCCGGGTGCGGCTGTAGACGACCAGTGGCGATTCCTCGACGAGCTGCCGTACCGAGCGCAGATTGAGTTTGCTCCCGTGGTGCACGATGATGTCGCGGTGGCGCTCGTGGAAGAAGAGATAGCCGTCCTCGTCCGTCGAGAACATATCGCCTGTGTGGACTGTTCCGCGCTGTTCCTGATGCTGGTTTCGCCGGAGGGCGCCGACGCGGCGTTTCATCGCGGTGTCCGTGTGGACGATCAGTTCCCTGACTTCACCAGGGACCGTGGGGGAAACCACCCGTACGCCTTCGATCGGAAGCCCGACGGAGGCCAGCCGGGCATCGTCGACATCGTCGGTGAGCAGAGTCGAGACCCGAGGGCCCGCTTCGGTCAAACCGTAGGTTATCGCGAGACTTGTGGTGTTGCACCGGTCACGGAGCCGACGGACCTCGTCGAGTGGTAACTGGGCGCCGCCGACGGAGAGCGTTCGCAGTGAGCTCGGGGACTGCCAGTCACCGGACAGGAGGTCGCGAACCAGCCACGGGGTCAGCGCGGCGACGTCGATTTCGTAGCGCGACAGGGCGGCATTGAAATTGGTCGGCGTGAAAGGCGGCGGTGCCAACACGATCGAACTGTCACTCCGGAAGGCGGCAAGCACTTGAGCGACAAGAGCGAAGGAGAAGTAGAGAGGCAGGCTCACCAACGTCCGGTGCCCGGTTCCGATACCGAGCGAACGGAGATGCCGGAGCCCGTTGGTGAGCAGTGCATCGATATCGTGCACACATCCCGTGGCGATACCTGATGTTCCCGAGGTCAGCAGTACGACCTCACCGGGACGGTACGGCCGCTGTGCATGGTTCGGCGTAGGAACGTGGCGCAGGTCGATTTTCGGACGTAACCCGGTGCCCGACAACGTGGCCACAGCGCGGCATTGCAGTGCCGAAGCGGCCCGAAGAAGCCGATCGTCGCGTCCAGGGCCATGCGGTACCGGCACCAGGCCCGCATCGAGTACGGCGAAGAATGCGCCGACGGTGCCGAGGCCATGCGTCGAAGCCAGTAAGACGGCATCTCCTGCCTCCAACGACGCTTTCCGCAGGACGGCCGCGGTCTGTTCGAACGACGCCAGCGCGCTCGCTTCGGGGTCACCCGCATCGATGGCTGTGCCGAGAAACCGGAGCAGGCGATTGTGGTCGATCACGACGTACCGTTCGGCTGGATCGTTGTTGTCACTATGTGGCGGTCGGGTGCGGGTTGCTCATGGCAGGCGATGACGACGCGCCCGCAGCCGGACGACAGCCAGCGAGTGACCACGGGACCGAGTACGTCCATGCCGTGGTCACCGAGAGAGGTGAGCACCATCGACGGTCCGTGCAGACCGTGCACGATGCAGGCCACCGCTGCGAGAGTGCCGGGTGCGGCCGCGGCGAACAAGCGCGGCGACAATCGACCCGTACCGGTGTGGTTCCGTACTTGTGTCAGGGTCGTGACCGGCCCGATGCTCGATACCACCACCAAACCGGTCGGCCCCGCGTCGGAGGAGGCAGGTTCCTCGGTAATCCGTTCACCCACAGCATGGCTGACCATCCACGCGATGGGGTCGGCCTTGATCCGTCCGCGAGGTGGTTTCATCGGGTTCTCGACGAGGTCGAACACGTGCCTGCGGCATCGTTCTTCGGTTATCACGTGGCCCTCACTACGACGCAGGTGTTGAAGCCACCGAAACCGAGACTCACGGTGATCCCGATGTCGCCGCCGGGCTCGATGGTCCGAGCTGTCGCCGAGACCCGCAGCCGGAGCTCGGATCGGGGTTCGCGTAGCCCGAGCACCGGAGGGACCTGTCGGGTACGAAGCATCTGCAAAGTGACGATCAGCTCGACGGCCCCCGTAGCGCCGAGACTATGCCCCAGCGCACCTTTGGTGGCGGCCACCATCGGTCCCGGCTCGGTGTCGCCGAAAGCCAGGCCGAGCGCATGCGCCTCCGCGTAATCGTTGATCGTGGTTCCCGTGGCGTGGGCGCTCACTACGGCGACATCCGATGGCTCGGCGTCCGCCTCGCGCAGTGCGAGACCGATCGCCCTGGCCACATAGGATCCAGAGGGGTCGAGCTCGGTGAGACCTGCGGCATCGTTGCTCGAGCCACAGCCGATCATCTCGCCGAGGACCGAGCCGCCACGGGTTCGGCGATGGTGATCGGACTCCAGGACGACCAGTCCGTATCCTTCGCTGACCAGCATGCCGTCGGCACTGGTGTCGAATGAGCGGACAGTATGCGGTGACATCGTCCCGAGTACGGAATGCCCCAGCCGCTTGGCCTCCGTGAGTACGTCGATACCACCGCACAGGCATACGTCGGCGAGACCGGCCAGCACCAGGTCGCGGCCGACGGAGATCGCGTCTACTCCGCTGGAACAGGTGGTGGACAGGACAACTGGGGCCGGTAGTCCGAACTCGGCACAAGACTGTTCAGCCCATGCGAACAACCCCTGCTCGGTGTCGAGGGACGCGCCGAAGCTTGTTCCGAGGACCACCGCCCACCGCTTCGTCGATGCCGCCGCGTCAAGTCCGGCGTTCTCCAGCACTGCTGAGAAACCGTGCCGAGCCAGGTATACGATCCGGTCTGCCGGACTGGTCCGGGTGTAGTCCAAGCCTGCGGCCAACCCCGCGTCGAGGTTACGCAGCTGGTGCGGGCTCGGTACCGGTCCTAGGCCCCCTTTGCCCTGTAGCAGGGCACTCCACACCTCGTCGATTCCGGTGCCGAGAGGGGTCGACCAGGCGTAGCCGGTGATCGCGACCGGTGTCACCACAGCTGCTCGCCCATACGATCGAGCGATACCCGGCTCAGTGTCCCACGAAAGAGTGCGACAGTACGCTGTTCGACGTGCGCTCGGGCTCCGAACAGCATCATATCGTCCAGCAGTCGCCGCACTCTGAGATCGAACTGGACCACATCCCCCGGGACGACCGGAGCGGTGAAACGTGAATTCAACGAACCGATGAGGGTCATCTCGTCGTCCCGGAGCGGGCGGGAACTCAGCAAGTAGAGCACGATGCCTGCTTGGGAGAATGTCTGCGCGAGATGGGTTCCCGGAAATACCGCCCGCTCCGGGAAATGACCGGCGATCGCGTCCATGTTCCCGGACACGGCCAACAGCCCGGTGAGTGATTCTCCCGGGACATGCGTCGTTACCCGGTCGAGGTAGAGCATCGGGTGACGATGGCGCAGTAGCGACTTGATCTGGCTGAAGCCGAGCATGCTGTCGGTGTGGTGCGCCGCGTGATTGTCCGCAGGATCTTCGGTATGCGCGGCGGAGATGCTTGTCGACACGTCAGGCATGGTTGTTCTCCTGCGAAATGGTTGGTTGTCCGCTCATGAGACTCGATCGCAGTTCTGCGGGAATGGGCTTGGCACGGCCTTCGCGATCGACGAGGCAGAACGTCAGCGCGCCGGTGGCGATTTCCACCATTCCGTCCTTGGTGGTGGCTCTCGTGTGGACGATGATGCGCGCGCCGGTGACCCGCTCGACCTCCGCCGTGATGTCGATCGGTTCGGCGTACCGTGCCGGGGATCGGTATACCGCTGAAATGGTGGCAATGGCCAGGTCGTGATGGGCCGTGATCCAGTTCGCCGAGTCCGCGGCATGCTTATCGAGTCCGCGCAGGGCCACGGTCTCGAAGAGGGAAAGATACCTCGTGAAGTGAACGACGCCCTGCGCGTCGGTGTCGATGTGCTCGATCACGTGGCGCAGCGAACCCAGGCTCATCGGGGGGCTCCCGCTGCCTCGAAAGCATCGATGCCGCGCGCCAGCCGGTCGACCAGCTCGGCCGACTCATCGGAGGTGATCGTCAGGGGCGGGACGATACGTAATGTGGGGAACACGTAGCGGTGATTCCGGGAGCGGCGTCCGGCGCCGGCCATGAACTCCACCAGTACGCCGTGTTCCGCGAGCGAGCGCCGCAGTGCGGGGATTCGCTCGGATCCGAGTTCGGTCATCTCCACGCCGAGCAGCGCCCCGGTCCCGCGCACCTCACGGAAGAGGTGGCCGCGCTGTCCGACCAGTTCCTGATTCATCCTGGAGATCAGTTCGTCGCCACGTTCCGCGGAGGACGCGAGGAGTCCGGTGTCGTGGATGTGACGCAACCCGTGCCGGGCCACGCTGCACGCGAGAGGGCGTAAGTCATTGGTGGATACCGCGCCGGACGTACGGATACGCAGTTCACGACGGGCGATGACCACAGAGAAGGGGATAGCTCCCATTCCGATGCTCTTGCCGACCACTGTCACATCGGTTGGCACTGGTCCGTCGGAGTCGCGCATGGCCAGCAGCGCACCGGTTTTGGCGAAGGTCAGTACTTCGTCGGCGACGAGCAGACCTCCCGCACGCGCGGTGAGATCAGCGACCTCGCGCAGGTATCCGTCGGGAGGTTCGAGGATGCCTGCGTCGCCCTGAATGGGCTCGATCACGGTCGCCAGCAGGCGGTTGCCGTACTCGTCGATGAACGCATGGAGTGCGTCTTCGTCGCCGAAAGGGATGTGTCGCACGGTCAATCCCGAAGCCGCCGCCGTATCCGGTATCGGCAGGCCGCGTCGGTAGTGACGGCGGTTCAGCAAGGGAAGCAGGCCCCCCGTCCAGCCGTGCCATGCGCCTTCGAAAGCGAGCACAGTGTCCCGGCCTGCCCGCGGGCCTGCCCGGCCGGTGGACATGTCGACCCGAGATTCCAGCACGAGTCGCAGCGCGAGCTCCAGACCTTCCGATCCAGAGCTACGTCCACTCGCGACATAATCGCCGTACGCGAAGTGATCGACGAGCAGCCCATCGGGGCCGAGCAGATCCAGGAGGAACTCCGAGCGCTCGGCGGCGCCGATTTCGTCGGTGGCTTGTCCGGCAGCCAGCCCGGTGGCCAGGGCGTCTGCAACCACAGGATGTGCGGCTCCCAGACATGCGCTGGCGTAGGTGCCACTGGCGTCCATGGCGCGGATCAGCTCACCGCGTCGGGGGCCTGCGGTGACAACGGCGTCGGCCCAGATGCCGTCGCCGCCGATGACGGCGAGATCGAGCTGCCTACCGCCGTAGTGGTCGAGATGCAGATCCATGCCGTCGACCAGGCGTTGTGCGTCGGTGGTCTGTCCTTCGGGACGTCGGTTCACCATCATTGGCGGGTTCGTACGAGCTCGGCGATTGTGCTGACAGAACGGAAGTTCTCCGGGGTGAAGTCGTCATCGCTGATACGGATACCGAACTTGTTCTCACACTGGACCCGCAGTTCGACGAACCCAAGGGAATCCATGCCGTGGTCGGAACGAAGACTGTCGCCGTCCTTGATGGACATCGCATCGGATTCCGTCATCATGTCGTCGTCGATGATGGATCGGATCTGGTCCTCGATACTCATGTGTCACCCCTCTGGTTCGGGATCAGGGACCATCACGATCGCGCGCACGCAGGCTTCTGTTCATCTCTGCGCGTGCCTTGTGCGCCTCCGTCCTCCGCTGTTCATCCACTTTGCCCCGAGTTGTCGTGGTGCTGCGCACGCAAGGAGAAGGCAGGAGCGTGGCAACTCGCGACGGTGAGGAAGGAGATCGAATCGGTGATAGGAGCCATGGTGCGACTGGAAAATATCTATATCGCTGGCACCGGTACTGCTTTGGGTGAGTTGCGGTCGATCGATGAGGCGGTGACGGCCGGGGAGTACCCGATCGATCTCGCCAAGGACGACGGCTATGTGTCGGTGTCGATCTGTGAGGATGTCCCGGCAATCGAACTGGCGGTAGGCGCTGCGGAGCAGGCACTGGACCGCGCAGCGCTCGGAACCAACGCGGACCTGCTGCTACACGCATGCGTGGGTTTCCAAGGCCTGGACGATTTTGCTTGCGCCGCCTACTTGCACCACCGGTTGCTCAAAGGTGATGGGGTGCCCTCGGAGGTGCGGCAGGCATCCAATGGTGCATTGGCGTCGCTCGAACTGGGTGCCGCGTTCCTTGCCGCACGGACCGATCCCGCGTATGCGCTCCTGGCTACGAGCGATGTGTTCGCGCCACCGATGTATGCCCGCTACGGCACCCCGGGCACGTTGTACGGCGATGCGGGCACCGCGTTGGTGCTGTCGAACCGGCCCCAACGACTACAGATCCGCTCGATCGTCTCGGCAAGCGACACCACGCATGAACCGTTGCAGCGAGCGGGCGTGCCCTGGATGCGCCATACCGGTCAATCCGGTTGGCCGATCGATGTCGCGGGTCGTGTCGCAACCTACGTCGAAGAACACGGCCCCGAGGCAATGATCGACCTCGTCTCTCGGATTCGGGCCACCGAGCAGTCCACGATCGACACCGCGTTGGCCGAGGCGGGGATAACCACCGATCAGGTCACCGCATGGATCTTTCCGAATATGGGCCTCACTCTCACCGACTGGGACGCGCGGACCGCCGCGGGCGTCGCGGTCGAGCGATCGACCTGGGAGTGGGGGCGGACGGTCGGGCACCTCGGCGCAGGTGATCCCTTCGCGGCGCTCGACCATATCGAGGGGACGTTGACCCCGGGTGACCACGTCGTGATCAACGGCTCGGGAACGGGCTTCACTTTCACATCAGCCGTCGTAACCGTCGTGGAGGCCGAGGCATGAGCGGGCCGACCCGGGACGAATTCATCGAGGTCGTCGAACGTCTCGAATTACCTGTGAACGCAGCTGGTTTGCGATCCGACTTCGATCAGGAGGTGCGCTGGCGTTCTATGCACCGAGTTCGGCTCATGGCAGCCCTCGGCGAACTACATCCGGACACCACTCCCGATGTGACGGCGGTGTTCGCGGCAGCAACCGCGTCCGAAGTCTTCGCTGTCGTCACGAACGGGGACGACCGATGAGCGGCCGGTTCCTGAGGAATGTGCTGCACCGTTCGGTAGACCGCGTACCGGGTGCATCGGCGGTTTCTGTGGCGGGGGAGGAACTCACCTACCGGGAATTGTGGGACCGCGCGGGAGCTCTCGGGCGGAGGATCGCTCACGACCTGGGGACACCTGCCCGCGTGGGTGTGCTGACCAGCCGCACTCTGGAGACATACGTCGCGTATTGGGCGCTGGTGCGTCTGGGGTGCTCTATCGTGCCGCTCAACCCGTCGATGTCCGCCTCTCGATTGGCCGCGGCCCTGCAGGACGCGGAGGTCGGCGTACTGCTGTACACCGAGCATCATGCCGGGCTCGCTCGTGAGCTGGGCATGCGTTGTGCAGGGCTGGTTTTCGAACAGGTCGATCCCTCGACGGAAGGCGCCGAGCTGACCTACCCGGCCGCGAGAACCGGCGAACCCCGCAACGAGGCCTACACCATCTTCACCTCCGGTTCGACGGGGACACCCAAGGGCGTCCCCATCACCGATGACAATGTGCGGAGCTGGCTTCCCCATATCGTCCGCACCTACGCGACAACAGAGCCGATGCGCGTTGCTCAGACAGCCGACATCGCGTGGGATCTCTCGGTTTTCAATATGTGGCTGGCGTGGTCTGCTGGTGGCACCTTGGTAGACCCAGGGCACGAGGTACTGGTGAAGCCCGCCTCGTTCATCGCCGAAGCTCGCCTTACACACTGGTTCTCCACTCCGCAGTCGATAACTATGGCCGACCTGATGGGCGACCTGGAGCCGGGAGCGATGGATGGGCTGCGGTGGAGCCTGTTCGGGGGTGAACTGCTGCGATACGACCAGACCCGTCGCTGGATGGAAGCGGCGTCTACGAGCAGGCTCGCGAATGTGTACGGACCCACCGAGCTCACCTGCACCTGTTTCGACTACATCGCTCCGCGTGATCCCGCGGAGTGGCTGGTAGACCAGCGCGGAGTCCTCCCGGTCGGTCGCCCCCACCCGGCGGTCGACTATTCACTCATGCCGGTGGACGGAGCCGCGAACCGCGGCGAGTTGGTTGTGCGTGGCGCACAACGATTCGCGGGGTACGTCGCGTCGCGCGATAACCACGGCGCCTTCGTCCGGAGCGGCACTCGCGAGGGATGGGAGACGGTCGACCGGCCGGAGAGTTCGGACTGGTACCGCACCGGTGACCTGGTGGAGCAGCGCACCGACGAGCATGGCCGCGCACTGCTGTATGTCGTCGGACGTACAGACGATCAGGTCAAGATCGACGGCCACCGGGTGGAGCCACAGGAGATCGAGCACTGCGCCCGAACCTGCGTCGGAGTCGACGATGTCGCCGTAATAGCCCACAGTGTGGGTGCGGGAACCGAGTTGACGGCATTCGTCGTAGGAGATGTCCAGGACGACGCGCTGCTCACGCATCTGCGCGCGCGTCTGCCTGACCATATGATCCCGGCGCGCACTCGACGCCTGACGGTCCTTCCGCAGAATGTGAACGGCAAGGTCGACCGGCGGCGACTGCGTGCGGAGGCCGGGAGCTGAACCGGCAGTTCGTTGCCCTGTGGTCTGGTCGCGGTCACCAGACCACAGGCAGCCGCTCCACGCCGTACATACCGACTGATTCGGGCCGCATCGGCACGTCCTCGGGGTCGACGGCCAAACGTAGTCGCGGGAACCGCGCGAACAGTGCCGCGAAGATCACTTCGAGCTCCATGCGGGCGAACGAGCTCGCGAGGCAGGTATGCGGCCCATGGCTGAAGGTGAGGTGGTCGCGCGCATGTCTGGTTATGTCGAACGTGTGGGGATCCGGGTAATGACGCGGGTCGCGGTTGCCTGCCTCCAGCACCATCAGCACACCCTCACCGGCCTTGATCACCTCACCTTCGAACTCGATGTCCGCTACGGCCACTCGCTGGATCGGGTTGGTGATGATCGTCTGGTGCCGCATCAGTTCGTCGACGGCGTATCTCCAGAGCGAGGGGTCGTCTTGTAAGCGACGCAACTGGTCCGGGTGTTGTAACAGAGAGTAGGTACCGAGGCCGATCATTGTCGCGGTGGTCTCCGAGCCCGAAACCAGCACGATCATCGCGATCGAGACTACGTCGTCGCGTTCGAGGTTTCCCGGTAGCAGCTCGCCGTGCACCAGGCGGGACAGGAGGTCATCACCTGCTGCCTGCTCCTTGCTGGTGATGATCTTGTCCAGATGTGCGACGATCGCCCCGACAGCGGCGCCGACTTCCTGCTCCGAAC
Organism: Nocardia spongicola; assembly: GCF_047200775.1. NCBI lineage: Bacteria > Bacillati > Actinomycetota > Actinomycetes > Mycobacteriales > Nocardiaceae > Nocardia > Nocardia spongicola. The sequence continues at coordinate 2,940 of NZ_JBJZOO010000019.1, read as the reverse complement.
TGGTGGCGTCCATCATCGCCCTGGTATTCGATTCGATGATGGGCCGGTCGGCGTCGGAGACGCCGAGGTGCCGGAAGATTGTGCCCGCGGTCACCGGCAGCGCATAGTCTCCGACGAGTTCGGCCGGCGGGCCGGAGTGCTCCATGGCATCGAGCGCCTCGTTCGCCAGCCGTGTGACCAGCGGACGGGCCTCCTCGACCCGGTTACGGGTGAACTCGCGGCCGAGGATCCTGCGCACTTTCAGGTGGCGCTCGCCGTCGCTGTGCGCGAAGGTGCCTGCGAGCGGTGACTCGAAATCGTCCTCGTACAGGAAGGGATAGCCGGGTCGGCGCTCGTCTGCGCTGAGCCGGTCGTCGTCGAGGAGTCGCCGGATGTGGTCGTACCTCGTGACGACCACACCCGTTCGGCCGCTCGGTAGTAGCGAGCGCTGGATCGGATATTTGTCCTGTAGCTCCGAATACTCTCGCGGTGGATGCAGCCGCGAGGTCCGGTGGGCGGGGTATGGGCAGGCGTTGTTCATCAGGCACCACTCTTTCGTCTGTTCTGGGGTCGGCGCGTGTTCCTGGCGCGGACGGTCGCGGGTTTTCTCTCCTGCTAAGCCAGGCGGTACAGGTCTCGAGCGGTGCGGTTGGCCTCGGTGAGCACCTCGGGACCGATGTGGTCGGCCCATTCGTCGAGTAGTGCTGTGAAACCGTCCGAACCGAGTCCGTCGAGTCGGCCGATGGCCTCACGAAGCTGGTGCCGGACATCCGGCGCGGGCTCGGCGCGCTGGATATCGCCGTACACCTCCCGCGATCCCGCGAGGATACGAGCGAGGACAGCGAGCAGAACTTTGGCCGGTGGTGGTGCGATGCTCCAGAGCATGCGGGCGTCGGCACCCGACGACGCCAATACTCCAGCGACACCGAGTGCCGCCGCGTGCGGCAAGATCTGTACCAATCGGATGGCTTCGTCGTGCTCTTGCGGTGCGGTGACAGTGGGAGCGGCGCCGACGGTCCTGGCCCACTCGGTCAGCTGGTCGACCGCGGCCGGTCGGCTGCGGTCGTCGGCGATCACCAGGATCGGACGGCCTTCGGCGGCGAGCACGGGATTGAACATCGGCGTGAACCCGACGAGTGTGCCGCGGAAGTCCGGCTCGCGCGGGAACTCGAAGTACGGTGTCTGCACCGACGATGTAGTCACCACCGGCACGTTCGCGCCGACTGCCCCGGCCACCCACGGCAGCGTCGTGATGCCTGCCGAATCCGGCAGTGATAGGACGACGGTCTCGGCATGTCCCACCAGTGCCCGTAGCTCGGGGTCCGGTGCTGTCACGTCGGCGACGACATCGCCGTCGTGCAGGTCGACGGTGACGACGTCGCTCTGGGATGCCAGTATGTCCCGGGCGATCCATCGTCCGATCACCCCGTTCCCCAGGATGACGACGCGGGCGTTCACGGCGCTACCTTCCGTTCGGGGCGGACAGCGGGCGCGCCGACGAGGGCATGATGCGGCACACTCGCTTTGACCAGAATTTCGGTGAACTCGTCTTCCGGGTCCGATAGCGCGGTGATCGCGCCGCCGATCCCTACTCTGGCCTCGTCGTCGCGTAGCACCGCGGTGCGGATCACCACATTCAGCCGGACAGCGCCTGATGCGTCGAGCCATCCGATGGCACCTGAGTAGACACCGCGTGCTTCGTTCTCGAGGCGGTCGATGATCTCCATCGTGCGAATCTTCGGCGCTCCGACCATGGACCCGGGAGGGAAGCACGAGCGTATGGCCTCGACCGAGCGCACGCCTTCGCGCAGCCTGCCCCTGACGACCGAGACCATCTGGTGGACAGAGCGAAAGGACTGGATCATGAACGGCTCGGGGACATGCACCGAGCCGGGTTCACACACCGCATTGAGGTCATGACGTACCAAATCGACGATCATCAGGTTCTCGGCGCGGTCCTTCACGCTTGCGGCGAGTTCGTGCCGCAGGTGTTCGTCTTCCCGAGGGGAACAGCCCCGAGGTCTTGTTCCTTTGATCGGGGCACTACTGACCTCGCGAGACGCGGCGATATCGAGGAACAACTCTGGTGAGGAGCTGAGCACGGTGATATCCCCGAGTCTGAGGTAGGCGCCGTAGGGAACCGGGCTGGCCGCGCGCATCCGCTCGTAGGCGGCGAGCCGATCGTGCGGGGCGGGCAACGTCGCCCGGTTCGTCAGGCACACCTCGTATGACTCGCCGTTCCGGATCAGGCGACTCGCTTCCCGGATATTCCACAGATAGGTGGTTCGGTCATCGCGCAGATCGAGCGCGCCCGCGTCGACCGGACCCGGTCGATAGTCCGCGCTGGAGGCCCGCGCGGACGTGTTCCGGAGCGCTGTGGACGACTCCGATCGTGTGGCGCCCCGTGGTGCCGGGACGGTCGCGACACTCCATGCGCGGTGTTCGTGATGGTCGAGGACGACGAAGCGGGCAGGCCAGAGCAGGGATGCGTCGGGGGTGGACGAGGTGTGGGCGGATGTTCCGCCACACAGCGCCTTCAACTCGTATCCGAGATATCCGACCAGACCTCCTCGGTACGGGATATCGGCTGGGAGTTCATCGGAATCGACCGATATGGCCTCGAGCAGATCGCCGATCAAGGCGAAGAGATCGCCGGCTACTGTGCGGGTGCCGATCGGTCCGCTCATCGTGAGTTGCTTGCGTGCCACGTCGTAGGTGAGGTGGACGTCGTCCGAGGTCCCGCCCATCACGGAATAGCGGGCGGCAGTGTGGTCACTGTTCTCGGCATCGAGCCAGAACGAGGTCGGGCCCTCGAACTGGGTGCGGAAGTGGTGTGCGGGCTCGCCAGGCCACGGGATCTCGGCGACCTCCGGGCGGATACGGAGGCGCCCGCCGGTGGCGACAAAGGCGGTGGCGCTTTCCGTCATCTCGACGGTGCGCAGGGGCGTTACGGCTCGGGCC